>CAXIRU010000001.1:0-7435 GCA_964031875.1 Acidovorax facilis
GCTGTTCGCGGAGTTGACAACACAGTTTGCGTGAGATCGCCAAACGATCTCCCACCATCTCAGATCTCAGTTGCGCGACGGGAAGATACCTTGCATGCAGATGACGTAATTGAGGCCCAGAAACGGCTGCATGTTGGACACCAAGGCTGTTGTGCTCACAGGTGCCATCAGAGGTTGGCCTGCGCCGGTAGCACCCACCGTCACTGCGCCTGTGCCGCCCATGGTGGTGCTCACGCCGCCCAGATTGACAGCATTCTCCAGGGTCTGTGAATAGATGGATGCGCTGCCCGGGCCGCTGGGCGATGTGCACAGCACGGAGCCATTGGCCGGGACCGTGTTGGCGCCTGAGGAGCTGGTAGACGCCTGCAAATGCGTTGTCGCGGTGAGCTCGGTGGGGTTGAAGCTGGCGGGGTGGGTGTGCGTGGGCAGATTGGCGGAACTCAATGTGATGGATACAGAGCCGTTGCCAATCACAGTGTTGGTGTTGGTACCCGCCATTTCGCCTTGTTCGATGGGGGTCAATCCAGGCCCATCGCCCTGCGATCCGACGGGAACCCGGCCGCGCAAGTCTGGCAGGGCAAAGGTATTGATGCCATCTCCCCCATACATGGTTCCCAGCAGGGCAAACATTGCAGAATTTTGCGAAATCGGCACCAATTGACCATTGCAAAACGCCCAACCCTTCGGCGCGAAGTTGAAAGCGACCGGCATGACCATACCCATAAATGCGTCCATAAGGCTCCTCCTGAAATTGAGTAGTAGGCCTGTGCATACTATGACGACAGCGCAGGGGCGGTCAACGAATATGCTGCAAGGGTCATCCTGCGTTCGCACCACTCAGAATTCCTGGTGCTGCCTTAGGCCTTGGAACAGGTTCTTAGCACTCAGAATGCGCAGGGGATGAATGGCAAGGAAGTACCGAGCGACTGTGCAGAGCTTTCGCGCAAGCGCGCGTTCCTTTCCAGGTCGGCAATGCTGCGCTTCGCGATCCTGCGGGGCAGCAGCGTGAATGTCTTTCGCTCCCCGCGTGGGGCCATTGGCGCAGTGACGTGTCTGCGCACAATGTCCTGAGGGCCCCAGGCGACATGCCCACATGCACAGGCGCTGTCACACAGCAGAGCCTGCAAATCTCCCTGATGGTCCGTCGGTTCCATCCGGACCGCAGGGTCTCAAAGTGTCTCGGGGGCTCAAGAGATTCGGGGCGGACGGCGTCCGGATGCCTTTTCCTTATCCCGGCCCTTATCCCGGCCTTTTCACACCCTCGGTGAGCTTTTGAGCAAGCCCCGAACGCACTCTGCAACTTATCGGCTGCTGGGGAAGCTGAACACCGCCCCCTCACGCACGCCCGCCGAGGGCCAGCGCTGCGTGATCGTCTTGCGCTTGGTATAGAAGCGCACGGCGTCGGGCCCGTAGGCGTGCAGGTCGCCGAACAGGCTGCGCTTCCAGCCGCCAAACGAGTGGTAGGCCACCGGCACGGGCAGGGGCACGTTCACACCCACCATGCCGACCTGGATGTGGTCGGTGAAGTAGCGGGCCGCCTCGCCATCGCGGGTGAAGATGCAGGTGCCGTTGCCGTACTCGTGGTCGTTGATGAGCTGCATGGCTTCTTGCAGCGTCTTCACGCGCACCACGCCGAGCACGGGGCCGAAGATTTCTTCTTGGTAAATCTTCATGCCGGGCTTGACGTTGTCGAACAGGCAGGCGCCCAGGAAGTAGCCTTCCTCATGGCCCGCCACCTTCACGCTGCGGCCATCGACCACCAGCGTGGCGCCTTCGGCCACGCCGCTGTCCACATAGGCCTTCACCTTCTCGAAGTGCGGCTTGGTCACGAGCGGACCCATGTCGTTGCTGTTGTCGGTGCCGGGGCCGACCTTCATCTTGGCGATCTCGGTCTTGAGGCCCGCGATCACGGCGTCACCCACTGCGTCGCCCACGGCCACCAGCAGCGGAATGGCCATGCAGCGCTCGCCGCACGATCCGTATGCTGCCCCCATGAGCGCGCTCACGGCGTTGTCCACATCGGCGTCGGGCATCAGCACGGCGTGGTTCTTGGCGCCGCCCAGGGCTTGCACGCGCTTGCCGTGCTTGCAGCCTTCGGCGTAGATGTATTCGGCGATGGGCGTGGAGCCCACAAAGCTCACGGCCTTGACGCGCGGGTCTTGCAGCAGCGTGTCCACGGCCAGCTTGTCACCGTTGACCACGTTGAGCACGCCCGGTGGCAGGCCCGCTTCCAGCGCCAGCTGGGCGATGAACAGCGTGGAGGACGGATCGCGCTCCGACGGCTTGAGCACAAAGGTGTTGCCGCAGGCCACGGCCATGGGCCACATCCACAGCGGCACCATGGCCGGGAAGTTGAACGGCGTGATGCCTGCGGTGACGCCCAGCGCCTGAAACTCGCTCCACGAGTCAATCGAAGGCCCCACGTTGCGGCTGTGCTCGCCCTTGAGCAGCTCGGGCGCGTAGCTGGCGTATTCCACGTTCTCGATGCCGCGCTGCAGCTCACCGTGCGCGTCGGCCAGCACCTTGCCGTGTTCGGCGGTGATCAGGGCAGCGATCTTGTCGGCGTTGTCTTCGAGCAGCACCTTGAGCTTGCTCATCACCCGCGCACGCTTGAGCGGCGGCGTGTTGCGCCAGGCGGGGAAGGCGGCCTCAGCGGAGGCAATGGCCGCTTCGACCGTGGCCTTGCTGGCCAGCGCCACGCTGGTGGTCGACTGGCCCGTGGCGGGGTTGAACACAGGCTGCGTGCGCTCGGTGTCGGCAACGAGTTTGCCGTCAATCAGGTGGCCGATGGTGGTGGTGACGTTCTTGTCGTGGTTCATGGTGGTTTCAAGTAAAAAGTGCCTCTGGCGCTTACCTATCAAGCGCTAGAAGCTATCAAATTAATAGTGATCAAGCCGAGGCTGTCTGTGGTTCCAGCACAGGCAGCACATGGGCCAGCGCACGGTCGATGTAGTCCTGCTTCTCGCCCACCGGGGCAAAGTAGTGCAGCACCTCACGCGCGGCGTCCAGCCCCTTGAGGCGGGCAATCAGCCACGCCACCAGGTACTGCGACGCCAGGCAACCGCCCGCCGTGGCCACGTTGCCACGGGCAGTGAAGGCGCGCGGCACCACGTCCACGCCCGACTCCACCACCCAGGGCTTGCTGGTCAAGTCCGTGCAGGCGGGCGTGCCGCTGAGCAGACCCAGGCGGCTGAGCAAAAAGGTGCCCGAGCACTGTGCTGCCAGCAACTGGCGTTCGGGGTTCAACACCCTCAGTTGTTCCATCAGCGCGGGGGTGTTGGCCACCTCGCGCGTCTTCATGCCGCTGCCCACCAGCACGGCATCGGCCTGGGCCAACTGGCTCAGATCCTCGTGTGCGTCGATGGTCAGGCCATTCATGGACGTGACGCGCGGCGTGGGGCTGGCAATGTGCACCTGCCAGTCCGTGTCGCCCAACAGGGCAATGCGGCTGAGCATGCCAAATGCGACCAGCGAGTCGAGGTCGTTGAAGGCGTCGAAGGTGAGGATGGAGATGCGCATGGGCCGGTCGGGCTTGTGCCTTACGCTGTTTCGTGCAGGGCGTCGCCCAGGGCGCTGACCAGGCGGTCGATTTCGGCCTGGGTGCTGATGAAGGGCGGTGCCAGCTGAATGGTGTCGCCACCGTAGCGCACGTAAAAGCCCTTCTTCCAGCAGTTCATGGCGATCTCGTACGGTCGGCGGGCAGGCTCGCCCGGCAGTGCGGCAATCGTGAAGCCTGCGGCCAGGCCAAAGTTGCGGATGTCGGCCACATGCTTGGCGCCCTTCAGGCTGTGCACGGCCTGCTCAAAGTACGGAGCCAGCGCCTTCACGCGGCCAATCATGTCTTCGTTTTGCAGGATGTCGAGCGCCGCAATGCCTGCCGCGCAAGCCACCGGGTGGGCCGAGTAGGTGTAGCCGTGCGGGAATTCGAGCATGTACTCCGGCCCGCCTGCGGCCATGAAGGTGTCGTAGATTTCCTTGGTGGCCACCACGCCGCCCAACGGCTGTGCGCCGTTGGTGACCTGCTTGGCAAAGTTCAGGATGTCGGGCGTCACGCCAAAGGCCTCGGCACCCGTCCAGGCGCCGCTGCGGCCAAAGCCGCTGATCACTTCGTCAAAAATCAGCAAGATGTTGTTTTGCGTGCAGATCTCGCGCAAGCGCTGCAGGTAGCCCACGGGCGGGATCACCACCCCGGCCGAGCCCGAGAAGGGCTCGACGATCACGGCGGCGATGTTCGATGCATCGTGCAGCGCGATCACTTCCAGCAGGCGGTCGGCCAGCTCCTTGCCCGTGGGTGGCATGCCCTTGTGGAACGAGCCTGCAGGCGGCTGGGTGTGGGGCAGGTGGTCGGCCTCCACCCCCTGGCCAAACAGCTTGCGGTTGGCCACGATGCCACCCACCGAGATGCCGCCGAAGTTCACGCCGTGGTAGCCCTTTTCGCGGCCGATCAGGCGCGTCTTGGTGCCTTGGCCCTTGGCACGCCAGTAGGCGCGTGCCATCTTGAGCGATGTATCGGCAGATTCGGAGCCCGAGCCGGTGAAGAACACATAGTCGAGGCCCGCAGGCGTGAGTTCTTTGACCCGGTTGGCCAGCTCGAACGACAGCGGGTGGCCGAACTGGAACGCGGGCGCGTAATCGAGCTTCATCGCCTGCTTGCCGATGGCCTCGGCGATCTCGCGGCGGCCATGGCCCAGGCCCGCGCACCACAGGCCCGAGAGGCCGTCAAAAATCTTGCGGCCTTCGGAATCGGTGTAGTAGGCGCCGCTGCCCTCCACGATCATGCGCGGATTGGCCTTGAACTGGCGGTTGCCGGTGTAGGGCATCCAGTGCGCGTCCAGCCACTCGGCGTCCATGCGGGGGCCTTCGGCACCGGCGGCGGGTTTTTCGATGTTGACGAAGCTCATGGGGTTCTCCAGTGCAAAGGCGGCGACAAAAAACGGGCAGCCCCCACGGAGCGGGGGCAAAACGTGGGCCATTGTTGCGCTGCCTGTTAATCTCTCAAATAGTCAAATATCAATGTTTACTTGGTGATTTATGCAAGTAAAAACCCCCGCGCCAGTCCCCTCCACTCCGCCGCCCATCAAGCACCGCGCCGTGCTGGGCCAGCTCAGTGACATGGACTTGCGCCTGCTGCAGGTGTTTAAAAGCGTGGTGGAGTGCGGCGGCATGTCGGCCGCCGAGCTGGAGCTGAACATCGGCACCAGCACCGTGAGCCGCCACATGAAAGACCTGGAAACCCGCCTGGGCCTCACCCTGTGCCGCCGGGGCCGGGCCGGTTTTGCCCTCACCGCCGAGGGCCAGCGCGTGTACGACGAAACACTGCGCCTGCTGTCCGCCGTGGACAGCTTTCGCAGCAGCATCGACGATATTCACCGCCGCATGGGCGGGCGGCTGGAGGTGGCGGTGTTCGACAAAACCGCCAGCAACCCGGCCGCGCACATCGGCGATGCGATTGCGCTCTTTGCCAGCCAGGCGCCCGAGGTGAGCCTGCAGATGCACGTGGCCTCCATCCCGGCCATCGAGCGCGGGCTCATCGACGGCAGCTTCCATGTGGGCATCATCCCGGCGCACCGGACGTCACAAAGCCTGGTCTATGCCGACCTGTTTGCCGAAACCATGCTGCTGTACTGCGGCGCGCGCCACCCGCTGTACGGCACCGACCACGGCGCGCTCACCTGGGAATCTTTGCGTGCCTACCAGTTTGCGGGCCTGGGCTACCACTCGCCCAATATGGAGCTGAGCCACAGCACCCGCCTGCCGCGCAAGGCCACCGGGTTTGACCAGGAGTCCATCGCCACGCTGATCCTGTCGGGCCGCTACCTCGGCTTTTTACCCGACCACTACGCCGAAAGCTTCGAGCGCCAGGGCCTGATGCAAGCCGTGCTGCCCGCGCAGTTCCACTACCGCTGCCAGTTTGTGAGCGTGCTGCGCAAGTCGCCCCAGCCGCCGCGTGCGGCGCAGGCGTTTGCACAATGCCTGCTGCGGGCCCACCCGGAAACCCCAGCGCTGGGTTGATGGCACGCGGCCCCAAAAAAACAAAGCCACCGAAGTGGCTTGGCCGTACCGTGTCAATCGCTGCGCCGACGCAGCGTTGCGGAACCCAGCATTCCCAACAGGGTGGCGAGAAAAATCGTGCCCCATTCAGACAAGGTAGGAATGCTGGTGGCTGAGCCGACGTTCAGCGTGAACGAGTCGGCTGTGGGGCCTGACCCCCATGTCCAGACGTAGGTGCCGGGGGTTATACCCAAATCAGCCAGTGTTTGCCCCGCGTAGGTGGCGCTGGATGTGCCGAGAGGTGCGCCGCTGACGTAGCCCGATGGGACGGCAAGTGCTCCGCCAAATCCGCCACCTCCGCTGATGCCTGCAATGGGCCCCGAACCGCTGGACGCCAGCGTTGCCAAACCCGGCCCGAAGGAAGCGGGCCCCGCTCCGGCTACGGGGTAGGCATCGACCGACGCGGTAGCCCCCACGACAATAACCGCGAAGTCTGGTTCAACGTACGCAAGTAGGCCGCCGGATGTCCACCCCCCGGCAGCGCCCAAATTCAACGAGCCACTGCCCGTCGCCACCACATCTGTGCCCACCTGGTTCATGGTGACCGTGTAGGCCGCCTGGGCCGTCACACTGCAGGCCAGAGCCACCACACCTAGCGCCGCGCCCATGAAAAATTTCTTTGCCATCAATTTCTCCGTTGGGTGTGGGGCGAATGTATCGCAATTTGTAACTGCGCCCCTCCTGCGTTGGTGCGTTCGGGCGAACACCCGCAGGTTGTGCTTCGTCACCACAGCGAGGACAATTGCCGCACGTCGGTTGTCTGCCGTTGTATTGAAAGGTCCACACCATGTCCTCATTGGGATCCATAGCCTCCTCAGGCCTCGGTGCCGCGCAATTGCGGCTGGATGCTTCTGCCAACAACGTGGCCAACATGAACACCCCCAACTACCGCCGCCAGGTGGTGCAGCAGGAAGCCGCCGCCGACAGCGCGGGCGTGCGCGCCACGGTGCAGCGCCAGCAAGAGGCTGAAGGCGTGGCGCTGGAAAAAGAAGCGGTGGAGCAGATGTCCGCCACCTACGCCTTCAAAGCCAACCTGCAAACCATCAAGACGCAGGATGAAATGATGGGCTCGCTGCTGGACGTAAAAGCCTGAAGCCTTGTGGGCGCCGCTGCGCACAAAGCCCGCCCTAAAAGGCACTTGCCCACCCCTGGGGCTGTCCACGCCCCGTAAAAATCCGTAACCCGTGCAACCCCATCCTTCACCCCGGCTGCACGAATGCTCCTAATTTAATAGCTGGTAGCGCTTGCTCTCTATGCCCTGGGGTCGAATTTTGCCTTTGACCCAAGTCAGCCTATTGCGCATAGGTGTCGTCCCTAGCTAGGAGCCTTCCCAGTTTCGCAACGCCCCCTGGCCCGGCACAGTCGCGCGCCATGCAAGTTGCAC
>CAXIRU010000002.1:0-12887 GCA_964031875.1 Acidovorax facilis
CGGGCCAGAAACTTCGGCTTTCTGCACCACAACAGTCGGCGCAGCTTGCGCCTGTTGCAGGTGTTGCACCTGAGGCCATCGGCGCCGCCGTCACCACCATCGACAACGTCGCCACCCCGTCCGGTCTGGCGCTGCGCTTGCGGTGGGGCCATGGTGATTCTGCGCCGGCGCTTGCGACCTGATGCGATGCCAGCCTGCGCCGCACCTCAGAGCGAGCGGCCCGACAAGGCCGATCCGGTGGAGGCATCAAAGCACTGAAACGGTTTGCACCCGCTGCCCGCGAACCCGGTCTGAGCCGCTGCGCCCAGCCGCTGGATGGGCTCGCTCTTCAACAGGTCATCAGACAGATCGGCTGCCTGGAGCGAGGGAGAAAGTGAAAGCTTGCAGCCAGCACGCGCTGCAAAACCATCGGCAGGCCACCAAGGTCTGCCCGCCGCACCCCGGTCCATCGGATCAATCTACAGGGGCGCAACTTCCCACTTCAGCTTCCACCACCGGGCTTGTCCAACAAACGGATCAGATCGCGGCTTCGCGCGATCTATCCTTACTCGATAGGCATAGCCACACGCTAACCACAACACCGGGTTAGCGCCACCCCGCAGATCAAGAAAGCTGCACGGCGCCCTCGCCCGGCTGGACCAGCCTGCCCGATTTGCCCAGCTTGCCCGGCTTTCCGGGCACACCAGCCGGTGCTCCCGACGCCGCCAGCGCCTCGGCCAGAAACCCCACAAACGCCTGCACGCGGGTAGAGAACTGGTGCCGCTGCGGGTACACCGCATAGATGTCGGCCGCCGGGGTTTGGTAATGCGGCAGCACGGGCTCCAGCAGGCCCTGGGCCAGGTGGCGGTTCACGTCCCACTCGGCGCGCATCACGATGCCGTGGCCCTGCAGCGCCCACAGCACGGCGATCTCGCCGTCGTTGGTGGTGAGGTTGCCGGTGATCTTGATCGACTCGGTGTGCGCCTTGCTGCCGCGCCCGGTGGTCAGGCGCCACAGGCCATAGGCCTCATCGCCCTGGCGGATGCCGATGCACTGGTGCTCCATCAGATCGCGCGGCACGCGGGGCCTGCCGTGGCGGTCCAGGTAGGCGGGTGCAGCGCACAGCACACGCCGGTTGGGGGCGATGCGGCGGGCGATCACGCGGCCGTCGGGCGGCTCGCCAAAACGCACGCACAGGTCGTAGGCATCGTCGGTGATGGGTGGCGGGTGCACCGACAGCTGCAGCTGCACGTCCACCTCGGGGTACTGGCGCACAAAGTCCGAGATCACCGGGGCAATGTGCATGCGGCCAAAGCCCAGCGTGGCGTTCACGCGCAGCAGGCCCTTGGGGCTGGCCCTGGACTGCACGATGAGTTCATCGAGCGCATCGATCTCGCGCAGGATGCGGCGCGCGTGCTCCAGCAGCAGCTCGCCCTCGGGCGTGAGGCTCATGCGGCGGGTGGTGCGGTTGACCAGCACCACGCCCAGGCGCTTTTCCATTTGTGCGAGGTGCTTGCTGACCGCCGCTGTGGAGACCCCCATTTCGCGCCCGGCGGCGCTGAGGCTGGGGCTGGCCGCCAGCGCAGAGAAAAAGCCCAGTTCTGCGGGCTGAATGGTGGAACTCATGGGGTAAATACTGAGCAGCCTATTAACTGCAGGTTAACGATGGATTCACTTTAGCGGCGTTCTGCAAGGGCGTCCAGGCCTACAGTTCTCCTCACCGTTTGGTTTCTCGTGTGTCTTTTTTCCACGCCCGGCCTTGCTGCACGGGCATCTTCTGATTCATCCACCACAACATCCGCATGACAACCTATCAAATCGCCACCATCCCCGGAGACGGCATCGGCAAGGAAGTGGTTCCCGCCGGCCAGCGCGTGCTGGAAGCCCTGGCCGCCCGCCACCCCGGCCTGCAGTTCGAATTCGAAAACTTCGGCTGGGGCGGCGACTGGTACCGCGCGCACGGGGTGATGATGCCCGCCGATGGGCTCGATGCCCTGCGCGGCAAGGATGCCATCCTGTTCGGCTCGGCCGGCGACCCGGACATCCCGGACCACATCACGCTGTGGGGCCTGCGCCTGAAGATCTGCCAGGGGTTCGATCAGTACGCCAACGTGCGTCCCACCCGCATCCTGCCGGGCATCGACGCGCCGCTGAAGCGCTGCGCACCCAAAGACCTGGACTGGGTCATCGTGCGCGAAAACTCCGAGGGCGAATACTCGGGCGTGGGCGGCCGCGTGCACCAGGGCCACCCCATCGAGGCAGCCACTGATGTCTCCATCATGACCCGCGTGGGCGTAGAGCGCATCCTGCGCTTTGCCTTCCGCCTGGCGCAATCGCGCCCCCGCAAGCAGCTCACCGTCATCACCAAGAGCAACGCGCAGCGCCATGCCATGGTGATGTGGGACGAAATCGCCGCGCAAGTGGCGACCGAGTTCCCCGACGTGAAATGGGACAAGGAGCTGGTGGACGCCGCCACGGCCCGCATGGTCAACCGCCCCGCCACGCTGGACACCATCGTTGCCACCAACCTGCATGCCGACATCCTCAGCGACCTGGCCGCCGCGCTGGCGGGCAGCCTGGGCATTGCGCCCACCGGCAACATCGACCCGGAGCGCCGCTACCCCAGCATGTTCGAGCCCATCCACGGCTCGGCGTTCGACATCATGGGCAAGGGCCTGGCCAACCCCATCGGCACCTTCTGGTCGGTGGTGATGCTGCTGGAGCACCTGGGCGAGGTGGATGCGGCCCGCGCCGTGATGCAAGCCATCGAGCAAGTCACCGCCAACCCGGCCCTGCACACCCGCGACCTGGGCGGCACGGCCACCACGGCGCAGGTGACGGATGCGGTGTGCGCGCTGATCAGCGGCAAAGAGTCCGAGCGCAAAGCCGCCTGAAAGCAATCGTTCCAGGCCCGCAAGAACGGGCCTGGACGCCACACGGCGGGCACCACCACAAGGCCGCAAAGGCCGCACAGCCGCCGCCCCCATCCTTTAGGAGACAAACCATGCACCGCCCTACCCCCGGCCCCACCGCCATCGCCCCCCCGCAGCGCCGCCAACACCTGATGGCACTGGCGGCGCTGGCCGCAGCAAGCTGCTTTCTGCCTGGCACCGCCGCCCACGCACAGGCCTGGCCCAGCAAACCCGTCACCCTTGTCGTGCCGTTTGCGGCGGGCGGCACCACCGACGTGCTGGCGCGCGCGCTGGGCGAAAAACTCAGCACCGCGCTGGGCCAGCCGGTGATTGTGGAAAACCGGGGCGGCGCGGGCGCCACCATTGGTGCCGACTACGTGGCCAAGGCCCCTGCCGATGGCTACACGCTGCTGATGGGCGCTGTGCACCACACCATTGCCACCAGCGTCTACAAAAAGCTCAGCTACGACTTTCAAAAGAGCTTTGTCCCTATCACCACCGTGGCCCTGGTGCCCAACGTACTGACCGTGAGCGCCACCACGCCCGCCAAGGATGTGAAGGAACTCGTGTCCCTGATCAAAGCCGCGCCCGACAAGTTTTCGTATGGCTCCAACGGCGCGGGCACGGCGCAGCACCTGATTGGCACGCAGTTCTCCACCGCCATCGGCCAGCCGCTGTTGCATGTGCCTTACAAGGGCAGCGGCCCGCTGACCACCGACCTGCTGGGCGGGCAGGTGTCGATGTCGTTCGACACCATCACGCCCGTGCTGCCCCACATCAAGGCGGGCAAGCTGCGCGCGCTGGCGGTGACCACGGCCAAGCGGTCGTCATCGCTGCCGGATGTACCCACACTGCAGGAGGCCGGGTTTGCGGGCTTTGACATCGGCACCTGGTTTGGCGTGCTGGCCCCGGCACGCACACCCGCCGATGTGGTGGCCAAGCTGAATGCCGAGATGGTCAAGGTGATCCAGTCGCCCGACTTCAAGAAGCGCATGCAGGACATTGGCGCCGAGCCCATTGGCAACACCCCCGCGCAGATGGCCGAGCAGATCGCCAGCGACACCACCCGCTTTGCCAAGCTGGTGGCCGACCACAAGATCACGACCGATTGATTGAGCGTGATCTGGCGGGTGCGGGTTGGTATAACGCCAGCCATGACGCCCACCACCATCGAGCCCACCGTTCCCGCCGCCCTGATCCGCACCCTCGAAGAACGCGCCTTCAACGCCTGGCCCGCGCGCCAGACGGTGTTCCACCGGGGCTGGGTGTTCCGGTTGTCGGGTGGCTACACCAAGCGTGCCAATTCGGTCAACGCGCTGGTGCCCGGCGCGCCGTTTGACGGGGTGCGCGAGGCGGCCACCGCACTGTATGCGCGGCACGGGCTGCCCGCTGTGTTCCGCATCTCGCCCCTGGCGCCTGCCGAGGCCGACCAGGAGCTGGCCGAGACGGGCTACCAGCATTTCGACCCCTCCCTGGTGTTGCACCGGCCGCTGGCCCTGGGCTCGGTGGGCAAGCCCGATGGCAGCACCCGCATCAGCACTACGCCGACGGATGCCTGGCTGGAGGGTTTTGCCGCCGCCAACAGCGTGCCCCTGCACCACCGCGCACTGCACAACAGCATGCTGGACCACATCGCCCACCCTGCCGCGTTTGCGCTGCAGCACGACGCGCAAGGCCAGCCCGTGGGCTTTGGGCTGGCAGTGCTGGAGCGCGGCGCCGTGGGCCTGTACGACCTGGCCGTGGCGCCCGAGCACCGGGGTGGCGGGCGCGGGCGCGCGCTGGTCACCGCCCTGCTGCACTGGGCGGCAGAGGCCGGGGCGGCCAGCGCCTATTTGCAGGTGCGCGCACAGAACACGCCAGCGCTGGGGCTGTACCAGTCGATGGGGTTCAAGACGGCGTATGGCTACCACTACCGGGTGCCGGGCTGAGGGGGTTTTCAGGCTCCCTCTCCCCTTGCGGGAGAGGGTTGGGGAGAGGGGGTGAATCGATGCAGCGTGCCTGTGCGCCCCTCTCCCCCCGCCCTCTCCCACAAGGGGAGAGGGAGTGAAGACCAGCCCTGCTGCTGGATCAAAGAATGGCGGCAAAGAATACGAATCAAATTCGCCCTTAGCGCTTAACCATCAAGCGCTACAAGCTATATACTTAATAGCAAAATCTGCAGATCACCGGTGGCTCAGCCTGCGCACCGCCCAGTCGCCCAGACTCTGCACGGCCTGCACAAAGAAGATCAGCACCAGCACCACAGCCAGCATGATCTCGGGCAAAAAGCGCTGGTAGCCGTAGCGGATGCCCAGGTCACCCAAACCCCCCCCGCCAATGGCACCGGCCATGGCCGAATAGCCGGTCAGGCTCACGAAGGTGATGGTCAGGCCCGCCACGATGCCGGGCAGCGCCTCGGGCAGCAGCACCTTCCATACGATCTGGGTGGTGGTGGCACCCATGGCCTGGGCGGCTTCCACCAGGCCGTGGTCCACCTCGCGCAAGGCGGCCTCGACCAGGCGGGCCACAAAAGGCGCGGCGGCGATGGTCAGCGGCACCACGGCGGCGGCGGTGCCGATGGACGAGCCTGTGATGAAGCGCGTGAACGGGATGATGGCCACCAGCAAGATGATGAAGGGCGTGGAGCGCACCGCATTCACCAGCCAGCCCACGAGCTTGTTGACGGGGCCGTTCTCCAGCACGCCGCCGTGGTCAGTCAGGCGCAAAAACACGCCCAGCGGCACGCCGATGAGGCCGCCCACGGCGCCCGATATGCCCACCATGATGAGCGTCTCCCACAGCGAGGTGGCAAAAAGGTCCAGCATGGCTGGCGTGAAGTGGTTGAACATGCTTGTCTCTCCTGGTCAGCCAGTCACGGCAACTTCTTCTACTTCGACACCACCCGCGCGCAGGTGCGCCACAGCGCCCCGCACACTGTCGGCCTCGCCGCTGGCGTACACGGCCAGCGAGCCAAAGGTTTCGTCCTGGATCTCGTCCACCTGGCCGTGCAGGATGCTCATGTCCACGCCAAACTCGCGGACCAGCTTTGACAGGATGGGTTGGTAGGCGCTATCGCCCGCGTATGACAGGCGCAGCAGTTGGCCGGTGCGCCCGGCATCCAACTGGCCTGCCAGCTTGCGCACATGGTCGAGCACGCTCGCGGGCAGCTCCTGCGGAAGGATCTCGTCGATCAGGCTCTTGGTGATGGCCTGCTGCGGGCGGGTGAACACGTCCAGCACGCGGCCCTGCTCCACGATGCGGCCCGCCTCGATCACGGCCACGCGGTCGGCCACCTGCTTGATGACCTGCATCTGGTGGGTGATGAGCACCACCGTCAGGCCCAGCTCGCGGTTGACCTGGCGCAGCAGGTCGAGGATGGAGCGGGTCGTTTCCGGGTCCAGCGCCGAGGTGGCTTCGTCAGACAGCAGCACCTTGGGGCGGCTGGCCAGCGCACGGGCAATGCCCACGCGCTGCTTTTGTCCGCCACTGATCTGCGCGGGGTAGCGGTCGGCCAGATGGGCCAGGCCCACCAGTTCGAGCAGCGGGTTCACACGCGCACGGATGTCGGCTTTGCCCATGCCCGCCAGCTCCAGCGGCAGCGCGGCGTTGTCGAACACGGTGCGCGACGACAGCAGGTTGAAGTGCTGGAAGACCATGCCGATCTCGCGGCGGGCCTCGCGCAGTTGTGCGTCGTTCAGCTGGGTGAGGTCGCGCCCGCTCACGATCACCTGGCCCGTGGTGGGGCGGTTGAGCAGGTTGATGACGCGCACCAGCGAGCTTTTGCCCGCGCCGCTCTTGCCGATGATGCCGAACACTTCGCCCGGCTGAATGGTGAGGTCAATGCCGCGCAGGGCTTCGACGGGGCCTTGTGGGCCCTGGTAGGTTTGGGTGATACCCCGTAAATCGATCATGGAAAACAGTGCGCGGCAGCGGCCCCACAGTGAGTGGCCGCTGCCGCGCGGGTCTGGGATAAGGAGGGGCGACTGTATCGGCGAATCGTAAGTTCACAAACGATTAAAAAATCGGGTGATTAGATCGCCGAGTTATGAAGAGCGTGGTACGCAGACTTCGAATACTATGAATTTCATAGCTAATAGCGCTTTACCACAAAGCGCCAGTATTCATTTTTGCTTGAATTTTCCTGACGACTCCAGCAACTTCTCCAAACCACACTTCTATATTTCAATTTTAGTTGTATTATCGAACCATGCAAGAAACCGATGTCGTCCGATCCCTCGCCGCCCTGGCCCAGGAAGTGCGCCTGCGGGTGTTCCGCGCCCTGGTGGTGGCGGGCCAGGAGGGGCTCACGCCCGGTGGGCTGTCTGAGCAGCTGGGCATTGCGCCCAACACCCTGTCGTTCCACCTCAAGGAGCTGACCCACGCGGGCCTGGTGAGCCAGGAGCGCCAGGGCCGCAACCTGATCTATCGCGCCTCGTTTGCCACCATGAACGACCTGCTGGCCTACCTGACCGAGAACTGCTGCCAGGGCGCCGCCTGCCTGACCGACGAGGCCACCGCTGCCTGCAAGTGCTGATCACTCCAACCGCCCCCACGCCCCCCAGCCGAAAGGAAGCCACCATGAAGCGATTCCACGTCCACCTGCATGTCGATGACCTCGCCAAGAGCATCGCGTTCTACTCCCGGCTGTTCGCGGCCGAGCCTGCGCGGGTCGAGACCGATTACGCCAAGTGGATGCTCGAAGACCCGCGTGTGAACTTCGCTATCTCCACCCGGGGCGACAAGCCCGGCGTGGACCACCTGGGCTTTCAGGTGGACGAGGCGGGCGAACTGGCCGAGCTCAAGGCCCGTGCCCAAGGCGCCGACATGGCCCTGCTGGACGAAGGCGCCACCACCTGCTGCTACGCCCGCAGCGACAAGCACTGGATCACCGACCCGCAGGGCGTGGCCTGGGAGCACTTCCACACGCTGGGCAACATCCCGGTGTTCAACGAAGCCGCTGCGCAGCAGCCATCCAAGACCACGCAGCAGTCAGCCCAGGCCGCATGCTGCCCCACGCGCGCACCGTCCGCCCCCGCACCCGGCCAGGCCGCCTGCTGCGGCCCCACCGCCAACAACCCCAACAAATGCTGCTGAGCCCAGGTCGATGATGAGCACCCCACGCAATCCTTTGAACGTGCTGTTTCTGTGCACGCACAACTCCGCCCGCAGCATCCTGGCCGAAGCCCTGCTCAACGCCATGGGCCAGGGCCGCTTCAAGGCTTATTCTGCTGGCAGCAGCCCGCGCGACAACCAACAGCCCCACCCGCTGGGCCTGCAGGCGCTGGCCCACGCGGGCATCCCCACCGAGGGGCTGCGCAGCAAAAGCTGGGATGAGTTTGCCGCCCCCGGCGCGCCGCACATGGACCTGATCATCACCGTGTGCGACAACGCAGCAGGCGAGGTCTGCCCCTTCTGGCCCGGCCACCCGGCCACGGCGCACTGGGGTTATGCCGACCCGTCAGCGGGCGATGGCTCGGACGCCGACAAGGCTGAAGCCTTCCGCAAGACCCTGCACGCCATCAAGCAGCGCCTGGAGCTGCTGGTGAACCTGCCCGACGACAAGCTGGCCGCCACCGCGCTGCAAGCCACGGCCCGCAACCTGCCCGCGCAATAAGATGAAACACCCCCTGAGTCGCTTCGCGCCTTCACCCCTCTCTCGCTGCGCGGGAGGGGGACGCACCCGGTGGCCTGGCAAAGCCAGTTCCACGGGTGCACTGGTTTGGGCCGCGCCAGTTTTATGCATCGCGGGTGGCGCGCAGCGCAGTGGATCACGGAAGGGATCACTGAAATGACCCTGCCACCAAGCCATTCGCAACGCGCTGCTGCCAGCGCGTTGCCGCCCTCCCCGGCCGCTGGCATGGCGGTGTTCGAGCGCTACCTCACCGTCTGGGTGCTGCTGTGCATCGTGGTGGGCATTGCGCTGGGCCAGTGGCTGCCCGGCGCGGCGCGCGCCGTGGGCGCGATGGAGGTGGCACGCGTCAACCTGCCGGTGGGCCTGCTCATCTGGGTGATGATCATCCCCATGCTGCTGAAGGTGGACTTTGGCGCGCTGGCCGAGGTGCGCCAGCATGTGCGCGGCATTGGCGTGACGCTGTTCGTCAACTGGCTGGTCAAGCCGTTTTCGATGGCACTGCTGGGCTGGCTGTTCATCCGCCACTGGTTTGCGCCGTACCTGCCCGCCGACCAGATCGACAGTTACATCGCCGGGCTCATTTTGCTGGCCGCCGCGCCCTGCACGGCCATGGTGTTTGTGTGGAGCCGCCTCACCGGGGGCGACCCGCTGTTCACACTGTCGCAGGTGGCCCTCAACGACAGCATCATGATCGTGGCGTTTGCACCGCTGGTGGCCTTTTTGCTCGGCCTGTCGGCCATCACCGTGCCGTGGGACACGCTGCTCACCTCGGTGGTGCTGTACATCCTGATCCCGGTGGTGATTGCGCAATGGCTGCGCAAGCGGCTGCTGCGCAAGGGCCAGGCCGCCTTCGACGCCGCCGTGGCACGCACCGGCCCCTGGTCCATCGCCGCGCTGCTGGCCACGCTGGTGCTGCTGTTCGCCTTCCAGGGCGAGGCCATCCTGCAGCAGCCGCTGGTGATTGCCCTGCTGGCCGTGCCCATCCTCATCCAGGTGCTGTTCAATTCGGCCCTGGCCTATGGCCTGAACCGTGCCGTGGGCGAAAAGCACAACATTGCCTGCCCCTCGGCGCTGATCGGCGCGTCCAACTTCTTCGAGCTGGCCGTGGCCACGGCGATCAGCCTGTTCGGCTTTCACTCGGGCGCCGCACTGGCCACGGTGGTGGGCGTGCTGATCGAGGTGCCCGTGATGCTGGCGGTGGTGGCCGTGGTCAACCGCAGCAAGGGCTGGTACGAGGCGCGGGGCTGACGGGCGCGCCGCCGGGGCCGTTCAAGCCCCTGCCACCGCCCCGCGCGCCTGCACCCGGCGCGAGATCAGCAGGCCCAGCACAAAAATGCCCACCGCCGCCACCGTGAACACCGGCGGCAGCCAGCCCCGGTCCACGCTGAAAGCCACCATCAGCACACCCGTCGATTGCCCCAGGAACAGCAGACACGCAAACAGCGTGACCGCTGTGCCCCGCGCCTGGGGCGCCATCTGCGTGGCCTGCACCTGCAGCGTGTTGTGCAGCATGTAAAAGCCAATGCCCGCCAAAAAACAACCCAGCATGGCCCAACCCACCGCAGGCGCCCAGGCCAGCGAGAGCAAGCCAATGGCAATGAAGCTGGCCCCCAGCACGGCCAGCCCCTGCTCGCCCAGCGCCGCCAGCCAGCGCCGCGCAAACACGCTGTAGATCAACCCGCCCACGCCATACAGCACCATCACACCGCCCGCTGCAGAGGCCGACAGCCCAAACCCATCCACCATGCGCGCAGGCACAAAGGCCAGCGTACCAAAAGCGAGCGCGCCCTCAATCGTGACCACCGTGAGCACCCAGCGCACACGCGCAATGCGCAACAGCGCCGCCGTGCCCGCCAGGTAATTGGCCAGCGAAAACGCCGGTGCGCCCGGCGCCACCACCCTGCGCAGTGCCCCGCTGGCGCGCGCGTGGCGCAGCAGCAGCGTTGCCGCCGTAAAGAACAGCACGGCCAGCACCCCCAGCGCCGCGCGCCAGCCCAGCGTTTCGGTGGCAAAGCCGCCAAACCACTGGCCCGCCATCATCCCGGTCACCGTGGCCACCATCAGCCGTGCCAAGGTCTCTTGCCGCTGCTCATAGGCCACCTCATCGCCAATCCACGCCATCGACAGCGGAATGATCCCCGCCGCTGCGGCCCCCATGGCCGCACGCGCCACCACCAGCAGCTGAAAACTGGGCGCCAGCGCCGTCATGGCACTGAACACCGCACACGCCGCCGTGGCGCCAACGATCACCCGCACCTTGCCCACCCGGTCGCCCAGCGGGCCATACACCAGCTGCAGCACGCCATAGGCCACGGCAAACGCTGCAATCACCGCCGAGGCATCGCCCGTGGTGATCTGGTATTCAAGAGACAGTGCCACCAGCATCGGGTCGCACACCCGCATGGAAGCCATGCTGCAAAAGGCCGCCAGGCTGATGAGCCGCAGCATCGTCGAGGAAGAGGTCATACAACCCGATTGTGGCGCACCCGGCACCTGCCCGCTGGCGGGGCGCTCACCACACTGTGGCACGCACACACCGGCACTGACATTTTTGAGGTGGCAGGCGCCAGCCCTGCGCTTACCATGCGCCCCTGGTCGGCATGAACCCAAGCTGCGAACCAACTAACCACCTCGCAAACTACCCAACACCGCACAAGGAGCAAACAGGGATGAACAAAAGAAACTTTGTGGCCGCCAGCGTCGGCCTGGCAGGCCTGTGGACTGCAGCAACCGCCAGCAGCCACGCCGCCACCCCCAAAGCCAAGGCATCCCCCGGCCCCACCCTGCTCACCATCAGTGGCGCCATCACCCAGCCCAACCGTGGCGCGCTCGACCCCGCCATCGACCAGATGATGGGCAAACAGGGCATCCAGTTTGCCAACGCCCACGCGCTGGACGCAGCAGCCCTGCAGCACATGCCCGCCGTCACCATCAAGCCCACGCTCGAATACGACAACAAGCTGCACACCCTCAAAGGACCCCTGCTCACCACCGTGCTCGCTGCTGCAGGTGTTACCCCTGGCAGCCCTGTGCAACTGGTGCTGCGCGCGGTAGACGGCTACAACGTCACCATCAGCCTGGCCGATGTGCAGGCCTACCGCATGATCGTCGCCACCCATGTTGACGGCCAGCCCATGGCCCTGGGCGGCCTGGGCCCGCAATGGGCGGTGTACGACGCGGATGTGCTGCCCGCCTTCAAGGACAAGCCCGTGAAGGAACGCTTTGGCCTGTGCCCCTGGGGGCTGTACCACATTGAGGTGAAGAAGGCCTGAGAGGCTGAGAGTCTTTTGTCCATGCCCGCCTTGCACGCCAAAACGCCCCGGCTCGTCGTTGCAAATGCTCGCCATAGCCCGAGCTATGGTTGTGCTTTGCGCCTAGATCCGAGACGTTTTCGCGCGCCTTTCGGGCTTGTTAAAAAACCCTCAGCCTCTGAGCCCGCGCATGCCACTGCCCACCTGCTTTAACTGCCGCGCCAGCGTTGCCCCCGACAGCAGCACCTGCCCACGCTGCGGCACCTGGTTCAAAGGCCACCCCTACATGCCCCGGGACGATCTCAGCCCGCGCGAAGCAGGCTGGGGTTTGTCCAGCAACCTGGTACAGAGCGCAGGTTTCCGGTGGGCATCGCTGCTGGCGCCCCTCTGGCTGCCGCCCTGCATCATGGTCTGGCTGGGCGCCCCACCCGTTGCGGTGGCCGTGATGCTGGCCCTGTTCATCTTTATCCCAGGGCTGTATGTCATCACCAACCTGCCGGGCTGGTCGCCCTGGGCCAAGCTGGGGGCCTCCCTCGGCTACGTGGCGGTATCCGGCAGCCTGGGGCTGGCTTGGATGGTGTGGGTTGGCAGTCTGCTGCGAGCGGGTTGACCCTCTCAAGCCGCCGCAGAGAAATGCTCGGTTCTTTTTCATAGCCGATCGCGCTTATCCATCAAGCGCTAGGGCCAATTTCTATTCAAACTTCTGCAACCAGCAGGCACAGCAGCTCAGCCTTGTCACCAAGCCGATGCAGCCCCCGCCCTGTCTGGCTCTGAGCACCTTCTACCACCGCGCGAGTTCACGCTGAGCCAAGAATCCGGCGGCGAGGCCCACACCTTTGGAATCACCCCGCGTTTGGCCACCGACAGCCGGCAAGCCCTGCGCCA
The DNA here is from genome assembly GCA_964031875.1 of Acidovorax facilis. Taxonomy (GTDB): domain Bacteria; phylum Pseudomonadota; class Gammaproteobacteria; order Burkholderiales; family Burkholderiaceae_C; genus Acidovorax; species Acidovorax facilis_A. Next base: position 12,639 of record CAXIRU010000002.1, read on the forward strand.
CGCCGCCCTGGCCGGATTGGGGGTCCGTACTTCTTCAGCGTGCCAATGCTCCAGTCCTGCAGACGCAGCGATGCCATGGTTACTCTGTCCTCTGGCTGCAAGGTTTGTATCTCGTTCCCATTTGCGCACATTATCCTCGCCAAGCGTTTTCCCCCGAGTTCGACACCAACCGCTGCAAGTCCTTGATCTGTATAGGGCGAGCCTCGTGGCCTGCCACTACAACAAGGACATTTGAGCGTCGTGTGCGGG
>CAXIRU010000003.1:0-5012 GCA_964031875.1 Acidovorax facilis
CCCCACGCCCGTGGCGGTAACAATCCCCTCCCCCCCCCTGGCCCATGCGCTGCAGCCCATCGAGGCCGCCCGCATTGCGGCCGCCACCGCTGCGCCACTGCCCGCACGCGGGCCGCCAACACGCTCTTGAACTGAAACCCCTCGCAGCGCCCGGACCTGGTGGGCGGGTGCTGCGCTTTCGTGTTCCGTTGGTTTCCAGACGGTGCTGCCTTGCGCGATGTGCGATGTGTTGACGCACGCGAGGCCGCGGCACTGTCGCTTCAAGACAAGAGCGTTTTCATGTCCCGTATCTCCTCTGCTTCGCGCAGCGCTGTGGCTTTCCCGCGCCTGCCCCTTTCACCCCTGTGCCTGGGCGTGCTCGCCACCTGCGCGCTGGCCGCAGTGCCAGCCCACGCACAAACCACCACCGCACCCACGCTGCAGGCCGTGGATGTGGTGGACTCCGCGGCCTCCCCCAACGGCAAGCTCAGCCTCGACACCCCCGTGGACACCGGCAGCCGCCTGGGCCTGACCGCGCGCGAGAACCCCGCCTCCGTCACCGTGGTGGACCGCGCCACCATCGACGCACGCGGCGCGCAAGACACGCAGGAGATCCTGCGCGCCGTGCCAGGCGTGGTGGCGCACAACGCGCCCGGCTCCATGGCCGCGCACTACCGGGGCTTCACCAGCAACTCGGTCGCGCAGCTCTACAACGGCATCAACCCGCAATACGGCAGCGCCACGCGCGCTGTTGATGCGTGGATCTACGACCGCGTCGAGGCCATCGGCGGTGCGTCGAGCTTTCTCTACGGTTCAGGTGGCGTGGGCGGCTCCATCAACTACATCACCAAGTCGGCCGAGCGCAGCGACTTTGCCGAAGGCCAACTGCGCCTGGGCTCGTACGACCTGAAGGAAGTGTCCGTGGGGCTGAACCGCCGCATTGCCGGAGGCGATGGCACGGCCAGCCCCGCGCACTACGCACGCATCGACCTCAACCACCGCAACGCAGGCAGCTGGACCGAAGGCACCAAGACGAAGTCCACCCAACTGGCGACCTCGCTGCTGTCAGACCTGGGCGGCGGCTTTACGCACACGCTGGCCTACGAATATCAGAAGGACCACGTAGACCGCCCCTACTGGGGCACGCCGGTGCTGAACCCCGCCGTGGGCGCGCTGACCATCGACCCGGCCACTCGGTTCAAGAACTACAACAGCGCCGACGGCATGTACGAGCACCGGGTGCAGTGGCTGCGCTCGGTGGCGCAATGGCGCGTGTCCGCTGCGCTGCAGTTCAAGAACACCTTCTACGTGTACGACGCGCTGCGCGACTACCGCAATGTCGAGATTTACACCTTCAATGCCGCCAACACAACCGTGACACGCACGTCGCCCTTCTTGCAGCGCCACGACCAGACGCTGGTGGGCGACCGGCTAGAGGGCACCTACCAGGGCCAGCTGGCGGGCAAGAAAAGCGACTGGGCCTTTGGCCTCGATGTGAGTGTGAACAAGCAAACCCGCTTTCCATTCGCCCCCTCGGGCACCGTGAGCACGGTCAATCCGTACAACTTCACCACTGAAAACTTCTTCGACATCCCCGGCATGTCGCCCGTCCTGAACCCCGACAAGGACAACAAGATCACCAACACCGCGCTGTACCTGGAAAACCGCACGGCGGTGGCCTCCGGGGTGAACCTCATCACCGCGCTGCGCCACGAGCGCATCGAGCTGGACCTGGTGAACCGCCGCGCCGTGACGGCCACCGCGCCCGCCACCTTCAGTCGCAGCTACAGCCCCACCACGGGCCGCCTGGGCGTGGTGTGGGACATTGCACCTGGCGCCAACCTGTATGCACAGGCCTCCAACGCTGCCGACCCACCCTCGGGCTCACTCGCGGCAGCGTCATTTGCCGATGTTCGGAACAACAGCGAACTGACGACAGGCCGCCAGGTCGAGGTGGGCAGCAAGTTCGATTTCTGGGACGGCAAGGGCAGCGCCACAGTGGCAGCCTTTGAAATCCGCCGCAAGAACGTCGCTTCACAAGACCCCTCCAACCCCAACCTCACGGTGCTGGTGGGCGAGCAATCGTCCAAGGGCATTGAGCTGTCGGCAGGCATCCGCCCCACGCCGCAGTGGCAGCTGCAGGGCAACCTGTCGCTGATCCGCGCACGGTATGAGAACTTTGTGCAGGGCGGCGTCTCGCGCACGGGCAACGTGCCGCAACTGGTGCCGCAGCAGGTCGCCAACCTGTGGGCCTCGTACGCGATCACACCCACCGTCACCGCCAGCGCGGGTGTGCGCCATGTGGGCAAGGTGTATGGCAATGCCGCCAACACCAAGTTCTGGCCGTCGTACACGCTGCTGGACCTGGGCCTGGCCTGGAAGGTCAACAAGACCACCGCGCTCACCGGCCGCGTGCGCAACGCGACCGACCGCATCTATGCGGCCGAGACGCGCGACCAGGTGTACCTGGGAGCACCGCGCACGCTGGACGTGACGCTGCACACCACGTTCTGATCGACCACCGGCTGGAGACCGCGCGCCATGCAACACGCCAAACGCTGGCTCTACCTCGTCCACCGCTGGCTGGGCGTGCTGCTGTGCGCCTTCTTCGCCATGTGGTTCATCTCGGGCGTGGTGATGATGTACGTGGGCTACCCCAAGCTCACGCAAGCCGAACGCCTGGCCCATCTGCCGCCACTGCGCAGCGCCACACTGGGCACGGCGCCTCTGCTCGAGCCCGCCGAAGCCCTGACACGCGCAGGCATGGCGGGTCCGCTGCAAGACCTGCGGCTGGCGGCAGCCAGCGGCGGGCGGCCGGTGTACCTGGTCGTACCCGCAGCCCCCACCGGAGACGCCGCACCACGGCCCCGCAGACCACCAGCCCCCGCCGTCATCGACGCCACGACGGGCGAGCGACTGCAGCGCGTGGACACCACGCACGCCATCGCATCGGCCCGCGCCTTTGCACAGGAAGCCAACCCGTCCATCGAGTACCAGGGCACGATCGACGAAGACGCCTTTACCCACTCGCGCGCGCTCGATGTGCACCGCCCCCTGCACCGCCTGCTCCTGGGCGACAGCGCGGGCACCGTGGTCTATGTGTCGGGCACCACGGGCGAGGTCGTGCGCGATGCACCGCTGCACGAGCGCGCCTGGAACTACGTCGGCGCATGGATCCACTGGCTGTACCCCTTTCGGGGCAATGTCTTCAATGACTACTGGACCGACATCGTCAACTGGCTGTCCATCGCGGGCATCGTGCTCACCGTGACGGGCACCGTGGTGGGCGTGCTGCGCTGGCGCTTCAAGGGCCGGTACAAGACAGGGTCGCGCACGCCGTACCGGGGTTTCATGATGCGCTGGCACCATGTGTTCGGGCTGGTGTTTGCCCTCATCACCTTCACCTGGATCTTCAGTGGTCTCATGTCCATGAACCCGTGGAAGATTTTTGACAGTGGTGCCGCCCCGTTGCGCCTGCAGGCCATGCACGGCGGCCCGCTGGTGCTGCCTGTGCAAGCCGCCACCGTACAGGCCGTGCTGGCGGCGGCCTCGCCCAACACGCGGGAGTTGCGCTGGGTGCGCAGCGCAGGCCACACGCTGGTACTGGCCCAGGGCCCCGTTGGCGCCGCAGCAGTGCTGAACGCCTCCACGGCTGCACCTCACAGCTGGGCGCCGGACGCCGTGCTGAACGCCGCCAGTCGCCTGCACCCCCACGCCGTGGTTCGCACTGAAACACTGACCGCCTACGACCTGCACTACTACGACCGCGCCGCCCACACCATGACAGGAGGTGTCGAAAAACCCCTGCCCGCCTTGCGTGTGGTGTTTGACGATCCCCAAGCCACCTGGGTGCACATCGATCCGCACACCGGCACCGTACTGGGCCGCACCGACAGCCACCGCCGCGCCAGCCGCTGGCTCTTTGCCATGCTGCACAGCTGGGACTGGCTGCCCCTGCTGGAGCGGCGCCCGCTGTGGGACATCGTTCTCATCGTGTTGAGCTTGGGCGGCGCGGTGATGAGCCTGACCGGGATCGTGATCGGGTGGAGGCGACTGGGGCACAAGCTGCAAGCATTCGGCACCAGCAGCGCCAAGCCAGAGAGCGCAGTCAGCGCTGCTCGCTGACGCGAGGTCATTCAGCGCTTACCAAAAATGTTGCGGATGGTTACACTCCGGCCCGCGTTCTTCGTGCTTCGGCGCGAAAACGCCCAAGTAATCCCACACGCATCAGCGCCTGCCTTCGGTTTCTGCGTACGTTGAAAACAGGCTCTGGTGGTTTACCCACTCAAAAAACCATGAAAAAGACTTCCAGCCTCACAGCCGCATTGCTCCTGACCCTGGCCGCCAGCACCGCCATCGCCCAAGGTGGCTACAACCGCCCACCCAAAGACGACAAGCAATACGCCCAATGCCTGGTCTATGCAGACCGCCTGTACGAAGGCGGCAACGAGCCCAGCCCCGTCAAAGGTCAGACCAAGGCGCAAGCCTGGTGCACCTGCATGTGGAATGAAACCCCCGACGATTTCAGAGGCAACCTGGTGAAGTTTGCGGAAACCCGCAAAGGCAAGGAAACCAACAAACTGTGCGAGAAGCACTCGGACTGGAGCGAATAAGCGCCACTGCACCGCAACCCGTGGGCGCCGCGTGACCACAACGCAGGCGCCCCAGGTTCGCAAAAGCTCTGCGGAAGCATCAAGACGCAAGACGAAATGATGGGCTCGCTGCTGGACGTAAAAGCCTGAAGCCTTGCGGGCGCCGCTGCGCACAAAGCCCGCCCTAAAAGGCGCTTGCCCGCCCCTGGGGCTGCCCACGCCCCGTAAAAATCCGTAACCCGTGCAACCCCATCCTTCGCCCCGGCCGCACGATTGCTCCTGATTTAATAGCTGGTAGCGCTTGTCCTCTATGCGCTGGGGCCGAATTTTGCCCTTGGCCCCAGTCAGCCTATTGCGCATAGGTGTCGTCCCTAGCTAGGAGCCTTCCCAGTTTCGCAACGCCCCCTGGCCCGGCACAGTCGCGCGCCATGCAAGTTGCAC
>CAXIRU010000004.1:0-89695 GCA_964031875.1 Acidovorax facilis
CCTTTGGAGTATTTTTATGTCCGTTACCATGCGCGAAATGCTGGAAGCCGGTGTCCACTTCGGTCACCAAACCCGCTTCTGGAACCCCAAGATGGCCCCTTACATCTTCGGTCATCGCAACAAGATTCACATCATCAACCTGGAAAAGTCGCTGCCACTGTTCCAGGAAGCCCAAAAGTTCGCCAAGCAACTGGCTGCCAACCGCGGCACGATCCTGATGGTCGGTACGAAGCGCCAAGCCCGTGAAATCCTGGCCACCGAAGCGCAACGCGCTGGTGTGCCCTTCGTGGACCAGCGCTGGCTGGGCGGCATGCTGACGAACTTCAAGACCGTGAAGACCTCGATCAAGCGCCTCAAGGACATGAAGGCCCAGCAAGAAGCTGGCCTCGAGAACCTGAGCAAGAAGGAGCAGCTGACGTTCTCCCGCGAAATCGAAAAGCTCGAAAAGGACATCGGCGGCATCCAGGACATGGCTGCTCTGCCCGACGCCATCTTCATCATCGACGTGGGTTTCCACAAGATCGCCGTGGCCGAAGCCAAGAAGCTGGGCATCCCGCTGATCGGTGTGGTCGATACCAACCACTCGCCCGAAGGCATCGACTACGTGATCCCTGGTAACGACGACTCGGCCAAGGCCGTGACGCTGTACGCCCGTGGCATCGCTGACGCGATCATCGAAGGCCGTGCCAACGCTGTGAATGAAGTTGTGAAGGCTGCAACCGCCGAGAGCACCGACGAATTCGTGGAAGTGCAAGAAGCCGCTGCCTGATAGCCCGGCTGCGCGATCCGTCGCGAACAAAAGCGGGGCCCCTGGTGAGCCCCCTTTTTTTTAGCCCGAATCTGAACTGACTGAACTGAATACTGAAGGAATAAAGATGGCTGCAATTACCGCAAGCATGGTGGCTGAACTGCGTGGCAAGACCGACGCCCCCATGATGGAATGCAAGAAGGCGCTGACCGAAGCCGACGGCGACATGGCCAAGGCGGAAGAGCTGCTGCGCGTCAAGCTGGGCACCAAGGCTGGCAAGGCTGCATCGCGCATCACGGCTGAAGGCGTGGTCGCCAGCTATATCGACGGCAATACCGGCGCGCTGGTCGAAGTGAACAGCGAAACCGACTTCGTTTCCAAGAACGACAGTTTCATCGCCATGGCCAACGCCGCTGCCAAGCTGGTGGCACTGCACAACCCCGCCACGGTGGAAGCCCTGGGTGCACTGCCCTACGAGCAAGACAGCTTCGGCCCCACGCTGGAAGACGTGCGCAAGGGCCTGATCGGCAAGATTGGCGAAAACATGTCTTTCCGCCGCTTCAAGCGCTTCAGCGGCTCCAACCTGGCAGCCTACCTGCACGGCTCGCGCATCGGTGTGGTCGTCGAGTTCGACGGTGATGCCACCGCCGCCAAGGACGTTGCCATGCACGTGGCCGCCATGAAGCCCGTGGCCTTGACCAGCGCCGACGTGCCTGCCGATCTGATTGCCAAGGAGCGCTCGGTCGCCGAAGGCAAGGCTGACGAAGCCAACAAGGAACTCGTGGCTGCCGGCAAGCCTGCGCAAAGCGCTGAAATCACGGCCAAGCGCATCGACGGTGCGGTGCAGAAGTACCTCAAGGAAGTCTCGCTGGCCGACCAGGTCTTCGTGAAGGCTGCCGACGGCAAGCAAACCGTGGCCCAGATGCTCAAGGCTGCCAACACCAATGTGAAGGGCTTCACCCTGTACGTGGTGGGCGAAGGCATCGAGAAGAAGGTCGACGACTTCGCTGCCGAAGTGGCTGCCCAGGTGGCTGCTGCCAAGGCTGCTGCCTGATCGTTCCCTGTAATAACCACCCCACCCAAGCCTCGCACCACTTACCGGAGAAATTTCCCATGTCCAACGCTGCACCAGCCCACAAGCGCATATTGCTCAAGCTGTCTGGTGAGGCGCTGATGGGGGATGATGCCTTCGGTATCAACCGCGCCACCATCGTGCGCATGGTCGAGGAGATCGCCGAAGTGACCCGCCTGGGTGTCCAGGTGGCTGTGGTGATCGGTGGGGGAAATATCTTCCGCGGCGTCGCCGGGGGCTCGGTCGGGATGGATCGCGCCACCGCCGACTACATGGGCATGCTGGCCACCGTGATGAACGCCTTGGCCCTGGCAGATGCCATGGACAAGCAGGGTCTGGTGGCCCGCGTGATGTCCGCCATTGCCATCGAGCAGGTGGTCGAGCCCTATGTGCGCCCCAAGGCGCTGCAGTATCTTGAAGAGGGTAAGGTCGTGGTCTTCGCGGCCGGTACGGGCAACCCGTTTTTCACCACCGACACAGCAGCTGCCCTGCGTGGCGCGGAAATCGGCGCTGAACTGGTGCTCAAGGCCACCAAGGTGGACGGCGTTTATACTGCCGACCCCCAGAAAGACCCCACGGCGACGCGGTACACCAAGCTGAGTTTTGACGAGGCCATGTCTCGCAATCTGGGCATCATGGACGCGACTGCCTTCGCTCTGTGCCGTGACCAGAAGCTGCCTGTGAAGGTGTTTTCCATCATCAAACACGGCGCCTTGAAGCGCGTGGTGATGGGCGAAGACGAAGGTACGCTGGTTTACGCTTGATCACGATGGAAAGACCTGCACCGGATGCAGGTCGGCCCGAGGAGAAAACATGACGATTGCCGACATCAAGAAGACTGCTGAAACCAAGATGGACCAGTCCATCACAGCGTTCAAGAACAACCTGCAGAAGATCCGCACGGGCCGTGCCAATCCGGCACTTCTGGATGCCGTGCAGGTTGAGTACTACGGCTCCCTGGTTCCCCTGAGCCAGGTGGCCAATGTGGCGTTGATTGATTCGCGCACCATCAGCGTGCAGCCCTGGGAAAAGGGCATGGGCGCCAAGATTGAAAAAGCCATCCGCGAGAGCGATCTGGGTTTGAATCCGGCCTCCATGGGCGACCTGATCCGTGTGCCTATGCCCCCCATGAGCGAAGAGCGCCGCAAGGAAATGACCAAGCTCGCGCGCAACGAGGGCGAGAGCGCCAAGATCGCCGTGCGCAACCTGCGCCGCGATGCCAATGAATCCGTCAAGAAGCTGGTCAAGGACAAGCTGGCGTCCGAAGACGACCAGAAGCGCGCGGAAACCGACGTGCAAAAGTTCACCGACAAGCACATCGCCGAGATCGATGCGTTGGTAGCTGCCAAAGAGCAGGAAATCATGGCGGTTTGAGCCTCCAAGGCTTGAACATTTCCATGTCTGTATCTTCGGTGGTGCCACACCACATTGCCATCGTCATGGATGGCAACGGCCGCTGGGCTACGCGCCGCTTTCTGCCGCGCCTGGCGGGACACAAGCAAGGCGTGGATTCACTGCGCCGCTGCGCACGTGCCTGTGTGCAACGCGGCGTGGCTGTGCTCACGGTGTTTGCGTTCTCCTCCGAAAATTGGAACCGCCCCGCCGACGAGGTCTCCGGCCTCATGGAACTGCTAGCGATGGCATTGGCGCGCGAAGTGCCGCAGCTCAAGAAGGATGGCGTGCGTCTGTATTTCGTGGGTGAGCGAGCCGGTCTTTCGCAGAAGGTTCGCGATGGCCTGGCGCAAGCGGAAGCTGCCACATCCGAAAACACCCGTCTCGTGCTCAACGTGTGTTTCAACTATGGTGGTCGCTGGGACATCGCCCAGGCTGCGGCGTCTCTGGCGGTACGCGGTGAGCCCATCACTGAGGTCAGCCTGCAAGGCGCGATGGGTATGGCCCACGTACCCGATCCGGACCTGGTGATTCGCACCGGTGGGGAAATGCGGATCAGCAACTTTTTGCTGTGGCAGGCCGCATACTCTGAGTTCTTCTTCAGTGACCGGCTGTGGCCAGATTTCGATGAGTCAGCGCTGGACGAGGCCATTGCCGCCTTCGGCAGTCGCGAGCGCCGTTTTGGCAAAACTTCCGAACAAATCCTGTCCGCGCATCCACAGCCGATGCCGGGCTGAGAACCTGAACAGGTTCTGAAAGGCTTCATGCTCAAGCAGCGCGTCATCACAGCCCTGGTCCTTCTGGCCATTTTGCTGCCTGCGCTTTTTCATCCCTCAACGGTTCCCTTTGCGGTGGTCGTGCTGGTGCTCATGGCTGCGGGGGCCTGGGAGTGGGGGCGTCTGAGTGGTTTCGGACCCACTGGATCGCTGACCGTGGGGGCTGCTTGTGTCGCATTGTGTGCGGGCTCTTGGGCCGTGGGCTGGGTAGATCGCTCGCTGACGGCCCTGTGGGTAGTGGGCGGTGGGCTTTGGGTGTTGGCGGCTGCCTGGCTGCTCAAGGCTGGGGTGCCCGGTTGGCCCCGCATCCCGGGTGGGGTGCGCTTGGTGGCCGGGGTGCTGGCGCTGTGGCTTGCGTGGCTCGCCGTGGTACAGGCGCGCAATGTGGGTATCAATTTTCTGCTGTCGGTGCTGCTCCTGGTGTGGGTCGCAGACATCTTTGCCTACTTCGCTGGCCGTGCTTTCGGTCTGCGATTTACAAAAAGCAAGCTGGCTCCTTCGATCAGTCCTGGCAAAAGCTGGGAGGGCGTGTGGGGCGGCTTGGCGGGGGTGGTGGTCATGGCCTTCGCCTGGGTTGCGGCCGATGCGCACTGGCAGGCGGCTGTGCCCAGTTTTTACAGCCGCATGGCGCAGCCCGGATGGTGGATGCTGATCATTGCGGTGCTGTTCATGGTGGCCATGAGTGTGTCAGGAGATCTCGTGGAGTCGCTGATCAAGCGCAGTGCCGGCGTGAAGGACAGCAGTGGCCTGCTGCCCGGCCACGGCGGTGTGCTGGACCGCGTGGATGCCCTGCTACCCACGCTCCCCCTGGCCATGATGCTCACAAGCCTGACGACTCCATGATGAAACAACGAATTACCGTCCTCGGCTCCACCGGCTCCATAGGAACCAGCACGCTGGACGTGGTGGCCCGCCATCCAGATCGCTTTGAGGTGTTTGCGCTCAGTGCTGCCACCCAGGTGGACCTCCTGCTGGCGCAGTGCGCGCAGTTTCGCCCGCGCTTTGCCGTGATGGCGAGTGCGTCCCATGCAGCGCTTCTTGCTGAAAAATTATTGGCTAATAGCCTGCCAACGCATGTCCTTCAAGCGCAGGACGCTCTTGAATTGATAGCATCGCATGCTGAGGTCGATACGGTGATGGCGGCGATTGTGGGTGCTGCAGGTCTCGCGCCCTGCCTGGCTGCCGCACGCGCGGGCAAGCGCTTGCTATTGGCTAACAAGGAAGCCCTGGTGGTTGGTGGCGGCCTCTTCATGCAGACGGTGCGGGACGGGCGGGCGACGCTGTTGCCCATCGACAGCGAACACTCCGCGATTTTTCAATGCCTGCCTGAAGACCCTGCCACTTGGGCGCAACGGGTGGACAGCATCTTGCTGACAGCTTCCGGGGGGCCGTTTCGGCAACGCGACCCAGCCACGCTGGCAGAGATCACGCCCGCTCAGGCTTGCGCGCACCCCAATTTCTCGATGGGGCGCAAGATTTCGGTGGATTCAGCCACGATGATGAACAAGGCGCTTGAAGTGATCGAGGCGCGCTGGCTGTTTGACCTGCATCCAGATCAGATCAAGGTGGTCATTCACCCGCAACAGATCATCCATTCGATGGTTCAGTTCAAGGATTCGTCGATCCTTGCACAGCTGGGGACCCCCGATATGCGCGTGCCCATCGCCTGTGGACTGGCCTGGCCGGAGCGCATTGCGAGCGGCGCGAGCACATTGGATTTTTCGACCCTGTCTGCGTTAGCCTTTGAAGACGCTGATGCGCGCCGCTTTCCGGGTCTGCACCTCTCGTGGCAAGCGCTCAAGGCGGCCGAGGGGACGACGGCGGTGCTGAATGCCGCCAACGAAGTGGCTGTGGGTGCGTTCTTGTCGGGACGACTCCGTTTTGACCATATTCATGCCGTGAACCTTGCAACTTTGGAGACGGTTTCGCCCTCCAAGCCCGATTCGCTCGAAGCGCTGCTGGACCTGGACAGTCAGGCACGCAATGCCGCTGAGCAAGCTGCAGACCGCCTTGCGGCCTGAGTTCCCACAGCAACACGGACACGCACATGCTTCTCACCATCGTTGCCTTCATCGTGGCCCTCGGCCTTCTGATTGCCGTGCATGAATACGGCCACTACCGGGTGGCCGTGGCCTGCGGGGTGAAGGTGCTGCGCTTCTCTGTGGGCTTTGGCAACCCGCTGCTGCGCTGGCAACCCAAGGGCTCGCCCACGGAGTTTGTCCTGGGGGCGTTTCCGCTGGGTGGATACGTGCGCATGCTGGATGAGCGGGAAGCGCCTGTGGCCCCTGAAGAGCGGCACCTGGCCTTCAACACCCAACCTCTGCGGTCCCGCGCGGCCATCGTGGCCGCAGGCCCTGTAGCGAATCTGCTGCTGGCTGTGCTGCTGTATTCCATCGTCAACTGGAACGGGGTGGAGGAGCCCAAGGCGGTCCTGGCCAGCCCGGTGACTGGGTCTGTGGCGCAGAGCGCGGGCCTGCGTGGCGGTGAACTGGTCGCGCAGGCTGCATTGGGTTCTGACGACCTGGAACCCGTGCGGTCGTTTGAAGATTTGCGCTGGCTGCTGACACGTGGTGCCCTGGAGGGGGTGAGCGTGCGCCTGGATGTGCAGCCACAATCAGGCGCTGCGCACCGGGAAGTCCTGCTGGACATGTCGAAGATCGATACCCGAGAGGCTGATGCCGAGCTATTTCGAAAAATAGGGATTCTGGGGCCATGGACACGGCCAGTGCTGGGCGAGGTCATGCCCGACGGTGCGGCTGCACGTGCCGGATTGCGCCAGGGGGATGTGGTTCTCCGGGTCGGGACGAGCGATGTGGTGGATGGGCAGCAGTTGCGCGAGTTGATACGGCAGTCCGTGCGGGGTAGCGAGCCACTGGTCCAGCTCTGGCGCGTGGATCGTTCGGGGCAGACCCTGTCCATGGATGTTTTGCCGGAGGTCAAGCAGGAGTCCGGCGTGAACATAGGCCGCATCGGGGCCTATGTCGGCGCTCCACCTGAATTCGTGACCGTAGAGTATGGCGTGCTGGAAGGTGTGTGGGCCGGCGTCGTCAAGACTTGGGATGTTTCGTTGCTGACGCTGCGCATGATGGGGCGCATGGTGATTGGGGAGGCATCCCTCAAGAACATCAGCGGGCCTTTGACCATTGCAGACTATGCGGGGCGTTCTGCCAGCCTGGGTCTGACACAGTACCTCGTCTTCCTTGCATTGATCAGCGTGAGCCTGGGCGTGCTGAACCTGTTGCCGCTCCCTGTCTTGGACGGGGGGCACCTGATGTATTATCTTTGGGAGGGTGTCACGGGCAGGGGAGTGTCAGACGCGTGGATGGAGCGCTTGCAGCGCGGAGGCGTTGCAGTCCTGCTCCTCATGATGTCGATTGCCCTGTTCAACGATATCACCCGGCTCTTTGGCTAACACTTTTGCCGCGCTTGCCCCGCAACTGCGGCTTCAGCTTCATTCATGAAAAAACACATCAATCGCCTGGGCGTGCGTACCGCATCGGCCGTTGCAGCCATGATTTTTGCCGCCAACGCGGCATGGGCTCTGGAGCCGTTCAAGGTGCAGGATATCCGCGTCGAAGGGCTTCAGCGCGTCGAGCCCGGCACCGTGTTTGCTTCCATGCCACTGCGGGTGGGTGACGACTACAACGACGAAAAGGGCGCGGCTGCCATCCGTGCACTTTTTGGTTTGGGCCTGTTCAAGGATGTGCGCTTGGAGGCGGCTGGCAATGTTCTGGTGGTTGTGGTGGAGGAGCGCCCCACCGTGGCCGATGTGGACTTCGCCGGCACCCGTGAGTTCGACAAGGATGCGCTCAAGAAGGCCATGCGCGATGTTGGACTGACCGAAGGTCGTCCCTACGACAAGGCGCTGACCGACCGGGCCGAGCAGGAGCTCAAGCGCCAGTACATCAACAAGAGCCTGTATGGCGCCGAGGTCGTCACGACCGTGACCCCGATCGAGCGCAATCGCGTCAACCTGACTTTCACCGTGGTCGAAGGGGATCCTGCCCGGATCAAGGAAGTACGTATTGTTGGCAACAAGGCCTTCAGCGAATCCTCGCTCAAGGGGTTGTTTGATCAGGATACTGGCGGCTGGCTCAGCTGGTACACCAAGTCCGACCGTTATTCGCGCGCCAAGCTCAACGCCGATCTGGAAACCCTGCGCTCTTATTACCTGCAGCGCGGCTACCTCGAATTCCGTATCGACTCCACGCAGGTCGCCATTTCACCCGACAAGCAGGATATCTCTATCACAGTCAATGTGACAGAAGGCGAGCGTTACGTGGTTTCTGGTGTGAAGCTGGAAGGCAACTATCTGGACCGGGAAGACGAGTTCAAGTCCCTGGTCACGATTCGCCCAGGCGAGCCCTACAACGCTGACCAGGTCACTGAAACGACCAAGGCGTTTTCCGAGTATTTCTCCCGCTTTGGCTTTGCGTTCGCGCGGGTAGAGGCCGTGCCCGAGATTGACCGCGAGAACAACCGCGTGGCCTTTGTGCTGCAGGCGGAACCCTCGCGCCGCGCCTATGTTCGCCGCATCAACGTGAGTGGCAACAACCGCACGCGCGACGAAGTGATCCGCCGCGAATTCCGTCAGTACGAAGCCTCCTGGTACGACGGCGAAAAAATTCGCTTGTCGCGGGACCGCGTGGACCGGCTGGGTTTCTTCACCGAGGTCAATGTGGAGACCCAGGAAGTGCCTGGCTCCCCCGATCAGGTGGATCTGGTGATCAACGTTGCAGAAAAGCCCACCGGCTCGCTGCAGATGGGGGTTGGCTTTTCCAGTGCCGAAAAGGTGTCGTTGTCGTTCGGTATCAAGCAGGAGAACATTTTTGGTTCCGGTAACTACCTGGGCATTGATGTCAACACCAGCAAGTACCGTCGCACGCTTGTGTTCAGCACCACCAATCCGTACTTCACGCCGGATGGCATTTCTCGCACGCTGGATGTGTATTACCGCACGGACAAGCCTTACGAAGACCAGGGCGGCAACTACGAGTTGGTGACCACCGGGACATCGGTGCGCTTTGGTGTGCCGTTCAGCGAAACTGATACCGTGTTTTTCGGTGGGGGGCTGGAGCAGACCAAGATCAAGGCGGGTACGAACATCCCAGCGACCTATCTGGCCTACGCGGACCAGTTCGGCTATAGCAGCACGTCCATTCCTTTGACCATCGGCTGGTCGCGCGATGATCGTGACAGTGCCCTGGCGCCAAACTCTGGCCGTTATCAGCGTCTCAACTCTGAATGGTCGGTGGCGGGGGATGCGCGCTATGTGCGGGCCAACTACCAGTACCAGCAGTATGTTCCGCTGAACAAGCGCTTTACCGTCGCCTTCAATGGCGAGGTGGGGATTGGCAAGGGCATGAATGGCAGACCGTTCCCGGTGTTCAAGAATTTCTACTCGGGGGGCTTGGGCTCGGTGCGCGGCTTTGACCAAGGCACCCTGGGGCCGCGTGACGTAACAGGCGCCTCGCTGGGCGGTCCCAAGAAGGTGACGTTGAATGCGGAGCTGATTGCACCGTTTCCGGGTGCAGGCAACGACCGTACACTGCGCGTGTTCACCTTCTTTGACGTCGGTAACGTGTACGGCGAAAACGAAAAGGTGACTTTCAGTGACATGCGTTCCTCCGTGGGCCTCGGTTTGAGCTGGATTTCTCCACTCGGTCCTTTGCGCCTGGCCTTTGCGCAACCGGTGCGTAAATTCGCCGGCGATAGAATCCAGAAACTGCAATTCCAGATTGGAACGTCTTTCTAATGAAATCCTTTTCTCGTCATATCTCCTTGGTCCTGCTGCTGGGCTCTCTGGCTGCGGTAATTCCTGCACACGCACAGGCACAAGAGTCGTTCAAAGTTGGGTTCGTCAATACAGACAGAATCTTCCGTGAGGCAACCACTGCCAAGGCAGCGCAGGCCAAGCTGGAGCAAGAGTTCTCTCGTCGCGAGAAAGAACTCGTGGACATGGGTAACGCCCTGAAGACTGGTTCCGAGAAGTTTCAGCGCGAAGCGCCCACGATGGCTGAGAGCCAGCGCACGGCCCGCCAACGCCAGTTGAGTGACCAGGACCGAGAGTTCCAGCGCAAGAGCCGGGAGTTTCAGGAGGACCTGAACGCCCGCAAGAACGAGGAACTGTCCCAGGTTCTCGAACGTGCGAACAAGGTGGTCAAGCAGGTGGCTGAAGCCGAAAAGTACGACGTGATTCTTCAGGAAGCCGTTTACATCAATCCCAAGCATGACATCACCGAAAAGGTGATCAAGGCGCTGAATGCCGCTGCTGGCAAGTAAGCCACAGCGCGAGACAGGTGGCGCGTGAGCTTGCTTCTTGGGCAGATCGTTGATGCGCTCGGTGGCTCGTTAGAAGGGGGTGCGGCACGGGATGCCGTCATCTCCCGTATCGCGCCCCTGGAGGTTGCCGGGCCGGGTGATCTCAGTTTTCTGAGTAACCCCCGCTACCAACAGCAACTGGCCGCCTCCCGGGCGGCCTGTGTCATTGTGGCCCCTGGCATGCGTGATGCAGCGCTGGTGCGCGGTGCTTGCATCGTGGCGGACAACCCCTACGTGTATTTTGCGCGTGCCACCCAGTTGTGGCGGCAACGCAATGCGCCAGCGCAAAAGGCAGGCGTGCACGCCAGTGCAGTGGTCGATCCCACGGCACAGGTGCATCCCACGGCGACGATAGGGCCGCTGTGTGTGGTCGAGCGCGGAGCGCAGGTGGGCGCAGGAACTGTCCTCAAGTCCCGGGTGACCCTGGGTGAGGGCTGCACCATCGGTGCGCGTTGCATCGTGCATGCGGGTGTGGTGATCGGCGCGGATGGTTTTGGTTTTGCCCCCGAGCGGGGGCAGTGGGTCAAGATCGAGCAGCTCGGTGCCGTGCGCATCGGAGACGACGTCGAGATCGGCGCCAACACTTGCATCGACCGGGGCGCGCTTCAGGACACCGTCATCGAAGATGGCGTCAAGCTCGACAACCTGATCCAGATCGGCCACAACGTGCGCATCGGCAAGCACTCGGCCATGGCCGGGTGTGTGGGGGTGGCTGGCAGCGCGACCATTGGCGCGCACTGCACTGTGGGCGGCGGGGCGATTGTGCTGGGCCACCTGGAGCTGGCCGACAACGTGCATATCTCTGCAGCCACGGTGGTCACGCGCTCGCTCACCCGGCCTGGGCAATACACGGGCATGTTTCCCATCGACGACAATGCGCGCTGGGAAAAAAACGCTGCAACACTCAAACAACTGCACAGCTTGCGGGAGCGCATCAAGGCGCTTGAGCAGGCTCTCAAGGCAGCATGAACGGAAGAACAACTCGATGATGGATATTCACGCAATTCTCAAGCAACTGCCCCACCGCTACCCGTTCCTGCTGGTGGACAAAGTGATCGAGCTTGAGAGCAACACCCGCATCAAGGCCATCAAGAACGTGACGTTCAATGAGCCTTATTTCATGGGGCACTTTCCTGGCCGTCCCGTGATGCCGGGTGTGTTGATCCTGGAAGCGCTGGCCCAGGCTGCGGGCCTGCTGGCGTTTGATGCCATGGGCAAGGTGCCCGATGAGAACAATATCTACTACTTTGTGGGCATTGATGGCGCGCGCTTCAAGCGCCCGGTGGAGCCCGGCGACCAGCTGATCCTGAGCATCACCATCGATCGCGTTCGCGGCGGCATCTGGAAGTTCAAGGGCGTGGCCAGCGTGGGGGACGAGGTGGCCTGCGAGGCCGAACTCATGTGCACCATGCGCAACGTGGGTTGATCGATCCGGGCCTGTTGGATCGTGAGCAATATTCATCCCACTGCCATTGTTGCGGACGGCGCACGCCTGGACCCTTCGGTCACGGTGGGGCCGTACGCGGTTATTGGCGAGCGCGTGTCCATCGGTGCGGGCACGACGGTCGGCGCACATTGCGTCATTGACGGGCGTACGACGATTGGCGCCGACAACCGCATCTTTCAGTTCAACTCCATTGGAGCGATCCCGCAGGACAAGAAATATGCGGGCGAGCCCACCGAACTGGTCATCGGCGACCGCAACACCATTCGCGAGTTTTGCACCCTGAACCTCGGTGTGCCCCAGGCCGGTGGAATCACCACGGTGGGGGACGACAACTGGATCATGGCGTACACCCACATCGCCCACGATTGCCATGTGGGCAACCACACCACGCTGGCCAACAACACCACCCTGGCAGGCCATGTTCACCTGGGCGATTGGGTGACGGTGGGCGGGCTCACCGGCATCCACCAGTTCGTCAAGATTGGTGCCCACGCGATGGTGGGCTTTGCCAGCGCGGTGTCGCAGGACGTACCACCTTTCATGCTGGTGGATGGCAATCCACTGGCGGTACGCGGCTACAACGTGGTGGGGCTGCGCCGCCGCGGCTTCTCGCCTGAGCGCATTGCTGCGGTCAAGCAGATGCACAAGCTGATCTACCGCCAGGGTCTCACGCTGGAGGCTGCACGTGCCGCCATTGCTGAGCTGGCGCAGTCTGCACCGCAGGTCAGCGAGGATGCCGCGATGATGGAGCGGTTCCTGGCCGATGCCACGCGCGGCATAGCGCGCTGAGGGCTGGGTGATGGCTGCTTCCCCCCGCGTCGCCATGGTGGCGGGCGAGACATCGGGCGACCTGCTTGCGGGTTTGCTGATCGACGGCATGCAGGCCCATTGGCCAGACCTGCAGACCTGCGGCATTGGTGGCCCCCAAATGCAACGCCGGGGTTTTGATGCCTGGTGGCCCAGCGAGAAGCTGGCCGTACATGGCTACAGCATGGAAGTGCTGCGCCGCCTGCGCGAGTTGCTGGGCATCCGCAAGCAACTGCGTGAACGGCTGCTCAAGGACCGTCCCGACGTATTCATCGGCGTGGATGCTCCTGATTTCAACCTGGGGCTGGAAGCCGACCTGCGGGCTGCAGGCATCAAGACCGTGCATTTCGTGTGCCCCTCCATCTGGGCCTGGCGCGCCGAACGCGTCGAGAAGATTCGCCGCAGTGCTGATCACGTGCTGTGTATCTTTCCGTTCGAGCCTGAACTGCTGGCGCGCCATGGCATCGCCGCTACCTACGTGGGGCACCCGCTGGCGGGTGTGATTCCCATGGTGCCGGACCGCGCTGCGGCCCGTGCCCAGCTCGGGCTGCAGGATACGGACGAGGTACTGGCCATTTTGCCGGGCAGCCGCTCTTCGGAGATCGCCTACATCACTCAACCCTTCTTTGAGGCTGCAGCGCTTATCAGAAAAGCGCGACCAGCTATTAAATTGATAGTGCCTGCCGTACCAGTGCTGCGCGAACGCATCGTGCAGGCAGCGCAGGCCGCTGGGCTGGGTGCAGTGGTGCAGATTGTTTCCGGGCAGTCCCACGCCGTGCTCGCAGCCTGTGACACCACACTGATCGCCAGCGGTACCGCCACGCTGGAGGCTGCCCTGTTCAAGCGCCCCATGGTCATTGGTTACCACATGCACCCATTGAGCTGGTGGCTCATGCGCCGCAAGCAGTTGCAGCCCTGGGTGGGGTTGCCCAACATCCTGTGTGGCGACTTCGTGGTGCCCGAGTTGATCCAGGATGCCGCGACACCCCAGGCGCTTTGTGCGGCAACACTCCAATGGCTGGATGCCCGCCAGCACCATCCCGAAAAAATCACGGCCCTGGAGCAGCGCTTTACGGCGCTGCACGAGAGCCTGCGCCGCAACACTCCCCAACTGGCTGCCGATGCGATCCAGAAAATCCTCCATCCCGCTGCCTGAACAGGCCTGCCTGCCTTGGCATCCGCCTGGCCTCGTGGCTGGCGTGGACGAAGCGGGCCGTGGCCCGCTGGCGGGGCCTGTGGTGGCTGCTGCAGTCATCCTCGACGATCTGCATCCCATCGCAGGCCTGGCGGATTCCAAAAAGCTCACGGCCGCCCGGCGCGAAAAACTCTACGACGAAATCCGCGCCAAGGCGCTGTGCTGCAGCATTGCCGAGGCCAGCGTGGAAGAAATCGATCAGCTCAACATCCTGCAGGCCACGATGCTGGCCATGCGGCGGGCCGTGATGGGGCTGCGTTTGAAGCCTGTCATGGTGCTCGTCGATGGCAATCGGCTGCCCACGCTCGACATCCAGGCTGAGGCCATCATCAAGGGCGATGCGCTGGTGCCCGCCATCTCGGCCGCGTCCATCCTGGCCAAGGTGCACCGCGACCGCTGGTGCGCGCAGGTGCATGAGGAATTCCCCCAGTACGGATTTGCGGGCCACAAGGGCTATGGCACAGCGGTGCACATGGCGGCCTTGCGCGAGCACGGCGCGTGCATACACCACCGGCGTTCCTTTGCCCCCGTGGCGCAGAATCTGCGCGGCTGAAACCGTCTGCCCATGACATCCTCCTCGATCACCACCATCCATTCGCGGGACAACACTTTTGTGAAAGACCTGCGCCGTCTTTCGCAGGACACCACGGCCTACCGCAAGCAGGGCCGGGTTTGGCTGGAGGGCGATCACCTCTGCCGCGCGGCGCTGGAGCGTGGTCAGCGCGCGTCCATTGCTGTGTTTTCAGAGTCTTTTTGGCCGCTGGCGCATGTAGATTGGGCTCAGTATGCTATGAAAATCATAGTAATTGCGGACGCGCTTTTTGCGGATATCAGTGGCCTGGAGTCGCCCGCCCGCATGGGTTTCATCATGGATTTGCCCGCGCCCGTCGCGCTGCATCCGGGTGCGGCGACCGTGGTACTGGACCGTGTGCAGGACGCTGGCAATGTGGGCTCCATCCTGCGCAGTGCGTCAGCGTTCGGATTCCGGCAGGTGGTGGCCATCAAGGGCAGTGCTGCGTTGTGGTCTCCCAAGGTGCTGCGTGCGGGCATGGGGGCGCATTTCGCGCTCGACCTGATCGAAGGTGTGGAGCACGACGAGCTTCAGGCGCTGGAGGTACCCATGCTCGTCACCAGCTCACATGCCGGGGACTTTCTGCACCGTGCCGCCTTGCCCTGGCCGTGTGCATGGGTGTTGGGCCACGAAGGGCAGGGCGTTTCCCCCGCACTGGAAGAGAGTGCCGCGATGCGCATCCGCATTGCGCAACCGGGTGGTGAAGAGTCGCTGAATGTGGCGGCCGCTGCAGCGATCTGCCTGCACGCGAGCGGTGCAGGGCGCTGACTTTGGTTCTCGCTCCTCGAGGGCCCCTTTAGGCTGCAGGGGCGCGGTCCGTCTCGCCGTTTCAGAGATTGCGCAGGAACTGGCGCACGAAATCGCCTTGGTTGGGTGCATCCCTCTCGGTGCTGAACAGCACCTGCTGGTTTTCTACCCGGATTTTCAGCTGCGGCGCGAACTTGCATTGCACCGTGCCCAAGGTGGATGCTGTGCCTTTGAACGCGGGGCTGTTGCGGCACATCGACTCCAGTTCTGACGCCACCACGCCGCAGAAACTACCGATGCTCAGCGTCTGGAGTTTTTCGTCGTCAATCGTGGCCCAGTCAACCTGGGTCTTTAAAGGCGTGCCGCATGCGGCAGCAGCAGCCTCATCGGCCTTGGCCAGTTCGGCCTGTGCGCTGGCCAGGCGCTTGTTGCGGTCAAAGCGGGCCAGCTTGTCTTGCAAGCCCTGCTTCTGCTGGCTCTTGAAGCTGGCCAGAAGATCTGCCAGCTTGAAGGCCTTGCTCTTTTCTTCGCTGAACGCCAGTGGCATGCCATCGCGCTTGCCCGGCAGGTAAACCACATACTGCTCACCCCCGCGATAGGGCAGACTTTGCTTTTGCAAAAGGCCGTAGCTGCGACCGTCGAGCGTGGTTGCAAACACCTCGCGTGCCGAGCCCTGCTGCTCGAGCTGGCTCAGAAAGACGATCTGGTCGATAGGGTCGTTGACGCCGCTCACCCGCAGCAGGGCCTGCTTGCCGTCGGCGGTGGGGGCCAGCACGACTTCAACGCCTTGGGGCGCCACGAAGACCTGAGGGTATTTGGCCAGTTCCAGGGCCTGGGCGGCCATCGTGGCGCACAGGCCGACCAGAGAAACTGCGAGAGTGCGGAAAAAAACGCGCATCGGAATCAGCCTTGGGAGTGGGGTATGGAGAAATGCTTGGCAAAGTCTAGGACGCCGGTTGCCCGCTGCAATACCAGGCACATTTGCTTACGTAACAAGGTTATGCAAGGCGTGCATTTGCTGGAGAGAACGCGACGAAGGATATAATCGGGAGCTTTTCTCGCAACAGCGTCGCCCGACCGCACCCAAAGCAACAACCCATCTGAGAGCAGCCACCAGCCCTTGCGTACCTTTGCGTGCACGAGTGGACTGCAGGCGCCGGGCGACCGTAACCATCCGGAGAACCCAGTGCTTTTGTCTCTACAGGGAAACTTCCCGCCCGCCATCCTGGCGCTCGCAGACGGCACGGTCTTTATCGGCAATTCGATTGGTGCCGCTGGCACCACCGTCGGCGAAGTGGTGTTCAACACCGCCATCACCGGCTACCAGGAAATCCTCACCGACCCGAGTTACTGCCAGCAGATCGTGACCCTCACGTATCCGCACATCGGCAACTACGGCGTCAATACGGAAGACATCGAAGCTGACAAGGTCCATGCCGCTGGTCTGATCATCAAAGACCTGCCCCTGCTGGCCAGCAATTTCCGCTCAACGGAAACGCTCTCGCAATACCTCGTGCGTGAGAAGACGGTTGCCATCGCCAACATCGACACCCGCAAGCTCACGCGCCTGCTGCGCAGCAAGGGTGCGCAAAACGGCGCCATCATCGGCCTCGGGGCCGGGCAGACTGTCACGCAGACGCTGATCGACGAAGCCGTTGCCAAGGCCAAGGCGGCCCCCAACATGGCTGGTCTGGATCTGGCCCAGGTCGTGACTACGGCTGAGCGCTATGAGTGGACGCAGACCGAGTGGAAGCTGGGCACTGGCTATGGCGAGTTGTCGGCCCCACAGTTTCATGTGGTGGCGTACGACTTTGGCGTCAAGAAGAACATCCTGCGCATGCTGGCTGAACGCGGCTGCAAGGTCACTGTGGTGCCCGCAAAGACGCCTGCTGCTGATGTGCTGGCACTTCAGCCCGATGGCGTTTTCCTGTCCAACGGCCCCGGTGATCCAGAGCCTTGCGACTACGCGATCGCCGCCACCCGCACTATCGTGGACAGTGGCATGCCCACGTTCGGTATCTGCCTGGGGCACCAGATCATGGCCCTGGCTGCTGGTGCCAAGACCTTCAAGATGACCCACAGCCACCATGGTGCCAACCACCCGGTGAAAGACCTGGACACGGGCCGCGTGAGCATCACGAGCCAGAACCACGGTTTTGCGGTGGACATGGAATCGCTGCCCGCCCATCTGCGCGCCACGCACGTCAGCCTGTTTGACGGCACGCTGCAAGGGCTGGTCCACAAGGACAAGCCCGCCTTCTGTTTCCAGGGGCATCCTGAGGCATCCCCCGGGCCGCACGACATCGCATACCTCTTTGACCGCTTCACTGACGCCATGCGCGCGGCAAAAGCCGGTTAAGCGAGGAAGGAAACAGCACCATGAAACTGTTCAGCTTTCCCCTTGCTTCGCTGGAAAAGGCGATCCACAAGCGCGTCCTGACCCTGCCATCGCCCCACCGCGAATGGTTCACGGAGCGTTGGGCGCAAAAGCCCTACAAGAAGGCGTTCGTCGAGAACAAGGCCATGCCACTCGTCACGCTCGTTGCCAAGGGCAAGACGCTGGACGACGCTGCCTTTGAAGAGCTCCTGCAGGAGTGGGAAGTGACGTTTTATGACGCTGAAGAAGAGGTCTTGCGCCCGCTGATCCAGGGCGACGGTTTGCTGCAGCTGATGCAGAAGAACCTTCCTCCCGAGCGTGCCGAAGCGCTGCTTGCCAAACTGACCCAGCGGCGTTTGCCCGTAGATGCAGCAGCCTCCGCACCAACCCCCAGCCCCCAGGCAGCCGAACCCACGATCGACTGATCGACGCACCATGCCAAAACGCACAGATATCAAAAGCATCCTCATCATCGGCGCTGGCCCGATCATCATCGGCCAGGCCTGCGAGTTCGACTATTCCGGCGTGCAGGCCTGCAAGGCCCTGCGCGAAGAAGGCTACAAGGTCATCCTGATCAACAGCAACCCCGCGACGATCATGACCGACCCGGCCACCGCCGACGTCACCTACATCGAGCCCATCACCTGGCAGACGGTCGAGAAGATCATTGCCAAGGAACGCCCCGACGCCATCCTGCCCACCATGGGCGGCCAGACCGCGCTCAACTGCGCGCTGGACCTGTGGCGCAACGGCGTGCTCGACAAGTACAAGGTCGAGCTGATCGGTGCCACGCCCGAAGCCATCGACAAGGCCGAAGACCGCCTGAAGTTCAAGGATGCCATGACCAAGATCGGTCTGGGCTCCGCGCGCTCCGGCATCGCCCACAGTATGGACGAAGCCTGGGCCGTGCAAAAGAGCGTGGGCTTCCCCACCGTGATCCGCCCCAGCTTCACGTTGGGCGGCACCGGTGGCGGCATTGCCTACAACCCTGAAGAGTTCGAAACCATCTGCAAGCGCGGCCTGGAAGCCTCGCCCACCAACGAGCTGCTGATCGAAGAGTCGCTGCTTGGCTGGAAGGAGTACGAGATGGAAGTTGTCCGAGACAAAGCGGACAACTGCATCATCATCTGCTCCATCGAGAACCTGGACCCGATGGGTGTGCACACCGGCGATTCGATCACCGTGGCCCCCGCGCAGACGCTGACCGACAAGGAATACCAGATCATGCGCAACGCGTCGCTCGCGGTGCTGCGCGAGATCGGCGTGGACACGGGCGGCTCCAACGTGCAGTTCTCGGTGAATCCGAAGGACGGCCGTATGATCGTCATCGAGATGAACCCGCGCGTGTCGCGTTCGTCCGCGCTGGCGTCCAAGGCCACGGGCTTCCCGATTGCCAAGGTCGCTGCCAAGCTGGCTGTGGGCTATACGCTCGATGAGCTGAAGAACGAAATCACGGGTGGTGCCACGCCCGCATCGTTCGAGCCTTCGATCGATTACGTGGTCACCAAGATCCCGCGCTTTGCGTTCGAAAAATTCCCCACGGCCGACAGCCGTCTGACTACGCAGATGAAGTCTGTGGGTGAGGTGATGGCCATGGGCCGCACCTTCCAGGAATCCTTCCAGAAAGCCCTGCGCGGCCTGGAAGTGGGCGTGGATGGCATGAACGAGAAAACCCAGGACCGCGAGACGCTCGAAAAGGAACTGGGCGAACCCGGCCCCGAGCGCATCTGGTACGTGGGCGATGCGTTCGCCATGGGCCTGTCGGTGGACGAGGTGTACGACCTCACCAAGATCGACAAGTGGTTCCTGGTGCAGATCGAAGAGATCGTGAAGATCGAACTCGAGCTCGACAAGCTCGCCGCGGACAAGGGCGATACGGCGTTGGCTGCGCTGGATGCCGACACGCTGCGTACGCTCAAGAAGAAGGGCTTCTCAGACCGCCGACTGGCCAAATTGCTCAAGACCACCGAGAAGTCTGTGCGCGAAGCACGCCGCGCGCTGAACGTGCGCCCGGTCTACAAGCGCGTTGACACCTGCGCCGCCGAGTTCGCCACCAACACTGCCTACATGTACTCGACCTACGAAGACGAGTGCGAGGCAGAGCCCACCAGCAACAAGAAGATCATGGTGCTGGGCGGTGGCCCGAACCGCATTGGCCAGGGCATCGAGTTCGACTACTGCTGCGTGCACGCCGCTTTGGCGATGCGTGAAGATGGTTACGAAACCATCATGGTCAACTGCAACCCCGAAACGGTTTCAACCGACTACGACACGTCGGACCGTCTGTACTTCGAGCCGCTGACGCTCGAAGACGTGCTCGAAATCGTGGACAAGGAAAAGCCCCACGGCGTGATCGTGCAGTACGGCGGTCAGACGCCGCTCAAGCTCGCGTTGGGCCTGGAAGCCGAAGGCGTGCCGATCATCGGCACCAGTCCGGACATGATCGACGCTGCGGAAGACCGCGAGCGTTTCCAGAAGCTCCTGGGCGACCTGGGCCTGCGCCAGCCGCCCAATGCCACCGCGCGCACTGAAAACGAGGCCCTGGAAAAGGCCGCTACGTTGGGCTACCCCCTGGTGGTGCGCCCCAGCTATGTGCTGGGCGGCCGTGCGATGGAAATCGTGCATGAGCAGCGCGACCTGGAGCGCTACATGCGCGAGGCCGTGAAGGTGAGCAACGACTCGCCGGTGCTGCTGGACCGCTTCCTGAACGACGCCATTGAGTGCGATGTGGACTGTCTGCGCGACCCCGAAGGCAAGACCTTCATCGGTGGCGTGATGGAGCACATCGAGCAAGCCGGCGTGCACTCGGGCGACTCGGCCTGCTCGCTGCCTCCGTATTACCTCAAGCAAGCCACCGTGGATGAGCTCAAGCGCCAGTCCGCTGCCATGGCCGAGGGCCTGAACGTGGTGGGACTGATGAACGTGCAGTTCGCTATCCAGGAAGTAGACGGCAAGGACGTGATCTACGTGCTGGAAGTGAACCCCCGCGCCTCGCGCACGGTGCCTTTTGTTTCCAAAGCCACTGGCATCCAGCTGGCCAAGGTGGCGGCGCGCTGCATGGCCGGGCAGACGCTGGCTTCGCAGGGCATCACCAAGGAAGTGACGCCGCCTTACTTCAGCGTGAAGGAAGCCGTGTTCCCGTTCGTCAAGTTCCCAGGCGTGGACACCATCCTTGGCCCCGAGATGAAGTCCACCGGCGAAGTGATGGGTGTGGGCAAGACCTTTGGCGAAGCCTTTGTGAAGAGCCAACTGGGCGCTGGCACGAAGCTGCCGACTTCGGGCAAGGTGTTCCTCACCGTGAAGAACAACGACAAGCCCCGTGCGGTGGACATTGCCCACCAGCTTGTAGCACTGGGCTTTGACCTGGTAGCGACCAAGGGCACGGCAGCTGCCATTGCCGAGGCAGGTGTTCCGGTGGTGGTGGTGAACAAGGTCACCGAAGGCCGCCCGCACATCGTGGACATGATCAAGAACAATGAGATTGTCATGGTCATCAACACGGTGGAAGAGCGCCGCAATGCGATTGCCGACTCACGCGCGATCCGCACCTCGTCCTTGCTGGCCCGTGTGACCACCTTCACCACCATTTTTGGTGCGGAAGCCGCTGTGGAAGGCATGAAGTACCTTGACAAGCTTGACGTGTACTCGGTGCAGGAACTGCACGCCCAACTGGCTGCCTGAGCATCGTCAAAAGCGGCATAATTGCTGCCTGAACTGACACCGCCGCGCGGCAACGTGCGGCGGTTTCCTTTTGTAGACTTGCCATTCGCATCGCCCTGCACGGCATGGGCGCGCCTGGCGACTGACCGGTGGAAGTGCTCCTGGCGCTTTCACCGTTTTGACTTTTGGAGACGCAACACGATGGCCACCATTCCGATTACCAAGCGCGGCGCTGAAAAGCTCAAGGAAGAGCTGCACCGCCTCAAGACCATTGAACGCCCCGCCGTCATCACCGCGATCGCGGAGGCGCGGGCGCAAGGCGATCTCAGTGAAAACGCCGACTATGACGCCGCCAAGGATCGCCAAGGTTTCATCGAGGGCCGCATCCAGGAGATCGAGGGCAAGCTGTCGGTAGCGCAGGTGATTGACCCCAGCGCTGTGGATGGCGGTGGTAAGGTTGTTTTTGGTGCCACGGTCGAACTTGAAGACGAAGAGTCGGGCGATCTCGTGAAGTACCAGATCGTGGGCGAGGATGAGGCGGACCTGAAGCAAGGGCTGATTAATATCTCCAGCCCCATCGCCCGCGCTTTGATCGGCAAGGAAGAGGGCGACACTGCTGAAGTGCAGGCTCCCGGTGGGATTCGTCGCTACGAAGTGGTGGCGGTCAGCTATCAGTGAGCGGACGCAGCATGTTCCGCCGCCTTCCTGCCCTGCTTGCTGCCCTCTGGTGGGGCAGTTTGACAACGATTGGGTTTTTGGTCGTGCCCATGCTGTTTGCCCACCTTCCGTCGCCCACGGTAGCCGGCAACATGGCAGCCAAGCTGTTTGCGGCGCAGACCTGGGTGGCGGTGGCCTGTTGTCTGGTATTGCTGCTGATTTCAAGGCCAAAACAGTCTGTAGCGCAGTATCCATGGGCGCAAGCTGCTATGGTTTTTATACTGGGTGGACTGTTGCTGGCGCTGCTCACGCAGTTTGGCGTGGCGCCACGCATCGTGGCCCGGCAGGATCTGCGCTTGTGGCACAGCGTGGGGACGGTGATGTATGTGCTGCAGTGGTGCTGCGCACTGGCCGTGTTGTGGCAAACACTGCGCCAGGACCAGAAACCACCGTTCTTGCCGGACGGCACTGCAGGCGCTTGAGACCAGCACTGAGCGTAGCCAGCGCTGCTCCCAAGCCGCCTATTCGTGCCAGTGTTCCGCCACCCAGGTGGCAGGACGAATGAAGCGAAACCGCCGGTTGCGGCGCCCCGCCAAGGCATCGGGGGGGTTGCATTCCCCATGAAAGATCACAATGCGTGCGCCCGCTGGCACGAACGGGGGGCGCCAGTAGTTGGTGGGCCAAGGCGGTATGCCGTGGTACTTGAAGCTCGGGCACCACGCAGCAGGCCAGTATTGCAACTTGCCTTGCCGGTGTAGAAAGTCCGACAGGTAGGCCTGCTCGTTGCGAAACTGTGTGCGGATTTCTGCGAAATTCGTGCGGAAGTGCTCTAGCACATCGGGGTGCGCACCCAGCTCAAAGCGATAGACCGAGGAGTTGCCCGTGATGCGCCAGGGGCGCTTGTAGTCGTGGATGATCAGGAACTCGCCTGGCTGGGTGAAAAAATCGTCCAGGGAGCCGGTGACGACCACGTCCACATCCAGGAACAACGCCGTCCCCCGCAGTCCGTGCAGGTCCTTGCTGAAAGTGACCAATTTGGTCCAGCCACGCTCCGGGATACCGGCTGGCAGATCGAGCGCAGGGATAGGCAGGCACTGCACTTCGCTGCGAATGCCCGTGTTGTCATCGGTCAGGCAGACAAAGTGGAAACTCCCGCTCAGGTGTCTGCGCACCATGGCGTACAACCGGTTGACATACTCGGGGCCGTATTTCTTGCCCCATTTCATGCAGAGGATGTAGCGGGTGGGCGTTGTTTCGGCAGGTGCTGCAAAAGCTGCAGGTCCTGCCGCGCCTGCATCGTGGCCCATCAGTCTGCCTGGCGCTTCTTGATGGATTTTTGCTTGGGTTTGGCGCGCTTGATCTGGCCGCCTGAGGTGAGGCGCTGGTTGCCCAGCACGCGCAGCTGCTTGATCTCGGGGCGCTGGCCACCGCGCTTGCTGTACTTGAGTACTTTGACGTCGCGCGGCCCGGGCATGCGGTCCTCATCGACAGTGCGCTCCTTGACGGGTTGGGGGCGCCACAGCACCAGGAGCTTACCGATATGCTGGATGGGGGCGGCGTTGAGTTCGGCCGTGAGTTCCTGGTACATCAGCTCGCGCGCCACGCGGTCATCGTTGAAAACGCGCACCTTGATCAGGCCATGGGCGTTCAGGGCGGCGTCGATTTCCTTCTTGACTGCAGGGGTGAGACCATCGCCGCCCACCAGGACGACGGGGTCCAGGTGGTGGGCATTGGCGCGTTGTTCCCGGCGCTCGGCGGGAGTCAGTTGAATTTGGGGCATGGGCCATATTATCGACGGTGCTGATTGTCGAGAGACAATGGAGCGGTATGAAAGTCAAAACCCAAAGCAAGAAGGTCAACAAGGCATGGTTGAACGACCATGTCAACGACACCTACGTCAAATTGGCCCAGAAAGAAGGATACCGAGCACGCGCCGCCTACAAGCTCAAGGAAATCGACGAGCAGCTCGGCCTCATCAAGCCTGGGTACACCGTGGTGGACCTGGGGTCAACGCCCGGCGCCTGGAGTCAGTACCTGCGCAGGCGCATGTCGCCGGCAGGCGCTGCAGCCGGGCAGCTCAACGGGGTGATCATCGCGCTGGACATCCTGCCCATGGAACCTATCGAGGGGGTCACTTACCTCAACGGTGATTTTCGCGAGGCCGAGGTGCTGGAGCGCCTGGAGCAGGCGCTGGATGGCCGCGTGGTGGATGTTGTCGTGTCAGACATGGCCCCGAATCTGTCCGGCATCGAATCGGCAGACGCGGCGCGCATTGCCCATCTGGTTGAGTTGGCGGTGGAATTTGCTTGCAACCATTTGAAACCGGATGGTGCGCTGGTGGTCAAGTTGTTCCATGGAAGCGGTTACAGCGATCTGGTCACGCTGTTCAAGCAGACCTTCAAAGTGGTCAAACCCTTGAAACCCAAGGCCTCCCGCGACAAATCGTCAGAGACCTTTCTGGTGGGCATGGGCCTCAGGAAAGCGGCCTGAGCGGGCTTGCCGCAGGTCAAGAATTCGTGCCTTCCGGCCCCAAAGCCCGCGCTGTTTCCATGGCCGCTAGGGGGAATAGGTATGGCTGGGTGGCTTGAAACACCTAAAATGGGCCACACATGCGTGCCATGACGGCAGTGTGTCCGTTTTCTGTTTTCCGCAACTGGAGCCCCGCTTGAACAATCAGTGGTTTTCAAAAATTGCCGTGTGGCTGGTTATTGCCATGGTGCTGTTCACGGTGTTCAAACAGTTTGACACCCGTGCCGGAGCCAGTGCAGGCCACGTCGGCTACTCGGAGTTCCTGGAGGAAGTCCGCAGCAACCGCATCAAGAGCGCGACCATCCAGGAAGGCCAAGGCGGTACCGAGATCGTCGCCGTTACCAACGACGACCGCAAGATCCGGACGACGGCAACCTACCTGGACCGTGGTCTTGTGGGCGACCTGATCAACAACAACGTCAAGTTCGACGTCAAGCCCCGTGAAGAAGGCTCCCTGCTCATGACCTTGCTGGTCAGCTGGGGCCCCATGCTGCTGCTCATCGGCGTTTGGGTGTATTTCATGCGCCAGATGCAGGGCGGTGGCAAGGGCGGTGCCTTTAGCTTTGGCAAGAGCAAGGCGCGCATGCTTGACGAAAACAACAACCAGGTCACTTTCGCAGACGTGGCGGGTTGCGACGAGGCCAAGGAAGAAGTGAAGGAGGTCGTGGACTTCCTGAAAGATCCCCAGAAATTCCAAAAGCTCGGTGGCCGCATTCCGCGCGGTCTGTTGTTGGTGGGCCCTCCGGGCACCGGCAAGACGCTGCTGGCCAAGTCCATCGCGGGTGAAGCCAAGGTTCCCTTCTTCAGTATCTCTGGTTCTGACTTTGTGGAAATGTTTGTCGGCGTGGGTGCTGCCCGTGTGCGCGACATGTTCGATAACGCCAAGAAGAATGCCCCGTGCATCATCTTTATCGATGAAATCGACGCGGTGGGCCGCCAGCGTGGTGCTGGCCTGGGTGGCGGAAATGACGAGCGCGAACAGACCCTGAACCAGATGCTGGTTGAAATGGATGGTTTTGAGACCAACCTGGGCGTGATCGTGGTGGCTGCTACCAACCGCCCCGACATCCTGGACGCCGCCCTGCTGCGCCCAGGCCGTTTTGACCGCCAGGTGTATGTGACGCTGCCCGATATCCGTGGCCGTGAGCAGATCCTGAACGTGCATATGCGCAAGATTCCGATTGGTCAGGACGTTGCGCCTGCCATCATCGCTCGCGGTACGCCCGGCATGAGCGGTGCTGATTTGGCCAACCTGTGCAACGAAGCCGCCCTGATGGCAGCGCGCCGCAACGCACGCACCGTGGAAATGCAGGACTTCGAGAAGGCCAAGGACAAGATTCTCATGGGCCCCGAGCGCAAGAGCATGGTCATGCCCGAGGAAGAACGTCGCAACACGGCCTACCACGAATCTGGCCACGCACTGATCGGCAAGTTGCTGCCCAAGTGCGACCCGGTGCACAAGGTCACCATCATTCCCCGCGGCCGTGCGCTGGGTGTGACGATGAGCTTGCCTGCCCAGGACCGTTATAGCTACGACCGCGAATACATGCTCAACCAGATCAGCATGCTGTTCGGAGGCCGCATCGCCGAAGAAGTGTTCATGAACCAGATGACCACCGGTGCCAGCAACGACTTTGAGCGTGCAACGCACATCGCCCGTGACATGGTCACGCGCTATGGCATGACCGATGCTCTCGGTCCGATGGTCTACGCCGAGAACGAAGGCGAAGTGTTCCTGGGTCGCTCGGTGACCAAGACCACGACCATGAGCGAGCAGACCATGGAAAAGGTGGACATGGAGGTGCGTCGCATCATCGACGAGCAGTACAACCTGGCCCGCCGCCTGATTGAAGAGAACAGCGACAAGATGCATGCCATGGCCAAGGCTCTGCTGGAATGGGAAACCATCGACACCGAGCAGTTGGACGACATCATGGCTGGCAAAGAGCCCCGTCCTCCCAAGGACTGGACACCTCGTACGCCCCCCTCTTCGGGCGGCGATAACTCCAGCGGTGGAACGCCTGCGGTGACGACAGACACCGCACCATCGGCTGCTTGATTGCGAGGCGGTCCATTCGCCGAAACGGGGCCTCGTGCCCCGTTTTTCATGGCCGGTGCTGTGCTGCTTTCCGTCCTCCAAAGATGAGGGTCCTGTGACCTTTTCTCGATCAACCGATGATCTGGCAAACCTCCCGTTTCTCGATTGACCTCACCGAGCCTCGTGTGATGGGCATCGTCAATGTCACGCCGGACTCGTTCTCCGATGGTGGGCGGCATGGCTCCACCCTCGCAGCCCTGCGACATTGTGAGCAGTTGCTGCGTGACGGTGCGCACATCCTGGACATTGGCGGAGAGTCCACGCGTCCTGGCAGCCCGGCCGTTCCCCTGGCCGAAGAACTGGCGCGGGTGGTGCCCTTGGTGCGGGACGCAGTGTCCCTGGGCGTACCCATTTCTGTGGATACCTACAAGCCCGAGGTCATGCGCGCCGTGCTGGATCTGGGGGCAGACATCGTCAACGACATCTGGGCGCTGCGCCAGCCGGGGGCGGCTGATGTGGTGGCTTCGCACCCGCAGTGTGGAGTGTGTCTGATGCACATGCACCGCGATCCCCAGACCATGCAGGTGGTCCCGATGGAGGGCGATGTTGTTACTCGGGTGCTATACTTTTTGAAGCAATCCGCGCTTGATGCACAAGCGCTGGGGGTTGACAAGACTCGAATTGTGCTGGACCCGGGTATTGGTTTTGGCAAGACGGTGGAGCAGAATTTTGCGCTGCTGGCTCGGCAGTCGGCATTGCTGACTGCAGGCTATCCCCTTCTGGCGGGGTGGTCCCGAAAGTCATCCCTGGGAGCGGTGACGGGGCTGGCGGTCGAGCAGCGCATGGTGCCCAGCGTGGCCGCTGCCTTGCTGGCCGTGGAGAGGGGGGCTTCGGTGGTGCGTGTGCACGACGTCCGTGAAACGGTGGCGGCGCTTGCGGTATGGAGTGCTATGCCAAGGGCCTGACGGGGTCAGACCGGGGACTGCGCGTTGCATGAACGAGCGCGTGCCACATCCCTTGGCGATGGATAACAAACAATGAGATTCATACGAGGAGACGCTAGAACATGACGCGCCGATACTTTGGGACCGATGGCATTCGTGGCACCGTCGGGCAGCCGCCGATTACCCCGGATTTTGTCTTGCGCCTTGCCCATGCTGTGGGGCGCGTGCTGCGCAGAACCGAGGAGCGCCCTACGGTGCTGATCGGCAAGGACACCCGCATTTCAGGCTACATGCTGGAGAGCGCACTGGAGTCCGGTTTCAACTCTGCCGGTGTGGATGTGGTGCTGTTGGGCCCTTTGCCCACCCCCGGGGTGGCGTACCTGACCCGGGCGCAACGCGCAAGCTTGGGGGTGGTGATCAGCGCCAGCCACAATGCCTACCCCGACAACGGCATCAAGTTTTTCAGTGCGCAGGGTACCAAGCTGCCTGACACCTGGGAGCAAGCAGTGGAGGCCGCCTTGGGTGAACCCCCGGTCTGGGCCGATTCGGCCAGCCTCGGCAAGGCGCGGCGGCTGGATGATGCGGCGGGCCGTTATATCGAGTTCTGCAAGAGCACCTTCCCGCAGGACCTGACCCTCAAGGGTCTCAAGATCGTCGTCGATGCCGCGCATGGTGCTGCCTACCAGGTGGCACCCAAGGTCTTTCATGAACTGGGTGCCGAGGTTCTGTCGATTGGCTGTTCTCCTGACGGCCTCAATATCAACCACGAAGTGGGGGCCACCCATCCTGATGCCCTTGTGCGCGCTGTGCGCGCCAACCGCGCCGACTACGGTATAGCGCTCGACGGCGATGCAGACCGCCTGCAGATCGTCGATGCCACGGGGCGCCTGTACAACGGCGATGAGCTGCTGTACCTGATGGCGTCGGACCGGATGGGCCGTGATGAACATGTGCCAGGTGTAGTTGGCACCTTGATGACCAACATGGCGGTGGAGGTGGCACTGCAGGCCAAGGGTGTGAAGTTCGTACGTGCGAAGGTGGGCGACCGCTATGTGCTCGAGGAACTGGCGCGGCACCAGTGGGTGCTGGGCGGGGAGGGTTCGGGTCATCTGCTGGCACTGGACCGCCACACCACCGGCGACGGCCTGGTGAGTGCGCTGCAGGTGTTGCAGGCTTGCGTGCGCAGCGGGCGTACCTTGGCACAATTGCTGACCGACATCACGCTCTATCCGCAAGTACTGTTGAACGTGCGCCTGGCCCCCGGACAGGACTGGAAGTCCAACCGCTTGCTGGCAGACACCACACAGGCCGTCGAGCAGGAGCTGGGCACTTCTGGCCGTGTCCTGATCCGCGCGAGTGGCACCGAGCCCCTGCTGCGGGTGATGGTGGAGGCCCGCGACGCGCAAATGGCCAGCTCCTGCGCGCAAAGGTTGGCAGACGCGGCCCGTGCTGGCTGATGGTGTCGCCCAGGGCACCCGCAGCCTTTGGGCACACCCAATCATCCGCTACGCTGTGGTCCCTATGTGCTGTGCTTTCTGCCGGAAATCCTGTTGATGCCTTCTCACGCTGACCTGTCTTCCCTCATCACCGTTCGTCCTGTGGACTATGGCAACGCCCGCGAGGCCCGCGCCTTGGTTGAATTGCTCGATGGCTACGCAAGGGATGTTGCCGGTGGTGGTGCTCCGCTCCGCGATGAAGTGCAGCGGGGATTGCCTGAGGCGCTGCGCCTGCGACCGCAGGCGTTCAGCGTGATGGCGTGGGCTGCCGATGACGCGGCCCCGCACGGCGAGCTGCCTGTGGGGCTGATCAATTGCATAGAGGGGTTTTCGACCTTTGCCTGCCAACCCTTGGTCAACGTGCACGACGTCGTGGTAGCGCCTGGCTGGCGCGGCCACCGTATCGCCCAGCGCATGCTGAGCCTGGTGGAGGCGCTGGCGCGCCAGCGCGGTGCCTGCAAGCTCACCCTCGAGGTGCTGTCGGGCAATCGCAGTGCGCTGCGTGCCTACGAAAGGGAAGGCTTTGCTGCGTATGCCCTGGACCCCAGCATGGGCCAGGCGCTGTTTCTGCAGAAGATGCTGAATGGGGCAACGCCTGTGCCTGCGGCAGCAGATGGAGTCCCCCCGGAAAACCTGACCATATGAAGACAACGCTGTGCCAGATGGCTGCAACGGGCGCCATTGCACTGACCGCGTTGCTGGCTGCCCCGGTTGCCCATGCGGGCAAGACACTCGACGGTATCCGGGCACGTGGGCAACTGGTGTGTGGTGTCAATACCGGGCTTGCTGGTTTTGCAATGGCAGACGCCAGCGGCAAGTGGTCTGGCCTGGATGTGGATGTCTGCCGGGCACTTGCTGCCGCTGTGCTGGGCGACGGTCAGAAGGTCCGCTATGTGTCGCTGGATGTACCACTGCGCTTTACGGCCTTGCAATCCGGCGAGGTGGACGTGCTTTCGCGCAACACTACATTTTCGCTGGCGCGCGATGCGTCGCTGGGCCTGCACCAGACGGTCGTGACCTACTACGACGGACAGGGCTTCATCGTTCCAGCCAAAAGCAAGATCAAGAGCCTGCGCCAGCTCAGGGGTCAGACCGTGTGCATCCAGTCGGGCACCACCTCCGAGAAAAACCTGGCCGACTATTCCCGTGCCGTCGGGCTCGATATCAAGCCGGTGATGTTCGAGAAGCTCGATGCCGCCACTGCCGCCTACCTGGCAGGGCGATGCGCGGCATTTACCACCGATGCCTCGGGGCTGGCAGCCCTGCGCAGCGGTGTGCCGCAGGGCGCGGCGGCGCACGTCATCTTGCCGGAGCTTATTTCCAAGGAGCCTCTGGGCCCCCTGGTGCGGCGGGGCGATGACGAGTGGTTTGCCGTGGTCAAGTGGGTGATCTATGGCTTGATCGAAGCCGAGGAAAATGGCGTGACGCAGGCCAACGTCGAGCCCCTCAAAGCCAGCAGCAGGAACCCGGTGGTGCTGCGCCTTGTGGGCGCCTCGGAGGACACTGGAAAGCTCCTGGGGCTGGACCGCGACTGGCTGCTGCGTGCCATCAAGACCACGGGCAACTATGGCGAGATCTTCGAGCGCAACGTTGGCCCGAAGTCTGCGCTGGGCCTGTCGCGCGGCCTCAACAACCTCTGGAACAAGCAAGGCTTGATGTACGCCTTTCCGATTCGCTGACCTCTGCATGCAGCCATCTGGTGACGGATGGCGGGCGCCAAATGCCTGACAAGGCTGGATGTCGGAGTAGTTTTGGGTGCTATTAATTTAATAGCTTATGGCGCTTGTGTACAAAGCGCTAGACCCTGTTTTTTCATTTTTTGAGCCAGCGTTTGAGTCAGCATTGCGAGTCAGTGTGCTGTTGTCTCTGCGGCTGCGGCCGAAGTATCCCGGGGCCGTCGCATGAAGTTCTCCAGCTCGGGGGCTGGCAGCGGCATGCTGAAGTGGTAGCCCTGCGCCTCGTCGCACCCTTGTTCGCGCAGGTAGGCCAGTTGACCTTCGGTCTCCACGCCTTCGGCCGTGGTGCGCATGCCCAGCGCCTGTGCCATGCGGATGATGGCGCTGACGATGGCGCGGTCGTTGTTGTCATCGCCCAGGTCACGCACGAACGACTGGTCGATCTTGAGCTTGAAAATTTGAAAGCGCTTGAGCTGGCTCAGCGACGAGTAGCCGGTGCCAAAGTCGTCCATCGACATGCGCACGCCCCGTGCGTGCAGCTGGTCCATGGTGGCCACGGCGGCGTGCGGGTCGTCCACGGCAACGCCTTCAGTCAGCTCCAGCTCCAGAGAGTCGGGCGGCAGACCGAACTCAGCCAGCATGCGGCTTACCAGTTCCGGAAGCTGCGGCTGGCGAAACTGGATGGCGGACAGGTTCACGGCCATCGTCAGGTGGGGGAATCCGCTCGCGCGCCAGGTCTTGAGCTGTTGCAGCGCTGTGCGCAGCACCCATTCGCCGATCTGCAGGATCTGCCCGCTGTCCTCGGCGATGGGAATGAACTCTGCCGGTGACACCGCACCCAGCTGCGGGTGTTGCCAGCGCAGCAAGGCCTCCACGCTGCGCACGGAGCCGTTGGTCAAGCTCATCTGCGGCTGGTAGTGCAACTGGAACTGGTTACGCTCCAGCGCCCGCCGCAGGGCGTTTTCAAGCTGCAATGCGCGCACCGACTGCGCCTGCATCTCGGGGGTGAAGAACTTGAAGGTATTGCGGCCATCCAGCTTGGCGCGGTACATGGCCACATCGGCCGACTGCGTCAGCGTGTCGAAGTCCGCGCCATCCTGCGGGAACAGCGCAATGCCCATGGAGGGCGCCATGGTCAGTTCGTGGTGGTCGATCTGGTAGTGCTGGCGCGATGCCTCCTGCAGCTTGCCAGCCACGCGGGCGGCACCATGGGCATTGGCTCCCGGCAGCAGCAAGATGAACTCGTCGCCGCCCAGCCGTGACACGGTGTCTTTGTCGCGCACCACGGCCCGCAGCCGTTTGGCGATCTCCACCAGCAGCGCATCGCCCACGCGGTGACCCAGCGAGTCGTTCACGTGCTTGAAGTGGTCCAGGTCCAGAAAGATCAGCGCCAGCGGCGTGTTGCCTTCCTGTGCAACGCGGATGGCCTGCTGTGCCCGCTCTGCCAGCAGCGTACGATTGGGAAGGCCTGTCAGTGCGTCGTAGTGGGCCAGCCAGTAGATGCGTTCCTGATCGGCCTTGCGGTCGCTGATCTCGCGGTGCAGGTTGTCCACGGTTTCGCGCAGTTCTCGGGTGCGGTCCTGCACCTGCTTTTCCAGGTCTTCATGGGCGCTGGCAAGCACGGCCTGCGCCTGCTTGCGCTCCGTAATGTCCATCGTGATCCAGATGGAGCCCTGGGATGGATCGGCAGGGTCGATGGACTTGCTGCGCACCTCGCAGATCACGGGCGTGCCATCTTTACGGCACAGCTCCAGCTCGCCTTCGTAGGAGTGGCCTGCTGCGAGCTGTGGGTAGCAACGGCGGCCAACATCCTCCCACGCAGCGTCGCTGGCGCACCACCGTCGCGAGGGGCTGCCCACCAGCTCTCCAGGCTGGTAGCCCAGCATCTGTTCAAAGTGGTGGTTGCAGCGGGTCAGGCGCCGCTCGCGCAGGAACACGATTCCCACCATTGCGCTGTCGAAGAGCAGCTGCTTTTCACGCACGGCCGCACCCAGCGCGGCCTGCGCACGTTTTTGCTCATCGATGTCATCCAGGATCCAGATGGAGCCTTCACCCGTGTCGTGCGGATTGATCAGCCGCCCCGTCAGGCTTGCCCAGAACAGGCGACCGTCGTGCCTACGCAGCTGGCGCTCCACGCGGAACGTCTGACCCTGGGCCAGAACGGGGTAGGCGGTGCGGCCCAGTTCCCGGAAAGCGTCCCGCGAGGGGTAAAACGTTTCGGTGTTCAGTCCGACCAGGCTTTCGGGGTTCGGGTGGCCAAAAATTTCGGCATACCGCTGGTTGCAGCGCACCACACTGCGCTGGCGCAGGAACACAATGCCCAAGCCCGCACTGTCGAGCAGGGTCTGCTGTTCGCGCAGCGCGCGTTGTAAAGGAGTGTCGGTGGCTACTCCAGAGGGCTGCAAATCTGGAGTGCTGTGCGGCGCAAACATGGAGACCGGGACGGGCTGTAGGGCCTGGCGGCCTAGGTAATTTGTACCAAAGTGTAGCAGTGCTCCCTTACACGCACCGTCGGGCGCCTTCCGCTGCCATGGCCATGCCCCATGGAACGCTCTCCCGCTGTATTCAACTGCATCCCAAGGTGCGCAGCACCGTGTGCCCCTGAACGTGTCGCAACAGGTCTGTCTGGTCGGGTGGGTTGTCTGATGCGGTGACCCCCCACCATGGTGGAGTTCGTGCGGTCGCGAGCATCGGCGCTTTCGGGTGAACGGTCGTCACGGTATTGACACGCCGTCGACATGGCGATGTCACGTGTCAATTCCACACTCGCTCGCAGGGAAAAAGGTTCCCGGCCTCGGTTGATGGCTCCGGCCCAACCCATCCTCATGCAAGGAGATGTAGCACCATGAATGAAATGCCCACTCTGACACCACCGCTGTCTGCCGAAGTTGCTTCCTCCGGGGCGCTTCAAGGGGTGGGCGCATTGACGGGTACTGCTCGACCGATGCCGGAGCGTGGCGCCATTCAGGTGAGCTGGGCGCGCCATGAAGATGAAGTGCGCCAGGCGCAGCGGCTGCGGTTTGACGTGTTTGCCGCTGAAATGGGGGCTCGATTGACGACCCCCATTGCAGGCCACGACGTGGATCTTTTTGACGACTACTGCGAGCACCTGTTGGTGCGCGATGCTCAGAGCCAGCAAGTCATTGGGACTTACAGGGTGCTCACTCCGGCCCAGGCCCGGCGCATCGGCGGCACTTACAGCGATACCGAGTTTGACCTGACGCGGCTGCGCTCGCTGCGCCCGCGCATGGTGGAACTGGGGCGCAGTTGCGTGCACCCCGACCACCGCCACGGTGGCGTGATCATGGCTCTGTGGAGCGCGCTGGCGGACTTCATGGTGCGCAACCAGTTGGACACGATGATCGGTTGCGCGAGCATCCCCATGCTGCACAACGGCGTTGTCAGCGGCGACGCGGCCGCCAGCATCTGGCAGCAGGTGCGAAAGACACACCTGGCCCCGATTGAATACCACGTGCTACCCCGTCTGCCTTTGCCTGTGGAGCAGCTGGATGGAAGCATTGCAGTCGAACCCCCAGCGCTGATCAAAGGCTACCTGCGTCTTGGCGCCCGTGTGCTGGGTGCGCCCGCCTGGGACCCCGATTTCAACACCGCCGACCTGCCAATGCTGATGCGCCTGGCGGATCTGCACCCCCGCTATCGCAAGCATTTTCTGGGGGCCTGATGCGCGCGGCGTTCGATGCACTGGGGCCCTGGGTGGAGCCTGTCAGGGGCCATGACGACATGGCCGAAGACGCACCTGCCTGCGCAGCAGGGCATCGCCGGTACCGCGCGGTCTTTATTTCGGATCTGCATCTGGGCACGCCCGGCTGCCAGGCGGTCGCACTGCTCGACTTTCTCAAGCACCACCCCAGCGACCACCTTTATCTTGTGGGCGACATCGTTGATGGCTGGCAACTGCGCCGCAAGTGGTTCTGGCCACAGGCCCACAACGATGTGGTGCAAAAGCTTCTGCGCCGGGCGCGCAAGGGTTGCCGTGTGGTGTTTGTGCCGGGCAACCATGATGAGTTTGCGCGCGCGTTCGTGGGCCACTCCTTCGGGGGTATCGAGGTACTGGCAGATGCGGTGCACACCACAGCGGATGGCCGCAGCCTCTGGGTCACCCACGGCGACCATTTTGACGGAGTCATCCAGTGCGCCAAATGGCTGGCGTACTTGGGTGACAACCTGTACGAATTCACGCTCAAGCTCAATCGGTACCTCAACACCCTGCGCGCCCGCATGGGGCTGCCTTACTGGTCTTTGTCGGCCTACCTGAAGGGCAAGGTCAAAAAAGCCTTGAACTACGTCACCGACTTTGAGGTAGCGGTTGCGACCGAGGCGCGCCGCAGGGGGCATGACGGTGTTGTCTGCGGCCATATCCATCGTGCCGAGATGCGCGAGATTGGCGGGACCCTTTACTGCAACGACGGCGACTGGGTGGAAAGCCATACCGCCTTGGTCGAGCACATGGACGGTCGGCTCGAACTGTTGCAGTGGCCGGCTTCTCCCGTCGCCCACATCTCCCGGGCCGAGTCGGTTGCCGTTGTATGAAAATTGCCTTGTTGACAGACGCCTGGCTGCCCCAGGTCAACGGGGTGGTCACCACCTTGCTGGAACTGGTGCAGGAGCTGGAAACAGCGGGGCACGATGTGCAGGTACTGCACCCCGGCCAGTTCGCCACCCGTCCATGCCCTGGCTATCCCGGCATCGACCTGGCTGTGCGCCCTGCAAGGCAGGTGGCGAAGATGTTGGACGCAATGAAACCCGACGCCATTCACCTTGCCACCGAAGGACCGCTGGGTTGGGCGGGGCGCCGCTATTGCCTGCGCAAAGGGTTGGCATTTACCACCGCCTTTCATACGCGCTTCCCGGAAATACTGCATGCCGCCCTGCGCGTGCCTCTGCGGTGGGGGTATGCGCTGTTCCGTCATTTTCACCGGCCATCTTCGGGGGTGATGGTGCCCACGCAAGGTGTTCTGCAGATGCTGGAGCGGCGAGGCTTTCGCAACCTGCGCCCCTGGACCCACGGTGTGGATACACAGGCTTTCTCGTTCCACGGAGCAACCCGCCAGAGCCCGCTCACGGGTGCTTTGGTACACCCTGTCTTCTTGTACGTCGGGCGGATTTCGTACGAGAAAAACATCGAAGCCTTCCTTCAGCTGGACATGCCGGGGTCCAAGGTCGTTTGCGGTGTCGGCCCCCTGGAGGCCCGCCTGAAGGCCAAGTACCCGCAGGTTCGCTGGCTGGGCATCCTGGATCGTGCCGCACTGGCACAGGTGTATGCGGCTGCGGACGTGTTTGTGTTTCCCAGCCGGTCCGAAACCTTCGGCTTGGTCATGTTGGAGGCCATGGCCTGCGGAACGCCAGTAGCCGCCTATCCTGAAGATGGCCCGATGGAGGTGCTCGGTGCGCATTCTGGTCAGCCGCCCCGCGGAGGAGTTCTGCAAGACGATCTGCTTGCGGCCAGCCAGCAGGCGCTGGCGATCCCGCGCTCAGAGGCACGCGCCCGTGCTCTTGATTTCACCTGGGCACATGCAGCGCGCCTGTTCGAGCAGTACCTGGTGCCCGCTCATGGGCAGGATACATCCAGTGTGACTGTCACAAAACCTGTCACATCTTTGTCATCTGGGCGTTAAATACTGCAGCCATCCTGCACTTGTCTCGTTTGCGTACCCATGTTGCCTTTGCCTTCTGATAATGCGTTCGTGCATGCCAATGCGCCCCAGTTGCAGGATAGGGGCGCGGGGGGGGGAATCTCGCAGTCTGCTGGCTCAGCCCCCCACATGTTTCTGGACAGGGACCACAGCATCCTGGCTTTCAATGAGCGTGTTTTCGACTGGGCCGTGAGAGCGGATGTACCTTTGCTGGAGCGTTTGCGTTACCTGTGCATCGTGTCGTCCAATCTTGACGAATTTTTTGAGGTTCGTGCCGCGCCGCACATTACCGCTGCGCAAAAAGGTGAGACCAAGGGGCTCTATTCGACGGCATCGTTCGAAGCCATGGCCGCGAAAGTGCACAGCCTTGTGGAGCGTCAGTACACGCTGTACAACGAATCTCTGGTACCAGCGTTTGCAGCGCACGGGATTCGGATCGTGGGGTATGGCGAGCGATCCCCGGCTCAACAGCGCTGGGTTCAGGATTACTTTGCGACCGAAGTCAGGCCACTGTTGATTCCTGTGGGGCTGGATCCGGCCCATCCGTTTCCACAGGTGGCCAACAAGTCGCTGAACTTTATTGTGCGCTTGAAGGGCCACGATGCTTTCGGCAGGGAAAACGAGATTGCTATCGTCAAAGTGCCCCGTGCGTTGCCGAGGCTGATTCGCATGCCGTCCCAAGTGGCTCCTGGAGAGGCTCTTTTCGTGAGCCTCTCCAGTATCGTCCGGGCGCACCTGGAGGACCTTTTCCCGGGACGGGAGGTCACGGAGTTCTCGCAGTTTCGGGTGACGCGCCACTCTGATCTGGCACTGGATGAGGAGGATGTACGCAACCTGCGCACAGCCCTTCGCCAGGGCTTGCAACACCGGCACTATGGCCAGGCGGTGCGGTTGGAGGTGTCCTCGGGATGCTCGCAGTTTTTGTCGGATTTTCTGCTGGCCCAGTTTGCCTTGCCAACCGCTGCGTTGTTCCGGGTGCAGGGCCCGGTAAACCTGGTGCGGTTAACGCAACTGGTCGATCTGGTCGATGCGCCGGAACTGCTCTTTCCGTCCTGGAACTCGGCCTGGCCTCGGCAATTGCAATCCGGTGTGTCCATCATGGAGCAACTGCGCAAGCGGGATGTGCTGATCCATCAGCCCTTCGAGAGTTTTGACGGGCTGCTCGCCTTTTTGCGTGAAGCCGTCAATGACCCTGATGTGCTGGTCATCAAACAGACCATCTACCGTACCGGCTCGGACTCCGAGCTTATGGACCTGCTGACCGAGGCTGTTCGCCGTGGGAAAGAAGTCATGGCCGTGGTGGAGTTGAAGGCGCGCTTTGATGAAGAGGCCAATATCAACTGGGCTGAAGCGCTGGAGTCGATTGGCGCACAGGTGGTCTACGGTGTGGTCGGGCTCAAGACGCACGCCAAGATGCTGCTTGTGACGCGCAGGGAAGGGCGAAAGCTTCGCCGCTACGGCCACCTATCGACGGGCAACTACAACGTCCGTACTGCCAGGCTCTACACCGATCTGAGCTACCTCACAGCCGATGAGGAAACGACAGCCGATATGGATGGGGTGTTCAACCACCTTGCGAGCCAGAACCGTCCGCCCAAGCTGCGCAAGCTGATGCTGGCGCCATTCCATCTGCATCGGCGCATGCTGGAGAAGATCGAACAGGTAGGGCTGGCTGCCAGCCGAGGGGAAGATGCGCGGATCGTGGCCAAGATGAATGCCCTGACCGACGAGGCGCTTATGCGTGCCCTGATCGAGGCGGGTCAGCGTGGTGCACGCATCGATCTCATTGTGCGGGGGGCCTGCATGCTGGCAGCGCAGGTGCCAGGTGTGACCGACAACATCCGGGTGCGGTCAGTGATTGGCCGTTTCCTGGAACACACGCGTGTCTTTTACTTTCGCAGCGGGGGGGAGGAAGATCTCTACCTTTCCAGCGCCGACTGGATGAACCGCAACATGATGCGCCGTGTGGAGCTGGCCTGGCCGGTGACTGACCCGCGCCTGCGGCAGCAGATCGTGGACGAGTGCCTCGTTGCCTATTTGCATGACGATCGGGACGCATGGACGCTGAACGCCGATGGCTCCTACAGCCGGGCGCCTCGGCCGCAAGACGGCTTGGGCGCGCAGAACGCTCTCATGGTCCGGTACGGTCCGACACCCTCGTCCGCGCGCATGGACTCGGAGACGGCATGATGGACCTCATTCTGTGGCGCCATGCAGAGGCAGAAGAGCCCGCAGCAGGGGGGGATGATCTGGCGCGGGCTTT
Organism: Acidovorax facilis; assembly: GCA_964031875.1. Taxonomy (GTDB): domain Bacteria; phylum Pseudomonadota; class Gammaproteobacteria; order Burkholderiales; family Burkholderiaceae_C; genus Acidovorax; species Acidovorax facilis_A. Next base: position 38,371 of record CAXIRU010000004.1, read on the forward strand.
GACATCACGCGGGGAAAAGCAGGCGGCGCGCATGGCCGCCTGGCTGGATCGTCAACTGCCCGAAGGCTTGCGCGTGCTTGCCAGTCCTTCGCGCCGCACTGAGCAAACTGCCAACGCCCTGGGGCGCAAGTTCAAGATGCGTGCTGAGCTATTGCCCGGTGGATCACCGCAGGAACTCCTGGAGCTTGTGCAGTGGCCCCGCGCCAAGGGGGCCGTGCTCGTGGTGGGGCATCAGCCGATGCTGGGTCAGACCATTGCGCAGTTGATGGGGCTTCAGACGCCGGAGTGTGCTGTTCGCAAGGGGGCGGTCTGGTGGCTGAGGCAGCGGCAGCGTCTGGACCAAAGCCAGACGTTACTGATGACCGTCCAGTCCCCCGAGTTTCTTTGAGCCCTGTGGGCCAAGGCGTCGCCTCGGCCCCGGCTGGGTGGGGTAGGGTGGAAAAGACTACTTGCGCGAGGCCTTGACCGGTGCCTTGGAGGCTGGCGAAGGACTTGCCGCTGCAGCTTCCGTCTTGGGGCGACCTGTCTTGATGGAGGGGACTGATTGCACTGCGCTGCGCAGGGCAGCGTCAGACATGGCAGCCAGAACCTTCAGGCCCGCACGCAAAAGCTCGCTCTTCTTCACAGGCTGTGCGAGAGCCGCCGAGCGTTGTTTCAGGGTTTCGATGACAGCGTATTCATCCTTGGGAATGGTGAAACTGTCACGTACCAGCTTGGGTTTCTTGGTTTTTGCGTCGCGGGTGGCAGTTGGGGCCGGAGCCTTGGCGGCTTTTGGGGTTGCAGGCTTGGCGCTCGGCGCCTTCTTCTTGGAGGCCTCGACGGGTTTTGTGACGGCTTTCTTCGGTTGCTTAGCGGCAGATGCCGTCTTGGCAGGTGCCTTGGTGGAGGCTACAGCTGGCTTGGCAGGGGTGGCGGGGATGGGACTTGGCGAAGGCGCGGAGGGCACGGCAGAAGTCGATGTGGTCATGGCAATCAGGTTCTTTCAATAAACGGTATAAACAGTTTATATAGTTTATTGCCAACAGTCACGATAGGTCAATCGCCAGCTCCCATGGGGTCTTTTGCCATGCGTGAATTTCTTCGTTGAGAAGGTGTGCCGACTGCGGAAAAGCCGCCGCCCAGCCAGGGCGGGCTTTCAGCATGAAGCGGTTGCCTTCTGCCTGCAATGTCAGCCCCTGGGTATCCGGGTCGCGGCGGGCGTGGCACAGGGCCACAGCCAGCCGCATGCTCAGCAGCTGAAGCATGAAGACAGGGTCTTGCAAATCCGCTTCCAGCTTGCGCACCTTGCCGCGCTGGCCCTGAACCAGCATGCCCAAGCGGTGCAGTTCGGGCACCGCAAATCCAGCCGCATCGGTGTTGTCGAGGATGTAGGCACCGTGGCGGTGGGAGTCGCTGTGGGATATCAGGCAGCCGATTTCGTGAAGCCGGGCCGCCCAGTCGAGCTTTCTGGAAGCACGTTCACTTCCAAAAGGCGCAGCCTGGTCAAACAAAGCGCAGGCCGTGCGCGCAACCCTCTCCGCGTGTTCTATGTCAACACCAAACCGTTGCATCAGTCCATTCACTGTGGCGGTGCGAAGATCGGTACCCGGTTGTTCTCGGTCCAGCAGGTCGTAAAGCGCACCTTGGCGCAAGGCGCCCTGAGCCACATGCATCTGCTCGACATCCAGCAAGTCAAACACGGCGCGCAGTACGCTGATCCCTCCACCAATGACTGCGCGCCGTTCATCCTTGAGACCTTCCAGGCGGATGCGATCCGCGGACTGCGCGCGCAGCAGACGCTCTTGCAGCCAGTCGAGTCCTTCACGGGTGATGATGCCTTGAGGCCCTCCTGCCGCAGCCAGCACATCGCCCACCGCGCCGGCAGTACCGGATGACCCATAGGCGACTTCCCAGGCATCGCGCCGGAAGGTTTCCAGCGCTTCATCCAGCACGGCCTTTGCGGCGATTTCAGCAGCCAGGAATGCCTGTGTGGTGAATTCGCCCTTGGGGAAGTAGCGCTGCGACCACGCTACGCTACCCACACGGTATGAGGCCACGGCATGGGGTGTGAACTGCTCGCCCAAAATGAGCTCGGTGGAGCGCCCCCCGATGTCCACAACCAGGCGGCGCTCGTCAGATTGCGGGAGGAGGCGGGCGACACCCTGGTAGATCAGCCTCGCCTCTTCAGGGCCGGAAACGACGTCAATGGGATAGCCAAGCACTTCGCTTCCGCGTGACAGAAACTCATCCCGATTGCGTGCTTCGCGCAGGGTTTGCGTGGCCACGGCACGAACCTGCGAGCGCGGAAATCCCGCCAGACGCTCTCCAAAGCGCGCCAGGCAAGCCCAGCCGCGCTCCATGGCATCGCGGGTCAGATTCCGGTCTTCGTCCAGGCCATTGCCCTGGCGCACGGTCTCCTTGAGGTACTCCACCCTCTGGATGTGGCCGAATTCGTAGCGCCCGATTTCAAGGCGAAAACTGTTGGAGCCGAGGTCGACTGCGGCGAGGCGTGTGCCGTTCTGCATGTTTTTCTGGTTGGAGCTTCGTTCGGCATGGTACCGCGAGCGTCGGGTGCGTCAGCACAAGGCGGTTGTCACCCGCAGTGGGCGGGCCGACTGGTGTGTTTTGCAGTGTCTGCGGCTTGCATGACAGGTTTGTGACAGGTCAATCGGTGTTCGAGTGGTCGGCAGCGCTGTGTTGCAACTGCCCGGCTGGAGGGATTTTTGTCACCGAATTGTCATCTTGGGGCCCTAGAGTTCACGCTATTCCTGTTAACCCAAGCCAAAAGGTACCGAATAATGAAACGCACATTTCTCAAAACCGTCGCTGTAGCACTGGCCTCTATGGCTGTTGGCAGTGCCTTTGCGGCGGACATCACTGGTGCGGGCGCTACGTTCCCGTTCCCGATGTATGCCAAGTGGGCTGAGGCCTACAAAAAGGAGACGGGCACGGGGCTGAACTATCAGTCGATCGGTTCGTCCGGCGGTATTCGCCAGATCCGAGCCAAGACGGTGGCGTTTGGGGCCACCGATGCTCCGTTGCCTGGTGCCGAGCTTGAAAAGGATGGCATGGTGCAGTTTCCCGCGATCATTGGTGGCACTGTGCCAGTGATCAATCTGGAGGGTTTCAAGCCCGGTGAACTGCGCGTGACCGGCCCCGTGTTGGCAGAAATCTTCATGGGCAAGATTGCCAAGTGGAATGACGCCAGGCTGGTTGCTCTGAACCCCGGCAAGAGCTTGCCGGACCAGAACATCACCGTGGTTCACCGCGCTGATGGCTCGGGCACCACATTCAACTGGACGGACTACCTGTCTGTGGTCAGCAAGGAGTGGGCCGACACCGTGGGCAAGGGCGCTGCCGTGAAGTGGCCTGCTGCCTCGTCGGTGGGCGGTAAGGGCAACGAAGGCGTTGCCGCCAACGTGACCCGCGTGAAGGGCGCCGTGGGGTATGTGGAATACGCCTACGTCAAGAAGAACAACATGAACTTCCTCCAGCTGCAAAACGCGGATGGCAAGTATGTAAGCCCTGACGACAAGACCTTTGCGGCCGCCGCTGCAAGCGCTGATTGGTTCAGCGTGCCTGGCATGGGTATCTCGATGGTCAATGCCAAGGGTGCCGACAGCTGGCCCGTCAGCACAGCCTCGTTCATCCTGATGTACAAGGATCCCGCAGACAAGGCCCAGTCGGCTGAAGTTCTGAAGTTCTTTGATTGGGCGTTCAAGAATGGCAAGGTCATGGCTGCCGAACTGGACTATGTGCCGCTGCCTGACAGCCTGACGGCCGAGATCCGTTCCAAAGTCTGGTCGCAGATCAAGAAGTAAGCCAGTCTGCCCCAGAATACCCCCCATCGGCCAGCTGTGCTGGTCGATGGGTGCTGGTTTGTGGGCATTTCCAGAAGCCAGATGGGAGTCAACATGAGCGTGGGAACCACCATGAGTTCGCAACCCGGGTCCGTCAAGAAGACAGACACCCCCACAGAGTCGATGGTGTCCATTGCCAAACGGCAGCGTCTTCAGGACATCTTTTTTCACCGATTGACCCAAAGCCTCTCGCTGCTGGTGCTGGCGGCGTTGCTCGGCATCATCGTCTCGCTGTTCATCTATGCGTGGCCGACATTTCATAAATTCGGCGTCCAGTTCATCTGGCGTGTGGAGTGGGACATCATCAATGAAGAATTTGGTGCTGCGATTGCCATCGTCGGCACCCTCGCCAGTGCGGGTATTGCGCTGCTGATCGCGGTCCCGCTGGCTTTCGGCATCGCCCTCTTTCTGACAGAAACCTGCCCGACCTGGCTGCGGCGCCCCTTGGGCACGGCGGTGGAGTTGCTGGCTGCCGTGCCATCCATCATTTACGGGATGTTCGGCCTGTTCGTATTTGCTCCGCTGTTTGCCGACTACTTCCAGATGCCGGTGCAAAAGCTGCTGGGCTCCATGCCGCTGGTGGGTTTTCTGTTTGGCGGCAGCACCAATGGTTTTGGCATTCTGGCGGCGGGCATCGTGCTGGCCTTCATGGTGTTGCCTTTTGTCGCCGCCGTGATGCGCGATGTGTTCGAGATCGTTCCTCCCATCCTGCGCGAGTCAGCCTATGGCCTGGGTTGCACGACCTGGGAGGTGGTGCGCCGCGTGGTGCTGCCCTACACCCAGAAGGGCGTTATTGGCGGAATCATGCTGGGCTTGGGCCGCGCCTTGGGCGAGACCATGGCCGTGACGTTTGTGATCGGCAACGCCAACCGGATGCCGACATCGCTGTTTTCTCCGGGAACCTCGATCGCCTCCACCCTGGCCAACGAGTTCGGCGAGGCTGCTGACTTTCACCTGTCCACCTTGTTCGCGCTGGGCTTTCTGCTGTTTGTGATCACCTTTGTGGTCCTTTCGGCCGCCAAGATCCTGATGCTGCGTGCCGAAAAGGCCAAGGGCCTTTGAGTCCACGTGCCCTGACCATGAACCTCTTCTGAGACAAGCTCCATGGAATTCAACCAACAACTCTACAAAAAGCGCCAGCGCTCCAACGCCATTGGCCTGACCCTGTCTTTGGGCGCCATGGTGCTGGGCCTGTTTGTGCTGCTCTGGATCCTGAGCGTTTTGCTGACCAATGGGTTTGCTGCGCTGGACTGGAACATGTTCACCCAGTCCACGCCGGCACCCGGGTCTGAAGGTGGCGGCCTGGCCAATGCCATCGTCGGCAGCCTCATGATGGTCGGCTTTACCGTGCTGGTGTCCACGCCGATTGGTGTTCTGGCGGGTGTGTATCTGGCGGAATACGGGGATCAGAGCAAGACGGCCGAACTGACCCGTTTTGTGACCGACATCATGCTGTCGGCGCCCTCTATCGTGCTGGGCCTGTTCGTCTATGCCATCGCTGTGGCCACCGTCGGCAACTTCTCGGGTTGGGCCGGTAGCCTGGCCTTGTCGCTCATCGCTGTTCCGGTGGTGGTTCGCACCACCGAAAACATGCTGCGCCTGGTGCCTGGCAGCTTGCGCGAGGCGGCTTTCGCGCTGGGCGCCCCGCGCTGGAAGGTGTCCACCATGGTCACCTTGCGGGCGGCGCGCAGTGGCGTGATGACGGGGCTGCTGCTGGCGGTGGCACGTATCAGCGGTGAAACAGCGCCGCTGCTCTTTACGGCACTCAACAACCAGTTCTTCAGCACCAACATGAACGCCCCCATGGCCAACTTGCCGGTGGTGATCTTCCAGTTTGCCCTGAGCCCCTATGAAAACTGGGTGCGTCTGGCCTGGGGCGGCGCGTTGCTCATCACCCTGTCGGTGCTGGTTCTCAACATCGTGGCGCGGGTTTTCCTGCGCGAGAAGAACCGCGCCTGACCTGTCGGCCCACTACGCAGACACAACCCAGACAGCTTCCATTTTCAGGATTTGACAATGAACGCCACCGCTACCGTTACCCCCAGCAAGAATGCGCTGGAACTGCGCAACCTGAGCTTCTTCTACGGCAAGTTCCAGGGGCTGCGCAACGTCAGCCTCAATATTGCCGAGCACAAGGTGACTGCCTTCATCGGTCCTTCAGGCTGTGGCAAGTCCACCTTGCTGCGCACCCTCAACCGCATGTACAGCTTGTATCCGGGCCAGCGTGCCGAAGGCACCATCAATTTCTACGGCCAGGACATTCTGGACCCCAAGCAGGACATCAACCTGCTGCGCGCCCGCATCGGCATGGTGTTCCAGAAGCCTACGCCGTTTCCCATGTCCATCTATGACAACATCGCGTTTGGCGTGAAGCTCTACGAAACCCTGAGCAAGAGCGAAATGGACGACCGCGTGGAATGGGCGCTGTCCAAAGCGGCGCTCTGGACCGAGGTGAAGGACAAGCTGCACCAAAGCGGCCTGTCGCTGTCCGGCGGGCAGCAGCAGCGCCTGTGCATTGCGCGCAGCGTGGCGGTCAAGCCTTCTGTGCTGCTGCTCGACGAGCCCACATCGGCGCTGGACCCGCTCTCCACGGCCAAGATCGAAGAGCTGATCGACGAGCTCAAGCACGACTACACGATCGCCATCGTGACCCACAACATGCAGCAGGCCGCCCGCTGCAGCGACTACACGGCCTATATGTACTTGGGCGAGATGATCGAATTCGGTGCCACTGAGCAGATCTTCTTCAAGCCCGAGCGCAAGGAAACCGAAGACTACATCACCGGCCGCTTCGGTTGAGGTTGATTGCTACATTATTTATAGCTGCTAGCGCTTTATGGATAAGCGCTGGAGCTTGATTTGATTCATAACCGTGAGGTTGTACGCCAAATGCCAGACAAACACCTTTCCTCGCAGTTCGACAGCGAACTCAACAGCGTATCCGCCCGGGTCATGGAAATGGGCGGTTTGGTCGAGTCGCAGATCCGCCAGGCAGTGTATGCACTCTCCCAGTTCAGCCTGGAGGCCGTAGAGACCGTCGCCTCGATGGAGACCCGCATCAACGCGATGGAGGTTGAGATCGACCAGGAACTGTCCTCCATCATCGCCCGCCGTCAGCCCACAGCGCGCGACCTGCGCCTGCTGCTGGCCTTCTCGAAGGCCACGGCCAACCTGGAGCGCATGGGCGACGAAGCCAACAAGATGGCCCGCATGGTGCGCTCCATCATCGAGAGCGGTGCCCCGCGCTCGCTGCCATCCAGCGACCTGCGCACGGCGGCCGAACTGGCCTCGGGCCTGCTGCGCAAGACGCTGGACGCGTTTGCCCGCCTGGACGTCAAGGCTGCCGTTGCCATCCTGAAAGAGGACGACTTGATCGACAAGGAGTTCGATGGTTTTGTGCGCAAACTCATCACGTACATGATGGAAGACCCCCGCACCATTTCGCCCAGCCTGGACCTGCTGTTCCTGGCCAAGGCGATCGAGCGTATCGGAGACCATTCCAAGAACGTGGCGGAGTTGATCATCTATCTGGTCAAGGGCAAGGATGTGCGCCACACTGCCCTCGATGAGATCGAGTCAGCCGTTCTGTAACCCAAGAGCTTCGACAGAACCATGAGAAAGCTCCCACGCGTCCTCATTGTTGAGGACGAACCTGCGATTGCAGAATTGATCGCCGTCAATCTGCGTCACAACGGATTCCAGCCCTTCTGGGCGGAAGACGGTGACTCGGCCCAGCGTGAGCTGGATGCTGTGTTGCCAGATGTCATCCTGCTTGACTGGATGCTGCCTGGGCAGAGTGGCCTGTCGCTGGCGCGCAAATGGCGTGCGGACAGCCGCACCAAGCCCATTCCGATCCTTATGCTGACGGCCCGGGGTGACGAGCCTGACAAGATCGCCGGGCTGGATGCCGGTGCGGACGACTACATCACCAAGCCATTCTCTACGCAGGAGCTGCTGGCGCGTATCCGCGCCGTGCTGCGCCGCCGTGCCCCCGAGCAGGTCAGTGACAGCGTCACCATTGGTGATTTGGTGTTGGATGCGGGCACCTACCGCGTGACCTTCCAGGGGCAGCCCCTCAAAGTGGGCCCAACGGAGTTCAAGCTGCTGCACTTCCTCATGAAGCACGCCGAGCGTGTGCACAGCCGCTCACAATTGCTCGACAAGGTGTGGGGCGACCATGTCTTCATCGAGGAACGGACGGTGGACGTGCATGTCAAGCGGCTGCGCGAAGCCCTGGGGGCCGCATCGGTGATGGTGGAAACCGTGCGGGGCGCGGGCTACCGGCTTACCGCCCAGCCTCAGGTGCAATTGCAGGCCTGAGTGTCTGTTCACTGAGGTCCGATGTTGTCGACGGGGCGCACAGGTTGCGCCCCCTGTTTTTCTGAAAAGGCGTTGCTGACCGCATGCTGTGGCGTATTTCGTATTTCCTGCTGTGGCAGATAGCGGGTGGTGGGTTGGGGTGGTGGCAGGGAGGGCCGTGGGGCGCAGCTCTGGGCGCAGCCCTGGCGGCGTGGGCCTGGTTTGTCTGGGATCTTTTGCGCGGTGCGCGCGTGTTGCGCTGGCTGCGCACGGGTGATCTGTCTGAAGTGCCGTCCATGCGCGGTATCTGGGGCGAGGCGGCAGACCGTGCGCGGCGACTGCTGCGCGCGCAGGAGGTCCAGATCCGCGACAGCCAGAATCGGTTGCAGGAGATCCTGGCTGCTTTGCAGGCCACACCCAACGGGGTGGTGCTGCTGGACGCGCAAGGCCGCATCGAGTGGTGCAACGAGATGGCGGCCAGCCAGTTTGGCTTTGATGCCCAGCGCGATGTGATGCAGTCCATTGGCAATCTGGTGCGTGACCCCGAGTTCACGGCTTACTTTGCCGCCCAGAACTTTACCCAGGACGTGGTGCTGGAGGGGCGCTTCAGCACGCCCTCGCGGCCGGTACGCATCTCGGTCCACCTGCACCCTTATGGAGACGGCCGGACCCTGCTGTTGTCGCGTGATGTCACGGCCTTGGAGCAGGCCGAGGCCATGCGCCGAGACTTCGTGGCCAACGTCTCCCACGAGATTCGCACGCCCCTGACGGTGCTGACCGGCTTTGTGGAAACCCTTCAGACCTTGCCCCTGAGTGCGGACGAGCGGTCTCGGTACCTGGGCATGATGGCCCAGCAGGCGCTGCGCATGCAAAGTGTGGTGCAAGACCTCTTGACCCTGTCACGCCTGGAGGGAAGCCCGCTGCCTGGCATGGCAGAGTGGACACCTGTACAGGCGCTGATGCAGCGTTGCGAGGAAGAGGGGCGGGCGCTGTCGGCCTTGCTCACCCAGAACCAATCGCGCCAGCATGTCATGGTTTTCCCGTCGATGGATGCCCTGCATGCCGAGGGGGACATTGCGGGCGTTCCGACCGAATTGCAAAGCGCTCTGTCGAACATCATCAGCAATGCGGTGCGCTACACGCCTGCTGGTGGTGTGATCACGGTGGCATGGCAGCGCATGGAGGACGGTGGTGCCGTTTTCTCGGTGCAGGACACGGGCCCAGGGATCGCGCCCGAACACATTCCGCGGCTGACGGAGCGCTTTTACCGCGTGGACAGAAGCCGCTCCCGAGAGACCGGCGGCACCGGTTTGGGACTGGCTATCGTCAAGCATGTGTTACAGCGCCATGGTGCCACACTGAGCATTGCCAGTACGCTGGGCAAGGGCTCGGTGTTCTCGGTCACCTTTCCTGCAAACCGGTTGCGCGGGTTCTTGTTGCCGGTTTGACGGCGCGCCACAGCATGGCCAGGAAGCAAGCCGCCGTGACCCACAGTGCCAGGGCGCTGGCTGCCCAGAAGGGCGTGGGTGATGGCTCTGACGCCCAGGGCCCCAGGCCCTGATATGCCAGCAGGTAGCCACCCCCCAGGCCTGCCCCCCACAGCAACGCGCAATACACCACCAGTGGCGCTACGGTGATGCGGTAGCTGCGCAGCACAAACACGCACAGTGTCTGCAGCGCATCGGCCGCGTGGTAGGCCGCCACCCACACCAGGACCCCGCCCGTCAGGGCCACCACAGCGGCGTTGGAGGAGTATACACTGCCAATGTGATCTTTTGCTATCAATAATATAGCTACTAGCGCTGTACCCATAAGCGCTGAGAGCTTAAAACCTATCCAAACTACGCTCCGAGCGCGTGCGGGATCGCCCGCACCCAGCCAGTAGCTGACGCGGGCGCTGGTGGCGATGGCCAGCGAGAGTGGCACCATGTAGAGCACCGCCGCCACGTTGGCAGCAATCTGGTGGGCTGCCGAGGCGGTGGTGCCTTGGCGGGCGATGAACAAAGCCATCAGCGTGAACGACGTCACCTCCACCATGACGGCCAGCCCGGCCGGAATGCCCAGACGCGCAAAGCCTCCGATGGTGGGCCAGTGCGGGGGCTCCAGGCGGCGCCAGATGCACAGCGGTTCATAGATGTCCTGCGTGCGCAGCAGCCAGAAGGCCAGCGCAAGCATGCTGCAATTGACCACCAGGGTGGCCCAGGCGCACCCCACCACGCCCTGCGCAGGTAGCCCCGCGCCACCGAAGGTGAACCAGATTGACAGCGGCAGCTTGATAAACAGGGAGCCTACCTGTAGCCAGGTCACGAGCTTGGGGCGCCCCAGGGCTTGATTCAGGGTGCTGTAGATGCGAAAGAGCATCGCAGGCGGCAGCGCCAGGGCCAGCACGGCCAGGTAACTCTCCACCTCGGTGCGAAGGGCCGGAGGTACCTGGGTCCAACGCAGCAGGGGGCCGGGCGATAGGAGGATGACCATGCCCACCAGCGAAGCTGCGCCGCACAGGTACAGCGACTGGCGCAGAGACCGGCCCATGGCCTCGCTGTGCCCGGCGCCGCGGTGTTCGGCCCATACCGGAAGCAATGCCTGCAGCACACCAATCAGCGCCACGTACACGCTGATGAAGATGGCGCTGCCGACCGACAACGCGGCCAGCGAGGCTTCCCCATAGCGCCCTGCGACGATGGTGTCTGTCACACCAAACGCCATCACAGCCAGTTGCCCCGCCAGCACCGTGAGGGCGTGGCGGGAGATGGTCGAAAGTTCTGACATCACGCCGACATCATGTGGATATGGATATCAGCGTGCGGGCTCTGCACGGCGAAGCACCAGGAGGTGGTCGTTTTTGTCGGTGGGGCGTGCAATGGTGGCCCTGGCTTCCCAGCGCGCCACATTCACCATGCGCTCGGACGGTGGCCAGGAGCCGATGTCGGCCACCAGCCAGTCGCACTCGTCTTGCAGGCCCGCCCGCTGGAGCGAGAGACCACCGTGGTATTGCAAAGCCGCCACCTGTGCGCGGTTCAGCCCCAGCGTCTGCACGCAGCCCGGGGACGGCCCCAGCACCGCCATCACGCTGCGAATCTGGGGGCGGTAGCTGCGGGCGTAGTCCAGCAGTGGTAGCCACAGGGTCATCAGCAGCAGCCAGCCCAGCGCAGCGCCGCTGGCGGGCAGCACCAGGCTCTTCCAGATGGGCGCCCGGTTGCGCGATGCGCGCCACCACACGAGGCTGCACCAGCCCACGGTGGCCGCCAGGGCAACAACAAGCGCCAGCGCGGAAAACTGCGGCACGAAACCAGGAGCCAGCTTGGCCACATTGGCCGCAGGCTTGGCAGGCACGCCCGTTTGCATGGCAATCCAAATCACCCAGATTGCAAGCGCAGAAATCGAGAAGAACAGCAGCGTGAACCAGTCGATCAGTGCCCCGACACTGCGGCGCAGTGTAGGTAGCGCAAATGCCGCCAGTGCCGCCAGCGCGGGCAGGCCGAGCAGCAGGGCCCGGTCTGCGGGTTGCGTGGTGAATGTTGCTGCGATAGAGACCGCCGAAAACCACAGCGGAAGCAGCAGGTGCCGGTGCCCCTGGCGGCTGACGATCTGCTTGCGCCAGCGCCACAGCGTCCACAGGGCCAGCGGCCAGGCCGGCCAGCCAAACCACAGCAGCAGGCGTGCGAGGCTTTGCCATTCCTTGCCACCCGAGCCTGCATCCACAATCCGCCACCTCCACAGGTCCAGTCCCCAGGCGATCAGCGCAGCTGCCAGCGCCGTGGCCGCCAGTGTCAGCGCCCAGCGCAGGCGGTGGTCTGCCTGGCTACCCGGCGCGTACACCACCACCACCATGCTGCCCAGCCCCAGCAAGGCTGCAAGTGCCGGAGCACCTGCCAGTGTGAGTCCCACCATGCCCGTGGCCAACGCAGCGGCCGGGGTCACCGTGCGGTGGGGCATGGCTGCAACCGCAAAGAAAATCAGTGCCGTACAACTGAGCTGCACCAGATAGCTGGTGACTTCATGCGAGAGCTGTGCAAGCCCCAGGCAGGCGATCAAAGCCAACAGCCCGCCATCGGCAATGGCGCGTGCGTAGTCGGGTGGATTGGCCTCGCCGCCGAATGCAAACGCTACGGGCTGGGCGCCGGGACTGCGTGCAAGGTAGTAGACGGCATACCATGTGGCGACCAGGGTGGCGACAAGAAGCAAAGCGAAAGGAATGCGTACCGCCATCTCTGCAGAAACCCAGGCCGGCGCGACCTGGATGGCCCATGCGCCCAGCCAGTACGGCAGCAGTCCTTCAGTTTCGGGGGGCATGCCGCCCAGCAGGGGGCTCAGCCAGGGTGTACGTCCATTGGCCAGCTCCAGCATGTAGCCAAATGCCGTGACATCCGCACTTTTCCACGGATCGCGTCCGACGAAGCCGGGAACGACGTAGGCAATACACAGCAGCACCAGTGCCCAGCGTGGCAGGGGGCTGACAGCGTTCTGGGTGACGATGGCGGGGGTGGGTGGGTTCACACGTCAGAAGGCGGCAAAGCGGAGCCACCGAGAATAAGGGCAAAAACCAACGAAAAAGGCAGCCCGGTTGCCCGGGCTGCCTTTTTGGCGGGAGCGCAAAGGCGAATTACTTCGCTGCGGTCTTGCCGAAACGGTTGCGGAAGCGTTCCACGCGGCCACCCATGTTGTCCACCGACTTCTGCGTGCCGGTGTAGAAGGGGTGCGATTCAGAAGAGGTATCCAGCTTGAACAGCGGGTATTCCTTGCCTTCGTGGGTTTCGGTTTCCTTCGTGTTCACGCAAGAGCGGGTCACGAACTTGAAGCCGTTGGACAGATCCACGAACAGAACTTCGCGGTAGTTGGGGTGAATGCCTTCTTTCATGATCTTCCTTTGAGTCAACTGCGGGAGCCGCACCGGCCAGTCCGATGTACTTTCCGCAAGAAAAAGCCCTCGATTATTGCACAGGCTGAGAATCAGCCTCCGCGACGCATCATGTCGAAGAAGTCCACATTGGTCTTGGTGGCCTTCATGTTCTTGATCATGAGCTCCATGGACTCGATCTCGTCCATGTTGTACATGAACTGGCGCAGGATGCGGGTCTTCTGCAGAATCTCAGGCGCCAGCAGCAGCTCTTCGCGGCGTGTGCCGCTCTTGTTGAGTTCGATGGCGGGGAACACGCGCTTTTCGTACAGGCGACGGTTCAGGTGGATTTCGCAGTTGCCGGTGCCCTTGAATTCTTCAAAGATCACTTCGTCCATGCGGCTGCCAGTGTCGACCAGTGCGGTGGCGATGATGGTGAGCGAGCCACCTTCTTCGACTTTGCGGGCTGCGCCAAAGAAGCGCTTGGGACGCTGCAGCGCAGCAGCATCCACACCACCCGACAGCACCTTGCCGCTGGAGGGCACCACGTTGTTGTAGGCGCGGGCCAGGCGGGTGATGGAGTCCAGCAGGATCACCACATCTTTTTTCAGCTCGACCAGGCGCTTGGCGCGCTCGATCACCATCTCGGCCACGTGCACGTGGCGGGCGGCGGGCTCGTCGAAGGTGGAGGCAATGATGTCGCCCTTCACCGTGCGCTGCATTTCCGTCACTTCTTCAGGGCGCTCGTCCACCAGCAGCACCATCAGGTGCACATCGGGGTTGTTGGCTGTGATGGCGTGGGCGATGTGCTGCATCATCACTGTCTTGCCGCTCTTGGGCGGGGCCACGATCAGTGCGCGCTGGCCGCGGCCGATGGGCGCAATGATGTCAATGATGCGGCCGGTGATGTTCTCTTCGCTCTTGACGTCGCGCTCCAGGCGCATCTGCTCCTTGGGGAACAGAGGCGTCAAGTTCTCGAACATCACCTTGTGCTTGTTTTGCTCGGGCGGGCCGTCGTTGACCTTGTCCAGCTTGGTCAGTGCGAAGTAGCGTTCGCCGTCCTTGGGCGTGCGCACTTCGCCTTCGATCATGTCGCCCGTGTGCAGGTTGAAGCGGCGCACTTGGCTGGGGCTGATGTAGATATCGTCCGTGCTGGCCGTGAAGCTCGTGTCCGGGCTGCGCAGGAAGCCGAAACCATCGGGCAGGATTTCCAGCACCCCATCGGCAAACACCTGCTCGCCGGCCTTGGCGCGCTTCTTGATGATGGCAAACATCAGCTCCTGCTTGCGCATGCGGCCGGTATTTTCGATTTCAAGTTCTTCGGCTTGCTTCAGGACTTCAGACACGTGCAGTGCCTTGAGTTCGTTTAAGTGCATGGAATGACTCCTTGGCGGAGCTGGTATGAATCTTGGGGGAGGAGGGCTGGTGCCAGGTGGGCTGCGGGTTGCAGGTCTGGCTCGCCGGGGATCTTTGGTCCGGCTGCCAATGCATGCATGCCGGTGATCTGAAGGAATTATGACAGGAAAAAAAGCGGGGGATTCACGGGGCCGGATTGGGCCGGTGTCTGGCGCTGCCGCGCATGTCGTGAAAACAGACAACCCCGCGTGCAAAGGCGGGCGCGGGGTTGTAGGTGTGAATCAGGCCAGTTGCTGATCGATGAAAGCGGTCAGTTGAGCCTTGCTCATGGCGCCGACCTTGGTGGCTGCCAATTGACCATCCTTGAACAGCATCAGGGTGGGGATGCCGCGAATGCCGTACTTGGCAGGGATCTCTCGGTTTTCGTCTACGTTCATCTTGGCGATCTGCAGCTTGCCTTGGTAAGCGCCTGCCACTTCATCCAGGATGGGGGCGATCATTTTGCAGGGGCCACACCATTCGGCCCAGTAGTCCACCAGCACGGCGGAGCCGGGTTGGAGCACGTCGGCTTCAAAGCTGGCGTCAGAGACATGTTTGATGAGTTCGCTGGCCATGGCGGATTCCTTGATTTTTGAGCGGGTTGTGACCGGTGTACGTTTAAAGTCTGGGCATTGTGACAGAAACCAATCCCACGTTCACCGGTGTGGCCGGGCCTTGCGACGCTATGACAGTCATAGCGAAAAGCGATCATTGCGCCGCATTGTGGCGGCAGGTTCTGACCCAGGTGGAGCAGCACATGCGGGACCAGCACGCGCACCCGGCCCGCACGGTAGTCCTCGTGCCATACGCGCAGCTCATGCCTTGGGCGCAGCGTTTTTGGGCATTGCACCATGCCGACGGGTTTGCGCCCCGTTTTGAAACCACGCGCAACTGGGCCCGGCAACTGGCAGCCTTCGTGCCGCAAGGCGACGACCTGGCCGGTGATGTGGCGCGCGACACCCTCACTGCGCGCGCCTTGCTGGACCGCGCGGGGCTGACGGCCCAGCGCGACATGCTGGCGGCGCCCCTGCAAGAGGCAGCGACGCAATTGGCGGGCGTGGTGGCGGCAGTGGCGCCGTCTGCACGCGGTGCCTGGGGTGCCCAGGCGCGTGCGCTGTTGCCAGAGGCCGATGACGGCTCTGCGCTGCGCTTTGAGGCTTTGGTGTCACGCATAGCGCTGGAATGGGCCCTGGCCTCGCGCCATGCCACTGACGTACTCTTTGAGCCCGGGGTGGACAAGTCGGTGGACGCGCTGGTGGTTCTTCAGGGCTTTCAGGAAGACCCGCTGGCCAATGCACTGCAGGCCCATTGGGGAGACAAGGCCGCGGTGTTGGCGCTTGCGCCCACTGCCGCGCCTGCGGCCAGTGCTCGCGGCCACATCGCACTGCACGCAGCCCAGGATACCGAAGACGAGGCCCAGCGCGCCGCAGCCTGCGTGTTGGCGCATGTGATGGCGGGGCGCACCCCGGTGGCGCTGGCGGCCAACGACCGCGCCCTCACGCGCCGTATCGGTGCCCACCTGGCAAGCGCGGGCGTTGCGGTGCGCGATGAAAACGGCTGGACCCTGTCGACCACCCGGGCGGCCGCGCAGTGGATGACTACGCTCAAGGCCTGTGTGTGGAACGCGTCGGCCGATGAGGTGCTGGACTGGCTCAAGCAAATACCCGCTATCGAGACTATGACCGTCCAGTCGCTGGAGCGTGTCCTGCGCAAGGCATCGGTGGCCACCTGGTCGGCCGCTGCTGCACGGGACTGGGCCGACAAACCCGCGTTGGCCTCCTGTGTCGCCCAGGTGCAGGCCTGGCGCGAAAGTCTGCGTGCGGCGCGCCCGCTGGCGCAGTGGCTGCAGGCCTCGCGTGAATTGCTGGTGGGCAGCGGCCAATGGGCAGCCCTCGACCAAGACTCCGCAGGCGCCCGTGTGCTTGCCGCGCTGCGCTTGCAGGCGGGCCAGGAGGTCGAGCTCGAAGACTGGGGCGGCGCCACCCGCCGCATGTCTCTGCAGGAATTCACCCGCTGGACCAACGAAGTGCTGGAGGCCGCGCGCTACGTGCCCCCCCAGCCCGGTGATGCCGCAGTGATCGTCTTGCCCATGCCTCAGCTGCTGGCCCGGCCGTTTGCCGCCTTGGTGCTGCCCGGCTGTGATGAAAAACGCCTGCAACCCTCGCCCGAACTCGTGGGCGACTGGACGCCGGCACAGCGCCAGGCCTGGGGCCTGCCCACCCGGGAATCGCTGGAGCTGGCGCAGCGCGCGGCCTGGCAGTATGGCTTGCAGACACCCGCCGTGGATGTGCTCTGGCGCACCGGCGACGAAGGCGGAGAGCCCTTGTTGGCCAGCGCCTTGGTGCTGGCGCTTCACCTGGAAGGCGCGGCCGCCCACGGAGCCGACGAGCGCAGCCAACGCACCGTGGTCGCCACCCCCACGGCGCGGCCTCTGCCCGATGGCAGCGCGCTGCCCGTGGTGCGCCTGTCGTCCACGGCGTATTCCGACCTGCGGCACTGCCCCTACCGCTTTTTTGCACTGCGCCAGTTGGGCCTGCAGGAGGCCGACGAACTGGCGGCGGAAGTGGACAAACGCGACTTTGGCAACTGGCTCCATGCAGTGTTGCAGCATTTTCACGAGGCGCTGCTTGCCGACCCCACCGACGACCCTGACCAGCGGGTGGCCTGCATGGACAGCGCCGCCCAGGCCGTTACGCAGGCGCAGGGGCTGGGCGACGGCGATTTCCTGCCGTTTGCCGCGGGCTGGTCCCAGGTGCGTGATGGCTATCTGCGCTGGCTGGCGCAGCATGAACAGGCGGGGGGATACTTTCGGCAGGCGGAGGTGCAGACCAGCCAGCCGCTGGGCGCCTTGCAGCTGGTGGGCACTATCGACCGCATTGATGCCGTGTCGTCCACCGGCGAGCCCAAGCCGCTGGTCATCGACTACAAGACCGAAAACGACGCCGTCACGCGCAAGCGCATCGGCGCGGGGGCGGAGGACACCCAGCTCGCGTTCTACGCCGCCTTGCTGAGCCACGACACGCTGCGCGCCGCGTACGTGAACGTGGGCGAGCGGGGCGAGACGCAGATGCATGAACAGGAAGAAGTGGTGCATTTGCGCGACTTGCTGGTGGAGGGCATCCTGCACGACTTCGAACGCATCGCCGCTGGCGATCCCATGCCTGCGCTCGGTGAGGGCATGGTCTGCGAATACTGCTCTGCGCGCGGCTTGTGCCGCAAAGACTTCTGGAATGACTGAGGCCCGCCGGTGACCGAACACAGCCCCACGACTGCGGCCTACGAACACAACGGCCAGCCCGTCTCGCGCGAGGCGTTCTATGCCATTGCCTGCGACCCATCCCGCAGCGTGGCGGTGGAGGCCTGCGCGGGCGCGGGCAAGACATGGATGCTGGTCTCGCGCATGCTGCGGGCGCTGCTGGACGGCGCTGCGCCGCACGAGATCCTGGCCATCACTTTCACCAAGAAGGCCGCAGGCGAAATGCGCCAGCGCCTGCAGGAATGGCTGGAGGCCTTTGCCGATGCGCCGCTCGATGCGCTGACGCGCGAGCTGGTTTCAAGGGGAATCAGCCCCCAGCGCGCTCTGGACAAGCGCGAGGCGCTACGAAATTTATATCGCAAGATGCTGGCCAGCGGCCGCCCGGTGCAGATCCGCACCTTCCACAGCTGGTTTGCTGCGCTGCTGGGCACTGCGCCGCTGGCGCTGCTGCAGGCGCAGGGCTTGCCTGCCAACTTCGAACTGCTCGAAGACGATGCCGAGGCCGTGCGAGAGGTGTGGGGGCCTTTCCTGCACGCGGTGGCCTCCAGCACCAGCCTGCGGGCCGACTACGAAGCCGTCGTGGCCCGCCATGGCCGTTCGCAAACCCACAAGGCGCTGGCCGCGGCGCTGGCCAAGCGGGTGGAGTTTGACCTGGCTGACGCTGCAGGCGTGGTCGATGCCTCGGTACCACCCTTCCAGATGCAATACCCGGACTTGGCTGGGTTCAACGAACCGGCGGATGCGCTGCAGGGCGACGGCTGCCACCAGCGCTGGCTGGCCCGCGCCAAGGCCCTGGGGGGCGAGGCCAACAAGACGCCGCAAAAGGCGGCAGACGCCATCATTGATGCGCTGGCTTGCAATGACATGGACCAGCGCCTGGACATGCTGCGCAAAGCCCTGTTCGTGGCCAAGGAAGATCGCCTGTCCAAGAACCTCGAGAAGTTTCCCGCCGCACAGGAGGCCGAGCCCGAACTGCAGCGCCTGCTCATCGCGCGCCGCCAGCACGATGCCTGGCAACACCAGCAGCGCATGGCCCGCCTGGCACGCTGCCTGATTGCGGAGTTTGCCGCCGTCAAGCAGCAGCACGGCTGGGTGGACATGAACGATGTGGAGCGCACGGCCCTGGTGATGCTGGCCGACCCCATCCTCTCGGGCTGGGTGCAGGAGCGCCTGGATGCGCGCATCCGCCACCTTCTGGTCGATGAGTTCCAGGACACCAACCCGCTGCAGTGGCAGGCGCTGCATGCCTGGCTGTCGGGCTACGCAGGTTCGGGCGGCGGCGCCAGCGGGCAGAAGCCGCCCAGCGTCTTCATCGTGGGCGACCCCAAGCAGAGCATCTACCGCTTTCGCCGTGCCGAGCCGCAAGTCTTCATTGCCGCGCAGGCCTTCGTGCGCGACGGGCTGGGTGGCGACCTGCTCAGCTGCGACCACACGCGCCGCAATGCCACGGGAGTGATCGCCGCTGTGAACACCGTGATGGGCACAGCCCAGGTGCAGCAGGAGACCCTCGGTTTTGGTGAAACCTTCGGTTTTCGCGATCACACCACCGAATCCACCGACCCCGGCGTGCTGCTGCGCCTGCCCGCCATCCAGCCGCCCGATGCCGATGCAGACGGTGGAGGTGGCACCGACCCGTTTGCCTGGCGCGACAGCCTGACCGAGCCGCGCCACGAGGCCGAAGAAACCCAGCGCATGCGCGAATGCACGCAGGCCGCCGCCTGGGTGGCCGCGCAGATCGCCGCAGGCACGCCGCCCCACGAAGTGCTGGTGCTGGCCCGCAAGCGCGACCGGCTCGCCGCCATGCAAGAGGCCCTGCGTGCCCTGCACCTGCCCTGCGTGCAACCCGAAAAGGCCGACCTGTTCGATGCGCCTGAGGTGCAGGACGTGGTGGCGCTGCTCGACGCGCTGGTGTCCACCGGGCACGACCTTTCCCTGGCCCGCGCACTCAAGTCGCCCCTGTTTGGTGTGAGTGACGAATTTTTGGTCTCCCTCGCCGCACTGCGGCGCCAGCCCGAGCACGCAGGTACCAGTTGGTTTGATCTGCTGCAAAAAAGTGAGCTATTTGCGCTTGATTCACAAGCGCTGGCAGCCCGTTTGACCCAATACAAGGCCTGGGTGGACACCTTGCCGCCGCACGACGCATTGCACGCCATCTACCAGCATGGCGACGTGCTGGCCCGCTTTGCCGCCGCCGCTCCCGCAGCGCAGCGCATGGCGGTGCTGGCCAACCTGCGCGCGCTGCTGTCGGCAGCGCTGCAGCACGATGGCGGCCGTTACCTCACGCCCTACGCCTTTGTGCGGGCTATGAAGAAGGGCGGCGTGCGCGCCCCCGGACGTGTGGACGCGCGGGCCGTGCGCCTGCTTACCGTGCACGGCGCCAAGGGGCTGGAGGCGCGCTGCGTGCTGCTGCTCGACACCGACACCCGCCCGCAAAAGGCCGAGACCATGGGCGTCCTGGTGGACTGGCCGGGCGAGAAGACCGAGCCCGCCGGCTTTGTCTTTCTCGCCAGCGAATCCAGCCCGCCGCCCAGCGCCGAAGCCGCCCTGGCCGCCGAGCAGCAAGCCCGCCAGCGCGAAGAGCTGAACATGCTCTACGTGGCCATGACGCGCGCCAAACACTGCCTGGCGCTATCGTCCGTGCAACCCAGCGTATCGGCGCCGGGCAGCTGGTGGAACCGGCTGGCGCCCTTGCTGGCGGATGCGCAGGGCTTGGGCGACGCGATTACGGCCGGTGGGAGCCGGGCGGGGGATGGGGTTGCTGCGTCGGCAGAGAGCGTGCACGACCAATTCACCTTGGCTGAGTTGCCCGTGCTACCTGCGCGATTGCGCGCCATGTCCCAGGCGCTGCAGGCAAGCGGTGACGGTGATCCTGCCGACCCCGAGGTATCGCTGTCCACCCCCGCATCCCGCCTGGGCGAAGCCATGCACCAGCTGCTGGAGCAGGCGGGCGTGGCAGGGGCGCCATTGGCCGATCTGCGCAGCCAGGGGTGGTCCGCAGCCCGTGTGGCCCGGTTGGCGCAGGACTTTGACATCACCCTGGGCGCTGCGCAGATTGCCGCCCAGACCGCGCAGCGCATCCTGTCGGGCGAGGGCGCCTGGGCCTGGGACGCCTCTGTGGTGGACACGGCCATCAACGAAGCCCCACTGCGCTACCAGGGCCAGAGCTTGCGCATCGACCGCCTGGTGCATTGCCACCAGCCGCCCGAGCGCGCGGGCTGGTGGGTGCTGGACTACAAAAGTGCCGCCGAGCCCGAGCGCCAGCCCGCGCTGCTGGCGCAGTTGCAGCGCTACCGCAGCGCCGTGCAGGGGCAGGCCCCTGGCGAGCCCGTGCATGCGGCCTTTCTCACGGGCGATGGGCGCCTGGTGCGGGTGCCGGAACGTTCCGCGCCTGGGCCCGGGCCCGGCGCGCAGCCGGGCAGCGAAGGCGTATTGCGGCATACTCTCGCCCCCGCCGCACAGCAACTGCAGACTGCATCGCCGCCGCCAACAGCGCACAGGTTCGGCGTGGACGATTCTCCCCAGGGCTCGCTGTTCTAGATTGCCGATCCCATCCAAAGGTTATTTCCATGAATGCTCCCGTGAACCCTGCCGCCGACGCCGTGGCAGATCTGCACTGCGATGTTGCCATCGTGGGCGGAGGCCCCGCCGGGCTCATGGCCGCCGAGGTGCTGGCGCAGGCGGGCATGGTGGTCCATTTGTTTGACGCCATGCCTTCTGTGGGGCGCAAGTTCCTGCTGGCAGGCAAGGGCGGGCTGAACCTCACGCATTCCGAACCCCCCGCGCCGTTTGCCACGCGATATGCGCAGCGCCAGCCGCAGGTGGAACCCTGGCTCACCGTGTTTGGCGGCCCCGAAATCCGTGCCTGGGCGCAGGGGCTGGGGGTGGAGACTTTTGTCGGTACATCGGGCCGGGTTTTCCCCACCGACATGAAAGCAGCGCCCCTGTTGCGCGCCTGGTTGCACCGTCTGCGCGGGCAGGGCGTGGTGTTTCACATGCGGCACCGCTGGCTGGGTTGGGCGGCCGATGGGGGGGAAGGCGCGGGTGGTGCGCTGCGCTTTGCCGCTCCTTCGGGTGGTGCCCGGTCGGTGCATGCGCGCGCCGTGGTGCTGGCCCTGGGCGGGGGCAGCTGGGCGCGCCTGGGGTCGGATGGTGCCTGGGTGCCGCTGCTGGCCGAGCGTGGGGTGGCCGTGGCGCCGCTGCGCCCTGCCAATTGCGGTTTCGACGTGCTTCGCGGCCATGTGCCCGCCGGCGAGACACGCCGCGCGTTTTTGCAGGAGCTTTTGGGCCGCACGCCCGAGCCCGCCACCGGCTGGACGCCCCACTTTGCAGAGCGTTTTGCGGGCCAGCCTTTCAAGACGGTGGCGCTGGCCTTTACCGACAGCCAGGGCCGAGCTTTCAGTCGCAGGGGCGAGTTCGTGGCCACTGCGACAGGTGTCGAAGGCAGCGTGGTCTATGCGGCGTCGCACCTGCTGCGCGACGAGATCGAGGCCCATGGTCATGCCACGTTCCATCTGGACCTGTTGCCCGACCACACGCCCGAACGTGTGTTGGTGGAGGTGCGCCATCCGCGTGGATCACGCTCCTTGTCCAGCCACCTCAAGAGCCGCCTGGGTCTCGACGGCATCAAGGCGGGCGTCCTGTACGAACACCTGGGCAAGGACGGCGTGAACGACCCCGTGGCACTGGCGCACGCCATCAAGGCGCTGCCGGTCACCGTGGTGGCGGCGCGCCCGCTGGATGAAGCCATCAGCACCGCAGGCGGCGTGGTGTTCGAGGCCCTGGACGCGCACCTCATGGCCCGTGCCATGCCGGGTGTTTTCTGTGCAGGTGAGATGCTGGACTGGGAGGCGCCCACGGGGGGCTATCTGCTCACCGCCAGCATGGCCAGTGGCCGCGTGGCAGGCGAGGGGGCTTTGCGCTGGCTGGGGCAGTCTGCAGGGGCTTGAGCGGGCGCTGCGGAGATGCTGGAGTGGGGCGTTTCGCGCCGACGCGCAAAAAAGAAGAAGTTGACGAGCCTTACCCCCGGCACTGACTCCACAGTTAGGGCTGCTTGGTTCCCCACCTGACCCGGTTGGCTGCTTTGCCATGCGGGGAGGCCCGTCACCGGCGATTGTACGTCGGATGGAGGCCCTGATTTTTCAGGGGCTGTTTTGTTTGCCCTGGTGGCGCCAGGGGCGCATGGCCCAGCCCGTAGAATCGCCCGCATGTCCTACCTCGTGCTCGCCCGCAAGTACCGCCCCCGCAATTTCACCGAAATGGTGGGGCAGGAGCATGTGGTGCAGGCCTTGACCAATGCACTCACGCAGCAGCGCCTGCACCATGCCTACCTGTTCACCGGCACGCGGGGCGTGGGCAAGACGACGGTATCGCGCATTCTGGCCAAGTCGCTCAATTGCCAGGGGCCCGATGGGCAGGGCGGTATCACTGCCACACCCTGCGGCGTGTGCTCCGCCTGCACGGACATCGACAGTGGCCGTTTCCCGGATTACACCGAGCTGGATGCCGCGTCGAACCGAGGTGTGGACGAAGTGCAAAGCCTGCTGGAGCAGGCGGTCTACAAGCCGGTGCAGGGCCGCTTCAAGGTCTTCATGATCGACGAAGTGCACATGCTGACGAACACGGCGTTCAACGCCATGCTCAAGACGCTGGAAGAGCCCCCTGAGTACCTCAAGTTTGTGCTGGCCACGACCGACCCGCAAAAGGTGCCGGTCACCGTTCTCTCGCGCTGCCTGCAGTTCAATCTGCGCCCCATGGCGCCCGAGACCGTGCTGGATCACCTGACCCGCGTACTGGCCACTGAGAACGTGCCCGCCGAGCCGCAGGCGCTGCGTTTGCTGTCGCGCGCGGCGCGTGGCTCCATGCGCGATGCGCTGTCGCTCACCGACCAGGCTATTGCCTTTGGCAGCGGCCAGTTGCAAGAGGCCGGTGTGCGCCAGATGCTGGGCGCGGTGGACCGCTCCTATGTGTTTCGGCTGATCGAGGCGCTGGCGCAGGGCGATGGCAAGACCGTGGTGGAAACCTCGGACACGCTGCGCCTCAATGGCCTGTCTGCCGCCTCCACGCTGGAGGAAATGAGTGCCGTGCTGCAGCGCATGGCCGTGTTCCAGGCTGTGCCCCAGATGGCCGGCGCCGTGGATGCCGACGACCCCGAGGCCGCAGAAACGGCCCGCCTGTCTGCGCTGATGCCTGCCGACGAAACCCAGCTGCTCTACAGCCTGTGCCTGCACGGGCGCGGTGAACTGGGACTGGCGCCCGATGAATATGCTGCACTGACCATGGTGCTGCTGCGGCTGCTGGCGTTCAAACCACAGGGCGGCATGGGCGAATCGGCTGAAAAAAAAACTCTGACGCGGGCTGAGGCGCCGTCGTCGGGTTCCTCCGCTGCTGCGTATGCGGCCCCTGCCACTGCGGGGGCAACCGTGGCATCTGTGGCATCTGTGGCAGCGTCGATGCCTTCGGCGCGCACGGCACCAGCGCCCGAGCCCGCACCCATGCCTGCTCCCCAGGTACGGTCTGCTGTGTCTTCTGATGCGACTGGTGCGGCTTCAAGTGGAGCGACTGGTGGAGCGACTGGTGCAGCGCCCACGGCGGGTGCGTCGCCAACCACGGAGCCCGAAGCCTCAGTGCAGTCTGCGCAACCCGCAGATACCTCGGAACCGCCGCCCTGGCCAGGCCCGCATGAGCCAGGCGCTGCGGCGGTAGCGCACTCCACCGCCACTGCGCTGCCCGTGCGTACGCCCGAAAAATTTGAGCCAAATCAGCACCCAGCACATTCCCAGCAAGCGCTAGGCGCTCCTGAATTTGTAGCTATCCCGGTGCGTGAATCGCCCGAGCCGGGGGAGCGTCTGCAACCGCTCCCGCTGTCTGTCCCCTCGCCCGTTTCTGCGCGCTACACGCCCACGGAAGAGGGGGATGTCTGGCACACCACCGTGCAGCAGATGGTGGCGGCAGAGTCGATCACCGCGCTGGTGCGTGAGCTGGCCCTGCAGTCGCAACTGGTGGCGCGCGACGGGGGGCACTGGCTGCTGCGCGTGGAGCGTGAATCGCTGAACCAGCCCACAGCGCGCGAGCGCCTGCGTGCAGCGCTGGAGGCCGCGGGCCATGCCACCCAGATCAGTGTGGAGGTGGGCCATGTCATCGACAGCCCCGCCCGCCGCAATGCCGCCGCCGCCGCCGAGCGCCAGCGCCGTGCAGAAGAGATTGTGAACAACGACCCCTACGTGCAGTCGCTGGTGCGCGACTATGGCGCGAGAATCGTGCCGGGCAGCATCAAGCCTGCATGACCCTTGCGCCAACAACGGCCCGCCATCCATTCCATCGATACAAACTTGAAAAGGAAACCAAAATGTTCAACAAAGGACAACTCGCCGGCCTCATGAAACAAGCCCAGGCGATGCAGGACAACCTCAAGAAAGCCCAGGACGAACTGGCCTTCATCGAGGTGGAAGGCGAATCGGGCGCGGGCCTGGTGAAGGTGGTGATGACCTGCAAGCACGACGTCAAGCGCATCACCATCGACCCCAGCCTGCTGGCTGAAGACAAGGACATGCTGGAGGACTTGGTGGCGGCCGCGTTCAACGCAGCCGTGCGCAAGGCGGAGGAAACTTCGGCGGAGAAGATGGGCAAGCTGACTGCGGGCATGCCAGGCCTCCCCGGCGGCATGAAATTCCCTTTTTGAGGGTGGGCTACTGCGCACCAGCCATGCGTCGTTGGGCGGTGCTCGCAATCCTCACGTACAGGAAGTACGTTCCGGTTGCTGCGCTCCGTCCGCCTAGCCTGGCAGGCGCTCGCTACGCCCTTGAGGGCGGGGTGTGAAGCCGGATGGATACTGGTCGCGCTCAACCGCCGTTCGGGCTGAGCTTGTCGAAGCCTTTCACCGCACTTTCCCGTATTTTTGTCCCGACTCCCTCCGGCCGCCCACCCACCCATGTCCTCCACCAACTCCCTTGATGTCTTGATCCAGGCGCTGCGCCGCTTGCCGGGGGTGGGGGTGAAGTCTGCGCAGCGCATGGCGTTTCACTTGATGCAGCATGACCGTGCGGGGGCCGAGGCGTTGTCCGTGGCACTGCGCGATGCGGTGCAGAACGTGCGCCACTGTGCGCGTTGCCATACGTTCACCGAAGACGAGATTTGCAGCACCTGCCTGGACCCGGAGCGCGATGCTTCGCGTCTGTGCGTGGTCGAGACCCCGGCCGATCAATCGGCGCTGGAGCGCACCGGGGCATTCAAGGGGCTGTACTTTGTGCTGATGGGGCGCCTGAGCCCGCTCGACGGTATCGGCCCCAAGGAAATCGGCCTGCAAAAGCTCATGGACCGGGCCACCGATGGCACCGTGCAGGAGGTCATTCTGGCGACCAACTTCAATGCCGAGGGCGAAGCCACGGCCCATGTGATCAGCGAGGCGCTCAAGAGCCGGGGGCTGCACGTAACGCGCCTCGCGCGTGGCGTGCCCGTGGGCAGCGAGCTGGAATACGTCGACCTGGGCACGATTGCGCATGCCCTGGTGGACCGCCGCTAGGCCGCACGCGGTACCTGCGCCCACGGCGGCTAGAATACTCACAATTTAATAGCTGCTAGCGCTTGTCTATCAAGCGCTGGAGCCCAAAAAGGCTAAAAAATGAATACCACCATGCACGTTGCGCGGTTCACAGTGGCTTACTGGTGCGTGCTGTTCGCGGCGCTGCTCCCCATCGGCTGCGCCTGGCTGGCCAAAAGTGGCAGCTTCGGCAAGTCGCGCAAGGACGGGGGGTTTGACAACCGCGATCCCCGTGCCTGGATGGCCCGGCAGACCGACTGGCGGGCCCGCGCCAACGCGGCGCAGGCCAACAGCTTTGAGGCCTTGCCGTTCTTCATTGGCGCTGTGATCATTGCGCACCTGCTCGGGGCAGGGCAGACGGCGCTGGACATGCTGGCCCTGCTGTACGTCATGCTCCGCATCTTCTACATCATGATGTACGTCTCCGACATGCCCACCGTGCGCAGCGCGGTATGGGGCGCGGCGTTTTTCGTGAACATCGGCATCCTGTTCCTCGGCTACCGCTGATCCTGGCCGCCCCGGCCTTCTGAGGAGACCGGCTGGCGCCACGAAATGCCACGACTTTTCAGGGCTGCCGCTGCAGCCCTGTTCCCTTTTTGTCACGGTACGTAGAAACCCGCAGGGATTCCCCCTGATGCGGCCTTGCTGGCTCTGCGGCACGATTGTTGCAATGCAACATTGCCGCTTGCACTGATTTTTCACGGATTTTCATGACTCGCCCCTTGCTCACCCGCCGCGCCTTTGGTGTCGCATCCGCCCTGTCGGCGGCGGGGGTGTTTGCGCCTGCCATCGTGCGGGCGCAGGCAGAGGGCGCAGCAGCGCTGGGCAGCGTCACCGTTGCTGTGGGCGGGCAGGGTGTGCTCTACCACCTGCCGCTGGCGCTGGCCGACCAGCTGGGCTACTTCAAGGCAGAAGGTCTGGATGTGACGGTGCGCGACTATTCTGCGGGCGCCCTGGCCCTGCAGGCCGTGCAAGAGGGGGCGGCGGATGTCTTTGCCGGAGCCTTCGAACACACCCTGCGCCAGCAGGTGCGCAGCCAGCCCTACCGCGCGCTGGTGGTGATGGGGCGCGCGCCGCAATTGGCGCTGGGGGTTTCGCAGCGATCATTGCCGGCCTACAAGGATCTGGCGGACCTGCAAGGGCGGCGCATTGGCGTGTCGTCGGTGGGGTCGTCCACGCACCTGGCGGCAAGCCTGGTGCTGGCGCGTGCGGGCATGGGGCCGCGTGATGTGGCGTTTGTCAGCGTGGGCACTGGCATGACCGCGATGAATGCGCTGCGCTCCGGGCAAGTGCATGCGCTGTGCCACGCCGACCCGATCATGACGCTGCTGGAGCAAAAGGCAGACACGCGCATCGTGGGCGACCTGCGGTCCCTCAAGGCCGCGCAGGAGATGGTTGGCGGGGCTCTGCCAGCCAGTTGCCTGCAAGCGCCGCAGTCCTTCCTGCAAAAACAAACGGCACAGGCCCAGGCACTGGCCAATGGCATCGTCCATGCCCTCAAATGGCTGCAGACCGCTGCTCCGGCAGACCTCATCAAGGCGGTGCCTGCGGGCTACCTGATGGGTGACCGGGGTTTGTACCTGGCGGCCTTCACCCGGGTGCGCGAAACCTATTCGACGCACGGGATGATGCCCGACGATGGCCCAGCCACGGCATTGCGCGTGCTATCGCGTGTGCACCCGGAACTGGCGGACTTCAAGATGGATCTGGCGCGGACCTACACCAACGAATTTGTGCGCAAGGCGCGACAAAAATTCAACGTCTGAGTCTGCTGGCCCAGCCCCCGCTTGTTTGCTTTGCCGGGGCCGCTGAAGCCCGGATGTCAGGGCGGCAGCACAGGCGGGCATTGCGATGCTCCCTCTATCGCAATGCCCGGGTATTCATGGTCTGAAGATGGCTTACATTCATCGGCGTTCGGCAGGCCTCGGCAGGGGGCTGTCAGTCTTCTACCTTATTTGGATCGCTCCATGTCCTTGACCCTCAGCATCGGCCCGCTTGTTTCTCTGATCGCGGGCATTCTCATCCTCGTCATGCCCCGCCTGCTCAGCACCATCGTAGCGCTGTACCTCATCATCATGGGCATTCTGGGGCTGCTGGGCATGCACTCGCTGAAGCTCTGAGTCTCCTGAGTCTCATTGCCTGGGAGGCAGAGCCACCCTGGACAATGAAAGTCAGTTCACCGCAAGGCTGCCGGGCAGCGCCGCGCCCGCCCATCGCCGACGGTATTTTTTTAGCGCCGCTTGACCTTCGACGGCGTTCCCCCGCGGCGCACAGGCGCGTCTGCCTGGCGCTTGCCAGTCGCGGAGCGCGCCACCGTGCCACGCGCCTGCGTGGCCTGCCGCACGGGCAGGTACACAACCACCTGCTCGCCCAGCTTGAAGGCCGCACTGACGCGCACATCATTCCAGTCTGCCACGCTGGCAGCGCTGAGCTTGTAGCGCCGCGCGATGCTGGCCACGGTTTCACCCTTGCGGGCGCGCACCGTGGTGCGGCGGGTGACGATCTCGGGCGAAAAAGCGACCTGGCCGTTGTCTGCCAGGTGCGAAGAGACATCCTGCCGGATGGCGGATGAACGCGGGATCATCAGCGCCGAGCCGGCCTTGATCAGCATGCGGGGCGGGATGTTGTTGATGCTGCGCAGGTCGTTCTCGCTCATACCGGCCCGCTGGGCGGCTTCGGAGACCGTCATGGTGGAGGGCACGGACCACACGGTCCAGCTTGCATACTGGCCTTCGCGGCGCGCTTCAAGGTTGCGCTGGAATACCTTGGCGTTGTCCCAGGGCAGCAGGATCTGCGGCGTACCAGCAGCCAGGATCACGGGTTTGTTGAACGACGGGTTCAGTGCGCGGAAGTCTTCCTCACGAATGCCAGCCAGCGTGGCCACCAGCGCAACGTCGATGTCGTGGGTGATGTCCACCGTCTGGAAGTAGGGGTGATTCTCGATGAGCGGCAGCTCGGTGCGGAAGGCCTCAGGGTTGGCTACGATGTTCTTCACGGCCTGTAGCTTGGGCACATACATGCGCGTTTCTGCCGGCATGGTCAGGTCCGTATAGCCGGTCCCCAGCCCTTGCTTCTGGTTGCGCGCAATGGCCCGGCCCACACTGCCTTCGCCCCAGTTGTAGGCGGCCAGAGCCAGGTGCCAGTCGCCGAACATGTTGTAGAGCTTTTGCAGGTAGTCGAGCGCAGCGCGGGTGGACGCGAGCACATCGCGGCGGTCGTCGCGGAAGGCGTTCTGCTTGAGGTCGAAATAGTTTCCGGTGGCGGGCATGAACTGCCACATGCCGGCCGCCTTGGCGCTGGAGACAGCCTGTGGATTGAACGCACTTTCGATGTAAGGCAGCAAGGCCAACTCTGTGGGCATGCCGCGCCGCTCCAGCTCTTCGACGATGTGGAAGAGGTACTTGCTGGAGCGTTCTGTCATGCGCTGCATGTAGTCGGGGCGCGCGGCGTACCACTGTTCACGGTCCTGCACCAGATCATGCTGCAGGTCGGGCATGGCAAAGCCTCGGCGGATGCGGTCCCACAGGTCGGCAGGGGCCGAGAGCGAGGCGACCTCGCCGCTCGATGCCTGCGCGGCAGTGATGGGGCGCAGCGGCCCATTCGGGATGACAGGGGTGTGGGGGGCTGAAGTGGGGGCAGCGCTGGCGGTTGATGGCTTGGTGCCTGCAGCGCTGTCTTGCGATGGCCCGGTGGTGGCGCAGCCCGTGAGCCAAAGCGCGCACGCCAGGCAGGCGATGTGCAAAATTTTCATCGAAACTCGTTTTTCCATTGACGCAGAGCGGCCAGTACCGCCACGGCATCGTCTTGATTCACCTGCGCGTCGTAGCCATGGGCCGCCTGGGCTACCGTGGGCTGGCGCACGCGCAGGAAGGGGTTGATGTCTTGCTCCAGAGCCATGCGCGACGGCAATGTGGGTTGGTGGCGGGCCCGCAGTGCTTCACATTGGCTGCTGTAGTGGAGCAATGCCGCATTGTCGGGTTCCACCGCCCGCGCAAATTTCAGGTTGGAGAGTGTGTACTCGTGCGTGCAGCATACGCGGGTGTTGCCAGGCAATGCCGCCAGTTGGTCCAGGGAGTCCAGCATCTGGGCCGGTGTGCCTTCAAACAGGCGGCCACAGCCGCCTGAAAACAGCGTGTCGCCGCAGAACAGCAGGGGCTCGCCATCGATGTCGGGGCAGTAGTAGGCAATATGGCCCGCTGTATGGCCTGGCACGTCGATGACTGCGAAGCGCAGCCCTATGGTTTCCACAGCATCGCCATGTGCCAGGCGGTGCAGCGGCTCGGGGATTTTCTCGCGCGCGGGGCCGTAGACCACGGCGCCGGTGGCGCCGCGCAGGGCATCCACACCGCCGACATGATCGGCATGGTGGTGCGTGACTAGAATGGCTTTCAGTTGCAGGCCAAGTTGCTGCAGGGCCTGCAGCACAGGCACGGAATCTCCCGGGTCCACGACAATCGCCTCGCGGCCGTCGTGGAGCATCCAGATGTAGTTGTCGGTAAAGGCGGGCAGCGGCAGCAAGTTCATGAGCGATCAAATTATAGGTTTGCACCACTGGTTCGATTCCCCTCCGGGCCGGTACCTGCTGGCGTGGGAGCAGGCACGCTTTGACGATGCGGTGGCCGACATCTTTGGCTACCACAGCCTGCAACTCGGAATGCCCCTGCTGGACGGCCTT
Source organism: Acidovorax facilis (assembly GCA_964031875.1). Classification (GTDB taxonomy): domain Bacteria; phylum Pseudomonadota; class Gammaproteobacteria; order Burkholderiales; family Burkholderiaceae_C; genus Acidovorax; species Acidovorax facilis_A. Next base: position 69,208 of record CAXIRU010000004.1, read on the forward strand.
CGCGCCAACCGCATGCCGCACCAGTGGCTGGCACTGGGCCAGGAGGCAGTGCAGGGCTCCATGGCTTTTTTGGAGACGGGTGGCGGCGATGCCAGCCTGCAGCGTCGGGTGGTGGATCTGCTGACAGAGCCGGTGGCCTTGCCGTTTGCTGCAGCGAGCCTGGACCTTCTGGTGCTGCCCCACACCCTGGAGTTGAGCCTGGACCCCCACGCCGCCTTGCGGGAGGTAGAGCGGGTGCTGGTGCCCGAGGGCAGGGTGGTCATCAGCGGTCTGAACCCTGCCAGCCTGTGGGGGCTTCGCCAGTGGCGTGCGCGCATGGTCCAACGCCTGGGCAAGGGCAGCTTGTACCTGCCGGACGTGGGCGAGTTCATTGGCTACCGGCGCTTGCGCGACTGGCTCAGGCTTTTGAGTTTCGAGGTCGAGTCCGCCCAATTTGGCTGTTATCGTCCAGCGGTGCGCAGTACCCAGTGGCTAGAGCGTTTTGGCTTCATGGATCGGCTGGGCGAGCGGTGGTGGCCTATTTTTGGTGCGGCCTATTTTCTGGTTGCGGTCAAGCGGGTTCATGGCATGCGTTTGATGGAGCCCGCCTGGCGCGCCACCCGGCAGCGTGCCACTTCTTCCGTGCCTATTGCCAACCGGGCGGGCCCGGCGGGGGCGACGGGCAGCACCTCACGCATATTCACAGACAGCGACGATACGGACAGGAACACAGTTTGAACCAGGTAGAGATTTACACAGACGGCGCTTGCAAGGGCAACCCAGGCCCCGGAGGATGGGGTGCATGGTTGCGTTCCGGATCGACAGAAAAAGAGCTTTTTGGGGGGGAGCTGGGCACCACCAACAACCGCATGGAGCTGATGGCCGTGATCGAGGCGCTGTCGGCCTTGAAGCGCCCCTGCGCAGTGACGCTGTACCTCGACAGCGAATATGTGCGCAAGGGCATCACCGAATGGATTCATGGCTGGAAGGCCAAGGGTTGGCGCACGGCGTCCAAGCAGCCCGTCAAGAACGTGGAGCTGTGGCAGCGTCTCGATGCCCTGGTCAACACAGGCGGCCACCGCATCGAATGGTGCTGGGTGAAAGGGCATTCGGGCGATCCGGGCAACGAGCGCGCAGATGCGCTGGCCAATCGGGGCGTGGAAAAGGCCCTGGGGCGCGGTTGAGCGGCAGAGGGGTTGTCCATGCACGGGTGAAGCGCTAGAAGCGCTTGCGCGGGGCCTGGGCACCCCGGCGCCTTCAGTCTGTCGAGCCCGCGCCGGTTGCCGGTCGGTTGCGTACGTCTGTGGTGTTGGGGGGAAGGGCGCCGATAGGCAGGCTTGCGCACCCATGTCAGAGGGCTTGCGCCATGCGGTTTGAACAAGCGGCTGGCGGGGTGTGCGATCTGCCGTTATGAGCTCGGCGTTGCAGGAGGGGGCCACTCGCTGCACTGACGCGCAACAGGCCCGTGGCAGGGGCTGTGCGGGTTCGATATATCCTGGGGCGAGGAGATCTGGGTCAAAAAAAGCCTGGCTACGCGGGCGAACCCGTTGGCTGGCAAAAACGACCCTTTCGAGCTTGTTGCAAGCCCGGGAGTCGCCCCACGATGAAACTTGGTTCCTGTTGCGATTACTTGGTGAGGATCAGCTTGCCCAGCTTGGTGGCCTGAAGGCGGTACACCGAGCCGTTGTGGCTGATTGCAACCGCTTTCTGGCCCTGAAGCAGTGCGCTGCTGTCCACGGCGCCGACCACTGTGTCGGCGGGACGGGGGGTGTCCCGATCGGTGCGTGGTGCGGCCAGGTCCGAAGGGGCAGTACGCAGGAGCGAGGCGGCGGTCAGTGTGGCTTGCATGAAGAGTATTCCTGTAGCGTTGCAGTGCGTTTTGCTAATGATAACGATTCGCAATTACTGGTCAAGTGATTTCTGTGTTTCTTTTTGTACTTTTTCGATGTGGGGTTGATGGGCTGATGGTTTGAGTGGGTTCGCTGGTCGCCTTGGCCGGTCCGCCGGTGATGAGCGGTGGGCTGAAGAAGGGGCAGCAGAAGGTCCGCCAAGGGGCGGGCATGCCCTGCTTCAGTGCAACATGCGGACTTCAGGCGCTGAATGCAAAACTGCCCGGTCAGCGTTTGGCTGGCCGGGCAGGCATGGAGGTGGCGCGCTCTTGGTGGTAATCAGGGGGTCGGATCGGTCACAAACCCGATCTTGCGCACCCCGGCGCGCTGTGCAGCGGCCATGGCCTGGGCCACAAACTCATAGCGCACGTTCTTGTCGCCACGGATGTGCAGATCTGGCTGGGGCTCCTTGGCGGCCTCGGCCTGCAAGCGGGGGAAGAGCTCCTCTTCTGTCACCTGCGATTCGTTCCAGAAAAACTTGCCATCTGCCGACACCGACAGACGCACCGTCTCGGGCTTGATGTTCTCGGGCTGGTTGGTGGCCCGGGGCAGGTCCACGTTCACCGAGTGTTTCATCACCGGCACGGTGATGATGAAGATGATCAGCAGCACCAGCATGACGTCGACCAGGGGCGTCATGTTGATCTCGTTCATCACCTCATCGGCATCGTCTTGGGTTCCGAAAGCCATGGTTTAGCCACCTTTCTTCATGGGCAGCACCTTGCCTTGTTCGCCGGGTGCATTCACGCGGGCGCCGGTCACGAAGTAGGCGTGCAGGTCGTGGGCAAAGCTGTTGAGGCCACCCAGGATGGACTTGTTGCCGCGCACCAGCGCGTTGTAGCCCAGCACGGCAGGGATGGCGACGGCCAGGCCCAGGGCCGTCATGATCAGCGCTTCGCCGATGGGGCCGGCCACCTTGTCGATGGTGGACTGGCCCGAAGTACCGATGGCCACCAGTGCGTGGTAGATGCCCCACACGGTGCCGAACAGGCCAATGAACGGTGCGGTGGAGCCTACCGAGGCCAGGATGGCCAGGCCCGATTGCAGGCGGGCCGTGAATTCGTCGATGCAGTTGCGCAGGCAGCGCGTGACCCAGTCGCTCACGTCCAGGCTGTCGTGCAGGTGCGCCTTGGTGTTGCGGTGGTGGGCTGTGGCTTCACGGCCTTCCAGCGCCAGGTGGCGGAAGGGGTTGGTGGGGTCTGCGCCCAGCTTGGTCAGACCGGCGGCAAAGTCTTCGCTGTGCCAGAAGTCTTGCGCGGCGCGGGCGTGTTTCTTGAACTTGATGATGTCCAGTGCCTTGAGGAGGATGACGATCCACGAGGCCAGCGACATGGCCAGCAGCAGGATGGCGACGGCGCGGGTGACGAAGTCACCCTGGATCCAGACGTTGGCGATGCCGAATTGCGATTCCATGAAAAAGCTCCCTAAAGCGGTAATGGGTGGTGAATGTGGTTATTCGAGAACGAAGTTGACCGGGACCAGGTTCCACATGGTCTCGGGCACGCCGTTGCGCTTGCCGGGCACAAAGCGCCAGCGCATGACGGCCTCCTGGGCCTGGCGGTCCAGGCGGTCAAAGCCGCTGGATTTGTTGATTTCCACCTTCTGGGGGATGCCGTCGGTGCCGATGAGTACGCGCAGCACCACCTTGCCTTGTTCACCCATGCGCTTGCTGATGGCGGGGTAGCCGGGCTTGGGGTTGTTCAAGTAAGCGGCGTCGCTGGACGGCAGCTCGATCTTGGGCGGTGCGGGTGGTGCTGGTGGGGCAGGCGGCGCCGGGGGCGCAACGGGCGCCTCGATGGGGAGCGCTGGCGGCTGGGGCGTGGTAATGCCTGTGGGCGCGTTGGGTGCGGGTGTTGGGTCGGCAATGGCCACCGGCATGGGCGCCGGGCGCGGAGCCACCTTGGGGGCGGGCTTGGGCGGTGGTGGGGGCGCTGGCGGCGGGGGGGTGACCTTGGGCGGGGCTGGAGGGGCGATGAATTCAGTCAGCAGTTCCGCAGGCACGATGACTTCGGCGGCCTTGCGCAGAAGGCCCGATTGCAAGCCCCAGAGACCGGCGACATGCAGTGCAACGACGGAGCCCACGATCACGGTGTTGCGGCTGAGCCCTCGGGGGGCGAAACGATCTGGGTGAGACATAAACATCACTGACGCAAAACAGGGCTCAGGCAAAGGGCGCCCCAAGGGGAGGCGGGTGCTGCACCCTGGTGTGCGCAAGTCCTATAAAAATGATAGCGGCTAGCGCTTTTTGGATAAGCGCTAGCGCCCTAAATAACCTCGATTATTTGCGAAAGATCCACCAGGCCGAGCCTGCGACGAGGATCAGGCTACCTGCGAGTGTAGAGAGGAGTTCCATGACTTGCTTTCCAGAATGGAGCTGGCAAGCTGGATCGTTTTCGGCGCTGCCTCATTGTGCAGGGCGGCCACCGGATTCGATGCACTGCACTGCGCCACCACATCCCGGGCGCAACTCTCGCAGCATCCGCATTGGGTGGCCACGCCCAGCTCGAACTGGATTTCGTCAAAGCTCATGCCAGCACGCGCATGGCGGGCAATCTCACGGTCAGAAACCCGGCGGCAAACACAGACGATCATGGCGGCAGGCAGTGTGGCTGGCTGTTGAAAGAATGAAAAGCATTATAAATACGAATCTATCGCATTTGCAATAAATCATTCCTGTCGACAGGGAGAAGGGTTTGGGTCGGCGTCAACCCCCCGCCATCGGCCACGGCCTACGGCCTACCTTCTGCAGCGGCAGCCCTCACCGGCCGTGGCGCAATGCTGGGTCTTCCCCGGCATCCAGCAGCGCGGGTGTGGCATCGGCCGGCGTGGCGCAGCCGGTCAGGGCCATGGCAACTTCCAGTTCATCGCGCAGCAGGCGCAGCACATGGGCCACACCTGCCGCCCCGGCATTGGCCAGGCCCCAGACGGCGGGGCGCCCCACCAGCGCGGCCGAGGCCCCCAAGGCCAGGGCCTTGAGCACGTCGGTGCCGCGCCGGATGCCGCCATCCACCAGCACGGGCACTGCGCCGCCCAGGGCCTGCACCACGCGTGGCAGGGCGGTGGCGGTGGCTGGGGCGGTGTCCAGCGTGCGGCCACCGTGGTTGGAGACGATCAGGCCCGCCGCACCCACCGACACGGCCTGGCGCGCGTCGGCCGGGTGCAGCACGCCCTTGAGCAGCACCGGCAGGCGGGTGATGGACTGCAGCCAGGCCACGTCGTCCCAGGTGGGGGCCTGGAGCAGCAGGCCGTCAAACAGTGCGCTCTCGCCGGGGCGCAGGTCGGGAGGTGGGGCCGGCGGCAGGCCCGCGAGGTTGATCGGGCCCATGCCGGGCGGCAGCCGGAAGCCCGCGCGCCGTTCGCGGTCGCGCACGCCACTGGCGGGTGCGTCCACCGTCAGCACCAGGGCTTCGTAGCCCGCCGCCTCGGCCCGCTGCACCAGCGCCTGGGTAAAGCCCCGGTCGTGCTGCAGGTAGAGCTGGAACCACAGCGGGCCGCGCCCGGGGTCGGGCTGTACCGCGTCGGCAACAGCTTCGAGCGACACGCTGGCCTGGGTGCTGAGCACCACGCCCGCGCCCAGCGCCGCCGCAGCATAGGCCATGGCCAGTTCGCCATCAGGGTGGGCCAGGCGCTGAAAGGCGACCGGGGCCAGCAAGATGGGGTGGGCCAGCGTGCGGCCCAGCAGCTGCACCCGGGTGTGGCCGCCCGCCAGCGGCCGCAGCACGCGAGGCCACAGGGGCAGGGCGTCCCAGGCGCTGCGGTTGGCGCGCAGGGTGATCTCGTCGGCAGCACCGCCGCTGAAGTAGGCCCAGGCGTTGTCGTCCAGCTGCTGGCGTGCCAGCAGTTCGTGGTCGGCCAGGTTCGCGATGTCGGGCGGCAGCCTGTGCCGGGCGGGGGTGTGGGTCATACCAATGAAAAAAGCACCCCGCGCCCGTTCAGCAAGCGTAAGGTGCTATTGAAATAGGAGTGATTCTGGCAAGGCGTCGGGCAAGGCGCGAGGGCGCTGCGGGGCCTTGGTGTCGAAGGTGGTGGCTCACACGTCGGCCCACATGCGCAGCAGGTTGTGGTACGTGCCGGACAGTGCAATCACCGATGGGTCGGTTTCGCCCACGCTTTGGCGTAGCCGCAGTAGCGACATGTCCATGTCGAACAGCAGCTGCCGCTGCTCCAGCCCGCGCACCATGCTTTCAACCCAGAAGAAGCTGCTGATGCGCTGCCCGCGTGTGACGGGCGACACCTGGTGAACTGTGCTGCTGGGGTACATGACCATGTCGCCTGCCGGGAGCTTGATGCGTTTTTCGCCCCAGGCTTCGGTGGCTACCAGTTCGCCACCGTCGTATTCCTCGGGCGGCGTGAGAAATAGCGTGCACGACAGGTCGCTGCGCACCCAGCAGTTGTCGGCCTTGGAGTGCATGACGGCGCTATCGACATGGTTGCCGTAGGCGTTGGCGCCACCGCCGTAGTGGTTGAACAGCGGGTTGTAGATGCGGCGCGGCAGGGCGGCCGAGAAGAACAGTGCGTTGCGCGCCAGGGCGGCCTTGACCAGACCTTGCAGCTGGGCAGATAGCTCGCTGCCCTGCGCCAATTGCAAGTTGTTTTTCTGGTGCACTGCCTGGCCGCCTGCGCTGCGGGCGCCGTCCACCCAGGGGGTGTCGGAGGCCCAGAGCTGTTGCCGGAAGAAGGTGATCTCTTCGGCGGTGAGAACGTTGGGGATGTGCAGAAACATGGAGGCCGATTGTGACTCCGCCCCAGTGAAGGGGCGGAGTCATTTCTTCAGAACATCAGCGCATCAGCGCGTTGGCGCTTCGAAGATCAGAAGCGCGTCTTCACCGACACCTGCACGGCGCGGGGGGCGCCCGGCGTGTAGAAGCCACGGTACAGGCCATCGGCGTAGGTGCGGTCGAACAGGTTGCTCACGTTCAGCTTGAGCGTGGTCTTGTCGTCAAACGCGTACTCGGCCATGGCGTCCATCACGGCAAATCCGCTGGCGTACACAGCGCGCGAACCCTCGGGGTTTTGCTTGCTGCGGTAGGTCAGGCCTGCGCCCAGGCGCAGCTTGGACGTGACGGCATAGGTGCTCCACACGCTGCCGCTGTGCTTGGGCGTGAGGCCGGGGCGATCGCCCTGCACCTGGGCTCCGCCGCCGTTGGCGGCCAGCACCACATTGCTGCGGTCGATCTTGGCCGAAGGAATCCAGGTGTGGTTGGCGAACACTTCCCACTGGGGCGTCAGGCGGCCGGCCAGGTTGAACTCCATGCCGGTGGCGTGGCGCTTGCCGGAGAGCAGCTCTTGCTGGGCAGCGGTGTCGGGGTCGGTGTTGCGCTCGTTGTATTTCTCGCTGCGGAACACGGCCACACCCAGCAGGGCACGGCGCTCGAACAGCTCCATCTTGGTGCCGATCTCGAAGTTGCGGCTCTTTTCGGGGTCGGTATTGGCGGTGCGTGCCGTGTTGTTGCCGGGGTTGCCGAACTGGTAGGTATCGCCCGAAGTGTTGTACGAGGTGCCGAACGAAGCGTAGTACGAGAGCAGCTCGCTGGGCTGGAACAGCAGGCCCACGCGGGGGCTGACCAGGCTGTCGGAGCGGGAGTTGCTCAGCGCGCCGGTGGCATTCTTGTAGGAGGCCTTGAAGTTGTCATAGCGCAGGCCACCCACCAGCTTGAGGGTGTCGTTCAGTGCCATCGTGTCCTGGAAGTACAGGCCCAGGTTGCGCGACTTGAAGGTGTTCCACTGCACGGGCGCACGGCCATCGGCCACCCAGGCGCCATCGTTGGGTGAACCCACGGTGGTGGTGGGGCGGGTGGTGGTGTTGGGGTAGTTCTGGTTGCGCTTGGCGTCGTCGTCGTAGAAATCGACGCCTGCCAGCACGGCATGCTTCTTACCTCCCCAGTTGAAGGTGTTGCTGTAGTCGCTTTGCACCTGCAGCACGTCGCTTTCACCCAGTCGGCCCTTGGAGCCACGGGTCAGCACGGTGTTGCCGTTGATCTGGTCGAGCGTGATGTTGGCGTTCTGAAAGCCGATGGTGCTGGCCAGCAGATCGCGTTCGTAGGTGCCGTAGCGCAGGCGCGTGTTCAGCTCGCCGTTGTCGTCAAAGCGGTGAATGTGGCCGAGCGTGACGTGTTGCGCCGAGGTGTTGTTGTGGTCGCTGGCCAGGCCGTAGTAGTTGCGGGCTTCCAGCGGCGTGTTGATCTTGCCGTCCACCACGCGCCAGGGGTGGTTGTACAGCGGGCGGCCCTTGGACTCGAGGTAGTACAGGCCGATGGAGAATTCGTCGCGCGTGCCGATGCCCCAGGCGAACGTGGGTGCAATGCCGCGCTTGTCCTGCTTGGCACCGTAGTTGTCGAACTCCTGCACCATGGCGTTCAGGCGGAAGGCCGCGTTTTCGCCGGTCTTGAAGTTGAAGTCGCCCGTGGCGCGGTGGTATTGGCCCGTGCCGAAGGTGTACGAGGCTTCATGCTGGTCGATGAGCAAAGGGGCCTTGTTGACCTGGTTGACCACGCCACCGGTGGAGCCCTTGCCAAACAGCATCGAGGCAGAACCCTTGAGCACTTCGACGCGGTCCAGGTTGAAGGTGTCGCGCTCGATCAGCGGGGCATCCTTCATGCCGTCCACATAGATGTCGCCCGCCTGGCCCAGCGAGAAGCCGCGCAGGCGCACGTCTTCTTCGCCCGTTTCTCCAGACTGGAAGGTCACGCCTGCGGTGTTGCGCAACACCTCGCGGAAGTCGTCCATGTTGCGGTCGTTCATCTGCTTTTCGGTGAACACCGTCACGGACTGGGGGATGTCCTTGATGTCCTGGTTGCCCTTGCCGACCGTGGTCTTCTTGAGCAGCAGGGTGTCTTTGCCCTGGACTTCGGCGGCTTCTTTGACCGTCACGGTAGACATGGTGGTCTCTGGGGAACCGGTCTGTGCCATGGCGCCTACAGAGGCTGCCAGCATCAGGGCGCCCAGTGGAAGCAGGGCCTTGTCGGACGACAGGCCACGCTGTGTGGTGGAAGCGAAGGATGGAGAGAATTGTTGTGGGCGCAGCACGGAGCTGCGGCGCTGAGCGCGTGATTTTGCCAAGATGGCCTCCGTCGATGGGGATGTGCAGGTGGCGCGCGAGGCGCCAGGCGCAGGCGAAAGGCAGTGGCTAGATCAACATGGCTGTGCTTCGACTTGCTTCATTATGTTACATCAAATGCGGGTCATTCTCATTTGCATTGATGCTGGCGCGCCACACTTTGCCGAAGTAAAGGCGAAAAAAAAGCCGGCTGGGCCGGCTGTTTTTTTGTGCATCTGAATGCGGGGCTTACTTGACGTGCTTGCCGATCAGGCCAGCCAGTTCAAACATTGAGACCTGTGGCTTGCCAAAGAGCTCCTTGAGCTTGGCATCGGCGTTGATGTTGCGCTTGTTGGTGGCGTCCTGCAGGTTGTTGGCCTTGATGTAGACCCACAGCTTGCTGATGATCTCCGTGCGTGGCAGCGGTGCCGAACCCACCACAGCGGCCAGCGCGGGGCTGGGCGTGAGTGCTTTCATGAAAGCAGCGTTGGGAGTGCGCTTCTTGGCGGGGGCAGCAGCCGTCTTGGCTGCGGGGGCTGTTTTTGCCGGAGCTTTTTTTGCAGTTGCCATGTTGGGTTTTCCTTGTTGGAAGTAAATTTCACCAGCGAAAACGAGGCTTTCCCACTGGAAGGCCGATGCTACTGGGAAAAAAACGCGTTTCCAAGGGAGAAGAGGCTTTTTTTGCCTCGATTTGTAGCCGGGGCCTGCGCCTTGCCGCGCTCTTGCCTTCACTGGGTGCATTGCTCGGGTGTTTTGACTGTCCGTTCGCAGGTTCTAGGACAATGCGTGCACACCTGCGCTGTGCCAGGCGCCAGCCGCTTTCCCTGTTGTTCACTTTGCCGCAAAGGCCTTCAGACCATGACTGCTGCACCTTCCTTCATCCCTTTCAGCACCTGTGATTTTTGCGATGTGCACAAGGGGGACATGAGCGGGGCTTTCCGCGTTCTACCCCCTGTTTTCCAGAGTTATGGCGGGGTGGCCGCGTTCGCGGGCCCGGTGAGTACCGTCAAGTGCCATGAGGACAATACGCAGGTCAAGGCTGCCGTGGAGTCGCCGGGGGAGGGGCGTGTTCTGGTGGTGGACGGCGGCGGATCGCTGCGCCGGGCACTTGTGGGGGGCAATCTGGCCGCGGCGGCTGCGCGCAATGGCTGGGCGGGCGTGGTTGTGGATGGCTGTATGCGCGATGTGGCCGAGTTGAAGGCGGCAGCCGTCGGCCTTCGGGCGCTGGCATTGATACCGCTGCCCACCGAGCGCCGCGGGGAGGGGCAGCGTGATGTGGCGGTGCAGATTCAGGGAGTACGGGTGCAGCCGGGCGACTGGCTTTACGCCGATGCGGATGGCATCGTGGTCAGCGCGCAGCCCTTGGTCGCGTAGCTATCACGGCCGGTTGGCCTGGTCGCCAGGGAGGGCTCATCGGCCGTTACGCAGCGCGCTGCCTGAGGGGAGGGTGGCGAGCACGATGCTGGCCAGGGCGATGGCAAAGGCAATGAGCTGGACTCCGCTGAAGGTCTCGCCCAGAAACAGCACCCCCACGAGCGCAGCGCTGACCGGCAGCATGACAGAAAACACCCCACCTTGCGCGGCGGGAACGGCCTTGAGGCCGGTCATCCAGAGCCACACCGTCCACACGCTGGCAGCCAGTGCATAGAACACCAGCAGCGTCCATGTGCTCCAGCCGACAGCGGCAAAATTGAAGTGCCATGCGGCGTACAGTCCAAAAGGTGTGGACAGCATCCAACCCCAGAGGTTGATGAGCGAGGTGATGCGCCTGGGGCCCAGGTGGCCCGTGAGCTTCTTGCCGATCACCGTGTAAGCAGCCTCGCACACCACGGCACCCAGCAGCAGCAGGGGGCCCAGCCATGAGAGATTTTGAGTGTTTTTAGCGCCTGGCGCTTGTGCAGCAAGCGCTAATTGCTCTTGTTTTGATAGCGAAAAAAGTGCAATTCCCGCTACAGCGCAGCCCACGGCGATCCAGGTGCGTGGCGCCACGCGTTCGCGCAAAAAGGCCCAGCCCATCACGGCCACTGCGGCCGGAATGGCGGCCAGGGTCACGCCGGCCGTGACGGCATCGGTGAGGCTCACGCCATAGATCATGCAGAGGGTGAACAGAAAGTTGCCCAGGAACGACTGCATAAACAGCAACTGGCGGGTTTGTGGCGTGAGCGGGGGTTCTTCCACCGGTTTGCGGAGCCAATGCAGCATCGCCATGCCGCCAATGCCAAAGCGCATCCACGCCAACAGGAACACAGGTAACGCGACGGCCAGCGGTTTGGACAGCGCCACATAGCAGCCCACCAGCGACATGCTGAGGGCCAGGCACAGAAAGGCAAAGGGGCGACTGGGAGTGGTGTTCACTTCACTAGACTGGTCGATGTTGAATCAAGAAATAGGACGTGCGTCCATCGGCAAGGCAATTGCTTTTTTGCCTGGGCGTGCACCGCTTGCCTGGGCCCGGTCCGGGCCCGGTTTTCCATGAGTTCTGCCAAAGAGAGAAGCGCATCATGCCGCACGAAAGTTTGCCCGCCCGTCCTGCAAGCCATGTTTTTGTTTATGGCACTTTGCGGCGCGGCGGGTCCAATGACATCACCCGCCTTCGACCGCCTCCAGGCTTCATCGGTGCAGCCCAGGTGTGCGGACTGCTTTACCACCTGGGGGCTTATCCCGGCATGGTGCTGGGGGGCTCTCAGCGGGTGCACGGAGAGGTCTATGCCATTGAGCCTGCGCTGGAGGCCGTTCTGGATGAGATCGAGGGCCTGGGCGCCACCCCTACCGACGAGTATCTGAAGCGCGAGATCGTGGTCGATGTGAGCGGACAGGCTGTGCCGTGCCTGGTCTATGAGATCAATCCCCGATATGTGGTCTCTGCACCCCGGATTCCGGGGGGGGACTGGCTGCAAGCGCCTCCGTTGGTGGCTTTGTAGCGGCTGATTTTTGTAATGCGGAATTTTGTTTCCTCAATGTGGAATGCGATAGATGTTGCATTGCCGCAATTTTTCTCGATATGAGAAATCAATTTCTGTATTGAGAAATGCTGTGGTTAAGTTGTTGTTTTTCAAGGAGAAAATTTATATCTTGTATAAGACATAAGAGCTTGCACAGGTCTTATAGAAGACTTAAAGTTGTCTCCAAGGGCAGCACAAGCAGCCCGGCGTTTTCAACCAACCTCTGGAGTGATCTCATGCCCCAATCCCTCAACGAACAACTGAGCCGCGAACAGCAAATTGCCGCCCTGGAAAAAGACTGGGCCCAGAACCCCCGCTGGAAGGGTGTGAAGCGCGGTTACAGCGCTGCTGACGTGGTGCGCCTGCGCGGCTCGCTCCCCATCGAGCACACGCTGGCCAAGCGCGGCGCTGAAAAGCTGTGGGACAAGATCAACGGTGGCGCCAAAAAGGGCTACGTCAACGCCTTCGGCGCCATCTCTGCCGGTCAGGCCATGCAGCAAGCCAAGGCAGGCCTCGAAGCCGTGTACCTGTCGGGCTGGCAAGTGGCTGCTGACGGCAACACTTCGGAAACCATGTACCCCGACCAGTCGCTGTACGCGTATGACTCGGTGCCCACCATGGTTCGCCGCATCAACAACACCTTCAAGCGCGCTGATGAAATCCAGTGGGGCCGTGGCATCAACCCCGGTGACAAGGAGTTCATCGACTACTTCCTGCCTATCGTGGCCGATGCAGAAGCCGGTTTCGGCGGCGTGTTGAATGCCTTCGAACTGATGAAGAACATGATTGCTGCGGGTGCAGCAGGCGTGCACTTCGAAGACCAGCTGGCTGCCGTGAAGAAGTGCGGTCACATGGGCGGAAAGGTGCTGGTGCCTACGCAAGAAGCTTGCGAAAAGCTGATCGCCGCACGCTTTGCCGCTGACGTGATGGGCGTGCCCACCATCGTACTGGCCCGCACCGACGCAGAAGCCGCCAACCTGATCACGTCCGACCACGACGCCAACGACAAGCCTTTCCTGACCGGCGAGCGCACACAAGAAGGCTTCTACCGCGTGAAAAACGGCCTGGAGCAAGCCATCAGCCGTGGCGTGGCCTACGCCCCCTACGCCGATCTGGTGTGGTGCGAGACCGGCGTGCCAGACATCGGCTTTGCCCGTGAATTCGCGCAAGCCGTGCACGCTGCCTGCCCTGGCAAGCTGCTGTCGTACAACTGCTCGCCATCGTTCAACTGGAAGAAGAACCTTAACGACAAGCAGATTGCTTCCTTCCAGGAAGACCTGTCGGCTCTGGGCTACAAGTACCAGTTCATCACGCTCGCCGGTATCCACATCAACTGGTTCAACACCTTCCAGTTCGCCCATGCATACGCCCAGGGCGAAGGCATGAAGCACTACACCGAGATGGTGCAAGAGCCAGAATTCGCAGCACGCGAAAAGGGCTACACCTTCGTGTCGCACCAGCAGGAAGTGGGCGCAGGCTACTTCGACGACGTGACCACGGTGATCCAGGGCGGCTCGTCCAGCGTGAAGGCCCTGACGGGTTCGACCGAAGAAGAGCAGTTCCACTGATCTGAAATCCCCCTCGCAGGGGATGAGGAGACAGCAAAACAAGAGGCCACCCTGCGGGGTGGCTTTCTCGTTTTAAACGCTCAGTTTGTCACCGGTCACTGGATGTTGGATGGATTGCTGCAGGGCGGTTGGTGAAACACAGTCTACGGCGATCTTTTTGGAGCGTTCACCTCGTCAGTGCGCGCCGAGGGTGCGTGAAATTGCGGAAACGTCGCAGTCCAACGGTCCCAGTGCTGAGGAGAGGGTGGCGCCTTGGGCTCGGCCTGCGGGCATGGTGAGTGTCCATTCCAAGTCGTAGTAGTTCGAGCCCAGGTACCGGGCGTGCTCGGTGGTCAGGGGCTTTTTGTACTCCGCGCCCTCGAGCTTCCAATGGGTCTGTAGCTCGATGGGATATTCCTTGCCGCATCGCAGGGCAACACGCACGACGGTTTCCTGCGCCGGAGGGATGCTGATGGTCAGGCCTTGTGCGAGTCGTGCTGGCAGGAAGGTCATGTAGTTCATCTTTATGTTGGACAGCACATTGTTTTGTGCCGTGCCATTGAGCTTCGCGCCTGTGTTGGGGATCGCATAGACCGCGTTGGCACCCACTGTGGTGATGGGCTGCAGGCCCAGGGTGAAGTCGAACCGGAGAGCGTCCTGATCGCTGGCGATGTAATAGAGGGTCTGCGAAACCTGTCCGGCCGCTGGTGGGGATGTGCAGGGCGCGTCCAGCGTCCGGTTGACAGCATTGCCCATCACCAAGGGGTCAAGCCCCACGACCTGTTCTTGACAGATACCCCGGTTCGACAGGCTTGCTTGCATTGCATGGAGATGCTGGAATGTGTACCCCGGAATCTTGTAGTTCAAGGGCTCTAGTTTTGGGAAAAAAAGTGACGCGAGGAGGAGGTCGTATTTGCCCCTTTTCTCGAACTGCAGGTAGAGGTGGAGGTGAGCAGTGACGACAATTGCCAAGAGTGTCGCGGCGATGGCATTGAAGCGCCCGGTGGAAAGATCCGTTTTGCGGCCGGTGCTTGCCCAGCCATAGGCCGCCAAGACCGCAAGCCATGGGTGCACCACATCCAGGTGCCAAAATGCGCCTTGGCTCAGAAATGCCATCGAAGCGATGAACCACAGCACCGTGGTGAGCAATATCCAGCGGATGGTCCGCTCTTTTGCAGCAAAGACTGCTCCCAGCAACACACCCACCCACAACAGGGTCAGGTGAACAGCTGCCACTGCGCCCAGTCCGCTGATGGCCGGTTGGATGCTTTCAATGGCGCTGTGGGGCATCAGGAAAACATCTCGCCATTTCTCCATGTCCAGCAGATTGCCGAGCCAGCCATTGCCAGATGCCATATCCGCTGAACCTGTTGCGGGCGACAACAGCTTTGATACAACCCCGGATGTACTCGCCCACACAGCTGTCATCGCTGCAATGAGCAGCAGGGAGGTCTGGGTCTTTCGGTGCAGCAAAACTTGGTAGTTCAGTAGTGCATAGGCACCCAGGCCCAGCAGCAGTGGCACTGCCGAGGGGTGAGTCTGCACCAGCAGGAACACCGCCAGGGGAAGCGCCAGCCCATCGTGGCGGTTCTGGTGAACAAGGCTGATGAATAGCCCCAGCACCACATTGCTCAGCGTCATCACCAGAGCGGGGTTCCAGGCGCTATGGGTATAGAAAGACGCAAAGAGGGGGAACGCCAGCACGGCATAGGCAAGTGCGCTTCGGGCGCCCCATTGCGCGTGGATGACCCTCAACAGGTACCAGACCGACAGCGCGAACAAAGCGCCGAATGTGATGAATATCGCAGCCTCGGCATCCTTGACCAAAAGGGGCAGTGCGAGAAGGTAGTAAAAACCTGGCGGCAGACTGAAGCGCTCTCCAAACAAGGGTGGGCCATTGGTAGGCCATTCCTTCAGATGAATCAATCTGCGTGCAATTTCTACATCGCGGATCTGGTCGGGACCGTGGAACGTAATGTCAAAGAAGTAGACCTGTATAGCCCCTAGGACAGCGACAAAGAGCAGCGCGATCCAGTAGCTTGAATTTCGCTGGTTTGTCTTCAAAGTGGCTGCCTGCATCTCTACCTTTCTGATTGTCTGGCTGCTGGGCGCGTTCGGTCATTGTCAGAGTTTGCCCTTGGCGGTTCTGAGGCCTTGTGAGTGAAGGTCCAGGCGTTGTTGAGGATGAAATTGTTCAGCGCCACTGCGCCGACAGCTACAAATGCCCCCCAGCCGTACCACAGACCTAGAAAATCCGTGAACAGCTTGATGATGAGGATGTTCAGTCCCAGTCCGATCAGCGACACGATGCAATACTTGATCAGCGATGCCCAGTAGCTGCCACCGTATCCAAAGGTCCAGATCCTATTCATGCCATAGGAGATCAGTAGCGCTAGTACAAATCCTGTGGTGGTGGCAAAGACCGGCCCCGACACTCCAAGCTCCACCAGCAAAAAAAGTGTGGACATGTGCACTGCGGCACCGATGACACCAACAACGCCGTAGCGAAACAGTTTGGACAGGGAGGGCATAAGGGCAGTGATGAAGCGGAGAAGCCGTGCCCTGGCCTCGGCATGGCAGCAAAACAGGGGGCATTGCGCCTTGGGATGCTCAGGCTTTCGGCCCGTGGTGCGGGGTCAAGAGCTGGCGGGGTTTTCGGGGCGGTTCTGGGGGAGTTTCTGGGAGACGATGTAGCGGGGGCGCTGTTTGACCTCGTCATAGATGCGCGCGAGATACTCACCGATGATTCCGAGGCCGATCATCAGTGAGCTACCGATGATCAGTAGCAGCAGGATGACCGTGGTAAATCCGTTGATTGCAGCCCCTGACAGCTTCATGTACACCGTGTGCATCCCCAGCAAGACGGAGAAGGCGAAGAAGAGCACGCCGAAAATCGTGATCAGGTGCAGTGGGAAAGTGCTGAAACTTGTGACTGCGACGGCGGCAAGGCGAATCAGGCCAAAAACCGACCATCCTGAGTCTCCTGCGATACGCGGCTCAACCTCGAAAGGGATCTGTGTAGACCGGAATCCCATCCAGCTGACCATGCCGCGAAAGAATACGTTACGTTCTTTCATCGTGCGGTATGCCTCGATGACCCGCTGATCAAGCAGTTTGTAGTCGGACGCACCGTTCAAATCGTGGCCTGAGAATGCTCGCAAAATCAGATAAAACAGCTTTGCCCGCGCTGCAGAGAGCGTGGATTCGTCGCCCCGGCTGGATTTGACGGCTTCCACGATGTCGAACTCGCCAGTGCGCCAAGTCTCGATCATGGTCGGCAGCAAGGAAGGAGGGTGCTGCATGTCGCCGTCCATGATGATCACCGCCTTGCCGCGTGCCGCCTCCAGGCCCGCAGACACCGCCGCTTCCTTGCCAAAATTGCGGCTCAGGCGCAGCCCCCGCAACCGTGCCATGGTTTGAGAGATAGCGGTGATCTCGGTCCATGTGTTGTCCTTGGACCCGTCGTCCACCACTACGATTTCCCAGGTGGAGGTTGATGACGCCAGATATTTCTCGACCTCCTGCAAGGTGAAGCGGATGCCGGCTTGTTCACAATACACAGGGATGACAACGGAAATCTCAGGGTGCATAGACATTCTCATAGAGCCAATCTGGCTGAAGATCGACTACGAGTCAGTATGGTGGAACGTATCGAAGTGCTGCTTTGGGGGCGAACGCTTTATCGGTAGGTGATGGAGCGCATTTGTTCGACACCCGTGTTGCCGCGACACCTCCCTTGGCGACGCCCCAGACCGGGACTTTCTCACATTTCGCTGCACCGAATGTAGTTGCCAGATGGGCGTCCGCCAAAAATCATCGCACAGTTTTCACCCGAATCTGTGAGGCCACTCTTCGCAGAAATCACTGCAACTCAGTATTGTTGAGGGGCAGGGGGCTGGCGCTTTCATGGCTGACGCAATTCAATTGCTTGAGGGAAGCGTCTTTGATCAAGGGCGAAAGCATGTTATCTGCGCAGTCGAACCCGAGGCGGGGTTAAAATATCAACAACTTCATTCAAAAGAGCGAGAAAGGCAATCTGGTTATGACACCGCGAACTACATCGGAGATGTTGACCGGCCGTTAAGGCTGGCCGTTCGCGCCTGCACGAGATTGCACACACCTCCAAAAAGCGCGGACCTGTTCCGCGCTTTTTTGTTTTCTGGGCCTGGCGCGTGCCCGCACTCATTGCACTGATTGAAAAGAAAGAGTTACTCCCATGATTCACATCACGCTTCCCGACGGTTCACAGCGCGAATTCCCGGGCCCTGTCACGGTTGCCGAAGTGGCGGCCTCTATTGGCGCTGGTCTGGCCAAGGCGGCCCTGGCAGGCAAGATTGACGGCAAGGTGGTGGACACCAGCTACCAGATCACGGCTGACAGCCCGCTGTCCATCATCACGGCGAAGGACGCCGATGGCCTGGAGGTCATTCGCCACTCCACAGCGCACTTGCTTGCCTATGCCGTCAAAGAGCTGTTTCCTGAAGCCCAGGTGACCATCGGCCCGGTGATCGAGAACGGCTTCTTCTACGACTTCTCGTACAAGCGCCCCTTCACGCCCGAGGACTTGGTTGCCATCGAAAAGCGCATGACCGAGCTGGCCGCCAAGGACGAGCCTGTAGTGCGCCGCGTGTTGCCGCGCGACGAGGCTGTGGCCTATTTCAAGGGCCTGGGCGAGCACTACAAGGCCGAGATCATCGCCAGCATCCCGAGCAATGAGGATGTGAGCCTGTACCGCGAAGGCAACTTCGAGGATCTGTGCCGTGGCCCGCATGTGCCCAGCACGGGCAAGCTCAAGTTCTTCAAGCTCATGAAGGTGGCGGGCGCCTATTGGCGCGGTGATCACCGCAACGAGATGTTGCAGCGCATCTATGGGACGGCGTGGTCCACGAAAGATGAGCTTCAGCAGTACCTCACGATGCTGGAGGAGGCTGAAAAGCGCGACCACCGCAAGCTCGGCCGTGAACTCGACCTGTTTCATATGGACGAGCACTCGCCCGGCACCGTGTTCTGGCACCCCAAGGGCTGGGCGTTGTGGCAAGAGGTGGAGCAGTACATGCGGCGCGTGTACCGCAGCAACGGCTACCAGGAGGTCAAGGGGCCACAGATTCTGGACAAGAGCCTGTGGGAGAAAACTGGCCACTGGGACAAGTACCGCGACAACATGTTCACGACCGAATCGGAAAAGCGCGAGTACGCGCTCAAGCCGATGAACTGCCCTGGCCACGTCCTCATCTACAAGCAGGGTATCAAAAGCTACCGCGACCTGCCGCTGCGGTATGGCGAGTTCGGAGCGTGCCACCGCAACGAACCCACGGGCGGCCTGCACGGCATCATGCGCGTGCGCGGTTTCACGCAGGACGACGGCCACATCTTCTGCACTGAAGAGCAAGTGCAGGAGGAGTGCGCCAACTACACGGCATTGGTGCAGAAGGTCTACAAGGACTTCGGATTCACGGACATCATCTACAAGGTGGCCACGCGCCCTGAGGCGCGCATTGGCACTGAAGAGGCTTGGGACCGTGCCGAAAAGGCGCTGATGGATGGCCTGCGCTATTCGGGCTGTGAATTCGAGATCGCTGAAGGCGAGGGGGCCTTCTATGGTCCCAAGATCGAGTACACGCTGAAAGACGCGCTGGGTCGCCAGTGGCAGTGCGGCACGATGCAGATCGACCCCAATCTGCCTGAGCGGCTGGATGCCGAGTACGTGGCTGAAGATGGCAGTCGAAAGCGCCCGCTAATGCTGCACCGTGCGACCGTTGGCAGCATGGAGCGGTTCATCGGCATGCTGATTGAGCACTACGCCGGTGCGTTCCCTGTCTGGCTCGCTCCCGTACAGGTTGCGGTGCTCAACATTACGGATGCCCAAGCTGATTACTGTCGCGAAATTGCCGAAAAATTGCAAAAAGCGCTGCCGAATCAAGACCTTAGGGTGGCTCTGGATCTGCGCAATGAGAAGATTACGTATAAAATACGGGAGCATTCGATGCAAAAGCTGCCTTACATCCTCGTTGCTGGCGACAAGGAAAAGGCAGCCGGCGCCGTTGCAGTGCGAGCCCGGGGCAATCGTGACCTCGGCGTGATGTCTGTGGATGCGTTCATTGAATTGATTGCTAACGACATCGCCACCAAAGCCTGATTTTGAACACAAAACTGCTTTGCCGCTCGCGGACTGCGCGGGAGTAGCTACTTTGTTTGTAGCATTTTGATTCAAGGAAGATAGCCATCGCTACTGAATTTCGTGATCGTCGCCACCGGGAAGAGCGCAAGCACCGCCTGAACCGTGAAATCATGGCTCCGGAAGTCCGCCTGTCCGGGCCTGATAACGAGCCTTTGGGGGTTGTTAGCCTCATGGAGGCCTTGCGTATGGCCGGTGAGCTGGACGTGGATCTGGTTGAGATTGCCGCCACGGCGAATCCACCAGTGTGCCGCCTCATGGACTACGGCAAATTCAAGTACCAAGAGCAAAAGCGTGCGGCGGAAGCCAAAGCCAAGCAGACGGTTATTGAGATCAAGGAAGTCAAGTTCCGCCCCGGAACGGACGATGGTGACTACAACATCAAAATGCGCAACATCCGCCGTTTTTTGGCGGATGGTGACAAGTGCAAGATCACGCTGCGGTTCCGCGGTCGCGAAATAACGCACCAGGAACTCGGTTTGGCTTTGCTCAACCGGATTCGTGATGAGTTGGCTGACAGCATCATCATCGAGCAGTTTCCTAAGTTGGAAGGTCGCCAGATGATCATGATGATTGCCCCGGGCAAGAAGAAGCCTGCGGCTAAGCCGGCGGCCGAAGGCGCAGCTCCTGCAGCGGGTGCGGCTGCGTAATTTTGCCGATCAGTGTCAGATTTTGAGCGCTGCGCCCGATGGGGCGGAGCGCTTGAAAAGGCAGTGCTTCTGAGCGCTGCCGACCGAAAGGTGAAAGCCTTTCGATAAAAGTGGCTCGGGGCCAACAAGTTTGCAGATCGGTTTGCAAACGCCTCACGAGCACAACAAAAGAGGAGCATTCACATGCCCAAAATGAAGACCAAGAGCAGCGCGAAAAAACGTTTCCGCGTTCGTCCCGGTGGCACCGTCAAGCGCGGTCAAGCCTTCAAG
>CAXIRU010000005.1:0-24818 GCA_964031875.1 Acidovorax facilis
CCCCCCTGCCCCACCCCGCGCCGCCGACCCACCCGACACCCGGGAGGCCGACATCGCCATCGAACGCGAAAAAAAGCGCCTGGAGCAGGAGAAAAAAGCGCGCGAGCAGCAACTGGAGCGTGAAAAGCGCGAACGCGAGCGCAAGGAGGAAGAGCGCCGCGACCGCCTGGAGCAGGAAAAGAAGGAACGCCTGCAAAAAGAAAAAGAGAAGGAAAAAGAACAGCGCGAAAAGCAGTTGGCCGAGCAGAAGAAGGCTGAGCAGGAAAAACAGAAGAAGCTGGCCGAAGACAAGCGCAAGGCGGAAGAAGCCGCCAAGCGCAAGGCAGATGCAGAGGCCAAACAGCTGGCAGAACAGCGTGAGGCCAATCTGCGCCGCATTCAAGGGCTGGCAGGGGCCACGGGTGCAGAGAGCGCTACAGGCACAGCCCAGCGCAGCGCTGGTCCGTCGGGCAGCTACGGCGGCTTGGTGTCGGCCAAAGTCAAACCGAATATCGTCTACCCCGATGCGATCTCAGGCAACCCCCGCGCAGAGGTGGAGGTGCGCCTCGCGCCCGATGGCACCATTGTGGGCAAACGCCTGGTACAGGCCAGTGGCAACAAGGCCTGGGATGACGCTGTTTTGCGAGCACTTGACAAAACGGAGACATTGCCGCGCGACGTCGGAGGGCGCGCGCCACCTGCCTCGATGATTATTGGATTCAGCCCAAAAGACTGAGCACCATAAAAAACGCCCGGCCATTACCGGGCGCTTTTTTTGACATTTTTGCGTCTAGCGCTTTAGAGAAAAGCGCGAGCAGCTATAAATACAATAGCAAACTTGCCGCAGCTAGCGATCACGGCGCTCCATGCGGCGGTTCAGGTTCAGCGCGCCGAGCGTGCAAGCCACGCCCGACAGCAGATACACGGTCAGCGCCAGCAGACCGAACTGCGCCGACAGATACAGAGCCACCAGCGGTGCAAAGGCTGCGCCAATGATCCAGGCCAGGTCGGCCGACAGGGCTGCGCCCGTGTAGCGGTACTGGGGCGAAAAATTGGCCGTGACCGTACCGGACGCCTGACCATACGACAAGCCCAGCAGCACAAAGCCCAGCAAGAGGAACATGGTGCTACCCACTTCACCGGAGTTGAGCAGCACAGGTGCCATGAAACTGAAGACGCCAATCAGAACCGCCATGCCGCCCAGCAGCTTGCGGCGACCCAGGTGGTCGGACAGCCAGCCAGACACCATGATGGCCCCTGCGGCCAGGAACGCGCCCACAATCTGCACCCCCAGGATCTGGGTCACGGGCTGGTCCGAGTACAGCGTGATCCAGGACAGTGGAAACACCGTCACTAGATGGAACAGCGCAAAGCTTGCCAGCGCGGCAAAGGCCCCCAGGAGCACATTGCTGCCCTCATCACGCAACACGCGGCTCACCGGCACAGGCTGCAGTTCACGCTCCTGGAGCAGCTCGGTATACGACTGCCCCACGACCAGCCGCAGACGGGCAAAGAGGGCGACCACATTCACGGCAAAGGCCACAAAAAAGGGATAACGCCAACCCCAGGCCAGGAACTCCTGTACAGAAAGGCTGCTGTACAGATAGGCAAACAGCCCGGCCGCCAGCACAAATCCCAGCGGGGCGCCCAGCTGCCCGATCATGGCGTACCAGCCGCGGCGTTCCTTGGGTGCCGACATGGCTAGCAGCGACGGCAGGCCATCCCACGACCCCCCGAGTGCCAAGCCCTGGCCAATGCGCAGGATGAGCAGCGCCACCACAGCCACCAGACCCACATCCTTATAGCCCGGCAAAAAGGCCATGCCGACCGTGCACACGCCCAGTAAGAACAAGGCAATGGTCAGCTTGGTGCCCCGACCCCAGCGCCGCTGGATGGCCATGGAAAGGGCGGTGCCCACCGGACGCACGACAAAAGCAACCGCCAGCAAGGCAAACGCCATCAGCGTGCCATCCAGGCGCGAGAGGAAGGGAAAAAGGAAGGACGGGAAGACAAGTACGCAGGCGATCCCGAAAACGAAGAAGTCGAAATACTCGGACGAGCGTCCGATGATCACTCCCACAGCGATTTCGCTGGGGGTTACGTCTTCATGCGTATCAGCCCGCGAGAGAGATGCGGGGCTTTCTTCAAAGCCGGCCGCAGGGTAGGTGGCAGAGGCGGGGCTGCTCATGGACAGGGCTCCTTGTCGTTGTGTAGATCATGGCTTACGCACAACAGGGCCCAGGCCAGCCGTGCATCTCAAGGCGCGGCGGCCGCCGCATCCCCTCATCCACTCGCGCAAGCCCTGTCAGGAACGCAACTCCGTTCTACACGCAAGTTTGATCTGGGACAAGTGCGGTTTCACTAGGGCGGCAGCGGGACCACGGCGCGCAAACTGTTTTGCACCAAAACGGGGCCCGTCTGTTTGACCTTGGACAAAATGTCCAATGTACAAAAAAGCTAGAGCTATTACATTCGACGGCACTCCGTTATCCGCGTTTACCCGTAAATAGACGCCCCGATTGCGCCATCCCATGTCCAAACTATCTCTCCCCCGCGTGCCCGCCTGGCTGGCGGCCATGGCCGCCCTGGGCAGCCTGGCTGGCTGCAGCAAGGCGGTTGTCCTCAATCCCGCTGGCGACATCGCTGCCCAGCAAGGCAACATGGTCATCCAGGCCACGTTGCTGATGCTGATCATCATCGTGCCGGTGATTGCCCTGACCCTCTGGTTTGCCTGGAAGTACCGTCAGAACAATGCTGCCAACACCGAGGCCGACTACGACCCCGACTGGCACCACTCCACCACACTGGAACTGGTGATCTGGACGGTGCCGTTGCTGATCATCATTGCCCTGGGCGCGCTGACCTGGATCGGCACCCACAAGCTCGACCCCTACCGGCCGCTGGACCGCATCTCGGCAAGTAAACCGCTGGACGCCCAATCCACCCCCATGGAAGTGCAGGTGGTGGCCATGGACTGGAAGTGGCTGTTCTTCTACCCTGAACTGGGCATTGCCACCGTGAACGAACTGGCCGCGCCGGTCGACCGCCCGATCTTGTTCAAGCTCACGGCCACGTCCACGATGAACGCGTTTTATGTACCCGACCTCGCCGGCATGATCTACGCGATGCCGGGCATGCAGACCGAGCTGAACGCGGTGATCAACAAGCCGGGTGTCTACAAGGGCATGTCGTCGCACTACAGCGGCGCGGGCTTCTCTGGCATGACGTTCAAGTTCCACGGCCTGAGCGAAGGCGACTTCGCGCAGTGGGTGGCCAAGACCAAGACAGAGGGCAAATCGCTCACCCGCGAGACCTACATGGGCCTGGTCAAGCCCAGCGAACGCGACCCCGTGCAGCGCTTTGCCAGCGTGGAGGAAGGCTTGTACGACAAGGTTTTGAACCGCTGCGTGGAAGACGGAAAGATGTGCATGCACCACATGATGGCCATCGACGAGAACGGTGGCGAGGCCTTCATCAAAGCCCAGGGCCTGAACCTGCCTCAAGACGTCTGCACTGTCGGCAACGCCGCCCAGGTGGTGGCCGCCCTCGAAGCGCGCCACGCCACGGAATACGACCGCACCCTCACCCGCCAATGATCCGCGCACAAGAGACTGACGAACATGTCCACCTCACCCGTTGTTACTGACCCGCATTGGGCCCTGGGCCGAATCACCTGGGACTCCATACCGATGGCGCACGAGCCCATCGTCTTGTGGACTTTCATCGCCACCATGCTCGGTGGCCTGGCCGTGATGGCTGCCATCACAAAGTTCCGCCTGTGGGGCCCCCTGTGGCGCGACTGGATCTGCAGCATCGACCACAAAAAGATCGGGATCATGTACATGATCTTGGGCTTGGTCATGCTGCTGCGCGGCTTTGCTGACGCCGTGATGATGCGCCTGCAGCAGGCCATGGCCTTTGGCGACAACATGGGCTATCTGCCGCCGCACCACTACGACCAGATCTTCACCGCCCACGGCGTGATCATGATCTTCTTCGTGGCGATGCCGCTGGTCACGGGCCTGATGAACTACCTCGTGCCGCTGCAGATTGGCGCGCGCGACGTGTCGTTCCCGTTCCTCAACAATTTCAGTTTCTGGATGACCACCGCTGGCGCCGTGCTGGTGATGGTGTCGCTGTTCCTGGGCGAGTTCTCCACCTCTGGCTGGCTGGCGCTGTCGAATCTGGGGGCGCAAAACCCTGGTGTGGGGCTCGATTACTACATCTGGGCGCTGCAGATTGCGGGGGTAGGTACCACGCTTTCGGGGATCAACCTGATCGTCACCATCATCAAGATGCGCGCCCCCGGCATGAACCTGATGAAGATGCCCGTCTTCACCTGGACGGCCCTGTGCACCAACGCGCTGATCGTGGCCTCATTCCCTGTGCTCACTGCTGCGCTTGTGCTGATGTCGCTGGACCGCTATGTCGGCACCAACTTCTTCACGAACGACCTGGGCGGCAACCCCATGCTGTACGTGAACCTGATCTGGATTTGGGGACACCCCGAGGTCTACATCCTGATCCTGCCGTGCTTCGGTATCTTCTCCGAAGTGGTGGCCACCTTCTGCAAGAAACGCTTGTTCGGTTATACCTCCATGGTCTACGCCACGGTGGTGATCACCATCCTGTCGTACCTGGTGTGGCTGCATCACTTCTTCACCATGGGCTCGGGCGCGAGCGTGAATACCTTCTTCGGTATCACGACCATGATCATCTCGATCCCCACGGGCGCGAAGATCTTCAACTGGCTGTTCACCATGTACAAGGGCCGCATCCGCTTTGAGCTGCCCATGATGTGGACCGTGGCCTTCATGATCACGTTCGCCATCGGCGGCATGACCGGCGTGCTGCTGGCCGTGCCACCGGCCGACTTCGTATTGCACAACAGCCTGTTCCTGATCGCCCACTTCCACAACGTGATCATCGGCGGCGTGCTGTTTGGCCTGTTTGCAGGCATCAACTACTGGTACCCCAAGGCCTTTGGCTACAAGCTCGACCGCACCTGGGGCGTGCGCTCCTTCTGGCTGTGGGTGGTGGGCTTCTGGGTGGCGTTCGGCCCGCTGTATGTGCTGGGCCTGATGGGCGTCACGCGCCGTGCCAACCACTTTGAAGACCCCTCGCTGCAGATCTGGTTCGTGATCGCCGCCATCGGCGCCGCGATGATTGCGGCAGGCATTGCCTGCTTCCTGATCCAGCTGGTGGTGAGCTACCTCAAGCGCGACCAGCTGCGCGACGTGACTGGCGACCCCTGGGACGCCCGCACGCTGGAATGGGCCACCTCGTCGCCTCCGCCCAACTACAACTTCGCTTTCACACCCGTGGTGCATGAAATCGACGCCTGGTGGGACATGAAGAAACACGGCTACCAGCGCCCGCTCACCGGCTTTGCGCCCATCCACATGCCCGCCAACACCGGCTCGGGTGCGGTCATCTCGGCGCTGTCGCTGGTGCTGGGTTTTGCGCTGATCTGGCACATGTGGCTGCTGGCCGGTGTGTCGTTCGTCGGCGTGGTCCTCGCATCGATCATCCACACCTTCAACTACAAGCGCGACTTCTACATTCCCGCCTCTGAAGTGACAGAGACGGAAAACCTCCGCACCCAACAACTGCGCGCCAGCCATGTCTGATATCCGTTACACACCTGGCGCGGCAGGCGCCGCAAGCGCAGCCCTGCCGCTGCGCCAATACCACCCCGCGCACGAGCCTCACCCCGAAAACGGCACGGCCCTGGGCTTCTGGCTCTATCTGATGAGCGACTGCCTCATCTTCGCCGCCCTGTTTGCCACCTATGGCGTGCTGGGCCGCAGCTATGCGGCGGGCCCCACGGGCGCACAGCTGTTCGACCTGACGCTGGTGGCCATCAACACGGCCTTCCTGCTGCTGTCATCCATCACCTTCGGCTTTGCCATGCTGCGCAAGCAGCAGAACGACGTGAAAGGCACGCTGGTGTGGCTGGCGGTCACGGGGTTTTTCGGCCTGTGTTTCCTGGGCCTCGAACTCTATGAATTTGCCCACCTGATCCACCAGGGCGCCACCCCCCAGCGCAGCGCTTTCCTGTCGGCCTTCTTCACGCTGGTGGGCACCCACGGCCTGCACGTGACCTTCGGCCTGATCTGGCTGGTGGTGCTGATGGTGCAGATCGGCAAGCATGGCCTGATTCACGAGAACAAACGCCGCCTGATGTGCCTGTCCATGTTCTGGCACTTTCTGGACGTGGTCTGGATTGGCGTCTTCACCTTTGTTTACCTGATGGGAGTGCTTTGAATGAGCGCCGCACAACACAAGGCACATGCCGGACATGACCACAACCACGGCCATGGCGACCACGATGGCGACGTGGGCCCCCACAGCAGCCTGCGCGACTACACGATTGGCTTTGTGCTGTCAGTCATCCTCACGGCCATCCCGTTCTGGCTGGTCATGGCCAAGGTGATCTCTGATCGCAACACCGCCGTGCTGGTGCTGGGCGCCTTCGCCGTGGTGCAGATCCTGGTGCACATGGTGTACTTCCTGCACATGAACGGCAAAGTAGAGGGTGGCTGGACCATGCTGTCCACGATCTTCACCGTGGTCTTTGTGGCGATCGCCATTGCTGGCACCCTGTGGGTGATGTTCCACATGAATGCCAACATGATGCCCGCTCACCCCACGCCCGCAACGCAAGAGGCGCCGAGCCAATCGACGCCCTGATGCCGTCCCACCCCACAGCCCCGAGCCACCAGGCCCGGCGGCTTCGCCAGGCGGTGCTCGCAATCGTGGGCATCGCCTTGTTTTTGGGCTTTATCGCGCTGGGCACCTGGCAGGTGCAGCGCCGCGCCTGGAAACTCACACTGATCGAGCGCGTGGAGCAGCGGGTGCACGCGGCCCCTGTGGGCCTGCCCCCCCACACACAATGGCCCGAGGTGAACGCGGCCAGCCACGAATACCTGCCCGTCAGCGTGCAGGGCCAGTGGCTGCCCGAGAAAACCGTGCTCACCCAGGCCCTCACTGAGCTGGGTTCTGGCTTCTGGGTGATGACGCCCCTGCAACTGGCCGATGGCGCGCAGGTGCTGGTGAACCGGGGGTTTGTGCCGCAGGAGCAGCGCACCCAGTGGCTGGCCACCCCCCTGCCCGCCTCGGCCCCCACCACCGCAACGGTGCAGGGCCTGCTGCGCATGAGCGAGCCGGGCGGCGGATTCCTGCGCAGCAATGCCCCGTCCGAGCAGCGCTGGTATTCGCGCGACACTGCCGCCATCGGCCGCGCACTGCAACTGCCCCAGGTCGCCCCGTTCTTCATCGATGCGGGGTTGCCACCGCAGCCGGGCAGCCCCGCCCCTCTGGTGGCTGAGTCCACCTGGCCGCGTGCGGGCATGACGGTGGTCCGCTTCTCCAACAGCCATCTGGTCTATGCACTGACCTGGTATGGCCTGGCCCTCATGGTTGCGGGTGCAGGCTGGTATGTGGCACGCTACGAGCGCCGCCTGCGCGATGCAGGCAGCGCCCACCCGCCCGCCCGCCACCACCCATGACGCCCACCCCGCGCGCAGAACCCGCCGCCAAGCCGCCGCAGCAACAGCAACGCAGCCCGCGTGCGGCCGACGCTGCAGCGGGCATCAAGAACCTGCAACAGCTGATCGAGCTGCGCTGGATCGCCGTGGTGGGCCAAGTGTTCACCATCGAGATGGCGCACTACAGCCTGAACCTGCCGCTGCCGCTGCGCGAGATGCTGCTGGTGGTGGGCTGCCTGGCCGTATTCAACGTGGTGAGTCTGCTGCGACTGCGCACCGGGGTCATGGTGCGGACCATCGAGCTGTTCCTAGCCCTGCTGATCGACGTGGCCGTGCTCACCGTACAGCTGTACCTGAGCGGCGGCACCACCAACCCGTTTGTGTTCCTGTACCTGCTGCAGATCACCATTGGAGCCGTGCTGCTGCGCGGTGCCTACATCTGGTCCATCGTGGTCATCACGCTGCTGTGCTTTGGGGTGCTGGCCACACACCACCTGCCGCTGGAGTTGCCGCAGGACCTGCACCAGGGGCTTTCCAGCCTGTATGTGCTCGGCCTGCTTGTGTGTTTTGTGCTCAACGCTACGCTGGTGGTCGTGTTCATTACCCGTATCAACCTGAACCTGCGAGAGCGCGACGCGCGCCTGGCCGCCGCACGCCGCCGCCGCGTGGAAGAAGAGCACATCGTGCGCATGGGGCTGCTGGCCTCAGGGGCGGCGCACGAACTGGGTACACCGCTGTCCACCCTGGCTGTGATCCTGGGCGACTGGCAGCACGAAAAACGCCTGGCCGACAACGCCCCGCTGCAAGAGGACATTCGCGAAATGCAGGCCCAGGTGCAGCGCTGCAAAAGCATTGTGAGCGGCATCCTGCTGTCAGCGGGCGAGGCGCGCGGCGAGGAGTCGATGCAGACCACCGTGTGCACCTTTGTCGATGCGCTGGCCCGCGAATGGCGCGGCACCCGCTCCATGCCTACGTTCGAATATGACAACCAGTTCGGTGCCGACACGCCCATGGTGTCGGACACCACACTGCAGCAAATGGTTTTCAACGTGCTGGACAATGCCCGAGATGCCTCGCCCGACTGGGTGCGCCTGGCCGTCATGCGGGATGCCGATGTACTGCGCATCACGGTGACGGACCGGGGCCCCGGTTTTGCCCCCGACATGCTGTCCAAACTGGGAACCCCGTACCAGTCCACCAAGAACCGCCCCGGCCGGGGGCTGGGCCTGTACCTGGTGCTCAATGTGGCGCGCACCCTCGGTGGCAGCGTGGCGGCACGCAACCTGCCCGAAGGCGGGGCGCAAGTGACCATAGAGCTGCCCCTGGCAGCCATCGCCCTGCCCGGCACCACAAACTGAGCCATGCACACCGAAGACAACGCACACGATGACGACGACGGGCAGCGCCTGCTGCTGATCGTGGAAGACGACGAGGCCTTTGCGCGCACGCTCGCGCGCTCATTAGAGCGGCGCGGCTACCGTGTGCTGCAGGCCGCCAGCCTGCCCGAGGTGGAAGCCCTGCTCGCCGAACACACTCCGGGCTATGCCGTGGTGGACCTGAAACTCAAGGGCGATGCATCAGGCCTAGCCTGTGTGCAGCGGCTGCATGCAGCCGATGCCGACATGCTCATCGTGGTGCTCACGGGGTTTGCCAGCATCGCCACGGCGGTAGAGGCCGTGAAACTGGGCGCCTGCCATTACCTGGCCAAGCCCTCCAACACCGACGACATCGAGGCAGCCTTCGGGCTCAAAGAGGGCAACACCGAAGTGGAGCTGACCAACCGCTCCAGCTCCATCAAGACGCTGGAGTGGGAGCGCATCAACGAGGTGCTGGCCGAGACCGGCTTCAACCTCTCGGAAGCCGCCCGGCGCCTGGGGATGCACCGGCGCACGCTCACCCGCAAGCTCGAAAAGAAACAGGTGCGGTAGCGAGCCACCGGTCCTACGCAGAGACCGGTCCGGCCTCCTGCATCTGCCGTTCGAAAGCCCGCAGGCGCTTGTAGATCGAGATTTGCTCCACCACCGTGCTCCAGTTGAGCACCAGGAACTGGAACGACTCCAGCACCTTGTCGAACGCCCGCGCTATCTGCTGCATCACGCCGAGGGTGATGGCGCCCGCAATCAGCGTGGGGCCCAGCGCAATCAACGGCACCAGCACGCTCACCTGCAGGTACGACCACTTCACCACGTCGAAATACAGGTAGTGAAAGAACAGCCGGAAGTAGTTGCGCCGCACGGCCGCAAACAGCTCGGCTGCCGTGGGCGGCGCTGCGCGCGCAGGGTCGTCCTCGCCCAACACCAGCTCCTTGCGGTAGGCCGCCTCCACACGCTGGTTGTGAAACTCCAGCCCCGGCAACTTCACCCCGACACAAGCCAGCAACAGCGTGCCCCCTAGTGACCAGGCCAGCGCCACCCACACCAGCGCATGTGGCACGGCGCCTATCAACGGCAACGCAGTGACCTTGTCCGACAGCGCCCACAGCACCGGCAAAAACGCCGCCAGCGTCATCAGGCTGCGCATGAAGCTCAGCCCCAGGTCTTCCATGGTGCGGGCAAAGCGCATGGTGTCTTCCTGCACACGCTGGGCGGCGCCTTCGATGTGGCGCAGCCGGGGTCAGGCAGCCATGTAGTGCTCGGTCATCGCCTGCCGCCATCTGAAGATGTAATGCTTGCTGAAGAAGTCCACCAGCACCGCCGTCGTCACATAAATCATGGCGATGCGCGCGAAGGTGGAGAGCTGGCCCCAGAACTGCTCGGCCGTGATGCTGCCGGGCTTGCCCAGCGCCTCCTGGATCAGGTCATAAAAGCTGCCAAACCATTCGTTGATCTGTACATCCAGCTGCACGCGGTAGGCCGTGGCCAACAGGATCACGGCAGAGCCCAGAACAGACCAGGCCCACCAGCGGCGGGCAAAGAAGAAGGACTTGAACATCGTGGACGGGGTGTTGTGGTTGTGAAAAGGGTCGCCCGGCTCTGACAGCCGCAGGGCCCGAACGTTCCGCAGCGGCTGCCGACCCCGCGACACGCAAGACACGCGCGTGGTGGGCAGGTTCCACACGGCACAAGCAGGAAAAAATATGGCAAAAATGGCCGTTACCGCGCGATGGGCCTCAAAAATTGCTTCAAAAACAATAGCAAATGTTACCTATGGACCGCTAGCGCCCGCCCCCGGGTCTTCCCGCAGCCCTCCCAGCATGGCCAAGGCTTGTGTGGAGGAAGTTCAGCCGTGCAGGCCCCCCCCTACCGCCGAGACCCCAGGTGCTCCGCCAGCCAGCGCTCGGCATCGGTCTGCCCGCGCCACTGCGCCCAGTCCTGCGCGCTGTGGCCCTGCCGGTCGCGCCGGGCCAGGTCCACACCTCGCGCGTGCATCCACTGCAGCACCTGCACACGGCCCTTGGCTGCTGCCAGCATGACCGGGGTTTCGCCCCGGCTTGCGGGCGCGGGCTCGTCCAGGGCCTGCCCCTGTTCGGCCAACCACTCCAGGCACGGCACACAGCCGCTTTGCGCTGCCATGTGCACAGGCCCCCAGTCCCAGCGGTTGCGCACCTGCAGGCTCGCCCCGGCCTGCACCAGCCGCTGCGCCACGATCAGGTGGCCGCCATAGAAGGCGCGCAGCAGCGCCGTGTCGCCGCGCTCGCTGTCTTTCTGGGTCTGGCGCAGGTCCGGCACGGCACCGGCCTGCAAAAGCAGCTCCACATGCGCCATCTGTCCCCGGTGCGAGGCAAGCATGAGCACCGACGAGCCGTTGTCGGCCAGCAGATTTGGGTTGGCGCCTGCGCGCAGCGCCTTCTCCAGCGCAGTGGTATCGCCCGCATTCTGCGCATCCAGCAACAGCGCATCCGCTGAGGACCAGACCCGCGCAGGCACAGCGTCCATGCGGGAGCCACCCGCCTGCAGCGCTCCCTGTGGCACCCACAGCACTGCCGCAACCTGGGCAGCCACCAGGAGCCAGCCCCAGGCAGGGCGTGCGTGGTCACTGGCGGTGCGCCGCAGCGCCCCGGGCGCAAAGCGGCCACGCCGGTCTTGCCAAGCCTGTGCGATGGCGCACCCCACCGTGTCGGCAGCAGCAGCGCCCCGAAGCCCCGGCGTAAGCCGCACAAGGCCCGTTTGGGCATCCCGCGCATACACCGCGTGGTAACGCTGCTCGCAGCTGCAGCTGCCTGTCGAATACAGCAACTTGTGCACCAGCGCCTGGCTGGCTTCGCCCGCAACGGATTGCACCGACGACCACCACCATGAGCTGCGCAGCACCCGCACACCGTCGTCCTGCACCCACAGCGTCCAGCGCCGGGTGGCGGCATGCAGTGCAAAAGCCACCAGCACCACCATCACGCCCAGCCCCGCGGATGAGCGTGGCAACACCAGGCCCTGCGCGCCCACACGGCCCTGGAGAACCCACTCCAGCCCCAGCAGAACCATTGCCACCCCAGCGGCCCACCGCCATCCCGTCTGCGAAAAATGCAGTTGCCAGGCGTCGGGTGTCTCGTGGACCCGCACACCTTGCGGCCACCGCGCGGCGCTGTGCTCACTCTCGGCCAGCGTGTTGTCTTGCAGCGCAACAGGCGCCTCATGCCCCCACGCCACACGCCGGTCAAACCGGTCGGGGGTGGACGCCACCAGGGCCGACGCCTCGGCCTGCACCTGCAGGTCGTACGAAAGTTGCAAGGAGTCCCCAGGCCGCTGCAGCTCAACCCGCCAGTCCACACGCTCGCCCGACCGCTGCGCACCATGGGTGGGTGCGTCCTCGGGCAGTTCAAAACGGGCTGACAGGTGCAGGCCGCCGTCAGGGGCAGGCTGCACGGTTGTAACGGCCTCCACCACTTCCACCAGCCGCTCTGGCGATCCCGAACTGGACTCGTCCACCCGGTATTGCGCCAGACGCAGGCGCAGGGCCTGCGCACCGTCTTGCCCCGCCGCCCGGCCGGGCAGCCGCAGGGTGACGACCACCGCCCGCCCCGCCTGGGGCCGGTGCGGCAGGGCCATGAACGCCGAGCCCCGGTAGCGCCACACCTTGCGCGTCTGGGCTGTGGCCAGGCACAGCAGCATCAACCCCACCCCCACAAACACCCCCATGAAGGCCTTGGCCCACCCCGACGCCCCCCGGTCGGACCAGAGCGCACCCGCCATGGGGAAGGCGATGCCACACCAGAACAAGGCAAAAAACCAGGCTCTGGCAGCCGTGCCCCGCAAGGAGCTGTGCGCACCGGTATCCGGGCTCAGCCCCTGCGCGGTGCCACGCTCCGGTGGCTGTGGGGCCGCAGATGCCCCACTGCGCCCCAGCAGCACCCACACAAAGGCGCAGGCTGCCACCAGCCCCACCCCGGTGAAAACCAATGCAAACGGCAGCCGGACCATCAGCAGCGGCCAGCGGATGTGTGGGTCGATCAGGGAACGGGAAGGCCGGGCCGGGTCCACCCAGACGGTAATGGCCTGGTTGCGCGATTGCGCCTCTTGCAGCCGCCGGTGCCATTGCTGCTGCCAGTCGCCCAGGTTGTCGGCCCCGCCTTGCGCGTCGAGCCCCACTTGCGTGCCCTCGTACCGGGCTCCGCCGAATTCATAGCGGTAACGTGCTTGCAACGCGTAGGTGATACCCCCTTCACTGCCCCGCCGCTGCCGCAGGTCCGCCTGGAGCACCTGCGCTTGCACCGCCACCCAGCAGCGCACCTGCCACGCCGCCTGCAGGGTCTGGGCCAAAGGCCGCAAGCCCGCCCAGTAACCGCCAAGGCCAAAACCGACCGCAAATATGGCCGTGAAAAGCAGCGCCCCTGCCCGATCCGCCATGGATGCCATGCATGCCTCTCTTTCTTTTTATTGTTGTTGTGGCCGCAGCATAGGAACGGTTTCATGACAAAACCGTGACTGTCACATTTTTGCCTTCACGGCCAAGAGACGAAGAACGGCACCAGAAGCAAAAAAACGGCCCCGAAGGGCCGTTTTTTGTCTAGGCCGGAGGCGGTCTACACCACCATCCAGGCATCCGCTGCACGTCAGCAGGACGCAACCGCCGCACCCTTGGCGGCTTCTGCGTACTCTTCGATCTGGTCGAAGTTCATGTAGCGGTAGACGCTCGCCTTGTCGGCATCGATCACGCCCATTTCCTTGAGGTACTCCTCCCGCGAAGGCAAGTAGCCCAGGCGCGAGGCGATGGCGGCCAGCTCGGCCGAGCCCAGGAACACGTTGGTGTTCTTGCCCAGGCGGTTGGGGAAGTTGCGGGTGGAGGTGGAGATCACCGTCGCACCCTCACGCACCTGCGCCTGGTTGCCCATGCACAGCGAGCAGCCGGGCATTTCGGTGCGTGCACCGGCCGTGCCGAACGCTGCGTAGTGGCCTTCCTTGATCAGCTCGCTCTCGTCCATCTTGGTGGGCGGTGCCACCCACAGCTTGACGGGGATGTCGCGCTGGCCGCCCAGCAGCTTGGCTGCGGCACGGAAGTGACCGATGTTGGTCATGCACGAGCCGATGAAGGCTTCGTCGATCTTGGTGCCCGCCACTTCGGACAGGAACTTGGCGTCGTCCGGGTCGTTGGGGCAGCAGACGATGGGTTCCTTGATGTCGGCCAGGTCGATCTCGATCACGGCGGCGTACTCGGCGTCCTTGTCGGCTTCGAGCAGGTCGGGCTTGGCCAGCCAGGTTTCGACCTTCTCGATGCGGCGCTGCAGCGTCTTGGCGTCGGCGTAACCGTCGGCGATCATGTTCTTCATCAGAACGATGTTCGAGGTCAGGTATTCCTTGATCGGCTCGGGGTTGAGCTTGATCGTGCAGCCAGCGGCAGAGCGCTCGGCCGATGCGTCGGACAGCTCGAAGGCTTGCTCGACTTTCAGGTCTGGCAGACCTTCGATTTCGAGAATGCGGCCCGAGAAGGCGTTGATCTTGCCAGCCTTGGCCACCGTCAGCAGGCCCTGCTTGATGGCGTACAGCGGGATCGCGTGCACCAGATCGCGCAGGGTCACGCCGGGCTGCATTTCGCCCTTGAAGCGCACCAGGATGGACTCAGGCATGTCCAGCGGCATCACGCCGGTGGCGGCGCCGAAGGCCACGAGGCCGGAGCCTGCGGGGAAGGAGATGCCGATGGGGAAACGCGTGTGCGAATCGCCGCCGGTGCCCACGGTGTCAGGCAGCAGCAGGCGGTTGAGCCAGCTGTGGATCACGCCGTCGCCAGGACGCAGGGCCACGCCGCCGCGGTTGGAGATGAACGCAGGCAGTTCGCGGTGCGTCTTCACGTCCACGGGCTTGGGGTAGGCGGCCGTGTGGCAGAAGGACTGCATCACCAGGTCGGCCGAGAAGCCCAGGCAGGCCAGGTCCTTCAGCTCGTCGCGGGTCATCGGGCCAGTGGTGTCTTGCGAGCCCACGGTGGTCATCTTGGGTTCGCAGTAGGTACCGGGGCGCACGCCCTGGCCTTCGGGCAGGCCCACAGCACGGCCAACCATCTTCTGCGCCAGCGTGAAGCCGGCATTTGTCGCCACGGGGGCGGTGGGCAGGCGGAACACGTTGGACGCTGGCAGGCCCAGGAATTCGCGGGCCTTGCTCGTCAACGAGCGACCAATGATGAGGTTGATACGGCCACCGGCGCGCACTTCGTCAAACAGCACGTCGCTCTTGAGCTGGAACTCGGCCACGGTGGCGCCGTTCTTGACGATCTTGCCGTCATAGGGCAACACGTCGATCACGTCGCCCATTTCCAGCTTGGAAACGTCCACTTCGATCGGCAGCGAGCCCGAGTCTTCCTGCGTGTTGAAGAAGATGGGAGCGATCTTGCCGCCCAGCGTGACGCCACCAAAGCGCTTGTTGGGCACGAAGGGGATGTCCTGGCCGGTGGCCCAGACGATGGAGTTGGTGGCCGACTTGCGCGAAGAACCGGTGCCCACCACGTCGCCCACGTAGGCAACCAGGTGGCCCTTCTTCTTCAGGTCATCGATGAACTGCATGGGGCCGCGCTTGCCGTCTTCTTCGGGCTTGAATGCCGCGTCGGGACGGGTGTTTTTGAGCATGGCCAGGTAGTGCAGCGGGATGTCAGGACGGCTCCAGGCATCGGGTGCGGGCGACAGGTCGTCGGTATTGGTTTCGCCGGGCACCTTGAACACGGTGACGGTGATCTTCTTGTCGACTTCGGGGCGCGAAGTGAACCACTCGGCATTGGCCCAGCTCTGCATCAATTCCTGGGCCTTGGCGTTTCCTGCCTTGGCCTTGGTGGCGACGTCGTTGAAGAAGTCGAACATCAGGAGCGTCTTCTTGAGCGCTTCGGCAGCCACACCGGCCACTTCGGCATCGTCCAGCAGCTCGATCAGAGGGTGCACGTTGTAGCCGCCCACCATGGTGCCCAGCAGTTCAGTGGCCTTGGACTTGGAGATCAGGCCCACCTTCACGTCGCCATGTGCGACGGCGGCCAGGAAGCTGGCCTTGACCTTGGCGGCATCGTCCACACCCGGAGGCACGCGGTGCGTGAGCAGGTCCAGCAGGAAGGCATCTTCACCAGCGGGTGGGTTCTTGATCAGTTCGATCAGGTCGGCCACTTGCTTGGCATCCAGGGGCAGCGGTGGGATGCCCAGAGCGGCACGCTCGGCCACATGGTCACGGTAGGCTTTCAACATCATTTTTCTCCGGTTGCGTTCTAAAGTGGGGCTGCTTGCAGTGCGGCGGCGTCTTATGCCTGCCAGGGCTCCTGCACGCGCGGGGTCATGGGGTCTTTTCTCTCAGATACAGCGCTGGTGAAGGGCTTACTTCAGGGGTTCCAGCACACTCACGGGTGGATTTTTCTTGATAGCCTCGGCCACGAGCACCTGCTGAGGGCTCATGCATTCATCGGCCAGGCGCTGACCGAGCTTCTGGTTCATTAGCATGGATTTGTTGGCGATCTGCAGCCACACGGCACCGCCCTTCTGGTCTTCCAGGCGCACCGTGCCGGTGGTCGTAGCCACCGGGGCCATGAAGTACTTGAAACCCTTGCCTTCCACATGGAAGTGGCCTGGGCTCGCAGGCTCAGCGGTCACAGTGACGAAGGCGCCCAGTTCGCAGGGGATGCGTCCCACGTGCACCCGTTCGGCAATGGCCAACTCTTCGGGGGACAGCGCAGCTTCGGCCGCGATGATGCCGGTAGCCACCTGGTTTGCCGCGCTCTTGAGCTGAGTGCGGCTACTGGTACCTTCTGTTGCGGCCACCGGCGACTTCTTGGCTGCAGGTGCCTTGTCTGCAACCTTTGCGGGCTTCGCGTCGGACTTGGCCGCAGGCTTCGCCGCTGGTTTGGCAGTCGCCTTGGGCTCGGGCTTGGTTTCCGTCTTGGCAGGGGCTTGCGCCATGGCAAAGGCCGGAGCCAACAGCATCAAGGCAGAGGCAATAAGGTGTTTCATGGGAGGTCCTGCGAGAAAAATTTCAGGAATGTTCACAACGGAACGGGAGCCGACGCACCAAACCAATGGCGCACGGTAGGAGGGAGCGCGCGCCCCGTACGGTACGCGCGCTCCAGCACCTGCCAGTAAAAGCGATAGCTGGCACGGTCATGCAAAACACCCTTAAAACTGATTGGAGCCCAATCAGAATCAGCGGCAGCAGCTATTATTTTGGAAGCAACTTCAATATCATCCGCCTGGGGCGCGAAGGCCTGCAGGATAGGGCGGATCTGGGCGGGGTGGATACTCCACATGCGGCTGTAGCCCAATTCGCGCGCAGCCCGGTCGGCTGCGCACTGCATGGCGGTTGTATCGGAGAACTCCGTCACGACACAGTGCGACGGGACTTTCCCGTGGGCATGGCAGGCCGCGGCGATCTCCAGCTTGGCACGCACCACCAGCGGGTGCGAAAACTGCCCAGCCGAAGTCATGCCCTGGGCCGGGATGGCCCCGCCGTGGGCCGAGACAAAATCCATCAGCCCAAAACTCAGGCTCTGCACGCGCGGATGGGCTGCAATCTCAAAAGCGCGGTGCACAGCAGCGGGTGATTCGATCAGGACATGGATCGGTAGTTGGGCAAACGAGGCCTTTTCCAGCGCGCGCTCAACCACCACGACATCGTCCACGGATTCCACCTTGGGCACCATGATGTGGGTGAGCCTGTGGCCAGCTTCGCCCGCGATGGTGGCGACATCGTTGGCAAACGCCGGGTGGTCCACAGCGTGGACCCGGGCAGCTACGCGCGCGCCAGGTGCAGCTCCTGTCGCCAGACTGGCAACCAGCCTGGCGTGGTCGGCTTCCAGGCCGACGGGCGCGCCGTCTTCGCAATCGAGGGTGACATCAAAGACACAGGTACCGAACTCCTGCGTCATCTCGGCCTGCAACTGCAGGCTCTTGCGCATGCGCGCTTCTACGCCGCTGTAGTGGTCACAAACTGGCAGAAAGCCAGTCTGTGCCTGGGCGCCCAGCAACACATCGCGTGGGTGGGGGAGCGCAGCGCCCAGCCCCTGCGCAGGGACCCGGGCGGCCTGAAGGCCCGATGCCTGTGGCGTCGGCTGCATTGCGCTCACTGGCTTACAGCAGGTGCTTGACGCCGTCTTGCTCGCCTTGCAGCTCAGCCAGCGTGATATTGATGCGCTCTTGAGAGAACGCGTCGATTTCCAGACCTTCAACGATCTTGTACTCACCGTTTTCGCAGGTCACCGGGAAACCAAACATGGTGTCCTTGGGAATGCCGTATTCGCCGTTGGACGGAACGCCCATGGTGACCCACTTGCCATTCGTGCCCAGGGCCCAGTCGCGCATGTGATCGATGGCTGCGTTGGCGGCAGACGCAGCCGACGACAGGCCACGGGCTTCGATGATGGCGGCGCCGCGCTTGCCAACGGTGGGCAGGAAGGTGTTGGCGTTCCACTCCTGGTCGTTGATCATCTTGGCAACGCTTTCGCCCTTGATGGTGGCGAAGCGGTAATCGGCATACATCGTGGGCGAGTGGTTGCCCCACACGGTCAGCTTTTCGATGTCGGCCACGGCCTTGCCGGTTTTGGCAGCGACTTGGCTAGCAGCGCGGTTGTGGTCCAGGCGCAGCATCGCGGTGAAGTTCTTGCGTGGCAGGTCGGGGGCCGACTTCATGGCAATGTAGGCGTTGGTGTTGGCGGGGTTGCCCACCACCAGCACCTTCACATCGCGCGAAGCCACGGCGTTCAGGGCCTTGCCTTGTGCTGTGAAAATGGCGCCGTTGACAGCCAGCAACTCGGCACGCTCCATGCCCGGGCCACGTGGGCGCGAGCCAACCAGCAATGCGTAGTCAGCATCCTTGAAGGCGGTCATCGGATCGCTGTGTGCGGTCATTTCGACGAGCAGCGGGAAGGCGCAGTCGTCCAACTCCATCATCACACCCTTGAGCGCCTTTTGAGGGCCGTCGGCAGGCACTTCGAGCAATTGCAGGATGACGGGCTGGTCCTTGCCCAGCATTTCGCCGGAGGCGATACGGAACAGCAGTGCGTAACCGATTTGACCAGCAGCACCGGTGACGGCGACGCGAACAGGCTTCTTGCTCATGGTGAAAACTCCAGGGAAGTGAGAAAACAGGTGTAAGTGCAACGCAAGCACCAGCGCCTGTTACCAGCAGCCCGTGCCCCGCAAAACAGCCTTGGAGTGTACCGCTGATTGGACTCCCCGGTCAATTTGTCTTATGTCTTATATAAGATATGATTACACCCCGATCCAGCCCGCACCGCGACTCTTGCGCGGCCCGCCCCCCTTCTGATTGCCATGTCCTCGCTTCCGCTCAACGCCGACAACCCTGCACAGCCTCTGGCCGGCACGGGCTCTGCCACGCCGGCGTTCAGCCCGCTGTACCAGCAAATCAAGGGACTGATACTGCAAAGCCTGCAGCAGGGAGAGTGGAAACCGGGCGAATCCATCCCCAGCGAAATGGACCTGGCCGCACGGTTTCGCGTGAGCCAGGGCACGGTGCGAAAAGCCATTGACGAACTGGCCGCCGAAAACCTTGTGATACGGCGCCAGGGCAAGGGCACCTTTGTGGCCACCCATGCCGAGCAGCACGTGCAATACCGCTTTCTCAAGCTGATGCCTGACACAGGGGACGTCCGCGTGGAGGGCCCCGCCCAGCGAAAGGTGATCGACTGCAGGCGCGTGCGCGCCAGCGCTGATGTGGCACGCGCGCTGGCGCTGCGCAGTGCCGATCCGGTGGTCCAGGCGCGGCGCATCCTGTCTTTTGCCGGAGTACCCACCATCCTGGAAGACATCTGGCTGCCCGGCCAGGCTTTCAAAGGACTGACGGCCGAGCAGCTGGCCAACTATCAAGGCCCTACTTACGCCATGTTTGAACTGGACTTCGGTGTACGCATGGTGCGCGCCGAGGAGAAAATACGTGCAGTACTTCCCGATGCCGACCAAGCAGCGATGCTGCAGATCCAGCCAAACACGCCACTGTTGAGTGTGGAGCGTATTGCTTACACCTACAACGACGTTCCGATGGAGTTACGGCGCGGCCTGTACCTGACCGATACGCACCACTACCGCAATGAGCTGAGCTGACATGACCCTGGCACCCGAGCGGAAACGTAGAACATTCAGGCCGAAGTAAAACCTTCTTGTTGCGTTGCAATAGAATTTTGTGTTCTTTGCATCATCAAATTACAAAGCAGTTACATCCACGAAAGCACACAACATGACTGAACTCGCCAAAAAACGGCCTGAATTCCGCAACATCAATGCCTTCAAGGACTTGACGACCTACCGCATGACACCAGCCGCGTGGGTTTCGATCTTGCACCGCGCCAGCGGACTGATCATGTTCCTGCTGCTGCCTTTCATCATCTGGATGTTCGATACGTCGGTGTCGTCCGAAATCTCATTCGCTAAATTCTCGGCGGCCTTCAACATCGGCATCGGCTTTGTGCCCGGCTGGTTCATCAAGCTGGTCG
This sequence comes from Acidovorax facilis, assembly GCA_964031875.1. Lineage (GTDB taxonomy): Bacteria > Pseudomonadota > Gammaproteobacteria > Burkholderiales > Burkholderiaceae_C > Acidovorax > Acidovorax facilis_A. Next base: position 20,304 of record CAXIRU010000005.1, read on the forward strand.
CCCTGGCGCTGATCTGGGCCTACCTGCACCACTTTACGGCAGGCCTGCGCCACCTGTGGATGGACGTGAGCCACAGTGCCGTGAACAAGGAATTCGGCAAGTCGTCCGCTTTCGCTGTCCTGGCCATCAGCATCACGCTGACACTGGTTCTCGGCGCCAAGCTCTTCGGCCTGTACTGATCGATCAAACCCCAAAACGGCGGCTTCTGCGTTGCAGGGCTTGCCGAATAACGAGAGGAAATCCCCATGTCCGTCAATTACGGTTCCAAGCGCGTCGTCGTCGGCGCCCACTATGGTCTGCGCGACTGGCTCAGCCAGCGCGTTACGGCAGTCCTGATGGCATTGTTCACCCTGGCCCTGTTGGCGCAGGTCATTTTCTCCAAAGGCCCCATCGGCTACGACAAATGGGCGGGCATCTTCTCGGCCCAGTGGATGAAGGTGCTGACGTTCTCTGTGATCGTCGCGATTGCCTGGCATGCGTGGGTCGGCCTGCGCGAAGTCCTGATGGACTACATCAAGCCCGTGGGCCTGCGTCTGGCACTGCAAGTGTTCAGCATTGTCTGGCTGGTCAGCTGCGCCGGTTGGGGCATCCAGGTTCTGTGGCGTCTCTGATTCCCGCGATTGAAGGTACACAATGAGCTACACACAAGCCAACATCACCAAGCGCAAGTTCGACGTCATCATCATCGGAGCTGGCGGCTCCGGGATGCGGGCATCCCTGCAACTGGCCCGCGCCGGCCTGAACGTTGCGGTTCTCTCCAAGGTCTTCCCCACCCGTTCGCACACCGTGGCTGCCCAGGGCGGCATCGGCGCGTCGCTGGGCAATATGTCCGAGGACAACTGGCACTACCACTTCTACGACACCATCAAGGGCTCCGACTGGCTCGGCGACCAGGATGCCATCGAGTTCATGTGCCGCGAAGCCCCCAAGGTCGTGTATGACCTGGAACATATGGGCATGCCGTTTGACCGCAACACCGACGGCACCATCTACCAGCGCCCCTTTGGCGGCCACACCGCCAACTACGGCGAAAAGCCCGTGCAACGCGCTTGCGCTGCGGCCGACCGCACCGGCCATGCCATGCTGCACACGCTGTACCAGCAAAACGTCAAGGCCCGCACCAACTTCTTCGTGGAGTGGATGGCCCTGGACCTGATCCGCGACGCCGACGGCGACGTGGTGGGCGTGACGGCGCTCGAAATGGAAACTGGCGACCTGCACATCCTGGAAGCCAAGACCACACTGCTGGCCACCGGTGGCGCAGGCCGCATTTTTGCTGCATCGACCAACGCCTTCATCAACACCGGTGACGGCCTGGGCATGGCCGCACGCGCTGGCATTCCGCTGGAAGACATGGAGTTCTGGCAGTTCCACCCCACCGGCGTGGCCGGCGCGGGCGTGCTGCTGACCGAAGGCTGCCGTGGTGAAGGCGCCATTTTGCTCAACAGCAATGGTGAGCGCTTCATGGAGCGCTATGCGCCCACCCTGAAGGACCTGGCGCCGCGCGACTTCGTGTCCCGCTCGATGGACCAGGAAATCAAGGAAGGCCGTGGCTGTGGTCCCAACAAGGACTACGTGCTGCTCAAGCTGGACCACCTGGGTGCGGAAACCATCCACAAGCGCCTGCCATCGGTGTACGAAATCGGCGTCAACTTCGCCAACGTGGACATCACCAAGGAGCCGATCCCCGTGGTGCCCACCATCCACTATCAGATGGGCGGCATTCCCACCAACATCAATGGTCAGGTCGTGGTGCAGCAAGGCGGCAATGACAACCTCGTGGTCAACGGCCTGTACGCGGTGGGTGAATGCTCTTGCGTATCGGTGCACGGTGCCAACCGCCTGGGCACCAACTCGCTGCTGGACCTGCTGGTGTTCGGCCGCGCGGCGGGCAACCACATCGTCGAGTTCAACGACAAGAACAAGAACCACAAGCCCCTGCCCAAAGACGCTGCCGACCGCACCCTGGAGCGCCTCAACCGTCTGCAAGGCGCCAGCAGCGGCGAATATGCCCAGGACGTGGCCAACGACATCCGCTCCAGCATGCAACTGCACGCCGGTGTGTTCCGCACCCAAGCGAGCATGGACGAAGGCGTCAAGAAGATTGCCGAGCTGCGCAACCGTGTGAACAGCGTGGGCCTGAAGGACCATTCCAAGGTGTTCAACACGGCACGTATCGAAGCGCTGGAAGTCGAGAACCTGATCGAAGCTGCGCAAGCCACCATGGTGTCGGCCGCTGCCCGCAAGGAATGCCGTGGCGCCCACACCGTGAGCGACTACGAGCGCCCCGCAGACGACCCCGTGGCACCGCTGGGCCGCGACGATGCCAACTGGATGAAACACACCCTGTGGCACAGCGAGAGCAACAGCCTGACCTACAAGCCCGTCAAACTCAAACCCCTGACCGTGGACTCAGTTCCGCCCAAGGTTCGCACGTTCTAAACGGATACAGGAGCACCCCACCATGGCAAAACGCACCTTCCAAATCTACCGCTACGATCCCGACAAGGACGCCAAGCCCTACATGCAGACCGTCGAAGTGGAACTCGACGGCAGCGAACGCATGCTGCTCGACGCCCTGATGAAGCTCAAGGCGCAAGACCCGACCCTGTCGTTCCGTCGCTCCTGCCGCGAAGGTGTTTGTGGCTCGGACGCCATGAACATCAACGGCAAGAACGGCCTGGCCTGCCTGACCAACATGAACACGCTGCCCGGCACCGTGGTCCTGAAGCCCCTGCCCGGCCTGCCAGTCATCCGCGACCTGATCGTGGACATGACGCAGTTCTTCAAGCAGTACAACTCCATCAAGCCGTACCTCGTCAACGACAACGTGCCGCCCGAAACCGAGCGCCTGCAGTCCCCCGAGGAACGTGAAGAGCTGAACGGCCTGTACGAGTGCATTCTGTGCGCCAGCTGCTCCACCAGCTGCCCCAGCTTCTGGTGGAACCCCGACAAGTTCGTGGGTCCCGCTGGCCTGCTGCAGGCCTATCGCTTCATCGCCGACAGCCGCGACGAAGCTACCACCCAGCGCCTGGACAACCTGGAAGACCCGTACCGCCTGTTCCGCTGCCATACCATCATGAACTGCGTGGACGTGTGCCCCAAGGGCCTGAACCCCACCCGGGCCATCGGCAAGATCAAGGAATTGATGGTGCGCCGCGCCATCTGAGCGCAGCCCATTCATCGTCCTACACCCCGGTCCATGCAAACGCCATCCACCCCATCCATCGCGCCAGAGGCGGCTTCGCCGCTGCTGGACGAACGCGAGCTGAGCAAGCTGCACTGGCGCTGCCGACGCGGCCTGCTGGAGAACGACTTGTTCATCGAGAAGTTCTTCCAACGCTTCGAATCGACGCTGACGCAGCGCCATGCGCAAGGCCTCAACGCGTTGATGGATCTGGCGGACAACGACCTGCTGGACCTGCTGCTGCGGCGGCGAGAGCCCTCGGGCGACCAAGACACACAAGAAGCGCGTGAAGTGCTCGGCATGCTGAGACAAAGCGGTGGCGCCACGGCAGTGCATGCCTGACACCCAGCCCTCGCACCAAGACCGGATTCGTATCGGCAACCTACCCAAGGAAAGTAACAATGAAGCTAGCTGACAACAAAGCCACCCTGTCGTTCAGTAACGGCAGCCCCAGCGTGGACCTGCCGGTCTATCAGGGCAGCATCGGCCCGGACGTCATCGACATCCGCAAGCTGTATGCGCAGACGGGCATGTTCACCTATGACCCGGGCTTCCTGTCCACAGCAGCCACCCAGTCGGCCATCACCTACATCGATGGCGACAAGGGCGAATTGCTGTACCGCGGCTATCCCATTGAGCAGTTGGCTGAGAACTGCGACTTCCTGGAAACCTGCCACCTGCTGCTGTACGGTGACCTGCCCAACGCAGCACAAAAGACCGACTTCACCAGCCGCGTGACCAACCACACCATGGTCAACGAGCAGATGCAGTTCTTCTTGCGTGGCTTCCGCCGCGACGCGCACCCCATGGCTGTGCTGACCGGCCTGGTGGGCGCCCTGTCGGCCTTCTACCACGACAGCACGGACATCAACAACCCGCAGCACCGCGAGATCGCCGCGATCCGCCTGATCGCCAAGATGCCCACGCTGGTCGCCATGGCCTACAAGTACGGCATGGGCCAGCCCTACATGTACCCGCAGAACAACCTCTCGTACGCAGGCAACTTCCTGCGCATGATGTTCGGCACGCCCTGCGAAGAGTACAAGGTCAACCCCGTGCTGGAACGCGCACTGGACCGCATCTTCATCCTGCATGCAGACCACGAGCAAAACGCCTCGACCTCGACCGTGCGCCTGTGCGGCTCGTCGGGCACCAACCCGTTCGCGGCCATCGCTGCTGGCGTGGCCTGCCTGTGGGGCCCTGCACACGGCGGCGCCAACGAAGCAGCACTGAACATGCTGTACGACATCCAGGCCCAAGGCGGCGTGGAAAAGATCGGCGAATTCATCAAGCAGGTCAAGGACAAGAACTCCGGCGTCAAGCTCATG
>CAXIRU010000006.1:0-37560 GCA_964031875.1 Acidovorax facilis
CCACTACAAAAATTCTATCAAGGCGCCTGTAAGTCATTGATTTATAAAGAGCCACCCTGCGGAAATCGCCCCAAATGCCGATTTGGTGTCGAACTCGGGTTTTCCACCTCAGATTTGAGAGCACTTTTCCAAAAATGCATTCACCAAAACATATGCAATTCACAACATATGAAGTTAATAATATTTTTCGATTCTTACGCCCCGTGACGCGATTTAAGTGACAATAATTATCTACCACAAATCCTGTGGTTTATCTATATGAGGATTTATTCCATGAAGAAAGTTCAGATCGAGTCGCCACTGAAGTCCCAATCCAATGACGCATACCGCATGCATGTGTACTTCAACAACTAAATAAATAGAATACCATCTGGTTATTTTGGCGAACTTTCGAGTTCGCCTTTTTTAGGAATGACAACCATATGAAAGACACAGAAAAAAAATGGCTTCAATTCCCACATTTTTTAAAAATCTGTGATGGTAAAATAATTTACTGGGACTATGATAATCACCAGCAATTTGAAGTCTCTATCGAACATCTTCTGCGCCTCATCGATTTCTCAAAAGGGACTTCACCCACGCAGACAGCAGTCGATGAAGAAATTATCGAATCTGGCGTACTTGTTGATGCCCCTTCTTATAATAAATGGGGGTGGGATTGGTTGTCGCATATTTTTCACTATGGAACTCGGCACCCACAAGGTGTTGAAAAATATGATGATGAAAAAAAGTCAGAAGAGTACGCGCTTTCGTATATGGAATTTTGCGCCTCAATACGTGAATCGACCCCGGAGGTCGAGATTGTAAAAGGAGGAGCACGGACTACACTACCAAGTCCTGACCTTGCAATATTGAAAAATATTAGCCTGTGGACATCTCTATCTCAAAGGCGAACATGCAGAGATTTTGATGGCAGATCGGTTTCATTAGATAAAATTGCCACACTACTTTTCTGTGCATTTGGTGATATTGGGTCGCCAGATCCGACGATCAACAACTTAGCAGTTTACGGGTACAGAAGAACTGCTCCAGCGGCTGGTGGGTTGCAGTGCACCGAGCCTTACTTGTGGGCTTCAAATATCGAAGGCTTACCTCCTGGAATCTATCACTATCTCTCGCAAAAACACGAACTGGAATTTGTCCGCACGCTACCTGAAGATCCAATAGGCGCATATCTTTGCAATCAAAACTGGGCAAACGATATGGCATTCTCAATTGTGATGACTTCACGATTTGACAAAATGTGGTGGAAATATCCTCATTCACGCGCTTACAGGCCTATGCTGATGGAAGTCGGGCATTTTTCACAAACATTAAATCTAGCTATAACCGCAATGGGGTTGAAGCCATGGCTCACAGGTTATTTTCATGATCGAGAACTAGCGGAAGTTCTAGGCTGCACGCCGGACATCGAGCACCCAATTTTTTTGGTCGGTGGAGGATCTGGATCAGGTAGCAGCATAGACAAAGTAACGCGCAAAATAATTCAAAGCAGGCTCTAAATTCATGAGACGAAACGAAGACCTATCCATAATAGGCATAAAGCCCGGCCATGATGGAGGTATAGCTGTTGTCCAGAATGGTGAACTATTGCTTTCCTTAGAATCAGAGAAAGACAACGGACGCCGCTACAGTGAGCTCACAGGGGACACGCTCTTTAAGGCAATGGCACTGTGTAAAAGCGCACCGGATGTGCTCGCCTATGGAGGTTGGAGTCACGGTGCAGATCCTTATGGTCCGCCCATCGGGGCTGGCTATAGTTGCACTGAAAAAATTATTTCTAGACCGACCGAATTGTGGGGGAATGCTGCTACCTACTTCAGTTCTAGCCATGCCCGTTCACATTTGATGTGCGGCTACGGGCTCTCTCCCTGGGAGCAAGGACGTGCATGCTACGTGCTGATTTGGGAGGGTTATCTAGGAGCGTGGTACTTCATAGATGAAAAAGTACGAGTGAAAAAAATCTGCGAAGTCATGGATTATCCCGGCATTCGCTACGCATTTTTGTTCGGCTTGGCAGATCCAGATTTTAATTTAAAACCTGGCACTATCAGGCTCAGTGATGCTGGAAAACTCATGGCTATTGCTTCATATGCCCAATATAAGGATGTGGATTCTGATGGTCAACAGGTAGTTAGGAATATTCTTTCAAATGGCGAAATAAAGAATATTCTCGACAAAAGTCAGTTTGCAGAAAGTAAATATTACAATTGCGGAGTAACAAATCCAGAATTCGCAAATTTGGCGAGTTTAATGTCAAAGGCAATTTTTTCAAAATTCGAAAAATCCGCAAAATCAATTATCCCAGAACATGGAAAACATCCACTTATAGTTGTTGGCGGGTGTGCATTGAACTGTGAATGGAATTCGAAATGGGTTGACGCACAACTTTTCGAGGATGTTTTCATACCGCCGTGTGCAAATGACAGCGGATCAGCTATAGGTACAGCTATCGATGCGCAGTATTTCTACACAGGTAAAGCCAAGATAAAATGGAGCGTTTATGCTGGAGAACTCCCATTCGATGATAATCCCAACCACACTGGATGGGATGTCCAAGACTATTCACCTACGATAGCAGCCAAACTACTCGCTGATGGTGCCATTATTGGCTGGATGAAAGGCCGATACGAAATGGGCCCTCGTGCATTGGGCGCGAGATCCATTCTTGCTTCTCCGTCGACTAAAAAGATGCTGGAGCGACTTAATATTATCAAACATCGGGAAAACTATCGACCGGTTGCTCCGATATGTTTGGCTGACGACATGCAACACTACTTTGAATCAAATGCCCCTAGCAAATATATGCTGCATTTCAGGCGGGTGATATCTGACAAAATTCCAGCAGTCACGCATGTGGACAATTCTGCGCGCCCGCAATCCGTTGCCAAAGAAGACAACATAGAGCTATTTAATTTGCTTGTGGAGTTCAAGCGGGAAACAGGCCTAGGGGTGTTGTGTAATACATCCCTCAATTTTAATGGTGGTGGATTTCTTAATCGTTTAAGTGATTTGATGGATTTTTCAAAAAAGCATGGGCTTGATGGGTTTGTTTTCGATAATCGAATATTTAAACCCCACAAAAACACTGGCGTGCTAACATGAATGGTGAAAATATTTCATCGAAAAATAGGTACTGGCTGCTATTTATTATCCAAACCCTTGCCGGCTTTGCTTCATGGATAGATATTTTTTTGATATTTTCGGTGCCATCATTCGTATTGAAATCAACACCCGCAGATATTGCAGTTGTGGCCGCACTTTATGGTATTCCAAGTTTGATTATAGGCCCAATATTTGGAGTCATTCTGGACAGGAGTGATCCCCGAAAATTAATGCTCTGGGGTGCTATTTCTCGAAGTCTGCTGACAGTTGGGATTGCCTTCGCACCTTCTATCGAAGTGTTCGCTGCGCTTGTTTTTGCAAAAGGTCTTGCCAATATGATCTATTGGCCTTCGAGTTCTATCGTAACAAATCAGACCATTGATCAGGAATCAAGAATAAGCTACTTTTCAATTTTGAGCGTTTCAGACCAACTCACCAAGATCGGAACGCCCATGCTTGCCGGCTTATTAGCTTTCATTGTTCCATCGAATTATATATTTCTAGCTTCTGCGGTAGCCACGACCATTTGTACCATCATGCTTCCATTGCTTTTCAAAGGAGTTGATTTTCCAGTAAAAAGTGATATTCGCGATGTGCGATCAATTTTTAAAAATCTTGTAGACGGCTTTCAATCATTCAGCAGTCTTCCTCATGGCCTTTTGATAAGCATAGCTATGTCAATCGGAATCTCACTAACGCTGGCTATCTACGACCCTCATCTAGCGTCATTCATAAGCTCCAAGGGCTTTGATGCCGCAATGTTCTCAATCATTGTTTCATCTACCGGTGCAGGTGCGGTTGCTGCTGCGATGATTGTTCGTATATTTTTCAAAAATAAAAATGCAAATTTTCTATTAAGAAGTGGAGTCATTTTTTTCTCAATGGCCGTCATTGCAGTCGCCCTCATAGTTAGCTTAACTCCACAGCATCTGGGAAAGGCATCACTGATATTGCTTTGGTTCCTCAACGGTTTTGGTTATGAATTATTTGCAATTGGTGCCAGCGTTAATATGCAGAATCTTTGTCCACAAAATTTGCTGGGACGTGTCAGCACTTCCGTTCGAAGCATTTCAACTACCGCAGTGGTAATCGGCCCCTCGCTCGGTGCGTGGCTAATTTCGAATGCTGGTCGAGAATTTCCATTTATCGTGTCTGCAATATTGGCGTTATCTTTGACTATTTTTTCTCTATTTATGAAATCATCGACATCTCGCTCCATCACTTGAAATTTTCTGACCGGTGTATGAATTTTTTCAAAAGCTAGCAAACTGCTGAAATACCTCCGGGCAACTCCAAAAACTGCGGTCCCGATAGGCACTTACCTCTTGGGGTTCTCAAAAAATACCGTTGTCGGCCGGTTTGTGAGGTCGAATTTTCGCTGTTGGCATCAGCAGGCCAGTATTTCAGCAGCCTGCTAAAGCGTGAGCCGTCCACTACGTTCACCAGCCACCGTCACATGGCGCACCAACTCAGCCTTGCACGCATCAAAACCCGCGCTGAATCCTTCCTCGCCCTCCACCCGTCGAACGAACACCTGTGCCATCCCAAGCGCCTCCTTCCAAGCAGCCGCACTGACCTGCTCCCCCACCGTCAGTTCAAGCGCCCGGTTCGGCAAGCCGCCTCCCGCCGTGGGTACAAACGTCATGGGCGTCATGTCATACGCAGGCGCCAGTTCGTAAGGTCTGTGCCCCTCTGACAAGCACGACAGATTGCCGCTGTGCATGTCGGTGTTGCCAATCAGAGTGCCAAAAGCCCACAGCAGGCAGGCCGTATCAAAGGCCTGGGGGGTGATGATCCCGGTCTTTAACAACGCCCTGGCAATCACCGGCCAGTTGCCGCCGCTGCCGACAAACTCGGCATCCAGCGCCGCGAAGGAATGCAGCGCCATGCGTCCGCGCGCACCCAACCGGTCAAAGCGTTGCACTTCCAGAAATCGTTGGGTGCCGTGCATCCAGGTCATGGACTGCGCGGCGGGCACTCCGTGGTCTCGCAGCACCTGCAGGGCGATGTGTTCGGCCAGCAGCAGGTCGCGCCAGCGGGCGCTGACGGGGGTGTCGAGTTCTGCGGTGAACTTGACCATCACATGCGCGGCGGTGCCATCGGCTTGCTCGGCGTAGGCGGTGAACTTGGGCTGCTCGCCAGCGGCGGACGAGCCCGCCACTTCGCCGCGCGCGGCCAGGTCGGCCAACTGGGCGTAGGTGTGCAGCTTTTGCGCCGTTGCAATCGGCACGGGGTCGGGCGCGTTGACGAACTGGCCGCGCGCGGTGGGGCCGATGAGCAGGTTGCCGGGCATGTCGTCGCCCTGGTCCAGGATGGCGCGCAGCGCGTGGGTGTCGCTCCAGTCGCCCAGCCGCTCGGGCAGGCCCAGGCGCTGGCCATGCCGCTGGCAGTAGGCGCGCCCCAGGTAGCCCTGCGGGCGCATGTCAAAAATCCACCAGGGCAGGCCGTCGCTGTGCAGCCGGGCCCCGCCCGCTTCGACCATCACAAAGCCCTGGGGGCACACCGGCACCAGAGTGCCCAGGGTTTCCAGCGCGCCCTGGGGGGTGACGCGGTACACGGTGGCCTCCAGATCGGCGCGCTGGGGATCGCGGAGCGTGTATTGAATAGATCTTGCCGCGCCGAAAGGCACCACCTCATCGCCCAGCGCGCTGAGAGCCCGGGAGACGGTGGGCTGGCTGACCTGCAGCGCCTGGGCCAGCGCCTGCGCCTTGGCGGGGCCGGGGCGCAGCAGGGTGCGGATGGCGTGGGCGTGGGTCTGGGCGGCGGAGGGCATGCGGTCAGCATACCCTGATTGCATGGAAAGTTGAATAGATAAAAGAATAGATAAACAGGGCTGTGTACGTGCCCGTGGCTACAGGGGTGGATGGGGAGGGGGTCGATCCGGGCCCCCGCCAATCGCCCCAACAGCCACGTACCCCCAGCCCAGCCCTACCCCGCCAGCACCAGCCCCCGCACCGCCTGCGCCGTGGCCAGCGCCGCCCCCCGGTGTGCGGTGGCAAAACGGGTGGCGCGTTGGCTGGCGGCGAACTGCTCTGGGGGGTGGGTGGCCAGTCGGGTGGCCAGTGCCATGCCTTTGGCCATGTCGGGCACGCGCTGGGCGGCGCCTGTGGTGCAGGCCAGTTCGGCGGCTTCGGCAAAGTTGAAGGTGTGGGGGCCCAGCACCACGGGGCAGCCGCAGGCGGCGGCTTCGATGAGGTTTTGGCCGCCCAGGGGGGCGTAGCTGCCGCCCAGCAGGGCCACGTGGGCCAGGCCGTAGTACAGCGCCATTTCGCCCAGCGAATCGCCCAGCCACACGTCGGCCGCCTCGGGCTCTGCGGCCCAATGGCTGCGGCGCGATACGGTGAGCCCGGCCTGCTCCAGCAGTTGCTGCACCTCGTCAAACCGCTGGGGGTGGCGCGGCACGATGAGCCATTGCACGCCGTTTGCTACATTATTAATAGCTGCTCGCGCTTGACTGGTTTGCGCTAGAGGCTGTTTTGGCTTGAAGTTGTCGAGCCACATGGCCTCTTCGCCCTCGCGGCTGCTGGCCAGCAGCACCACGGGGCGCCCGGTGTGGATGCGCCAGGCGCGGCCCTGGGCGATCTGGCGGGCGTCTGGCACCAGATCAAACTTGAGGTTGCCAAACACGCCGCGCACCGGGGCGCCGATGGCGCGCAGGCGGGTGGCGTCGTCTTCGGTCTGGGCCCAGGCGGCGGTCAGCCCCCCATAGGCGGGCCGGGCCAGCGCTGCCAGGCGCTGGGCCTTGCGCAGTGATTGGGCGTTGAAGCGTGCGTTGGCCAGCACCAGGGGCACGCCGCGTTGCTGGCAGCCCGCTACCAGGTTGGGCCAGACCTCGGTTTCCATAAGGATGCCGATGGCCGGGCGAAAGGTGCGCAGAAATCGAGCCACCGCACCGGGCGTGTCCCACGGCTGCCACACCTGCACGTCGCCGGGCAACAGGAGCTTTTCGCCCTCGGCCCGCCCGGTGGCTGTGCCGTGGGTGAGCAGCAGGCGCATGCCGGGAATCTGCTCGCGCAACTGGGCCAGCAGGATGGCGGCGGCACGGGTTTCGCCCAGCGATACGGCATGGACCCAGACAAACTGGCCGATGGGGTCAACGCTGTGGTGCGACACCATGCTGTCCATGGGCACCGGGTACCGGCCAAAACGCTCGCCCACGGCGTGGGCATAGCCGGGTTCGGCCACGGCGCGGCGGCGCAGCTTGCGGCGCAGCAAGGGCTGGGCGCACCAGGTCAGCAGCGAATACAAGGCGCGGGCAGCGTTCATGCGCAGGGGGTCAGACCGCAAGCTCCACCACAGCGCCTGTCCAGCCGCTGTCGCCCCGCGCTGCCCAGACCAGGCAGGGGCTGTCATCGGTTGCGGCGGCCACGCAGTGGCCTCCGGGCGCCCAGACAGCACTGCGGCCCGCACTGACATAGCCGCCGGATTGCCCGCTGTAGTTGGCCACCAGCACCGCCATGTCGTGGTCGCAGGCGTAGCCTTGCAGCAGGGCCGATTCGGCTTCGTAAGCTTTCTCGGAAATCAGCACACCCGCGGCATACAGCCCTGCGCCCGCACGGCTGGCGGCCAGGGCGTGTTCGGGGTGGGTGATGTCGGCGCACACGGCCAGCGCCGTGGGTTCGCTGGCCAGCAGCAGCACCTGGGCGTCGTCGATGCCTGCGCTGGCGAACTGCTCTTCGCTGGGGTGCAGGTGGCGCTTGCGGTACAGCGCCACACTGCCGTCGGCCCCCAGCACCCAGGCGCCAATGGCGGGCAAGGCGCCCGCCACCGCTGGCGCAGCCGGGGCGCCCACCACCAGGGTGATGCCGTGCTGTTGCGCAGACTGCCGCAAGGGCGCCAGGGCAGGATGGTCCGCCGACATCACGTTGGAAGCCAACAGACTCGGCTCATACCCCGTGAGCGACAGCTCGGGAAACACCAGCACCAGCACACGTTCGTGCACCGCCGCCCGCACAAAGGCCAGGTGCGTTTGCACATTGCGCGCCACATCGCCCGCCGCCGAGGGCGACTGGGCAGCGGCTACGCGCAAGGGGGTGGACAGTGACGGGATCATGCGGAGCAGTTCAATAACGATAGGACTTACGCAAATCGAGATGCCACAAGCGCCATTGCCCTCAAGGCGTGCCGCTTGCCTGAGCCCTGCTTTGCGTGACTCATGTCCGTGTCAGTGGCTGGCGGCGCCGACGTGGGCGTCGGGCTTGACCCGGTGCAGCAAGGCCAGCATGGCCGCTTCGATGCGGGCCAGGGCCTCGGTGGTGTGCCCTTCAAAGCGCAGCACCAGCACGGGTGTGGTGTTGCTGGCGCGGATCAAGCCAAAACCATCGGGCCAGTCCACACGCAGGCCGTCGATGGTGCTGATCGCTGCGGGGGCGGCAAAGCTGTTGGCCGCCAGGGCCTGCAACTCGGCCGTGAGGCGGTGGGGTTCGCCCTCGGCGCAGGCCACGTTCAGCTCAGGCGTGGAGAAGCTGGTGGGCAGCGCATTGAGCACGGCGCTCGGGTCCTGAGACTTGCTCAAAATCTCCAGCAGGCGGCAGCCTGCGTAGGTGCCGTCGTCAAAACCGTACCAGCGCTCCTTGAAGAAGATGTGGCCGCTCATCTCGCCTCCCAGGGGGGAGTTCGTCTCCTTCATGCGGGCCTTGATGAGCGAGTGGCCGGTCTTGAACATCACCGGTACGCCGCCAGCGGCCGCAATGGCGGGCGCCAGGCGCTGGGTGCACTTCACGTCAAAAATGATCTCGCCGCCGGGCACGCGCGAGAGCACGTCTTGCGCAAACAGCATCATCTGGCGGTCGGGGAAGATGTTGGTGCCGTCTTTGGTCACGATGCCCAGGCGGTCGCCGTCGCCGTCAAACGCCAGGCCCAGCTCGGCATCGCTGGCCTTCAGGGCCTCGATCAAATCGCGCAGGTTTTCGGGCTTGCTCGGGTCGGGGTGGTGGTTGGGGAAGTTGCCATCCACCTCCGAGAACAGCTCAATCACCTCGCAGCCCAGGGCGCGGAAGATGGCCGGGGCCGAGGCACCGGCAATGCCGTTGCCGCAGTCCACCACGATCTTGAGTGGGCGGGCCAGCTTCACATCGCCCACGATGCGTTCGCGGTAGGTGGGCAGCACATCCACATGGCGCACCGAGCCGCCGGGCAGCAGTTGCCAGCTTTCCTGCTCCATGGTGCGGCGCAGGCCTTGGATTTCTTCGCCGTAGATGGCGCGGCCGTTGAGCACCATCTTGAAGCCGTTGTAATCCTTGGGGTTGTGGCTGCCCGTGACCTGGATACCGCTGTTGCACAGCGTGCTGGCCGCAAAGTACAACAGCGGCGTGGTGACCAGGCCCACGTCGATGACCTCGATACCCGCCTCGACCAGGCCCTGGATCAGCGCGCCCGAGATGGCCGGGCCCGACAGGCGCCCGTCGCGCCCCACCGCGACGGTGGTTTGCCCCTCGGCACGGGCTGCCGTGCCAAAGGCCCGGCCCAGGCCCAGGGCCACTTCTTCGTTCAGGGTGGACGGGACGATGCCGCGGATGTCGTAGGCTTTGAAAATGGCGGGGGTGGGCTGCACGCAGGGGCCTTTCGCTGAGGTTTTTTGAAGTCCGCTGCATTGTAGGCGCGCCCTCCGGGCCGCCTGCGGGCAAACCCGAAGGGTGGGCCGAGGCACATGTCCGAAAACGGCCAGTCACAACGCCCCTGGCTCCTATGATCGAGCCCATGAATCCGCCCTCCGCGCCCCACGCGCACCCCGCGCCCACCTTGCGCACAGTCCCGGCCGCTGACACTGCCGTGGACGATGGCCGCTATCTGGCCCTGCTGGCGCGCGATGCGCGGTTTGATGGGCACTTTTTCACGGCCGTGACCACCACCGGCATCTATTGCCGCCCGGTGTGCGCCGTGCGCGCGCCCCGGCGCGAGAACTGCCGGTTCTTTGCGCTGGCAGCACAGGCCGAGAGCGCGGGCTTTCGCCCCTGCCTGCGCTGCCGGCCCGAGCTGGCGCCGCAGGCGCTGGTGTGGTCGGTGCAGGACGCCAGCGGCATTCTGGTGCAGCAGGCTGTGCGCCTGCTGGATGCGCCCGACCTGTGGCCCGCACCGCGCGATCCGTCCGCCCCTGCTGCTCAGGGTGCAGGCAGTGCTACCGTAGCCCGGCTGGCCCAGCGCCTGGGCGTGAGCGACCGGCACCTGCGCCGCATTTTTGAGGCGGCCCTGGGCGTATCGCCCCTGCAGTACCTGCAGACGCGTCGGCTGCTGACGGCCAAGCAACTGCTGACCGATACGCCCATGCCCGTCACCCAGGTGGCGCTGGCCAGCGGTTTTGCGAGCGTGCGGCGCTTTAACGCAGCGTTTTCAGGGCACTACGGCCTGAACCCCACGCAGCTGCGGCGCAGCGGCGGCCCCGCAGGCGCGCAAACCGCCGGCAACCTGCGCCTGGCCTGGCGCCCGCCGCTGGACGTGCCTGCGCTGCTGGGCTTTTTTGAACGGCGGCAGTTCCACGGTGTGGAGTGGGTGCTGCCGCAAGAGGCCACGCTGCGGCGCACGGTGCGCCTGCGAGCGGCTTGCACAGGCCTGCCCAGCGAAACCACGGGCTGGTTCAGCGCACGCTTTGATGAGGCCCGCCACCAGGTGCTGCTGCAGACCAGCGACAGCCTGTACCCGGTGCTGCCCCTCGTGATCCGCCGCGTGCGCGCCATGCTGGACCTGGATGCCGACCCGGCCGCCATCAACACCGTGCTGCACCTGCACTTTCCGCAGGGCGATGGCCTGCGCGTGCCCGGAGCATTCGACGGCTTCGAGCTGGCCGTGCGCGCCGTGCTGGGCCAGCAGATCACCGTGGCCGCTGCGCGCACCCTGGGCCAGCGGCTGGTGGAGCGGCTGGGTGAGCCCATCGAAACGCCCTGGCCCGGGCTGCGCCGGCTGTTCCCCACCGCTGCCACGCTGGCTGCGGCCGACGGCGACACCCTGGGCCAGCTGGGCATCGTGCGCCAGCGCCAGGCCGCCATCGTGGCGCTGGCCCGCGCCGTGGAGGGCGGCACGCTGGCCTTGCACGCCGGGGCCGATGTGGCCCGCACCACGGCCGCCTTGTGCGCCCTGCCCGGCATTGGCGACTGGACTGCCCAGTACATTGCCATGCGCGTTCTGCGCTGGCCCGATGCGTTTCCAGCTGGGGATGTGGCTTTGCACAAGGCGCTGGGGGTGCAAGGGCACAAGACCCCGGCCCGCGCTGCGGCCGAGGCATCGCAGGCCTGGCGGCCCTGGCGCAGCTATGCGGTGCTGCGCGCCTGGGCAGCGGGCACTGCGGGGGGTGCAACAGCGCATACGTCGCCCTCACCCCAAACACTATCAAAAACATAGCTGCTAGCGCTTTCCCATCAAGCGCTGGCGGTCAATTTCATTCAAAAATCACTGTCAGCCATGCAATTCCACCCGAAGACCGTGCAACTACGCAGTTCCACCGCGCTGGGCCCCGTGCGCCTGGCGGCGTCGCCCAACGGCCTGGCGGGCGTCTGGTTCGAAGGCCAGCGCCACGCGCCCAGCAGTCAGTTGGACGGCCCTGCCGCCTGGGCAAATGCAGGCGCGCACCCGCTGTTGCAGGCGGCAGAGTGCCAGCTCCAGCAGTACCTCAGCGGCCAGCGTGCGGAGTTTGATCTGCCGCTGGATCTGTCGGGCGGCACGCCGTTCCAGCAAGAGGTATGGCGCGCCCTGCTGTCCATCGGCCGGGGCGCCACCACCAGCTACGGCGCCTTGAGCCGCCAGTTGGGCAGACCACTGGCGGTGCGCGCAGTGGGCGCCGCCGTGGGGCGCAATCCGATCAGCGTGATCGTGCCATGCCATCGCGTGGTGGGCACGGATGGCAGCCTGACAGGCTATGCCGGTGGGCTTGATCGCAAGACCGCCCTGCTGGCACTGGAGAATGCACTGCCTGCCCCGCTGCACGCCTGAATGCAGCTGCCACGGCTTCTCGGCGTTTCTGACTTTCTCCGCTTTTTCCGCTTTTCCGCTTTTTCCACGTTACCTACTTTCTCCGCGAAGGACATGCATGAACAGCCCCGGCAACCAGCCCGTCTCTACCTGGATCGGCGAATTCATCCTGCTGGCGGCGCTGTGGGGCGCATCCTTTCTGTTCATGCGGCTGGGGGCGTCCGACTTTGGTCCGCTGCCCACGGCGGGTCTGCGCGTGGCGCTGGCCACGGTCTTCCTGTGGCCCATCATGGTGCGCCAAGGCCACTGGCCCACGCTGCGCCAGCATTGGCAGCCCATCCTGTTGGCGGGGGTCATCAATTCGGCCATTCCGTTTGCGCTGTTTTCCTGGGCTGTGCTGCACATCGCCACGGGCCTGACCTCCATCCTCAACGCCACGGTGCCGCTGTTTGGCGCGCTGGTGGCCTGGGTGTGGCTGGGCGACCGCATCAACCGCTTGCGCTGGACAGGCCTGGCGCTGGGTTTTGTGGGCGTGGCGCTGCTGGCCTGGCGCGCACCGGCAGGCACGGGTTTCCGGGGAGACAGCGCCGAATGGGCCATTGCCGCCTGCCTGCTGGCATCGGGCTTTTACGGGATATCGGCCAGCTTCACGCGGCGCTATCTCAGCGGCATCCCGCCGCTGGCCACGGCCGCTGGCAGCCAGCTGGGGGCGGCACTGGCCCTGGCCCTGCCCACCCTGTGGTTCTGGCCCCCTCAGACGCCCGGCCTGCGTGCCTGGGGCGCGATCGTGGCCATTGCGGTGCTGTGCACGGGCATTGCGTATATCCTGTACTTTCGCCTCATCGCCAGTGCCGGGCCCAGCCGTGCGCTGGCTGTGACCTTCATCACCCCGGTGTTTGCTGTTCTGTACGGCACGGTGATCCTGGGTGAACGCCTCACGCCCTGGATGGTGGGCTGCGCCCTGGTGATCGTGTGCGGCACCTTGTTGTCAACCGGACTTATCAGGACGCTGCGGCCCGCCCTGCCCACCTCAGAACGGCCCTAAACTTGGCCCATGGGGTTTTCATCGGGCTTTTGCCATCTGACCAAGTCCGTCAACGGCACGGGGCACGGTACTGCCACAAGCATCATCCCCGGCCGCGCGCCCTCCAGCGCCTTGAGCGCCTGGACGCCAGCTCCAACCCCTGCCGCGATGATCCTGGCGGTTTGCCATGGGTAACAACACCCTTTTGGCTGGCACAGCGCTGATGACGCTGCTGCTGGTGCTGGCCTGGCTGCCCCCGCGCGAGTCCCTGCAACCGTCGCTGCGCACCCTGCTGCTGTTGGGGTTCGCGGGCGGGCTCGTATCCTGGGCGTCATTTGAGGCCCTGCGCTGGAACGCCCCCGAGCTGCGGGTCGTGGCCTACCCCACAGTGGCAGCGTTTTTGGCGCTCTTTTTCAGGCTGCCGGCGGCCATGATTGCGGCGCTGATTGCACTGGTGGCCGCAGTGCGGACCGAGGTGTCCGATGCGGTCCCGGCCGTGGCGGTGCTGGGCGCGTCCGTGGGCTCGGGGTTGGCGTGGCGCTCCGTGGGCACACGCCTGACGGTGACCCCATGGGCCACGCTGATCGGCCTGTCGCTGACCCTGCCCCTGGTGGTGGCTGGCTGCCTGTGGGCTGCCGGAAACGCCTCCGATCTGATACCCGATCTGGTGCACAACCTGCCTTGGTACCACGGCGCTGGCGTGCTGATGCTGGGTGTGGGCCGCTTGCTGCTGGCCAATGGTGCGCGCTCCGAGCTGTCGCGCAGCAACATCCAGCAGGCCCTGGCACAACAGGAGCGCAGGCTCCGGCTGGTGCTCGATTCCATGGGCGGGGGGCACTGGGAATGGGACGTGGTGCAGCGCCAGTTCCGCTGCCACGGCAACTTCTACGAAACCTTCGGGATCACTGCCACCGACATGGCGGCCCCAGACCTGTGGCAGCGCTGGTATGCCCTGCGCCACCCGCAGGATGCCGAGCGCAATGCAGCCAAGCTGGCGCGGGCCATGGACGGGCTGGAAGACAGCTACGAAGCCGAGTTCCGGGTCATGGACACCCAGGGCCGGTGGCACTGGATCATGTCGCGCGGCGCCGTGGCCACCCGCGACGCTCAGAACCGGCCGACCAGCCTCATCGGCATGGATGTGGACATCACCGCCCACCGCGCGGCCGAAGATGCGCTGCGCTCGTCCGAGGTCAAGTACACCACCTTCTACAAGACGCTGCCCGATCCCGCAGGGATCTCGCGCATTTCCGACGGCCGCTACCTGGACGTGAACCCTGCGTTTTGCGAAGTGCTGGGGCGCTCGCGCGATGAGGTGATCGGCCGCACCTCGACCGAGCTGAACATCTGGTCCTCCGAACAGGAACGCAAGCGGCTGATAGACACCTTCCGCCGGGACGGCAAGGTGGACCGCCTGCCGCTGGTAGCGCAACGCGAAGGCGGCCGCATCCCGGGGCTGATGTCGGCACGCTCCGTGCTTGTCGATGGCGAAAACTGTTTTGTGTTCGTTTTCCATGACATGACCGAAGCCCACCGCGCCAGTGAAGAGCTGCGGGCCCTCAATGGCCTGCTGCAGCAGGCAGGCCGCCTGGCCCGGCTGGGCGCGTGGGAGGACGAACGTGGCAAGGGCTTGGTCTACTGGTCGGACGTGTGTTTTGACATCCACGGCCTGCCCCCGGGCTCGCCGATGCCCCACGACTACATCGACCGCCTGGTCGCCCCCGCCTACCGAGAGCCGCTGCGCAAACGCTTTCGCCAGAGCATCCTCACCCGCACCGAATGGAGCATGGAGATGGAGGTGCAGCACGCCGATGGACGCCTGGTATGGGTGCGCGCGCGCGGCGAGCCCGTGGTCGAAAACGGCCGGGTCACCCGGGTGCGCGGCGTGATGCAGGACATCGACGAATCCAAACGTGCCGAGCAGCGCCTGCGCCAGTCTGAAGAGCGCTTCTCACGCATCTTTCAGCTCATGCCCTACCCCATGGGGCTGTCGCACCGCAAGGACGGGCGCTATGTGGACATCAACCCCGCGTGGGTGGACATGCTGGGCATCCCGCGCGAGGAGGCCGTGGGCCGCACCGCCATCGAGCTGGGCATCTTCACGACACAGGACCGCGAAAAGCTCATTGCAGAGGTGGAGCGCTCGGGCCACTTGAGCAGCTATGAGGTCAATCTGAATGTGCGCGGCGGCCCACCGCGCACCGTGCTGCAGTCCATGCGCGCCACCGAATTCGACGGCGAGCCGTGCTGGCTGTTCTCGGTGCACGACATCACCGACCGCAAGCGCAATGAAGAACAGGTGCGCGAACGCGAGGAACTGCTCTCGCTGACCATCTCGGCGGCATCGCTGGGCCTGTGGGACTGGAACCTGCAAACCGGCACCATCACCGGCGACAGCCGCTGGCACGCCATGCGTGGCATCGCCGGACCCGCCACACCGCAGCCGCCTGCGCAGTGGACGGCGGGCATCGCCCCCGATGACATCGAACGCATCACCAGCGAACTGGCCCGCCACACGGCCCATCCCGGCACTCCGTTTGATGCCACCTGGCGTGTGAACCAGCCGGGCGATCCCGCCCGGTGGCTGCGCAACCTGGGCAAGATCGTGGGCTTTGACGCAGCGGGCCGCGCCGCCCGCATGCTGGGCGTGGCCATTGACGTCACCCCCCAACGCGAACAAGAGGTGCTGCTACAGCGGCTGGCCTTGTACGACGCCCTCACTGGCCTGCCCAACCGCGTGCTGCTGGCCCGCAAGCTGCAGGAATGCATGGACCGGGCCCGCCAGAGCGGGCGGCAGCTGGGCGTGGCCTACCTGGACCTGGACGGTTTCAAACCCGTGAACGACCGCCTGGGCCACGGCGCAGGCGACCGCCTGCTGGTGGTGGTAGCGGGCCGCCTCACGCGCGCGCTGCGACCGCTGGACACCGTGGCGCGTCTGGGCGGCGACGAGTTCGTGATCCTCATGCCTGAGCTTGAATCTGCGGACGACTGCGAACGCATGCTGCACCGGGTGATGGAAAACATCTCCGCACCCTACACACTCGACACCGAGCGTGTGGTGGTCACCGCCAGCATCGGCTACACCGTCTTCCCGCAGGACGAGGCCGATGCCGACGCCCTGCTGCGCCATGCCGACCAGGCCATGTATGCAGCCAAGCAAGCCGGCCGCAACCGGTTCCACCAGTTCGACGCTGCGCAGGAACGTGCCCTGCAGCTGCTGCGCGAACAGGGCCGCTACCTGCGCGAGGCCCTGGCCGACGCGCAGTTCACCTTGTACCTCCAGCCCAAGGTGGACATGCGCAGCGGCGCCGTGGTGGGCGCTGAAGCGCTGACGCGCTGGCAGCACCCCGAACGCGGCCTGGTGGCGCCGGGCGAGTTCTTGCCGCTGCTGGAGGGCACCGAACTGGAAATCGACTTCGGCAAATGGGTGGTCGAGGCCGCACTGACCGTTCTGGAGCGTCTCCAGGCGCACGGGCTGCACCTGCCGCTGAGCATCAACATTGCCGCCCAGCATCTGCAAGACCCCGACTTTGCCGACTGGATGGCCCGGTGCATTGCCCACCACCCCAGCGTACCTGGCCACCTGGTGGAGATCGAGATCACCGAAAGCGCAGCCCTGTACGACCTGACTGCCGTGGCCCAGACCCTGACGGCACTGCGTGCACTCGGGGTGGCGGTGTCGCTGGACGACTTTGGCACCGGCTACTCGTCGCTGAGCTACCTGCGTCGCCTGCCCATGGACACGCTCAAGATCGACCAGAGTTTTGTGCAAGGCATGATGGGCGACGCGGGCGATCTGGCCATTGTGCAGGGCGTGATCGGCCTGGCGCGATCCTTCGGCTACCGCGTGATTGCCGAGGGCGTGGAAACCATCGAACAGGGGCAGATGCTGCTGCAGCTGGGCTGCACCCAGGCCCAGGGGTATTGCATTGCCCGGCCTATGCCGCTCCCGGACTTTATTGGCTGGACGCCGCAGTGGCAGCCGCCAGCGGGGTGGCAGAAGAGTCGGTCTGCTTGACGGCGCTACGGAAGGAGACTCGCCCCGATCTGGCCAGGTGTCTGCGCACGGCGCCCATGGCAAAAAACATGGGTGCTGAAACCGCCAAGGTGGTCACAATGAATCTCCGTTATTTCTTCCGGGGGTTCCCATGAGCGCTTTGACTTTGACCAACAGCACCTCGTACATGGCCCAGTACGTGGTTCACCGGGGTGGACTGGTCCTTACCCGCCTGCCGGGCCTCGCACCCAACGCAACGTTGTCCGTCCCGGAGGTCGAGGATTTCGAGATCACAGCCAGTACGCTGATGGACGGCAACACCTATACATCGGCCCCGACTACTGCCAATGGCGCAACCCGCTTTCTGGCCCAAGTGATACAGGTCATTTCGCAAGGCGTCTATGCATTCGAGGTGGTGACAGCGCCCAGTACCGTTTCCAACCAGATGCAATTTGAAAAAACCAGTCTCAACCCGGTGACCTTCCAGATCGTGCACCAAGGTATTCCAGTGCAAGACGTCGTCGTGGTTGACTCGTTCGAGATGGTCACAGTGGATATCAGCGAGGTGTATTCCATCTACGCCGTCATCAACGGCATCACGACCGATAGCGTGACCACAACCAATCCAAACGCCACTGTCACCGCCGTTTCCGAAACGACCGACACAGGGTTTGGCTACTTCACCCTGGTGGTCTCCTGATCCCGAGCCCCCCAGACCTTACGCACCGGGTGACATGGCAGCCGGTTTTGGGCTTCCATTGCTGGAAAGTCAAGGGCCCACCAAATCCTTCACCTGCTGCAGCGCCGCTGGGTCTTCCATCGTCGTCAAATCGCCTGGGTCGCGCCGCTCGGCCACGGCCTGCAGGGCCCGGCGCAGCAGCTTGCCGCTGCGGGTTTTGGGCAGCACGGTGACAAAGTACACGCGCGATGGGCGCGCCACAGCGCCCAGTTGGTGGTCCACCTGCTTCATGACCTCGCCTTCGAGCTTGAGGCGCGCAGCATCATCCGTCAGGCCCGAGGCATCGCGCGCCACGGCAAATGCCATGGCCACCTGGCCTTTCAGGCTGTCGGCCACGCCCACCACGGCCACTTCGGCGATGTTGGGGTGGGACGCAATGCTCTCCTCGATCTCGCGCGTGCCCAAGCGGTGCCCTGCCACGTTGATCACATCGTCGGTGCGGCCCAGGATGAAGTGGTAGCCGTCCGCATCGCGGATGCCCCAGTCAAACGTGCTGTAGATCAGCCGACCGGGGATGCTCTTCCAGTAGGTGTTCACAAAGCGCGCATCGTCGCGCCACACCGTCTGCATACAGCCGGGGGGCAGCGGGCCTTCGATGGCGACCACGCCCTTCTGGTTGGGCGCTGTCAGTTCCTCACCCGTGGCCTCGTCGATCAGCTTCACGCCATAGCCATACATGGCCTTACCGGGGCTGCCGAAGCGTGTGGTCTGCTGTTGCACGCCGTTGGCCAGGGTCAGGATGGGCCAGCCGGTTTCGGTCTGCCAGTAGTTATCGATGATGGGCACCTGCAGCGCGTCGCTGATCCACTGGGCCGTGGGCTCGTCCAGCGGCTCGCCCGCCAGCCACAGGGCCTTGAGGCTTTTCACGTTGTATTTGGCGAGGTAGGCCGGGTCCTGCTTCTTGAGCACCCGCACCGCCGTGGGGGCCGAGAACATGTGCGTGACCTGGTACTTCTCGACAATGCTCCACCACACGCCTGCATCGGGCCGCGTTGGCAGGCCTTCGTACATGATGGTGGTCATGCCTGCGATCAGCGGGCCGTATACGATGTAACTGTGGCCCACCACCCAGCCAATGTCGCTGGTCGCAAAGTACACATCGCCCGCCTTGGCATCAAAGATGTGCTTCATGCTGGCCGCCAGCGCCACGGTGTAGCCGCCCGTGTCGCGCTGCACGCCCTTGGGCTTGCCGGTGGTGCCGCTGGTGTACAGCGTGTAGCTGGGGTGGGTGGACTCGACCCATTCGCAGGGCACCACGGTGTTCAGGTGCTGCTCGCGCAGCGGCGCCCATTCGTGGTCGCGGCCGGCCTGCAGGTGCATGGGGGCCAGGCCCCGGTTCACCATCAGCACGGCGGCGGGCTTGTGTTTGGACAGTGCAATGGCCTCGTCCAGCAGCGGCTTGTAGGGCACCACCTTGCCGCCGCGCGAGCCTGCATCGGCACTGACCACAGCCACGGGCTCGGCGTCTTCGATGCGCGAGGCCAGCGAGCCCGACGCAAAGCCACCGAACACCACCGAATGCAATGCGCCAATGCGCACGCAGGCCAACATGGCAAACGCAGCCTCCGCAATCATGGGCATGTAGATGAGCACGCGGTCGCCCTTCTTCACGCCCAGGCTCTGCAACACGGCCGCCATGCGCTGCACTTCGGCATGCAGCTCGGCAAAGCTGTAGCTGCGCTCGGTGTCGGTTTCGGTGGAGACCGCCACCAGCGCCGTCTGGCTGGCGCGCGTGGCCAGGTGCCGGTCTACCGCGTTGTGGCACAGGTTGGTGGTGCCCCCCACAAACCATTTGGCAAACGGAGGGTTGCTGTAGTCGCACACCTGCTGGGGCGGCGTCTTCCATTCGATCAGCTGGGCTTGCTCGCTCCAGAAAGCGTCGCGGTGGTCGATGGACTGGCGGTAGAAGTCGGCGTAGGTGCTGTGTGCGGTCATTGTGGGTGTCTCCTCGGCATCTCTCTCGCCCTGCCGGGACGGCAGGCCATGACTTACTCCAATCAGGGTTCAGGCAGGTGGCTCGCCGTGGGGCGAGGTGGCTGGTGCATCCCGATGTGCGTAAGCCTTTCAGGTTTTGAATTCATAATTATTCATAACGGGCTTTCGGCAAACTGACGCAGGCTTTGGCAGGGGCACTGCATCGATGGAGCTCCTGGGCTGCAACGCCCCGACAAGAGCGCCTGCCCCTTTTGATTTTCCATGGCCGCGTGTCGTGGCGCATGGCCCCCTCCTGTATTCCCTCTCTATACCCTGCCCTTCTTGGGGCGGGGTGATCCGCCGTTGGGCGGAGGGTTTGATACAACCGCATTGAAAATAGAAATAGCTACTTCACAATTCAACGCATATACTACACACCATGTGGTCCACCCTCATCATGACGCTGCCCACGCAGCCCAACGCCGTGCGGCTGCGCATCTGGCGCACTCTCAAGGCCTTGGGCTGTGCAGCGCTGCGCGATGGCGCCTACCTCTTGCCTCAAGCCCATGCGGACCTGCTGGCGCCCATTGCCGCAGAGGTGCGTGAACACGGTGGCACGGCCATGCTGCTGACGCTGAGTGCCACCGACGATGCCCAGCGTCAGGAAATCGAGGCGCTGTTCGACCGCACCGAAGCCTTCATGCAATGGCGGGACACGGCCACGGCCTTGCAGGCCGAGCTGGCGCAGGTCACGGAAACCGAAGCACGCCGCCGCCTGCGCAGCATTGCCGACGCGCTGCAGGCATTGCATCGCACCGACTACTACCCGGGCGCCGCCGCCGCGCAGGCTGATGCGGACCTGGCCCGCCTGCGGCAGGCCCTGGACGCCTGCTTCTCACGCGGAGAGCCCACCGCGCTGCCCGCCCACGGGATTGCGCGACTGCACGCCGCCCAGTTTCAGAACCAGCGCTGGGCCACCCGCGCCCGGCCCTGGGTGGACCGCCTGGCCTGCGCCTGGTTGATTGGCCGTTTCATCGACCCGGGCGCACGGTTTGTATGGCTGGCCGACCCTTCATCGCCGCCTTCAGACGTATTGGGCTTTGACTTTGATGGCGCCCGGTTCACCCACGTGGGGGCGCTGGTGACGTTCGAAGTACTGATCGTCAGCTTCGGCCTCGAAGCCGATCCCCGCCTGCAGCGCCTGGCCCGCGCCGTGCACTACCTGGACGCGGGCGGCATGCCCGTGCCGGAGGCTGCTGGCCTGGAGGCTGTGCTGGCCGGCCTGCGCGAAGTGCATGCCGATGACGATGCCCTTACCCAGGCCGCCGCACAGGTGTTTGACGCCTTATACGCCGTGCCGCCGCCGCTCTCCACGTCACCGTCACCCCCTGCCCCGTTGCCTATCGCTCCACCATGACCAATTCCGCGCCGACCCCACCCGCCCCAGACCGCCCTGCCGCTGTCAGTTTTGGCGAAGCCTTCCTGTTCTGGCTCAAGCTGGGCTTCATCAGCTTTGGTGGGCCTGCAGGGCAGATCGCGATCATGCATGCCGAGCTGGTGGAGCGCCGCCGCTGGATCAGCGAAAGGCGCTTTTTGCACGCCCTCAACTACTGCATGCTGTTGCCCGGCCCCGAGGCGCAGCAGCTGGCCACCTACATCGGCTGGCTGATGCACCGCACCTGGGGCGGCATCGTGGCCGGGGCGCTGTTTGTGCTGCCCTCGCTGTTCATCCTGATCGCGCTGTCGTGGGTCTATGTGCGCTTTGGCGATGTGCCGGTGGTCGCTGGCATCTTCTACGGCATCAAGCCGGCCGTGACCGCGCTGGTGTTGCACGCAGCGCACCGCATCGGCACGCGGGCGCTCAAGAACGGCTGGATGTGGGGCATCGCCGCTGCATCGTTTGTGGCCATCTTTGCGTTCGACACGCCCTTTCCGGCCATCGTGCTGGCGGCCGGACTCATCGGTTACTTCGGGGCGCAGCGCTGGCCCGCCGTGTTCGCGCTCGGAGGCGGCCATGCCAATGGCTCAAAAGGCTACGGCCCGGCGCTGATCGATGACGATACCCCCACGCCCGCCCATGCCCGCTTCTCGCGCAGCCACCTGGCCAAGGTGCTGGCGGCGGGGCTGGCGCTGTGGCTGGCGGCCATGGCCGTGCTGGTGGCCACGCAGGGCTGGCAGGGCACGCTCACGCAGATGGGCTGGTTTTTTACCAAGGCGGCCTTGCTCACCTTTGGCGGTGCCTATGCGGTACTGCCGTATGTATACCAGGGCGCGGTGGAGCATTACCAGTGGCTCAGCGGCCCGCAAATGATCGACGGCCTGGCCTTGGGCGAGACCACGCCCGGCCCGCTGATCATGGTGGTGGCTTTCGTCGGCTTTGTCGGCGCCTGGTTGCAGCAGGTGTGGGGGGCGGACGCACTGTTTGCCGGTGCCGCTACCGCCGCCATGGTCGTGACGTTGGTGACCTTTCTTCCGTCGTTCATCTTCATTCTCGCCGGGGGACCTGCGGTGGAAGCCACCCACGGCAAGCTCGGTTTTACTGCTCCGCTATCGGCCATTACCGCTGCGGTGGTGGGTGTGATCCTGAACCTGGCCCTGTTTTTTGCTTACCACCTGCTGTGGCCACAGGGCTTTGATGGCGCATTCGATACCACGTCGGCGGTGATCGCCATCGGAGCCCTGTTCGCACTGTTCCGTCTCAAGGTCAGCGTGCTGCCATTGCTCGGTGTCTGCGCGGGAGTCGGGCTGGCCGTGACCTATCTCAAACCCTTGCTCGCCTGAGCAGTCGTCCCACCGAAGGAGTCCCACCATGCCCGTACACCCGCAAGCACTTCCTTTTGACCCCACCACGCTGCCTGGCCTGTCTGAAAAGCTGCTGCGCAGCCACCACCAGAACAACTATGGCGGCGCGGTGTCACGGCTCAACGCCATTCGGTCACAGCTGGCCGCCATGGACCCTGCTTCGGCGCCAGGCTTTGCGCTCAACGGGCTCAAGCGCGAGGAACTGATCGCCAGCAACTCCATGCTGTTGCACGAGCTGTACTTTGCCAGCCTGGGTGGCCAGAGCGCGACACCGGCGCCCGGCATGGTGTTGGCGCTGGCCGCCAGCTTTGGCAGCCTGGAGCGCTGGCGCGCGGAGTTCATGGCCATGGGCAAGGCTCTGGGCGGTGGTTCCGGCTGGGTGTTGCTGGTGTTTCAGCCGCGCGAAGGGCGCCTCATGAACCAGTGGGCGAGCGACCACACCCAGACTGCCGCGGGTGGTGTACCCATCCTGGCGCTGGACATGTATGAACATGCCTACCACCTGGACCACGGCGCAGCGGCAGGCGCGTATGTGGATGCTTTCATGAACCATATCGACTGGGCGGCGGTGTACAGCCGCTACCAGCGGGCGGTGACTGCCGCCAGCGAGGGGTTGCAGGCGTCGGTGCAAGACGCGCAGCAGGCGACTGGGTGCATCGACGTGCGCCGCGCTGGCGTGTATGGGGCCGCCACCACCACCATGCCCAACGCCCGCTGGCGCGACCCTGTAGCCGTTGACACCTGGGCGGTGGAGTTGCCGGCCGGCGAAGACGTGATCGTGTACTGCGTCTACGGCCACGAGGTCAGCAGAGCCACCGCCTTGCGACTGCGTGCCGCCGGTATCCCGGCGCGCTTTCTGCAAGGGGGCCTGGACGGCTGGGCCGCATCGGGCCAGCCCGTGCAGCAGAAAGCATCCGCCTTGGCGACGGCCTGAACAGGCCGTGACCGGCGCAGTCAGGGTGCTACATTGCTACTGATTAAATAGCTTCTGGCGCTTTCCAGATAAGCGCTGGAAGCCAAAAAGGACATCCACCCTGGTTACTTGATCAGCCCGAGCACGTCCTTGAACGCAGGGTGCTCGCAGCTGCCCAGCCATTCAAACGCCACCATCTCGGTGGTCACCAGTTCGGCGCCTGCGCCGGCCAGGCGGTCAAAGGCGGCGTCACGGTTGCGTTCGGTGCGCGAGCCGCAGGCGTCGGTCACCACCCACACCTCAAACTCGTCCTCCAGCAAATCCAGCGCGGTCTGAAGCAGGCAGACATGGGCTTCGCACCCGGCAATGACGATGGTGCCGCGCTCTGCCGCCAGGGGGGCGGGTTTTTGCAGGTGCTTGGGCAGGCTGCGCGCATTGCCGCCCTGCGGCTTGGCCGGCGGGCGCAGCCATTCGCCCAGGCCTTCTTCGGCGGCGCTGAAGTGCATCTTGGCCAGGGTTTTCTGGCACAGCGCGCGCAGCGCGGCGTCGTTGGCACCCAGGCGGGATGGGTTTTGCTCGGTGCCCCACACGGGCACGTCCAGCATGCGGGCGATCTCGGCCAGGCGGCGGGCGTTGGCCAGCACGGCGGGGCCCTCAAAGATGGCGGGCATCAGGCGTTCCTGGTAATCGACCAGGACGAGTTGGGATTCGGTGGCGTCAAGCAGCATGGTGGGACCGTTTCTGTGTTCGTTGAATCGCTGTGCGGGCGCAGCGTGGGAGGCAATGGCACATTGTCGCAGCCCGAGCCCGGGGTTATCAGGTGCGAAGGACGGACTGCAGCGCCGTGGCCAGCGGCCCGGCCATGGCCACCGCGTTGCTCGGGTGCGGGATGCAGTCCGTGCTCCACACCTCCCCCACCCCGGCTTCATGCAGCACCTGCAGCGCATCGCCCGCAAACAGAGCATGCGTCACGGCCACATCCACCGATGCGGCGCCCGCCTGCCGCAGCAGCCGTGCGGCCAGCGCCAGCGTGCGGCCGGTGCTGGCCATGTCGTCCAGCAGCACCACCGCCCTCCTCTGGGCATTGAGCGGTGGCAGTTCGATGGCCACATGGCGGTCGCCATGGCGCACCTTGGTGCATACGGCATGGTCAAAACCGTGGCGGGCGGCGGCCTGGGCGATCCACTGGGCGGATTCACCGTCGGGCCCCACCAGCAAAGCATTCGGGCGGCGCTGGGCAATCAGGTCGGCCAGTGGCTCGGCACCGCTCAGCACCACGGCCTGCGGCACGGGGATGGCCTGCTCCAGCCGGTCGATGCGGTGCAGGTGCGGGTCTACCGTGATCACGGCATCAAACAGCCCCGCCAAAAACCCGCCCACCACCTGCTGGCTCACGGCCTCGCCGGGGTGGAAGGCGATGTCTTGCCGCATATAGGCCAGGTACGGCGCCACCAGCGTCAGGTGCTGCACGCCGAGGTGGCGGGCTGTGCGCGCGGCCAGCAGCAGCTCCACCAGTTTTTCGTTGGGCTGGTGCAGGCTGCGCAGCAGCACGGCGTGCCTGGGCAGGCGGCCTGCAGCATCCACGGGCAGGCGCAGCTTGAGTTCACCATCCGGGAAACGGTGGCGCTCGATGGCCTGGGCCGTCAACCCCGCAGCCTGTGACAGGCGCAAAGCAGGTGCTTCTTCATCGTCGAAGTACAGCAGGCAGGAGGCTTGTGGCGCTGCCATGGTCAGAACTCCACAAACACGCGCGGCACCTCGTCGGCCGTGCCCAGGCGGTAGCCGCTGTCCCGTTCGCACGCATGGCGCGCAAACTCCAGGTCGGCCGGGTAGCTGGCATGCACGCGGTACAGCAGGTCGCCTGCGGCCACGGTATCGCCCAGTTTGTGCATCAGGTCAACCCCGGCGCCCGGCACCTTGGGCGCCCCGGCCAGCCGGGCGACGCGGGCGATCTGGTAGTTGTCGATGCCCGCCACCACCCCGCTGGCAGGGGCCACCACATCCAGCGTCAGCGCACCCAGCGCCGGGTGGTTATGGTCAAACCCCGTGCCGCCCTGGGCGGCGATGATGGCGTTCATGCGCGCCAGCGCCCGGCCGGAGTCCAGGATGTCGCGCGCAATCGCATAGCCGTCGCCGCCGCGCACATCGGGGTCGCATTCGATCAGGCGCCCGGCCAGGCGCAGTGCCTTTTGCCGAAGGTCGTCGGGCGCGCGCGGGTCGTTTTGCAGCACGCGCATCACGTCGCGCGCCTCCAGCACCGGGCCCACGCCATTGCCCACGGGCTGGCGGCCATCGGTGATGACCACGTCCAGCGACAAGCCCATGCGCCGCGCCACATATTCAAACAGGCGGCGCAGGCGCTGCGCCTCGGGCATGGAGCGCACCTTGGCCGTGGGGCCGATGGGAATGTCGAGCACCAGGTGCGTGGCGCCCGCCGCCACCTTTTTGGACAGGATGGACGCCACCATTTGCCCCGCCGAGTCGATGGACAGCGGCCGCTCCACCGAGATCAGCACATCGTCGGCGGGCGACAGATGCGCCGTGCCGCCCCAGGCCAGGCAGCCCCGGTAGTCGCGCACGATGTCGGCCAGTTGTTCGAGCGGCAGCTCTACCTTGGCCAGCACCTCCATGGTGTCGGCCGTGCCTGCGGGCGAGGTGATGGCGCGCGAAGACGTCTTGGGGCACAACATGCCGTGCGCCGCGACGATGGGCACGACCAGCATGGTGGTGCGATTGCCAGGGATGCCGCCGATGCAGTGCTTGTCCACCACCAGCGGTTCGTGCCAGTCCAGCCGCCTGCCGCTGGCGACCATGGCATCGGTCAGAAAGAACACCTCCTCCCGGTCCAGTTCATTGCGGTGGCAGGCGACCACAAAGGCCGTGAGTTCGATCTTGGAATAGCGGTGGTCGGCAATGTCGCGCACGATGGCGCCAAAGTCTTCTCGCGTGAGCCGCTCGCTGGCGATCTTGCGAAACAGCGCGCCCATGGACTCGGGCGGCTCGGCCTGCGCCACCGACACGGTATGGCCGTTGTCCACACCCAGCTGGGCGAAGGCGTCTTCCGACAGGCCGAGTTCGTTGCAACCCACGATGGCGGGGTCGTCCACCACATTCACCGTGGCCAGAATATGGCGGCCATTGGCACGCACCTCGATCTTGGACAGGGCCTGAAAGCCCTCGGCCCGGTACACGGCGCAGTCGCGGTGCAGGTAGGCCACGTTTTCACGCCAGGTGTCGATGGCCACCCGGCGCAACGCCAGCTGGGAGCGAGGCGGAGCGTCCGCCGAGGGCACCAGTGATGGAGGGGCAGAAGCTGATGCGGGGGAAGAAGGCTCGGCGTGCATGGCGCCAGCCTAACGCCAAAGCGCCGGCAGGCACTTGGTGAACACCCCGCACCACAGCGTTTGGCGGGCGGAAACTTCGGGTGGCATGACCTGGGTCAAGCCAACCCCCTTGTCGCCGTTGTCGCCGCCTCCGTCAATCAGGCTGCAGGCGTAGCAGGCGCCCCTGGGGGCTGTCGGTCACCATGTAGAGCAACCCATCGGGCCCCTGGCGCACGTCGCGGATGCGTTCGCCATTGCCCTGCAGCAGTTTTTCCTCACGCTGCAGCTTGCCGTCGGCCACTTCCAGGCGGTGCAGGGTGCCCATTTTGAGCGAACCCACAAACAGGCTGCCCTGCCACGCCGCGCCATAGCGCGTGCTGGTCAAGAACACCATGCCCGATGGCGCAATCGACGGCACCCAATGGTGCAGCGGCTGCTCCATGCCCGCCTTGGTTGTGCCCTCGCCCAGCTTGCCGCCGCCATAGTTCTCGCCATAGGTGATGACGGGCCAGCCGTAGTTGCGCCCCGGCTGAGGCTGGTTGACCTCGTCGCCGCCCTGCGGGCCATGTTCGTGCATCCACAGTTTGCCGTCGGGGGCTAGGGTCGCGCCCTGCGGGTTGCGATGGCCGTAGCTCCAGATTTCGGGCAAGGCACCGGACTGGCTGGCAAACGGGTTACCAGGCGGCACCGCGCCATCCGGGGTGATGCGGATGATCTTGCCGTGGTGGTTGCCGAGCTTTTGCGCATCGTCCTTGCGGTGGTAGCGGTCACCCAGGGTCAGGAACAGGTTGCCGTCTGCCGCTTGCACAATGCGGCAGCCAAAATGCAGGCTGCTATCGACCTTGGGCTGCTGGCTGAAGATCACCTTCACATCCTGCAGGCTGCGCAAGTCTTCCGAGAGCGTAGCCCGGGCCAGTGCCGTGCTGTTGCCCCGTGCGCCCGCCCTTGCGGGCTCGGAAAAGCAAAAGTAGATGCGGCGGTTACGGGCAAAAGCGCTGTCCGTCACCACGTCCAGCAATCCGCCCTGCCCGCCTGCCGCCACCGCGGGCAAGCCTGCCAGCGGGGGGCTGATCTGGCCACTGGCGCTGACAACCCGCATGCGCCCCGGCCGCTCGGTGACCAAGAACTGCCCCTGCGGCAAAAAGGCGAGCGCCCAGGGGTGATCCAGCCCCTTGGCCACAGACACCAGCGATACGGATGCTGCGGGGCCCTGGGCGACTGCGGTCCCCGCGCTCCCCATCGCCACCCCTAACGCTATCAAAATAATAGCTTGCTGCGCTTTCTGGACAAGCGCCAGAGGCATTTTTGGCTTGAAATTCATCTGTCTGCGCTCCTGAAGAACCCTGGAAACTGCCCGGCCTTGGAGGCTCGGCACAGCAGCTACCAATACCCTGTGAGAACCAGTGAGAACCCTCGGCAACCCTTGGTCGTACATGCTGAGTCTGGTCGGCGTGTGCCCCAAGATGGCGTGCCAAGCGCGCCCACCTGCAGAAACACCCGTCTCTTGATGTACTTCAACGAAGTCAGCAGCTTGCCCAAGTGATTATTTTCGATAAGCAAGCGTAGCGTGTTACCCTTCGCCCCCATGTCCCGATGGCTTTGCATACTCCTCCTGGCCTGCGCCACTTCCGCCCAGGCTGCGCCGCAAGCGGCAAACCCTGACGATATGGACCGTTTCATCACGGACAAAGGCCTGCTTACGCGGCTGGAAGACGTGAGCCACAAGGTGGCCGACCACGCCCACACCGTAGCCGACCAGGCGTCCAACTTGGTCGTCAACGCCATGGGTTTTCTGGGCGTGCCCTACAAGCGCGGCGGCAGCAGTGCCGAAACCGGCTTTGACTGCAGCGGTTTTGTGCGTGCGATGTACGAGCAGACCGTGGGCCTGCTCTTGCCCCGCCGTGCCGACCAGCAGGCCGCAGCCACCCAGGTCATCGACAAAAAAGAACTGCAGCCAGGCGATCTGGTGTTTTTCAACACCATGCGCCGCAACTTCAGCCATGTGGGCATCTATGTGGGGGACAACAAGTTCATCCACGCCCCCCGCAGCGGAGCCGAAATCCGCGTGGAAGACATGGGCGTGGCCTACTGGGCTCGCCGTTTCAATGGCGCACGCCGCGTGGCGGGCGGTGCCGGCGACGACACTGCGGCCAAGTAATCACCGGGCTGCGGCACCGGTTACTTTTTGATCTCGTACACCGTCTCGGTGCTGCGAATCGGGCCGCCCAGCACATTCACAGGACCCAGCGACGGGTTGCTCGACATGGCCTTGGCCGTGGCCATGTCGGCCTGGTAGCGCGCTCTTGCCTGGGACTCACAGCTTTTGCGCTCTGCGCCAGCCATGGTACGGCACTCCTCCAGGCTGACCTTGAGGCCACCACCCGCCTCGCGAATGGCCGTTTGGTAGCGCTGCTGGGGGGTTGTGTCTGGGGCAGCGCCACGCGCCAGCGAGGCCTCATCGCTGTTTTGCGCAGCCGCCGTGGCGGGCAGCGCCAACGTGCCAGCCAGGGCCAGGGCGGCTGCAAACACCATAGAAAAAGTACGGGAATTGTTCCGGAGATGGGGGTGTGAGGTCATCAGATGTCCTTCGGTGAGGGGGGTGTTCAGGGGTGGATTTCAATGTATGGCCCGGCGCACGCTGGCTGGGAAAGCGTCTGCCGCGCCAGGATGTCAGACACCACCCACAGCCCACCGCTGTCCACACACGCCCCCGGCACAGTCATCCGCCAGCGCAGCGCAAGCACGTCGATGAAAGCCCCCCGTGGGACGCCCATAGTGCGCCTTGTCCGACACCCCCGGCCAGCTGCCGTCTTTAGAGTCAGCGCTACGCCGTCGTAGAAAGAAACACAGGGGAAAAATCATGGTGTCGTTGATAGGAACGCTGCTGGTCGGCTTGGTGGTGGGTCTTCTGGCCCGGGCCCTCAAGCCGGGAGATGACAGGCTCGGCTGGATCATGACCGCGCTGCTCGGGGTGGCGGGTTCATTTCTGGCCAGCTACCTGGGCCTGGCCATCGGCTGGTACCAGCAGGGCGAGGCTGCGGGCTGGATCGCGTCGGTGGCGGGCGCCATGCTGCTGCTGGGGCTGTATGGCCTTGTGAAGGGTAAAGGCTAACGGGTTGATGGGATGATGGAATCAATGCCGACATCCGCATCAGTGCGCTCTTTCCACCGATCTTCCATTCGATAGCACCCGACCATGCCCACGTCCTCGCAAATGGCGGCTGGCAACCCCGCCTTGGCCGCCGCCGTGCAACGCAGCCGCAAACTGCTCCACCGGCGCGCCCTGGTGGCGGCGGTTGCCAGTGCAGTTCCCCTGCCCGGGCTGGGCTGGGCCGTGGATGCGGCGTTGCTGTCGCGCCTGGTGCCACAAATCAATGCCGAATTCGGCCTGTCAGCGCATCAGATCGACCAGCTCGATCCCAAAAAGCGGGAGCAGGTGCAAAAAGCCATAGGGATGGTGGGATCGGTACTGATCGGCAAGCTGATCACCCGCGAACTGATCCTGCGCGCCACGCAGACTGTGGGCATGCGCCTGACGAGCAAGCAGATTGCCAAGTATGTCCCCCTCGCGGGACAGCCCGTGGCCGCCGCCATCGGGTACGCCACGCTGCGCTACCTGGGCGAGCAGCACCTGAAAGACTGCGTGCGCGTGGTGCTGGAGGCCCGGCTGCCGTTGCCCGCGCCAAAGCGCTCCCGCTGAGGAGGAGGCTACTCCGCTGCGCAGACAAAGCTGCCCGCATCCTCCACGCAGCCAGAACCCTTGTAGCGTGCAAACTTGGGATCAGCGCACAGCGGACGGTTGCGATGGGGGAAATCGGCGTTCGTGGGGAGTGCCTTTGCGATGATCGAGTCGGGTGCAATGCCCTTCTCCACCCAGTCCACCATGGCCTGCACTGAATCAACGTTGTCGGTCGCTGGCCCCCCGGAGGCAAGGGCATGGCCAACGCGGCTGGAACGCGTTGACGAAGGCACTCGCGGCGCAGTCCGGCGAGCGGCGCCGTCGTGAACGCAGGCAGCAGAGCCCGCAGGGCAGTGACAAAGGGCTTGGCTGATGTCTCCTGAAATTGTTGTGATCCGGGGCGGGATGCGCGAAAACTTCGTCGGGCAAGACTGCGCCCGGCCCATGCAGCCAGCGTGCGATCCGGGGGACGGGGTTGCGGGCTTCAAAGGTTGCGATGGAGCGGCGTCCATGGCCGCTCGGTCGGCAGTCAGCGCATCAATCGGCCTTGAAACCCGTGGCCGCAACCGCTTTGCCCCAGGTCACCGTGTCTGCGGCGATGGTGCGGGCAAAGTCCTGCGGGCTGGTGCCCGTCACGCGGAAGCCCGCCTCTTCCATCTTGGCTTTGCCCTCGGGCGATTGCACGGCCCGCAAGATGTCAGCATTGAGCTTGGCAATGATTTCAGGGGGCGTCTTGGCGGGTGCCACGATGCCAAACCATGACGAAAACTCCAGGTTGGCGTAGCCCTGCTCCTTGATGGTGGGCACATCGGGCAGCGTGGGCGTGCGCGTCGCCCCGGTGGTACCCAGCGCAGCGAGCTTGCCGGCCTTCACATTGGGCGCGGCCAGACCCACGCTGGCAAACACGCCCTGCACGTCGCCACTGAACAGGCCGCCCAGCGCATCCGACGTGTTCTTGTAGTGCACAGGCTCTGGCTTGAGCTTGACCGCATCACCAAACATGAACGCACCAAAGTGCCCCGGCGTGCCCGCGCCGAAGGTGGCCAGAAACAGGCCCTTTTGCTGCTTGGTCCAGTCCACAAAGTCCTTCACGTTGCGTGCCGGTACCTTTTGGGGGTTGACCAGCAGCACAAAGTCGGAAGTGACTACCTGGCTCACAGCGACAAAGTCCTTGGCGGGGTCGTAGGGCAGCTTGCTGTAGCTGCTCGGGGCGATGCTGAGCTGGCCCGTCTCGCCGAGCATGATCGTGTAGCCGTCCGGTGCGGCGCGGGCGGCCTCACCCGCCGCAAT
This sequence comes from Acidovorax facilis, assembly GCA_964031875.1. Taxonomy (GTDB): domain Bacteria; phylum Pseudomonadota; class Gammaproteobacteria; order Burkholderiales; family Burkholderiaceae_C; genus Acidovorax; species Acidovorax facilis_A. The sequence goes on from CAXIRU010000006.1 coordinate 31,688, forward strand.
GAGGCCGCCCGCGCCAGGCTTGTTGTCCACGATCACCCCCACATTGCCCCAACCTTCCGAGAGTTTTTGCGCCAGCAGGCGTGCCACGATGTCCGGCCCCGTGCCCGCTGGAAAGCCCACGATGATGCGCACCGGCTTGTTGGGATACGCGCCGCCACTGGCTTGCGCCTGCGCGACCGACCAGGGCAGCAGGCCGGCGGCCACAGTGACCGCTGCGGCAAGCAGTGTGCGGCGTGTGCCGCTTTGTCGTACAGCGGTTGCGGGGGCGGAATGGAAAGAAGGCTTCATGGTTGTCTCCAGGCGTTCTGTCAGAGGGTTCAAGGGAAAAAAAGAAATGCAGCGTGGGGTGGTCACACCGAGGAGCCGGGCTCCTAGAGCAGCTCGAAAAACCGCATGACCACCGCGTCGGGATAACGGGCGCCCGTGCCCACAAACATGCGCTCACCCATCCAGGAGAGCGCAGGGGCAGCGGTCTCGAAGCTCGGGCTGCAGCGGAAGTAGATCTGCGCCGGGTCCACCGGCTCGCCGCGCACCAGGCGGGCAATCAGCTCAGGCGGCCCGGAGCGCACAGCCCGGTTCTGTACATAGATGAAGTCGCCTGCGTCGGTCTCCAGCACGTAGCGCGCATCCAGCTCTGACAGCCGGTCATTCACGATGAGCTGAAAATCCGCCCCGCCTGGCAGCACACGGGCGGTCCAGCCATCGCCCGAGGCGGTGCCCCCGATGATGGGAATCAGACGGCGCAGGCCATGCACGGTCTGCCCCACGTGCTGGGGCGCGCCCACTTCCACACGCAGGTCGGCAAAGGGCTTGAGTCGGGGTTCGGCCAGGGGTGATAGGTCAGGCATAGGAGGTCGGATGCTCACAAAAGAGTCATGGCTCACGCGCAGCGCGGCTGAGGCAGGCCGCGCCTTTGAAGGCCAGGCTTGCGCCGCATCCCTCTTTGCGTAAGTCCAGTGGGTCAGTCCAGCGGACGATGAACCTAGCGTAAATCCCGTAGCGCGGCCCCCCTGTCATCCCAGAGGATGACAACCCCATGACACAGCGGCCCCCCCACCCCCGAGCGCAATGAGGCAATGGACCCCTTCCCCACCGCCTGCCGCTGGCAGGCAGCCCGCCACGGGCCCTGCGGGCCCTGCCCTCGCTGGCATGGTGCACCGGCTGGGTGAACCTGGTTTTGCGCCGGGTCTGCTGCAGGACCTGGCCCCCGTGCTGCCCGCAGCCTCATGGTCGGTGTACCGTACAGGCCATCGCTGCAAGCCCACGCTGTTCATGTCGGCCAGCCTGGGCGTGCCAGACACTACACAGGACTGCTGGTGGGCTTACCTGTCGGGCCCCTACCGCCATGACCGCACCTGGGGACGCCCGTTTGACGACGCCGTACCGGCAGAGTCACCCACCCGTCTGTGCCACCTGACAGCCCGGGAGGTCGATGGGGAACACCGCGCCCGCGTGTACGAAGCCCATGGCGTGGCTGAACGCGTGTCGGTGATCGAATACGAAAGCGACGGCTCGGTGTTTGCCGTCAACTTCTACCGCCACCAGCACCAAAAGCCGTTCCGCGATAGCCACATCAGCGGCTTCGAGGCGGTAGCGCCAGTGCTGCTGGCGCTGGCGCGCAAACACATTGCACTGTCGCGCAGCGACACCCTTTCGCCCGCCGCCTGGTCACGGTCTGGAATAGGCGGCTTGGCACTGCCGCAGGCCGAACACCCCGCCCGGCACGGCCCCCTGCCCGCCAGCTTGCCCGTCCTGCGCGAGCGCCTGCTGCGCCTGCATGCCGACCTCACTGAGCGCGAGCTGGACGTGTGCGCCCGCCTGCTGCAAGGCATGACGCAGGAAGGCATTGCCAACGACCTGGGCCTGGGCCTGCCCACCGTCAAGACGTACCGCAACCGTGCCTTTGCGCGGCTGGGCATCCACTTTCGCAACGAGCTGTTTGCGCGCGTACTGGGCAGTTAGGCACAGGGCCAAGGCCCCCGCGCCGCTGAAACGGCGGGCTGGTCGAAAAGGCTGCGCACAGGCATGGGCGCCGTGCTGTCCAGTCCCGCAGCAGTATTCATTGGTGCACCAGAGGTGCGCGCTGAGCACCGCACAATGCCTTGAAATCAAACCACGGAGAGGCCCCATGAGACGTACTCCCACCCCCACGAAACCTGCCAAGACCACCAAGCCCACCAAAACCTTGCAGATTGCGCCGTTGTGCATCGCACTGTCCAGTCTGGCCAGCGCCATGCACGCCCACGCCGAAGCGCCCATGCACACCGATGACGCGGGCACGCTGGCCCAGGGCGCCATGAAGCTCGAAGCTGTCTTCACCCGCGATGACAAGGCGCGCGGCGCTGAACTGATCTTCGGTGCTGGCATCGCGCCCCAGCTGGAGATGGAAGTCTCGCTCGCACGCGCCAAAGACACGGCCATGGACGCATCCACCACCTTCCACGGGCGTGGCTGGGGTGTGAAGTGGGTGCCCATCCAGAACGAAACGGGCTGGTCGGTGGGTGCGCGGTTCGACATAGGCCACACCCGCGTTCGCGACCACGCCACCCCACAGCGTTTCACCGAGCGCGAAACCGCCCTCACAGCGCTGGCCAGCTACCGGTTGGCCAATGCGCAGGTGCTGCACCTCAATGCCGGCCACAAAACCGTCAGGGCACAAGGCGCCCGCCACCGTGCGGCCACCTGGGCCGTGGGCTATGAGATTCCGCTTACTGAACAACTACAGCTCACGTCTGAGGTGTATGGCGAACAAAGATCGCGCCCGGACAAGGCAGTGGGCCTGCGCTACGCCATCACCGACGGGCTCAAAGCATCCGCCGCCGTGGGCCGTGGCAACGGCCGCACGTTCAGCCAAGTGGGCATGGCCTGGGAGTTCTAGGCACAGTCCGGGACGCCGCCGCCACGGCACAATCGACGGCCTATGCCTGCATCCGGTGCCCGCCCCACAGAACCCATCCCGCCCCGCTCTGACCGGGCGGCGTTGGTACAGGCCTGGGTGCAGGCCCTGCGCACCCAGGCCGGGCCAGCCCAGCTGCAGGCGCTAGCGCCCCTGAGTGATGCTGAAGCCGCACGCGTAGTGACTCAGCTGCGCAACGACGCGCCCCACAAGTCTGTTCAACCCGACCGCCCTGCCTCCGAAAGCGCCCACAACCCTGGCATAGCCAGCGGCCACTTCCGCCCCCGCATCACCCTCATGACCCTGGGCCGGGGCGACGGCCTGCTGGGCATGGCACCCCAAGGCAAGCTGGGGCCGCGCGGTGACAGCGTGACGCTGGTGCAAATCGACTGGACCTACCGCACCGACGATGGCGCCACCTGGCAGACGCCTGCGCCCACCACCATCCTCAACGCCCGCCCTGCCCCCGTACAAGATCTGTTCGACACCGGCGGCCCCGTGGTACGCATGCAGCGCAACTTGGCGGCTGAGTCCGACGCCATGGACCGCGTGTGGGATCTGGGACTGATCCCCGTCGATGCGAACAAGCTGCAATGGCGCCACCGCGCCGCCGCCGCCATGCTGGGCCCCGTGTGGACGCTGGCGCAGGAAGCGCACTTTGGCGACTTCTGGGCCGAGCAGATTCCGCAGCTGCGCGCCGAGGGCTGGAGCGTGGTGGTGCACCCCGGTTTTGCGCACGAAAGCGTGCCGGTACAGCGCTGGAAACTTCTGATCGTCCCCGACACCGGCGAGCTGCTGGGCAAAGAGGTCGATGGCCCGCTGGCAGAGCGCCAGCGCCCCGTGCAAAAGCTCATGCTGCCCGAGCGCGAGGGCGCCTGGCTGCTGAGCCTAGGTATCGAGATCGACGGCGAAACGCTGGACCTGGCCCCCATGCTGGCCGACCTGCTGCGCCGCGACGCGCGCTGGCTCAACGCGCAGCAAATGGCCGCCATCGACGACATCGCCATCATTTCGCTGCGCGCCCCCGGCGGCAAACGCATCGATGCGCCCGCCGGCCCGCTCAAGGCCATTGTGGGTGCCATGGTGGACCTGCTGACCGACCCCACCCGCAACCAGCGCAAGGACGGCGACCCGCTGCGCCTGGGCGCCTGGGAGGCCCGCCGCATCGAAGCCCTGCGTGCCGGGCTGGTGTTGGCGCACCGCGTGGGCACCGTGAATGGCTGGAACAACGACTGGCAGCTGCAAGGCGATGCGGGCCTGAACCAGCTGGCCCAGCGCCTGCGCCGCATCGGCACACCGCAGCCAGTGGCCGCACCGCAGGGCCTGCAGGTGCAGCTGCGCCCCTACCAGCTCGAAGGGCTGGCCTGGCTGCAGTACCTGCGCACCCAAGGCCTGGGCGGCATATTGGCCGACGACATGGGCCTGGGCAAAACCGCGCAGGCGCTGGCCCATGTGCTGGCCGAAAAAGAGGCTGGGCGGCTGAAGCGCCCGGCGCTGGTGGTGCTACCCACCTCGCTGCTGTTCAACTGGCAGGCCGAGGCCGCGCGCATGGCGCCAAGCCTGCGCGTGCTGGCCCTGCATGGCGCGGACCGTGGCAAACGTTACCTGCACATCGCAGACCACGACCTGGTGCTGACGACCTACCCCCTGCTGTGGCGCGATGTGGAGGCGCTGGCGGCAGAGCCCTTTCACCTGCTGATCCTGGACGAAGCCCAGATGGTGAAAAACGCGGGCAGCCGCAGCGCCCGCGCACTGCGCCGCCTGCAAGCCCCGCACCTGCTGTGCCTGACGGGCACGCCGCTCGAAAACCACCTGGGCGAGCTGTGGGCGCAGTTCGACTTTCTGATGCCCGGCTTTTTGGGCGATGTGCGCAGCTTCAACGCCCGCTGGCGCAAGCCCATCGAAGAAAACGGCGAAACCCTGCGCGCCCAGCTGCTGGCCCAGCGCGTGCGGCCCTTCATCCTGCGCCGCCGCAAGCAGGACGTGGCCACCGAGCTGCCGCCGCGCACCGAAACCATCTTGCGCGTGCCGCTGCAAGGCAAACAGCGCGAGCTGTACGAGGCCGTGCGCACCACGGCCGACAAGCAGGTGCGACGCGCGCTGGAGCGCCAGGGCTTTGAGGGAGCGCAGATCGCCATCCTGGACGCATTGCTCAAACTCCGCCAAGTCTGCTGCGACCCACGATTGGTAAAGGGGACGACGAAGACAGCCCACACCATGGAGCGCGCCAAGCTGGAGTTGCTGGCCGACCTGCTGCCCGCCCTGGTCGCTGAAGGCCGCCGCGTGCTGGTGTTCTCGCAGTTCACCGAAATGCTGGGGCTGGCAGCCGAGTTGCTCGACGCAATGGCCCTGCCCTACCTCACACTCACCGGCCAGACACCGCCGCGTGAGCGTGGCACGGTGGTGCGGCAGTTCCAGGCGCAGGACGAAACCAGCGCTCCCATCTTGCTCGCCAGCCTCAAGGCGGGCGGGCTGGGCCTGAACCTCACCGCCGCCGACACCGTGATCCACCTCGACCCGTGGTGGAACCCCGCCGTGGAAGAGCAGGCCACCGCCCGCGCCCACCGCATCGGGCAGCAGCAGCCCGTGTTTGTCTACAAGCTGGTGGTGGAAGGCAGCATCGAGGAGCGCATGCTGGAGCTGCAGGCCCGCAAGGCGGCACTGGCCCAGGGCGTGCTGGGCCACGACGCCGAGGGTGCGGTCAAGTTCAGCGCGTCGGATCTGCACGCATTGCTGGCGCCGCTCACCGAGCCAACCAACAACCCGCTGGGCATACCCGGCGAAGACGCGCTGCGCTGGGGCGGCACCGGTAAACGGCGGCCCCGCCCGTTGCAGCCGCCAGAGATTTGAGTGTTTTAAGCCTCTACCGCCTATCTATAAGCGCAGGGCAATCGCATCTAATCAGCGATGCCCAATAGCTGCCCCAAGTAAGCCAGATTCCAGCCAGCGCGCTTGCGCTTAGCTTGCACGCCGATCT
>CAXIRU010000007.1:0-30788 GCA_964031875.1 Acidovorax facilis
GCGCGCCATCACCACCGTGAGCGCGGTGATCTTCCTGGTCACGGCCGAGAACGAGCTGGCCACCACCTACATCATCGGCCGCGTGGGCAATGGCGACTATGGCGTGGCGCTGGCGTACTGCACGGTGCTCATCATCCTCATGTCGGCCTCGATCGGACTCATTCAGTTGTTGGTAGGTGATCGCAAACTGGGCCGCCGTGGAGCTGCTCCCGCTGCGCACTGATCTCTCAGACAAAAAAGAAAACACGCCATGAACAACAACGACGCGGGCATCGTGTTCCGCAACATCACCAAGCGTTACGGCAGCGACAGCAGTGCGGCCCTGGCCGTCAAGGGCATCAGCTTTGAGGTGCCACGCGGCACGCTCACCACCATCCTCGGCCCCTCGGGCTGCGGCAAGACGACCACCTTGCGCATGATCGCGGGGCTGGAGTCGCCCACCTCGGGCGAGATCTTCATTGGCGGCAAGGACGTGACCACGCTCGGCCCCGCGCAGCGCAACGTGAGCATGATGTTCCAGAGCTATGCGCTGTTCCCGCACATGAACGTGGTGGAGAACGTGATGTACGGCCTGCGCATGTCGGGCCAGCCCAAGGAGCAGGCGCGCGCCAAGGCCGTAGAGGCGCTGCGCGGCGTGGGCCTGGTGGGCTATGACGATCGCCTGCCCAGCGAGCTCTCGGGCGGGCAGCAGCAGCGGGTGGCACTGGCCCGCGCGCTGGTGCTGGAGCCCGAGGTGCTGCTGTTCGACGAGCCCTTGTCCAACCTCGACGCCCGCCTGCGCCGCGAGATGCGCGAAGAGATCCGCGCGCTGCAGCAGCGCCTGTCGCTCACCGTGGCCTACGTCACCCACGACCAGGCCGAGGCCATGGCCGTGAGCGACCAGATCATCGTGATGAACCAGGGCCTGATTGCGCAAAAGGGCTCGCCGCGTGCGCTGTATGAAACCCCGCACAGCGAGTTTGTCGCGGGCTTTATGGGCGAGGCCATGCTGTTCCCGGCCGTGGCCGACGCTGATGGCACGGTGGCTCTGGGGCCGCTGGTGTTGCGCCCCCGCATGGCGGTCAAGAGCGGCCCGGTGAAGGTGGCGGTGCGGCCCGAGGCATGGCGCATTCACCGCCAGGGCGCAGGCCTGCTGCCCGCCCGGCTGGACAAGCGGGCCTACCTGGGCGCCGTGTACGAATACACCTTCGAGACCGCGCTGGGCCACATTTTTGTGGTGTCGTCCGACCTGGACGATGTGCTGGCCGTGGGCGACGCGGTGCAGCTGAGCCTGGGTGCCCACGGCGTATCGGTGGTTGGTAGTACCGAAGGCGCCCGGACCAATGCGGAATAATGGCGTCATGACGAACCAACTCGACGCCCTTAAACAGTTCACCACCGTGGTTGCCGACACCGGCGACTTTCTGCAACTGGCCCAGTTCCGTCCGCAGGATGCCACCACAAACCCTTCGCTGATCCTCAAGGCGGTGCAAAAGCCCGAATATGCGCCGCTGCTGAAGGACACCGTTGCCCAATGGCAAGGGCGCGCGATGGACGAGGTGATCGACCGCCTGCTGGTGCGTTTTGGTTGCGAGATTCTGACCCACGTGCCTGGCCGCGTCTCCACCGAAGTGGACGCCCGCCTGAGCTTTGACGCCAGCGCCACCGTGACCCGCGCCGAGCGCATCATCGAGCTGTACCAGGCCGAGGGCATCCACATTGACCGCGTGCTCATCAAGATCGCCGCCACCTGGGAAGGCATCCAGGCCGCCGAGCAACTGGAGCGCAAGGGCATCCACACCAACCTCACGCTGCTGTTCTCGTTCGCCCAGGCCGTGGCTTGCGGCCAGGCCAAGGTACAGCTGATCTCGCCCTTCGTGGGCCGCATTTACGACTGGTACAAAAAGCAGGCGGGTGCGAGCTGGGACGAGGCCGCGCGTGCCGGTGCCAACGACCCCGGCGTGCAGTCCGTCACGCAGATCTACAACCACTACAAGCGCTTTGGTATTGCCACCGAAGTGATGGGCGCGAGCTTCCGCAACGTGGGTCAGATCACTGCGCTGGCAGGCTGCGATCTGCTGACCATCGCCCCAGAGTTGCTGGCCCAACTGGCCGCCAGCGAGGCACCGCTGCAACGCGCCCTGAACGCCGACGCCGCCAAGGCCATGGACCTGCCTGCGGTGAACTACGACGAAGCCGGTTTCCGCTACGCGCTGAACGAAGACGCCATGGCCACCGAGAAGCTGGCCGAGGGCATTCGCGCGTTTGCGGTGGATGCGGTCAAGCTGGAGAAGCTGATTCAGGGGTAGGAATGAAGTAGAAAATAGCTCCTGCGCTTATTGATTAAGCGCTGGTAGCTATAAAAATAATAGTGATTGATGGGCTCCTCAACTCAGCCGTATCCCCGGATGCGTCCAGCCGTTGAGGCTCTCGGTGGCCCAGAGCAGCCCGGTCTTGCCCAAGCCGTGCAGGCTGCGCTGGTAGTTGCGGTAGACCAGTTCGTGGCCCAGGCGGGCCATTGTGCCGCCCAAGAATTGCCCCGGCAGCAGCCCCGCCTTGCCCACCGTGCCGTAGGCGCCGTAGCGCCCCAGTGACACCAGACCGCCCAGGTCGCGGTACGCAAAGGCGGGCAGTGCGCCGCCTTGCAGCCAGTTGGGCAGGTGGCGCGCCAGGTGTGTGGCTTGCTGCACCGCCACCTGGGCGCTGGCGGGTAAAGGGCGTGGCTGGTCGGGCAGCGTGAGGGTGCTGCAGTCGCCCAGCGCAAAGATGTGCTCTTCGTCCACGCAGCGCAGCGTGGCGTCAATCAGCAACTGGTGGCTGGTGTTGGTGCGCAGGCCCCCCAGGCGCGACAGCACCTCGGGTGCCTTGATGCCTGCGGCCCATACTGTCATGTCGTTGGTGGCCAGCGGGGTGTCGGCCGTCACCAGGCCCTGCGCCTGCGCGGCTTGCACGCGGTTGCCGGTGCGGATGGTGAAGCCCAGCTTTTCCAGCACGCGGTGGCTGGACTCGGAGACGCGCTCTGGGAAGGCGGCCAGGATGCGCGGCGCGCTCTCGTACAGCGTCAGGCGTAGGCGTTCGCGCAAGGTCGGGTCGCCAAAGTGCGCGGCCATTTCCATCAGGTGACTCAGCTCGGCAGCCAGTTCTACGCCCGTGGCACCCGCGCCCACGATGTCGATGGTCACGGCCTCGTCCTGCAGCGCGCCGCGAAACAGTTGCCAGCGCAGGCGGTGGTTGAAGGCTTCGGCCTGGGCCTGGCTGTCGATGAAGTGGCAGTGCGCCTGCACGCCGGGCACACCAAAGTCGTTGGCACCACTGCCCAGGGCCAGCACCAAAACGTCGTAGGGCACGACACGCGGCCCGACCACGGGCCGTTCTCCGGCAGCGGGCAATTCGGCCAGATGCACCAGGCGGCGGTTGCGGCTCAGCCCGCACAGCTCGCCGGGCTCGTACATAAAGCCTTGAGCGCGGGCCTGGGCCAGCAGGCTCACTTTGTGCTGGTGCACATCGCGCGTGCCGGCGGCAATGGTATGCAGCATGGGCTTCCAGAGATGGGTGAGGCTGCGGTCGATCAGCGTGACCTGGGCGCGGCCCTTGCGTCCCAGTTGCTGCCCCAGGCGGGTGGCCAGCAACAGCCCGGCCGTGCCGCCACCCACGATGACGATACGGGGGCAGATAGAGAACCTGTGGGTCATGGTGTTTGGGGGCTGAGTTGGGGAGGGGCTGTAGGGTGGAGCGCATCCGCGTCGTCGGGTTGCCATGCGGCCAGGGCCAGCTGCACGCGGGCGTAGGCCTGCAAGGCATCGGCATGCTGCGCCATGGTGCTGCGGCGTGTTTGCAGCCACTGGGCCTGGTGCTGCAGGGCTTCGGTGGGGGGCTCCAGGCCGGTATCAAAGCGCTTTTGCGCGTGTTGCGCGGCGCGCTGGGCGGCACCCTCGGCCTGCACCGCATGCTGCCAGGCACTGTGCGCCGCGCCCCAGTTGCGCAGGGCCGATTCGCTGTCGGCCAGGGCTTGCAGCACCGTGTGTTCAAACTGGTGCCATGCCACCTCGTCCCCCGCCTTGGCGGCGGCGGCGCGGGCGCGGTTGCGGCCTGCGTCCAGCCAGTCCCACTGCAGGGCAGGGCCCACGGCGTAGCGCACTGCGCTGGCTTGGCCCAGTGCGCCAAACGGGGCGTTTAGGCCAGCGCTCAGGTTCAGGCTCAGACGTGGCAGGTGGGCGCGGTCGGCCAGCACGGTTTCGCCCAGCGCGGCGCGCAGTTGTGCGTCGGCCCGCGCCACATCGGGGCGGCGTGCCAGCAGGTCGGTGGGTTGCACCACGCCGCTGGTGTCGGGCACGGTGGGCAAGGCGCTGCTGGGGTTTGCCTGCGGCGCCAGCAGGGCTTGCCAGGTGCTGTCGGCTTCGGCGGTGGTGGGGGCGCGGCCTGCCAGCACGGCCAGGGCTGCGCGGGTGCCGTGCAGCGCGGCCTGGGTCTGGGCGATGGTGGCCAGGGCCTGATCTCGCTGTGCCTGGGCTGCGAGGGCCTCGCGCTTGTCAGCCAGGCCCGCGCGCTCGCGGGCCTGTAGCAGGGCATGGCGGCGCTGCAGCACGTCGCTTTCTTCCTGCAGCCGGGCCAGGTCGTGCTGGTACAGGCGCAGTAGCACGTAGTGGCGCACCACCTCGGCCTGCAGCAGGGCTTCGGCGCTGTGGGCGGTGGCAGCTGCGGCGTCGGCTTGGCGCTGGGCTACGGCGCTGGCGGTGCCTATGCGGCCAAACAGGTCGATCTCCCATGACACCATTTGGGTGATGGTGCCCAGACGCTGCTGCGGGGGACGGTCCAGGCCCTGGTAGTAGGGGTCTGCTTCGACCAGTGAGGGGCGCTGGGCCTGGGCCTGGGCGCTCAGGCTGCCCTGGGGCAGGGCGTCGCGCTCGGCCAGTCCGGCCAGGGCGCGGGCTTGGCGCACCGCTGCCACGGCGGCCTGGCGGTCCTGGTTGTGCTGCATGGCGGTCTGCACCAGGGTGTTGAGTCGATCGTCTTGCAGGGCTTGCCACCAGTGGCGGCTGGGGGTGCCAGTGGCCAGGCCCAGTGCGGCGGTGGCGGGCAGGGCGGTGCTGTGGCGTTCGGTGGCGGGGCCGATGGCGCTGGGCGGCGTGACGCTGGCGCAGCCTGTGAGAGCCAGGGCCAGCAACCCGGCCAGGGCGGTACGGCGGTGGAGGGTGGTGGGTCGCATGGTGCGTTCCTTCAGGCGGTGGGGGGGGCCACGCGGTAGGCGGCGGCATACAGGGCCGGGATCAGGCCCAGGGTGATCAGCGTGCCCAGGGCCAGGCCGCCTATCATTACCACGGCCAGGCTTGTCCACACCGCGCCGCCAAACAGCCACAGCGGCACCAGGCCCAGGATGCAGACCATCTTGGTCATCACGATGGGACGCAGGCGCTTGGAGGCGGCGTCTTCAATGGCTTCGGCGGCGGGCATGCCGCTGCGGCGGGCTTCTTCGATGGCGTCCAGCAGCAGCACCGCGTTGTTCACGATGATCCCGGCCAGCGCCAGCAGGCCCAGTGTGCCCACAAAGGTGAGCGTGGTGCCCGTGGCAATCAGTGCCAGGGCCGCGCCGATGGACACGAACGGAATGCTGGCCAGCACGATGAGGCTCTTGCGCACGCTTTCAAACTGCCACACGAACAGGATGAACATGGCCACCACGCACACGGGCAGCAGCTGGGCGATAGCTCCGTTGGCGCTGGCGCTTTCTTCGATCTCGCCGCCCAGAGCAATATGCACGCTGCCTGGCGCGTTGCCTTGGGCCTGCAGCTGTTGCAGTGTGCTTTGCACGCTGTTGGCCACGCTTTGTGCGGTCATGTTCGGGTGTTTGGCCGTGACAGTGATGGCGCGCTCCTGGTTGTAGCGCTGAATCACCGAGGGCTGCGGCGTCAGTTGCACCGCGGCCACCTGGCCCAGCGGCACGCTGCCGCTGCCGTCGGCCTTCTGGATGGGCAGGGCGGGCAACTGCTCGATGCGGGTGCGCCAGGCGGCGTCGCCACGCAGCACGATGGGCAGGACGGTGTCGCCCTCGCGGAAGTGCGAGATGGTGGCACCCGAGAGCACCTGGTCCAGGCTGCGTGCGATGTCGCTGCTGCCCACGCCTGCGGCTTGGGCCTTGACCTGATCGACGCGCACATCCAGTTGCTGGATGGGGCGCTCGGCATCGTTGTGCACTTCGCCAACACCAGGGATCGCGCGCAACGCGGCTTCCAGCGTTTGTGCAGCGGCGTAGTGGCTGTTGCCATCGCCTGCGGTAATGCGGAACACGGCGGTGCCTGCGTCGGAAGAGCCCATCGAGAAGCGCTTAGGGTCCAGGCGGACATCCGGGAAGCGCTGGCCCAGCCCGCTGCGCAGGCTTTGAATGGCGGCAGCGTGGGTCACGTCAGGTGCCAGGGTGAGCACGGCATACGCCCGGTGGGCGGCTGGTGTGGGTGGGTTCAGTGCCAGGATGAAGCGCGGGCCGCCATCGCCCATGTACACCGCAGCGCTCGCGATTTCGGGGAAGGTTTTCTTGTCCTCCAGCGCGCGGCTGATGGCAGCGGTGGTGTCCAGCGTGTGGCGGGTGCTGGCGTCTGGTGCCAGCTCGATCGCCATTTGCAACTGGCGTCGCTCCGATGCGGGCATCAGCTCAGAAGGCACTTTGGTGAACAGCCATCCGGCAGCCACCAGCAGGGCCACCATGGCACTGATGTACAGCGTCTTGTGGCCCAGCACCCAGCGCACCTTGCCCCGGTACCAGGCGGTCAGCGACTCCACAGCGCGCGCGGTGCGGCTGAGCTCGGCGTGGTGCCTGGCAAAGTACTGGCACAGCAGGGGCGTGACGGTGACTGCCAGCACCAGCGACAGCAGCAACGCAATCGCCATCACGATGCCCAAGCTGCGCAGGTATTCGCCCGTTTCAGTGCGCGAAAGCACCAGCGGCATGAAGGTCAGGATGATGGCCAGCGAGGACACCAGCAGCGGCACCAGCATCGTGCGCCCGGCTTCGGCGGCGGCCTGGTCGCGCGGCTCGCCCAGCGCCAGGCGGCGCTCCATGTCTTCGGCCACCACGATGGCGTTGTCCACAAACAGGCCCAGCGCAATGATGATGGCCCCCACCGAGATGATGTGCAGATCAATGCCCAGCATCTTCATGATGGCCAGGGTTCCCAGCACCGTGGTGGGCACGATGGCCCCCACGATGAGACCGGTGCGCAGGCCCAGGAACAGCACCACCACGGCCATCACGATGAGGGTGGTCTCCAGAAAGACCTGGCCGACCTGCGTGAGCTGCTTGGTGACGATCTGGGCCTGGTCGGTGATGGGCACCAGGCTCATGCCCACGGGCAATTGGCTTTCGAGGTGCTGCACCTGCGCACGCAGGTTCTTGGCGAAGCTCACCACGTTGAGGCCGGGGTCCATCGACACCGCAATCACTGCCGCAGGCGTGCCATCCACAAACGCGCCGGTCAGCGGTGGGTCTTGCGGCGTGCGCTCGATGCGTGCAATGTTCTTGAGCAGCACGGTGCCGCCCTGGGGCAGCGCAATCGGGGTGGTGCCCAGGTCGGCGGGGGTACGGGCGTCGCCGCTCACGGTCAGCGAAATCTCGGTGCCAGCGATGTCCATGAAGCCTGCTGCGGCCACCACGTTGCGCGATGCCACCGCGCGTTCCACCGCGCTGGGGCTCAGGCCTTTGGCGGCCATGGCAGCCACATCCAGCACGATTTGCACCTGCTCGTCGCGCACGCCGTGCAGCGACACGCGCTCCACGCCGGGTACCTTGAGCAGGTCGTCGCGCATCTTGCGGGCGTAGTGGCGCAGTTCACCGGCCTGGTAGTCGGGGCCGGTCAGGCCCAGGGTGAGCACGGCCACCCGGCCAAACTCGTCGTCCACCAGCGGCCCCAGCGTGCCCGCAGGCAACTGGGGCTGCAGCTGGTTCATGCGGGTGCGAAGGCGCTGCCACACCTCGGGCAGGTGGGCTGGTGACACGGCAGCATCGAGTTCAACATAGGTGAACGCAAAGCCCGGGCGCACCGTGGTCTTCACGCGCTTGACCTCGGGCAGCCCGAGGATGGCCTCTTCGGTGGGGCGGGCCACCAGTTGCTCCACCCGCTCCACATTGGCACCCGGTGCCATGCTGAGCACGGTGGCGGTGCGGATGGTGACCGGGGGCTCCTCGGTGGAGGGGAAGTCCAGCGCCAGCCACAGCCCGACCAGCACCAGGGCCAGCATGGTCAGGAGGGTAAAGCGGGGGCGCGCCAGTGCGGCGGTGGACAGGCTCATGGCTGGCTCCCATGGGGGGCGACTGGCCGGATGGTGTCGCCGGGCACCAGGTGAGCGGCACCTGCCATCACCACACGGTCCGTGCGCGCCAGTCCTTGCGCTACATGCACCCAGTCGCCTTGGGTGGTGCCCAGGCTCACGTCCACCCGCTCGATGGTCTTGCCATCTTGCGCCAGGCGCAGCACATGGCCCTGGCCCGTTTGTGCACCGGGCACCACCGCACGCAGCGGGACCAGCACCCCGGTGGGGGCAGCGGCGCTGGCGGTGCTGCTGCCTGCTGTGGGAATGTGGATGGCCCAGGTCGAGCCGACCGCGGCGTTGGCAGGTGCCGCCAGCGTGACACGTACCGTGCCGCCCGCGTCTTGTCGGCTGGCAACGCGCAGCACCCGGCTGGGCAAGGCCTCTGCCGACCTGAGATCGGCATGGGCCGGTGTCAGGGTCACGGCCTGCCCCACCTTCAGGGGCAGTGTGGCGGGTGTCGTCAACACCAGTTCGCGCCCCGTTCCGTCGATGTTCAATACGGGCGCGCCGGGTCCGGCGGTTTGCCCCGCCTCCAGGTGCCGCGCACCGACAACACCACTGAATGGCGCACGCAGTTGGGCCTGGTCCAGAGACCACTGTGCCGAGCTCTCCTGCGCTTGAGCGGATTTCAGCGCCGCTTCTGCGGCGGCCAGCTCGGCCTGCACGGTCGTCCATTCGCCAGCCCCGGTGGCACCGGCCTGGTGGGCCTGCCGCACCCGCTCGACGCGCTGGGCCAGTTCAGCCGCTTGCGCTTTGGCGCGAGCGGCCTCGCCAGCCGCTGTGGCCCGTTGGGCGCGCAGCGGCTGCTCATCCAGCTGGGCCAGCACCTGGCCGCGCTGCACCGTGTCACCGGGCTCGACCAGCACGCTGTGCACTCTGCCTCCTACGGCAAATGCCAGTTCGGCACGCTGAGTGGCGCGGATTTCGCCCACCAGCTGGAGGGTCGCGGCACCTGCATCACGCACTGGCGTGACAAGCGCGGGGCGAACCACCTGGGCTGTGGCGGTGGGCGTAGAGGGACTACAACCCGCAGAAAGGACGCCTGCGGCCAGCGCCCAGTACAGGGCCCGGCGTGGCAAGGGTGTGGCAAGGGAAGACAACACGATAAACCTCGACAAGGGAGAAGTGCGGGCGGTATCGCGGTCCTGGGTGGGTGCGACACCGGGTGAAACGGTGAAGGCACTGTAGGTGCGGGGGGGCTTTGCGCAGGGGGCGGGGCAGGACAACAATAGGACAAATTCGGTCAATGGGTCCGGTCGGAAATGCCGCAATGCCCTGATCTGCAAGACGCCCAAAAAGCGCGATGGCTCATGGCCTGGAGAGCGTGCAGGGGGATGGATTCGGTCAAGTGAGGGATTTATTCGGCCATGTCTGCGTTGTGAAAAATACTTGAAATTGAGAAAAACCCAATGAAATCAATTGCTTGTCTTGATTTGGTATGGCGGGATAAGTGTCTTTCGCCATGACGGGGAGGACATTTCGGGTCATCATGGGCACTGCTTTGCGCTCTCTCGCCATTGGCCATGTCTTCGACCCACCCTCCAGTACCTGCGACTTTCGCTGTGCCCGATGCGCACACGGTGGCCGATATCGTTCCCTTCACGGCCCGCGCCCTGCTGGGGCTGATGGAGGACCGCGGAGTGTTGCTGGAGCGTCTGTGCCGGGGCCTCGGCTTCATCCATACCGACCTGCTGGATAGGCACCTGCTGCTGTCCCACCAGCAGGTGCGCAGCCTTATCCTGCGGGCGCAGGCTGTCACGCGCGATCCGGCCCTGGGCATGGCGTGCGGCGCACGCCAGACGCCCGTGTCCTGGGGGTTGTTGGGCCTGGCCATGCTGACCTGCGAAACCTTTGGGGAGGCCATCGAATACGGTCTGGCCCAGCAAGGGGCCGGTGGCGCCATGCTGTACAACGTGTTCGAGGTCCGGGGCCGCGAGGCACACCTGGACGTGATGCCACGCCTTTTCGACCTGGAAATCGAGAGCTTTCTGGTAGAGGACAACTTTGCAGGGGCCGTTGCCGTCAGCCGCTATCTGGTGGGGACCGAATTTGCGCCGCTGCGCATTGATCTGGCGTTCCCCAAGCCGCCGCATGAAGAGGTGTACCGCCGCTTTTTCCGTTGTCCGGTGCGGTTTGATGCGGGCATGAACCGGATGACGATGGAATCCCACTGGCTGGGGGCACGGCTGCCAGGTTATGACCGCATCACCTGCGGGCTGGTGCGGGAGCAGCTCAACACGCTGTTGCAAAAGCCGATCGGCCGCAATGACCTGGTGGAGTCGCTGGCCAACCGGCTGCGGGTGGGGGTGGATGAGCGCACGCCGCAGCGGGAGCTTGCGCACATGGTCAATGTCAGCGAACGCACCTTGCGGCGGCGGCTGGAAGCGCAATCGGTCAGCTACCGGGCGCTGCGCGATGAGACTCGTTTTGAGCGAGCACGGGATCTGCTGGCGCGCACCTCCATGACCATGGCGCAGGTGGCCGATGCTGTGGGCTATTCGGATGCCCGGGCATTCCGGCGGGCGTTCAAGCGCTGGTCCGGGCAACTGCCGACGGACTACCGAGCGACAGCCGCTGCTGCTGTGCCCAGCGTTCCTTGAGCGCTGGGGCGGCGCGGTGCCCCAGCGCGGGACTGGCGAACGCTACGCCTTGCCCGCGTGCACCGGAAGCCGCATACCTACCCGCAGCCCGCGCATCCCGCTGGCTTCTGCCAGGGTGCCTCCGCCATGCCGCAGCGCGATCTCCTCCACGATCGACAGCCCCAGCCCGCATCCGCCGGCTTTGTCCGACCCGCGCCAGAACCGCGCAAACAGGTCGCCCAGGTGTTCTGCTGGCACGCCCGGTCCGTCGTCTTCCACCACCAGCTGGGCCCAGCGGCCGGGCTCCTCGTGGTCCACGCGCACTGTCACCGTGGCGCCGGGGCCTGCGTAGTGCAATGCGTTGTCGATGAGGTTGTTGAGCGCCTCGCGCAGCAGCAGCGGGTGGCCCTGCACGGGCAGGCTGTCCTCGCCCTCATAGCCCAGGTCCATGCCCTGGGTTAGCGCGCGGGCGGCCCATTCGCGGGCCACTTCGCGGGCCAGGGCGGCCAGGTCGAGGGACTGCATCTCCACGTTGGACTCCGAGCGTGCCAGCTGCAGCAGCTGGTGCACCAGGTGGGCGCTGCGCTGGGCGGCCGAGAGTACTTTTTGCAGCCGTTCCTGCACAGCCGGTTCATGGCTTTCGTGCAGGGCCAGCTCGGTCTGGCCGATGAGCCCAGCCAGCGGTGTGCGTAGCTGGTGCGCGGCGTCGTTGAGAAAACGCTTCTCCTTTTGCTGGCCGCGTGCCACGGCCTCCAGCAGCCGGTTGATGGTGCTGGCGAGCGAATGCACCTCCTGCGGGGCCGAGGTCAGCTCGATGGGCGGCAGCGGCGTCGTGCCAGCCTGGGGCCTGGCGCCCGCGCGCTCGATCTGCGCCTCCAGGCGCTTGAGGGGCTGCAGGCCGCGCAGGACGCCCGCGTACACCACGGCGCTCAGGGCCAGGCCCATCAGCCCCATGGGGAACACCATTTGCTCCAGAAGCTCCTGCGCGATGCGCTCGCGCACCGTGAGGCTTTGGGCCACCTGAACGCGCAGGGTCTGGCGCGTCTGGGGCGTGCCGTAGTCCACGTCCAGCAGCGCCACGCGCACGGGGCGGTCGTCCACGCGGGCGTGGTACAGATAAGGGTCGCCCACGCGCACCTCCACGGGCGGTGGTGGCGGCAGCTGGGCGTTGCCCAGCAGAAAACGCCCCGGCGGGGACGACACCATGTAGGTGATGCGGTCGGCCGGGTCCTGCTCCAGGATGTCCTGCGCGGCCTTGGGGAAGTCCACCAGCAGCCCGTCCCCAATCGGCTTGATCTGCCGCGCCAGCGCCCGCACCGATTGCGTCAGCGTCTGGTCAATGCCCTTCTCGCCGTTCTGCAGCGCAATGCGCCACGCCAGAAACCCGCCCGACAGCCACAGCACCAACTGCGGCAGCAACAGCCACAGGAGCAGCTTGCGTTGAAGAGAAACCCCTGGGACGTGGCGCATGTTTCAGCAGTCAAAAATGGGCGGCGCTGCGTTGAAAACTGGCGCGGCCCATGCGAGGGCCGCCGCGCAAGGGCCGCCCCGCCGCGCTGGCGGCGTCCCCCTTCCCGCAGTGCGCAGCGCTGCGAGAGAAGGGGGAAGCGGCGCAGCCGCTCAGGGGGATGGTCACGGCTTGTTCAGCATGTACCCCAACCCCCGGATGTTGCGGATGTTCAGCGGCGAGGCGTCCAGCTTCTTGCGCAGGCGGTGCACATACACCTCCAGCGCGTTCGAGGCCAAGGGGGCTGCGGCCTGGCCGGGGTCGGTGGGGCTGGCGCGCCAGGCGGCCAGCACGTCGTCGCGGGTGACCACCTCGCCTGCGCGGTGGGTCAGCAGGGCCAGCAGTTCCCACTCGCGCTGGGTCAGGTCCAGCGGGTCGCCGTTCAAGGCGGCGGCCTGGCTGGCGTGGTCCAGCACCAGCGGGCCCAGGGTGGTGAGCTGCGGGCCCTGGGTGCTGCTGGCTTGGGTAAAGGCGGGTTGCCGCGCACGGCGCAGCATGGCCTGCAGGCGGGCCTGCAGCTCCTGCATGTTGAAGGGTTTGGTGAGGTAGTCATCCGCCCCGGCGTTGAGGCCCTGCACGCGGTCTTCCACGCCGTCGCGGGCTGTCAGGATCAGAACCGGCAGGCCTGCGATGTGGGCGCGCGCCCAGGTCAGCAGTTCCATGCCATCGGCGCCCGGCAGACCCAGGTCCAGGATGATCCCGTCCACCGCCTGCATCTGCAAAAGCTCGATAGCTTGTGGCACGCTGCCGGCGGTGCAAACGTTGTAATCGAGTTGCTTGAGCTGGCCGGTCAGTGCATCCAGAAGGAGGGCGTCGTCTTCGACAATCAGTAGCGTGGCCATGGATTGAGCATATCAAAGGCCCCCGTGGCCAAGCCTTTGTGGCCGGGCTGCGACGCTCAGGGAAAGCCCTGAGAATTAAATTAATTATTGTAATTAAAGTACCGACTGCGCTGAACGGCACCGGACTGCGGCGCACCAACGGATTCAAACATCGAGGAGACACGGGTATGTGGAAGATGACAAAAATAGCCGCAGTGGCGGTGGGCCTGGCGGCAGCGATGTCGGCCAGCGCGGGAGAGGTCGAGGTCCTGCACTACTGGACGTCAGGTGGCGAGGCCAAGTCGGTGGCCGAGCTCAAGAAGATCATGCAGGGCAAAGGCCACACCTGGCGCGACTTTGCCGTGGCAGGCGGGGGCGGCGACAGCGCCATGACGGTGCTGAAAAGCCGCGTGATCTCGGGCAACCCACCGTCGGCTGCGCAGACCAAGGGTCCTGCCATCCAGGAATGGGCCGCTGAAGGCGTGCTGGCCAACATGGACACCCTGGCCAAGGCCGAGAAGTGGGATGACCTGCTGCCCAAGGTCGTCGCCGACGTCATGAAGTACAAGGGCGCTTACGTGGCCGCCCCGGTCAACGTGCACCGTGTCAACTGGATGTGGGGCAGCTCCGAAGCCCTGAAGAAGGCTGGCGTGGCCGCCATGCCCAAGACCTGGGACGAATTCTTCGCTGCCGCCGACAAGCTCAAGGCCGCAGGCCTGGTGCCCGTGGCCCATGGCGGCCAGAACTGGCAGGACTTCACCACGTTTGAATCCGTGGTGCTGGGCGTGGGTGGCCCCAAGTTTTATCAAGACGCATTGGTCAAGCTCGACGACAAGGCCATCAACAGCGACACCATGAAAAAGTCGCTGGAGACCTTCCGCCGCATCAAGGGCTACACCGACCCCGGTGCGCCCGGCCGCGACTGGAACCTGGCCACGGCCATGCTGATTCAGGGCAAGGCGGGCTTTCAGCTGATGGGTGACTGGGCCAAGGGCGAGTTCCTGGCTGCAGGCAAGGCACCGGGTAAGGACTTCCTGTGCGCCGCTGCGCCGGGCTCGGCCAACGCGTTCACTTTCAACGTCGATTCGTTCATCCTGTTCAAGCTCAAGGACGCGGCCGCGCAGAAGGCGCAGAGCGACCTGGCCAGCTCCATCATGAGCCCGGCCTTCCAGGAAGTGTTCAACCTGAACAAGGGCTCCATCCCCGTGCGCGCGGGCCAGCCCATGGACAAGTTCGACGACTGCGCCAAGGCCTCGGCCAAGGACTTTGTGGACACCGCCAAGAGCGGCGGACTGGTGCCCAGCGCGGCCCACGGCATGGCCATTGCCCCGGCCACCGAAGGCGCCATCAAGGATGTGGTCAGCCAGTTCTGGAACGACGACAAGGTCAGCGTCGCCGATGCCATGAAGAAGATCGCGGCCGCCGCGAAGACCAAGTAAGCCGTGTGAGAAGTACGCACACACGCACCCACACGCACTAAAACCAACCCCAGAGGGATCCCATCATGAAGACAAGAAACCGCCTCACGGCGGTGGCTTTGGCCGCCGCATGCGCGAATTGCGCCTTTGCTATGGAAGTAGCGGGCTTTGAGTTCAACGGCTACTCACGCGGTGGCCCGGTGTTCAACCACGAAGACGGCGTCAAGGGCAACCTGTCGCTGGGCGGCGAGCTGCAGAAGTTCCGCCTGGGCAACGAAGGCGACAACGGCATCGAAGTCAACTTTGCGCGCACCTTCGAAGCCGGTGGCGTGAAGTGGAAGGTGAACTACATGCCCGCCAAGTGGGGCAGTGGCGACATCAGCACCGAGCAGGCCTTTGTGGAAATGAGTGGCTTTTCGTTCGCCCCCGAAGCCAAGTTCTGGGCCGGCCAGCGCCGCCTGCGCATCCAGGACGTGCACATCGTCGACTACTTCCTGCTGAACTACGGTGACAACATCGGCGCCGGTGTGACCGATGTGCCTGTGGGCGGCATGAAGCTGGGCGTGGGCCTGTTCACCGGCGACAAGTTCGACGGCAACCTGCCCAACAATGTGAAGGCACACCGCATCAACGCCGACCTGTCCGAAATCAACACCAACCCCGGCGGCAAGCTGCGGGTCCTGCTGACGGCGGTGGGTGGCAAGAACCAGGTGGGTGGTGGTTCGGGCTCGGGCATCTCCCTGATGCACACGCAAAAGGAATTCCTGCTGCCCAGCATCAGCAACACTTTCTACCTGCAGACCTCACGCGGCCATGCACGCATCGACGGTGAGTTCGAATCCATCGATGGCAAGCGGGCCGGCCGGCGCTCCACGCGCATTGCCGACTCCATCAACTGGCAAAGCGGCCCGTTTGGCGGCCAGGCCCTCATTGGCTACCAGACCAACAAGGCCGACCTGACGGGTGTGGAGACCAAGGACTTCTCGCTGGGTGGCCGGGGCTCGTACGCGTTCACCAAGAACTTCAAGGGCCTGGTGGAACTGTCCACCACCACCCGCAAGGGCAGCGGCCCCGACCAGCGCCTGTCCAAGGCCACGCTGGCGGGTGCCCTGGCCCTGTCGGAAGACTTCTGGTCGCGCCCCGAGCTGCGCCTGTATGTGACCAAGGCCAACTGGAACCAGGCCGCCGCCGCAGCCAACGCGGGCAGCTTTGGTGCCAATGGCAAGACCTCGCGCACGCTGGTGGGCGTGCAGTACGAGGTGTGGTGGTGATCCGTTGAGGAGATCGTGAGTTAGCGAGTTATTCAGAGGTTACTTTGTTCAGTTTTGGGGGGCACTCCTGCGTGCCCCCCGTTTTTTCGATGTGCAGGACGATGACAAACACATACCGCAGCCATGAGCAAAAACACGTTTGAAACATGGCTGCCCAAGCTGGTGGTAGCGCCTGCCTTTGTGCTGGGCTTCGCGTTCATCTACGGCCTCATGGTCTGGAACGGCGTGCTCAGCCTCACGGTGTCCCGCATGCTGCCCAACTACGAATGGGCGGGCCTGGCGCAGTACGAGCGCCTGTGGGAGATGGACCGCTGGTGGGTCGCCCTCAAAAACCTGGGCATCTTCGGCGTAGGCTACGTGGGCGGGTCGCTCGCCATCGGTGTGGTGCTGGCCGTGCTGCTGGACCAGAAGATCCGTGCCGAAGGCGCGCTGCGCACCATCTACCTGTACCCCATGGCCCTGTCGTTTGTGGTGACCGGCACGGCCTGGAAGTGGCTGCTCAACCCGGGCCTGGGCATCGAAAAAATGGTGCGCGACTGGGGCTTTCCCAATTTCGAATTCGGCTGGCTGGTCGACACCGATATGGCCATCTACTGTGTGGTGATTGCAGGCATCTGGCAGAGCGCCGGGTTTGCGATGGCGTTGTTCCTGGCGGGGCTGCGCGGCATCGACGACAGCATCATCAAGGCCGCGCAGGTCGATGGTGCTTCGCTGCCGCGCATTTACTGGCGCATCGTGCTGCCTGCGCTGCGCCCGGTGTTCTTTTCCACGCTCATGGTGCTGTCGCACCTGGCGATCAAGAGCTTTGACCTGGTGATGGCGCTCACCGCCGGTGGCCCCGGTTTTGCCACCGATGTGCCCGCCACCTTCATGTACACCATGTCGTTCTCGCGCGGCCAGATCGGCCTGGGCGCAGCCAGCGCCACCATGATGCTGGCCACCGTGGCGGCCCTGGTGATTCCTTACCTTTACAGCGAACTGCGGACCAAAGCCCATGACCGCTAAGCCTTCTTTGCTCCCTTCCGTGGGCCGCTTTGTGGTCTACGCGGTGCTGGCCCTGGCCACCGCCTTCTTTCTGCTGCCGCTGTACGCGATGCTGGTCACGTCTTTCAAGGACGCCGAAGAGATCCGCAGCACCTCGCTGCTGGCGCTACCAGGCTCGCTCAACTGGTCGGCCTGGGGCACGGCGTGGTCTAGCGCCTGCACGGGCGTGGACTGCAACGGCCTGCGCCCGTTCTTCATGAACTCGGTGGCCATGGCCGTGCCTGCGGTGCTCATCTCCACCGTGTGGGGCGCGCTCAATGGCTATGTGCTCAGCCTGTGGAAGTTTCGCGGTAGCGATGTGCTGTTCGGCCTGCTGCTGTTCGGCGTGTTCATGCCCTTCCAGGTGGTGCTGCTGCCCATGAGCCAGGTGCTGGGCTGGCTGGGGCTGTCCAGCTCCATCACCGGGCTGGTGCTGGTGCACTGCCTGGCGGGCCTCGCGGGCACCACGCTGTTCTTCCGCAATTACTACGCAGCCATCCCCAAGGAGCTGGTCAATGCGGCTCGCATGGATGGGGCCAGCTTCTTCCAGATTTTCTGGCGCATCGTGCTGCCGCTGTCCACGCCCATCGTCATGGTCACGCTGATCTGGCAGTTCACCAACATCTGGAACGACTTCCTGTTCGGCGTGGTGTTCTCTGGCACCGACTCCAAGCCGGTGACTGTGGGGCTGAACAACCTGGCCAACACCAGCAGCAGCGTGAAGGCCTACAACGTGGACATGGCGGCCGCCATCATCGCGGGCCTGCCCACGATGGTGATCTATGTGCTGGCAGGCAAGTTTTTTGTGCGCGGGCTGACAGCCGGCGCTGTCAAGGGTTAAGGGTAGGAAAAAAATGGCGTCATCACTCGACATCGCAGGCATCAACAAGCGCTTTGGCAAGGGCGACAAGAGCGTGGAAGTGCTGCGCAAGGTGGACATCCATGTTGCGCCCGGCGAGTTCCTCATCCTGGTCGGCCCCTCGGGCTGCGGCAAGTCCACGCTGCTCAATATCATTGCGGGGCTCGATGAGCCCACCGAGGGCGAGATCCGCATTGGCGGCAAGAACGTGGTGGGTATGCCCCCGCGCGACCGCGACATTGCCATGGTGTTCCAGAGCTATGCGCTGTACCCCACGCTCAGCGTGGCCGACAACATCGGCTTTGCGCTGGAGATGCGCAAGATGCCCAAGGCCGAGCGCCAAAAGCGCATCGATGAAGTCGCGGCGATGCTGCAGATCAGCCACCTGCTGGACCGCCGCCCCAGCCAGCTCTCGGGCGGCCAGCGCCAGCGCGTGGCCATGGGGCGGGCGCTGGCGCGCCAGCCGCAGCTGTTTTTGTTTGACGAGCCACTGTCCAACCTGGACGCCAAGCTGCGTGTGGAAATGCGCGCCGAGATCAAGCGGCTGCACCAGGCCAGCGGCATCACCAGCGTGTACGTCACGCACGACCAGGTCGAGGCGATGACGCTGGGCTCGCGCATTGCCGTGATGAAAGGCGGTGTGGTGCAGCAACTGGGCACGCCGGACGAGATTTACAACCGACCAGCCAACACCTACGTGGCCACCTTCATCGGCTCACCCACCATGAACCTGCTGCGCGGCGCGGTCACGGGCGGGCAGTTTGGCATCGAGGGCGCGGCGTTGAATCTGGCGCCGCCACCCGGCACACCCAGCAATGCCAGCGAGGTGCTGTTGGGCGTGCGCCCCGAGCACCTGGTGATGCAGGAGACCTCTCCCTGGCGCGGCCGCGTCAGCGTGGTGGAGCCCACCGGCCCCGATACCTATGTGATGGTGGACACCGCTGCGGGCAGCGTGACGCTGCGCACCGATGCCCAAACCCGTGTGCAGCCCGGTGACCCGGTGGGTCTGGCACTGGCGCCCGCCAACGCACACTGGTTTGATGCCAAGTCCGAAGAGCGACTGATCGGCTGACCGGAGCGAGTACTGCCCGCTGGGTTGCCACGAGAGGGGCCGGGGTCTTTGTCTGGCAAGCTATTTCAGGTAAAAACAGGCCCTGGCGCTTGTCTATCAAGCGCAAATAGCTATAAAAATAGTAGCATCAGCCATCTGCATGCCGCCGTCTGCCGAAGGGCAGCGGGGGCATGTGTCCTTCGGTTTCCATCTTTTGCCGTATGCACCCTCTGCGCCTCCTTGCCGACATCGGCGGCACCAACATACGACTGGCCTGGCAGAACGAGCCCGGCGGTCCCTTGCACGACACGCGCGTGTTGCCCTGTGCGCAGTTCCCCACCGTGGATGCTGCGCTGGCAACCTATCTGAAAGAAGTGGGTGTGCCCACCCCGCGCGAGGCGGCGTTTGGTATTGCCAACCCTGTCACGGGCGACGCCATCCGCATGACCAACCACAGCTGGAGTTTTTCCCAACGCGCAGTGCGCGAGGCGTTCGGTTTTGAGCGCCTGGTGGTCATCAACGACTTCACCGCGCTGGCGCTGGCGCTGCCCCTGCTCACGCCCGACCTGCTGCGCCCCGTGGGCGGTGGCGAGGCCGTGCCGGGCGCAGCGATTGCGCTGCTGGGCCCGGGCACGGGCCTGGGCGTGTCGGGGCTGGTGTTTCCGCCGGGGTCCAGCAACGGCGTGCCCCTGTCGGGCGAGGGCGGCCACGTCACGCTGGCCGCGCAGACGCAGCGCGAATTCGATGTGCTGGGCATTTTGCAAGAGCGCTATGGGCACGTATCGGCCGAGCGCGCCGTGTGTGGCGCCGGGCTGGTCGACCTGTACCACGCGCTGCGCCGCCTGGCCCAGCGCGGCGGCAAGGAAGTGAGCTCTGCCGCCCAGGTGACCGAGCTGGCCCTGCAATCCAACGACTCGCTGGCCCTGGAGGCGCTGGACCTGTTCTGCGGATTTCTGGGCAGCGTGGCGGGCAACCTGGCGTTGACGCTGGGCGCGCGCGGCGGTGTGTTCATCGG
Source organism: Acidovorax facilis (assembly GCA_964031875.1). Classification (GTDB taxonomy): domain Bacteria; phylum Pseudomonadota; class Gammaproteobacteria; order Burkholderiales; family Burkholderiaceae_C; genus Acidovorax; species Acidovorax facilis_A. The sequence continues at coordinate 19,825 of CAXIRU010000007.1, forward strand.
CGGCGGCATGGTGCCGCGCCTGGGCACTTGGTTTGACCAGTCTTCCTTTCGCGCGCGGTTCGAGTCCAAGGGCCGCTTCCAGCCCTACCTCGCGTCCATCCCGTGCTGGGTCATCGACCCCAGCGCCACGCCAGCGCTGTATGGCGCGTCGCGTGCGCTGGACATCGCGGGCTCCGAAGGATGAGCGGTAGCCCGGCTGCTCTGCCTGTGCAAGGCCCCGCGCTGCAGGTCCGCGGTGTGCACCATGTGGCCATCATCGCCAGTGACTACGCCCGCTCGCGCCGCTTCTACACTGAGGTGCTGGGCCTGCGCGCGGTGAACGAGGTGTTTCGGGCGGAGCGGCAGTCGCACAAGCTCGACCTGCAGTTGCCCGATGGCACACAGGTGGAGCTGTTTTCCTTTCCTGACCCGCCGGCGCGCCCGTCGTACCCCGAGGCCTGCGGCTTGCGCCATCTGGCCCTGCGTGTAGCCGATATGGAGGCCAGCGTAGCTGCGCTGGCTACACACGGCGTGGCCGTGGAGCCGGTGCGGATCGATCCCTTCACGGGCTCACCATTCACCTTCTTTGCCGACCCGGATGGTCTGCCCATCGAACTGGTGGGGCCACGGCCGATACAGGTGTGACCCACTCGACCTTGCAAAGGGATTGCTGCGGGAGTCCATTGCTGTTGGTATTGCGCTGCGCAGGAATACGGGCGCAGGCCAGACCAACGGCAGCCGTGCAAGGGCCGCCAAGTCGCACAGGCGGCGCTTCGCTGGTGTGCACCGGCTGCGTCCCCCTTCCCGAATTGCGCAGCAATTCGAGAGAAGGGGGAAGGCGCGAAGCGCCTCAGGCGGATGCCCTACATCTCCTCGCTCCAGCAATACCCATCCCGCGCAATCATCGCGCTGGCCGAACTCGGGCCCCAGCTGCCCGCCGCATAGGGCCGTGGCCCCACGGGGTCGTTCTTCCAGTGCTGCAGGATGGGTTCCACCCAGCGCCAGGCCTCTTCCTGCTCGTCGCTGCGCACAAACAGGTTGAGGCGGCCTGCAATCACGTCGAGCAGCAGGCGTTCGTAGGCGCCGACGCGTTCGGTGCCAAAGCGCTGATCGAAGTCCAGGTTCAGTTGCACCTGCGACAGGGCGGGCTCGGTCTGGTGCTGGGCGGCACCTTGGGCCATCAGGTGCAGCTCCAGCCCGTCCTTGGGCTGCAGGTTGATCACCAGGCGGTTGGCGGCGCCCACCGGGGTCTTGAAGATGGGGTGCGGCACGGGGCGGAAATTGACCACGATGTGTGCGTCGCGCCCGGCAAGGCGTTTGCCGGTGCGGATGTAAAACGGCACACCGGCCCAGCGCCAGTTGTTGATCTCGGTGCGCAGCGCCACAAAGGTCTCGGTGGCACTGCTGGGGGCCACGCCTTTTTCCTGCAGGTAGCCGGGCACTTGCGCGCCGTGCACGTTGCCCGCCGCGTACTGGCCGCGAATCACATGCTGGCCGATGGTCTCCATGCTCCAGGGCTTGAGTGACTGCAGCACCTTGAGCTTTTCATCGCGGATGGCGTTGGCGCTGGAGTTGATGGGCGGCTCCATGCCAATCGCGCACAAGAGCTGCAGCGCGTGGTTCTGCACCATGTCGCGCAGGGCGCCAGTCTGGTCATAAAACGCGCCGCGTGTTTCCACGCCCAGTTCTTCGGCAATGGTGATCTGGATGTTGGCAATCGTCTCGCGCCGCCACAGGGGCTCGAACAGCGCGTTGCCAAAGCGCATGGCAAACAGGTTTTGTACCGAGGGCTTGCCCAGGTAGTGGTCGATGCGAAAGACCTGCTCTTCCTTGAGCACGCGGCGCAGCGTATCGTTGATGGCCTGGTTGGATTGGAGGTCGTGGCCCAGCGGCTTTTCCAGTACCACGCGGGTGGTCGGGCCGTTCAGGCCCACGGCAGCGATCTGTTCGCACACATTGGTGAACAGGCTGGGCGCGGTGGCCACGTACATCACCACCGAGTCGGCGCCGCGTTCATGCAGCATGGCAGCCAGTTTGGTGTAGTCCTCGGTTTTGGACAGGTCCATGCGCAGGTAGTGCAGCAGCGCGCCAAAGCGTTCGAACTCGTCCGGGGTGGGGCGCTTGGCCAGGTCTACGCTGTCAAACCGCGACTGGATCAGGCTGCGGTATTGTTCATGGCTGAGCTCGTCGCGTGCCACCGCAATGATGCGCCCCCCCTGGGGCAGCGTTCCATGCCGGAACGCCTGGAACAACGCCGGCATGAGCTTGCGCCAGGCCAGATCACCTGTTCCACCAAACAGGACAAGGTCAAAACTCATGGGGTCTCCGTATCAGGGGGGTGTTGTGTGTTTGTGGCTGGAAATTGTAATCTCGTTACATCGCATTGTGTAGCTGTAGAGGCTGTAAAACGTTTTGTGAGAGATCGTGCGCAGAAAAGTATCGGACAAATTTTGTAATCAAGTTACTATCTCGCCGGTTTTTTACCTCCCCACATTCCTGAACCCACCATGTCCCTCCGTTGCGACCAAACCCCACAGTGGCCCCAGTTGCAGGCCGCGTTCTCCGCCCATGGCAGCCGTCTGGACCTGCGGGAGGCCTTTGCCAGCGATGCGCAGCGCTTTGCGCACTTCAGCCAGCACGCGCCCGGGGTGTTTGCGGATCTTTCCAAGAACCTGTGGGACGCTCCTACCGAGGCGCTGCTGCTGGACATGGCCCGTGCCTGTGGCCTCACGCAGCACCGCGACGCCATGTTCGGTGGCCAGCCCATCAACAGCACCGAAGGCCGCGCCGTGCTGCACACGCTGCTGCGCCGCCCCAAGGGCCTGGCGCTGCCTGGCGACGGGCCAGATATTGCGCACAAGCTGGAGCAGGTGCACACCACGTTGGATGCCATGCTGGCCTACGGCGATGCAGTGCGTGCAGATGGTGCCATCACCGATGTGGTGAACATCGGCATCGGCGGATCGGACCTGGGCCCGCACATGGCCGTGCTGGCGCTGGAGGAGTTTCGTGCACCGGGCAAGCGGCTGCATTTCGTCTCCAATGTGGACGGCCACGAACTGCACACGGTGCTGCAATCGCTCAAGCCCGAGAGCACGTTGTTCCTCATCGCCTCCAAGACCTTCACCACCGCAGAAACCATGACCAATGCGCGCTCGGCGCTGGCCTGGTTTGCCGCGCAAGGCGGGCAGGATGTGGGACGCCACTTTGCTGCGCTGACCACCAATGTCGAGGCCGCCCAGGCGCTGGGCATCACCACCACCTTCGGCTTCTGGGACTGGGTGGGCGGGCGGTATTCGCTGTGGTCAGCCATTGGGCTGCCTATCGCCATCGCCATCGGCTCGGCGGGCTTTCGCGCACTGCTGGCCGGTGCCCACGCCATGGACGAGCACTTCCGCACGGTGCCGCTGGCGCAGAACCTGCCGGTGCGGCTGGGCCTGCTGGATGTGTGGTACCGCAACTTCCATGGGTTTGCCAGCCGCTGCATTGCGCCTTACCACGCAGCATTGCGCCGCCTTCCGGCCTACCTGCAGCAACTGGAAATGGAGAGCAATGGCAAGCGCGTGGGGCTGAACGGCCAGCCGCTGCCCTATGCCACGTCGCCCGTGCTGTGGGGCGAGCCGGGCACCAACGGCCAACACGCGTTCTTCCAGATGCTGCACCAGGGCACCGACGTGCTGCCTTTAGAGCTGATTGCCGTGCGCCAGCCCACCCACCCGCTCCCAGGCCACCACAACAAGCTGCTGGCCAACGCCCTGGCGCAGGCCCAGGCGCTGATGGTGGGCAAGGAGAGCGCCGCCGCCGGGCCGCCCCAAGGCGGTGCAGCCCCCTCGGGGGGCAGCGAGCCACACGAAGTGGGCAAGCGTGGGGGCGACATCCAGGATGGCCACCGTCACTTCCCGGGCAACCGGCCCAGCACCTTCCTGCTGCTGGATGCGCTCACCCCCGCATCGCTGGGCGCGCTGATTGCGCTGCAGGAGCACCGCGTGTTTGTGAGCGGCAGCCTGTGGGGTATCAACAGCTTTGACCAGTGGGGCGTGGAGCTGGGCAAGGTGCTGGCCAAGGACCTGGAAGCGCGGCTGGAGAGTGGCGATGTGGCGGGGCTGGATGGCTCGACGGCAGGGTTGCTGGAGCGTCTTCGCGCCCACGACTAAGAGCGGCTAACAAAACTCTTCTGGCGTCGTTGCCGCGTGTTGTCGTACTACTCGTACTGCCCGCGACGCAGCGCCTAGCCAGAACCGCTTCGCTGAGTTTTGTTATCCGCTCTAACTCCCAACCCCAGTGCGTTCGCCCCACCCAGACCGTTCAGGCTGAGCCTGTCGAAGCCCTGCACCGCGCGTGTAACGGCGCGCATTCAAAAATACAAATCCGTTCACGCTGAGCCTGTCGAAGCGCCGCGCAAGCCTTCAACCCTTAAACAAGCTCAGGGCAGTCACGCCCAGCCCGAACGGCTCAGGAGACACCACCATGACCGCACCCCTGCCGGACTTCCGCTCACCCGCCTTCCTGCGCCAGCACCTGCAGGACACCATGGCGTTCTACAACCCCGTGGCCACCGACCCCACGGGCGGGCAGTACCACTTCTTTCTGGACGATGGCACGGTCTACAACCCCCGCACCCGTCACCTCGTCAGCGCCACACGCTTTGTGGTCACGCACGCCATGCTCTACCGCACCACGGGCGAGGCGCGTTACCAGGATGGCATGCGGCATGCGCTCACGTTTTTGCGCACCGCTTTCCTCGACCCCGTTGATCGTGCGATGGGCGGCTACGCCTGGCTGATCGACTGGAATGAAGGGCGAGCCACCGTGCAAGACACCACGCGCCATTGCTACGGCATGGCCTTTGTGATGTTGGCCTACGCCCGCGCTTACGAGGCCGGAGTGCCCGAAGCCCGCCAGTGGCTGGCCGAGGCGTTTGACACCGCCGAACAGCACTTCTGGCAACCCGCAGCAGGCCTGTATGCCGACGAGGCCAGCCCTGATTGGCAACTCACCAGCTACCGAGGCCAGAACGCCAACATGCACGCCTGCGAAGCCATGATCTCGGCCTTCCGTGCCACGGGCGAGCGCCGCTACATCGAGCGCGCCGAGCAGCTCGCGCAAGGCATCTGCCTGCGGCAGGCTGCGTTATCTACCGCTGAACACGCTCCCGCCGCTGAAGGCTGGGTGTGGGAGCATTTTCAAGCCGACTGGTCGGTGGACTGGGACTACAACCGCCATGACCGCAGCAACATCTTCCGCCCCTGGGGCTACCAGATCGGCCACCAGACCGAATGGGCCAAGCTGTTGCTGCAACTCGATGCCCTGCACCCCGCTGATTGGCACCTGCCCTGTGCACACCGTTTGTTTGATGCCGCCGTTCAGCGCGGCTGGGATGCCGAGCACGGCGGCCTGTACTACGGCATGGCACCCGACGGCAGCATCTGCGACGACGGCAAATACCACTGGGTGCAGGCCGAAAGCCTGGCCGCCGCCGCCGTGCTGGCCGTGCGCACGGGCGATGCACGCTACTGGCAGTGGTACGACCGCCTCTGGGCCTACTGCTGGGCCCACTTTGTGGACCACGAACACGGAGCGTGGTTTCGCATCCTGCACCGCGACAACCGCAACACCACCCGCGAGAAGAGCAATGCGGGGAAGGTGGACTATCACAACATGGGGGCGTGTTATGACGTGTTGGGGGCGCTGGGAGGTGTGTGAGTAAGAATGATGGCTATCGGCCAGTTGCGTACAAGGGAGTCACAAGTGTCACTCGAATGGAAACACTCTACTGATGGGATTGACTGGGAAGAGCTTTCTGCTCTTTATCGGGCCGCCCCTCTGGGCGAGAAGAGCCCGCTTCATCTGCAGAAGGTCTTCTCAAACAGTATGTTCAAGTGTTTCGTCTACGAGAATGCGAAGCTTGTAGCGGTGGGGCGTGCGCTCGCAGATGGTGCAGATTGCTCGTACATCTGCGACATTGCGGTATCGCCTAGTCATCAAGGTACAGGCCTTGGCAAACAGGTTGTCAGCAACTTGATGGAAAAGTCATGCGGACACAAGAAAATAATCTTGTATGCAGTTCCTGGCAAAGAGCCTTTCTATAGGAAGTTTGGCTTCTTGCGAATGAAGACTGCCATGGCCTTTTTTGATGATCAGAAGCAGCAAGTTGAGAAGGGCTACCTCAGTGAAGCCTAAGCGTAGATCATAGGTACCAACCTTCAGGGAAGCCAAACGTCTGCAACGGTTCTTGACCCGCCGAGCGTCCTCAGTACGTGAAGAGGTTCACTGGTAGTCCAGCAGTCTCCACCCGCACGCTAAACAGCGACCCCGCCGGAACTTCTGCCTCCTGCTCTTCCACCGGCCTCCCCGCCTGTGCCGACGTAATGAACAGCGTCCGCAAATCCTCCCCCCCAAAACACACCATCGTCGGGCATTGCACCGGCACGACAATGCGTTGCAGCACCTCACCCGCAGGCGAGAGTTGCAGCACACAAGCTCCCTCGTACATAGCGACCCAGTAGTTCCCCTCTACATCCATCGCCGCGCCATCGGGCCGTCCGCCATAGGGTTGGCTTTCCACCTTGCGGTCAAACTGCACCCAGGGGCGGCGGTTCGTGATTGCACCCGTATCCACATCAAAGTCAAACCGGTCAATGCGGTGCTCGGGCGTGTTGGACCAATACATCGTGCGGTCATCGGGGCTGAAGGCCAGTCCGTTGGCGGTGAAGTTGTCGCCCGCCATGTGGCGCACGCTGTAGCCCGTGGCGCTGCTGGCATCGGCCTGCAGGCACCACAGCGCGGCATTTGGTGCTGTGCGCGGCGTGATGACCGAGCCCGCCCAGAAGCGGCCTGCGGTATCGCAACGGCCATCGTTCAGGCGCAGCACGGCGGTGTCGTGCTGGTCAGCGGGCAGCAGGGCCAGGCAGGTGAGGGCGGTGGGGTCATCGCCTTCCTTGGCTGTGTCCAGAAGATAGAAACCGTTTCGTAACCCGATTACCAATCGCCCACCCCCCGCAGGGGCGCAGCAACCGGGTTCGCTGGGCATGCGCCATTGTCGGTGTGTACCGCTGTCGGGATGCCATGCGTGCACCGCATGTCCCTGAATGTCACACCAGTAAAGGGATTGTTCGGTGGGGTGCCAGAAGGGAGATTCGCCCAGTTCGGACGGTGGCAGGGGCAGGGTTTGCAGGGACATGGGTTGAAGCGGGTTTGTTATCAAGTTACATTCTAGGGCCTCATACAACAGGCTCCAGGCGCATCGCCTTGGGCTAAGCCACCCACCGATGGAGACTTCCATGCACCCAGTCGTAGCGCGCGTCACCGAGCGCATCATTCAACGCAGCGCAGACACCCGCGCCGCCTACCTCGCAGGCATCGACGCCATGATCGCCCGCAAACCCGCGCAAGACCGCATGGGCTGCGCCAACCTGGCCCACGCCTATGCGGCGCTGCCGGGGTCCGACAAGTTCAAGGTCACCGTCGAAAAGGCCTCCAACATCGGCATCGTCACGGCCTACAACGACATGCTCTCGGCCCACCAGCCATACCAAGGCTACCCCGCCATTCTGCGGGACGAGGCCGCCAAGCAAGGTGCTACCGTGCAGGTGGCAGGGGGCGTGCCCGCCATGTGCGACGGCGTGACGCAGGGGACGCCCGGCATGGAGTTGTCCCTCTTCTCCCGCGATGCCATTGCCATGGCCACGGCGGTAGCGCTGTCCCACGATGTGTTCGATGGCGCTCTGCTGCTGGGCGTGTGCGACAAGATCGTGCCAGGCCTGCTGATCGGCGCACTCCACTACGGCCACTTGCCCTGCGTGTTTGTGCCCGCAGGCCCCATGGGCACGGGCTTGTCGAACAAAGACAAGTCCAAGGTGCGCGAGCAGTATGCACAAGGCCTGGTGGGGCGTGACGAACTGCTCAAGGCCGAGTCTGCCGCCTACCACAGCCCCGGCACCTGTACCTTTTACGGCACGGCCAACAGCAACCAGATGCTGCTCGAAGCCATGGGCCTGCATGTCCCCGGTGCGGCGTTTGAAGCGCCCGGCACCGAGGCGCGCGAGGCCTTTACGCGCCAGGCGCTGCGCACCGTGCTCGACATCGGCAAGCGCGGATCGCGTTTCACCCCCATCGGCAAGCTGGTGGACGAGCGCTGCATCGTCAACGCCATGGCGGCCCTGCTGGCCACGGGTGGCTCCACCAACCATTTGATCCACTGGGTGGCCATTGCACGCAGCGCAGGCATCTTGATCGACTGGTCGGACTTTGACGAGCTCTCGTCGGTGGTCCCCCTGCTGGCCCGCGTGTACCCCAATGGCGATGCCGATGTGAACCAGTTCCAGGCCGCAGGCGGCCCCGCGTGGATCTTGCGCGAGCTGCTGGCCGGTGGCTTCATGCATGCGGATGTGATGAGCGTGAACGCCGGTGGCATTGCCGCAGGCGGGCAGGGCGCACCGGCCCAGTCGGGCGACGAAAGCGTGCTGCGCCCCGTGTCCAAGCCCTTCTCGCCCACGGGTGGCCTGCGCCTGCTGCAAGGCCGCCTGGGCCGCGCGGTGATCAAGGTGTCTGCCGTGCCCGAAGACCGCCACATCATCGAAGCGCCCGCCCGCGTGTTCGATTCGCAAGAGGCTTTGCTCGCCGCCTTCAGCGCGGGCGAGGTGAACCAGGACATGGTCGCCGTGGTGCGCTTTCAGGGCCCGCAGGCTAACGGCATGCCCGAGCTGCACAAGCTCACCCCCCCGCTGGCGGTGCTGCAGAACCAGGGCTTCAAGGTGGCACTGGTGACCGATGGCCGCATGAGCGGCGCATCGGGCAAGGTGCCTGCCGCCATCCACGTCACGCCCGAGGCGCTGGCCGGTGGCCCACTGGCCAAGGTGCTGGACGGCGACATCGTGCGCGTCGATGCCGTGGCAGGCACGCTGGATGTGCTGGTCGATGAAGTCACCTGGGCCGCACGCACCCCCGCGCCTTACCGTGCCCTGTCGCAAACCGGCTTTGGCCGCGAACTCTTCGCCAACTTTCGCCGCCATGCTGGCGGCGCTGAACAAGGAGCCTGCACGTGGTTGTAGGCCCCCCTGAGCCGCTTCGCGTCTCCCCCCAGGGGGACGCCACCCGTGGCCTGGCAAAGCCAGTTCCACGGTGGCCCTCGCATCGCCTCGCGCCAGTTTCATACGCCGCTTGCGGTAATCAAAATCAAGGAGCAAACCCATGAATCCCCTCGACATCGCCAGCCACGGCCCCGTCATCCCCGTCATCGTCATCGACCGCGTGGAAGACGCGCTGCCCCTGGCCGAGGCCCTGCTGGCTGGTGGCGTGAAGGTGCTGGAGGTGACGCTGCGCACCCCAGCGGGCCTGCCTGCCATCGAAACCATCGCACGCCATCTGCCCGAGGCCGTGGTGGGCGTGGGCACGGTGCTCAACGCCGATGACGCCCGCCGTGCCAGCGAAGCCGGTGCACGTTTTGCGGTGAGCCCTGGCTACACCGCCGAAGTCGGCAGCGCTTGCAAAGGCCTGAACCTGCCGCTGCTGCCCGGCGTGGCTACATCGAGCGAGATCATGGCCGCGCTCGCCGATGGTTTCTCGTTCCTCAAGCTCTTCCCGGCCGAGGCCGTGGGGGGGATTGCGCTGCTCAAGTCCTGGGCCAGCCCGTTCGGCCAGGTGAGCTTTTGCCCCACCGGCGGCATCAGCAGCGCCACCGCCCCCAACTATCTGGCGCTGCCCAACGTGCGCTGCGTGGGCGGTTCGTGGCTCACACCTACCGATGCGGTGAAGTCGGGCGACTGGGCGCGCATTACCGAGCTGGCGCGTGCCACGCAGGCGCTGCGCACGGCTGGTTAACGCGCTGGGCCGAGGGATCCTCTGCACAAATCATTGCGCCGTGTGCATCTGCGGTCTCGGGCGGTCTGCGGCGCACACTTACCGCTCGATTCGTCCAGAGGATCCCTGGGTTGGCCCCATTTATGCTCAAAATCAGGTCTAGCGCTTGTCTATCAAGCGCAATGCGCTATCAAATTTAAAGTGATGTGGCTGGCAATAGGGCAGTCTTTGGGGCCTCTGAGTGATGGCCTCCATGAAGCATCTACCGCCATCACTCCCAAAAGAAAACCCCGCAGGTCTTGCAACCTGCGGGGTTTTTTGTAGCTCTGCCGGGCAGAGCCTGGGCTCTACCCGGAGCCGCTTGGCAATTACATGCCCATGCCGCCCATGCCACCCATGCCGCCCATGTCGGGCATGCCGCCGCCGGCTGGGGCGTCATCCTTGGGGGCCTCTGCCACCATGGCTTCGGTCGTCAGCAGCAGCGATGCCACGGAGGCAGCGTTTTGCAGAGCGGTGCGGGTGACCTTGGTGGGGTCCAGAATGCCCAGTTCGAGCATGTCGCCGTAGGTGTCGTTGGCAGCGTTGAAACCAAAGTTGCCCTTGCCAGCCAGCACAGCGTTCACCACCACGGAGGCTTCGCCACCAGCGTTGTTCACGATTTCGCGCAGGGGAGCTTCCACTGCCTTCAGCACCAGCTTGATACCGGCGTCTTGGTCAGCGTTGTCACCCTTGATCGAGTCGCCCACAGCTTGCTTGGCACGCAGCAGAGCCACACCGCCGCCAGCCACAACGCCTTCTTCCACAGCTGCACGGGTAGCGTGCAGTGCGTCTTCCACGCGGGCCTTCTTTTCCTTCATTTCGACTTCGGTGGCAGCGCCCACCTTGATCACGGCCACGCCGCCAGCCAGCTTGGCCACGCGCTCTTGCAGCTTTTCGCGGTCGTAGTCGGACGTGGCTTCTTCGATCTGCACGCGCACTTGCTTGACGCGGGCTTCGATGTCAGCGGCAGCGCCAGCACCGTCGATGATGATGGTGTTTTCCTTGCCCACTTCGATGCGCTTGGCTTGGCCCAGGTCGGCCAGGGTCACCTTCTCGAGGGTCAGGCCCACTTCTTCAGCGATGACCTTGCCGCCCGTCAGGATGGCGATGTCTTCCAGCATGGCCTTGCGGCGGTCGCCGAAGCCAGG
>CAXIRU010000008.1:0-14029 GCA_964031875.1 Acidovorax facilis
CACCTGGGGCAACATGCTGGCCTCGGGCCGGCCCTACATCGAGACCGCCGCCTGGCTGGGCATTGCGCCTGGCGCCTGCATCGCGCTCACCCTGCTCGGCGTGAATCTGCTGGGTGATGCGCTGCGCGATTGGCTTGATCCGCGCATGGAGCACCACTGATGCGGCCATTGTCCTACCCCTTGGCGGAAAGAACCTACATGACGAACGAGAAGAACCCGTTGCCGCTGCTGTCCGTGCGTGAGCTCACGGTGCATGGCCCGCACGCCCGTCCGCTGCTGGACGCCGTCTCCTTCGACGTGCCCGCCAGCGGCGTGGTGGCCCTGGTGGGCGAATCGGGCAGCGGCAAGACCATGGCCGGGCGCGCAGTGCTCGGCCTGCTGCCGCCACAGGTGCGCCAGAGCAGCGGCAGTGTGCTGCTGCAGGGGCGTGACGTCGGGGCCCTGTCGGCGAACGCCCTGCGTGCGCTGCGCGGCTGCGATGTGGGCATGGTGTTCCAGGAGCCCATGGTCTCACTCAACCCCGCGATGACCATTGCCGAGCAGCTCTTCGAAGGCCTGCGCTTGCATGAGCGGCTGAGCGTGGCTCAGGCGCGCGAGCGTGCCATCGCCATGCTGCGCCGCGTGCAGATCACCGACCCCGAGCGTTGCTTGGCCGCCTACCCACACCAGTTTTCGGGGGGCATGCGCCAGCGCATCATGCTGGCTTCGGTCATGCTGCTCAAGCCGCGCCTGCTGATCGCCGACGAGCCCACCACTGCGCTCGATTCGCTGAGTCAGCGCGAGGTGATGGAGATCATGGCCGAGCTCACGCGCACCGAGGGCACTGCGGTGCTGCTCATCACGCACGACCTGGGACTGGTGGCGCGCTACGCGCAATCGGTGGTGGTGCTCGAAAAAGGCCGCCTCGTCGAGGCAGGCCCGGTGCGCAGTGTGCTCACTGCGCCGTGCCAAGCCTATACCAGAAGCCTCATCGACGCACTGCCCCAGCGCAGCGCCCAGCGCCCTGCACGGCCTGTGCAGGCTCCGCTGATCGAGGCGAAGGACGTGCACGTGAGTTTCCCCGGGGCGCGCCAGGGTTGGCTGTCCAAGGCTGCGCCCAAGTTCGCGGTGCGCGGGGTGTCGCTGGCCATTCAGCCTGGTGAGGTGGTGGCAGTGGTGGGCGGCTCGGGCTCGGGCAAGACTACGCTGGGCCGAGCCATGATCGGCCTGTTGCCCGTGGCGGGCGGCGATGTGTGCTTTCGTGGCACGCCGCTGGGGCAGGCCGATGGGGCGGGGCGGCGAGAATTTCGCTTGGCCTGCCAACTGGTGTTTCAGGATCCCTATTCCTCGCTCGACCCGCGCCAGCGCGTGCGCGACATCGTGGCCGAGCCACTGCGCCACGGCCCGCCGCTCACGCGCGATGCGGTGCAGGCGACGGTGGACGCCATGCTTGACGAGGTGGGCCTGGCCGGCTTTGGCGAGCGGTATCCGCATGCCCTGTCGGGCGGGCAGCGCCAGCGCGTGGCGATTGCGCGGGCGCTGGTGCGCAAGCCGGCCTTCGTGGTGGCCGACGAGCCCGTGTCGGCCCTGGACATGACCATCCAGAAGCAGGTGCTGGAACTGCTCAAGCGCTTGCAGGCCGAGCGCGGCTTCGGCTGCCTGTTCATCTCGCACAACCTCGCGGTGGTGTCCGAGATCGCCGACCGCATCATCGTGATGGAAAATGGCCGCATCGTGGAAGAGGGCAGCGTGGCCGACATCTTCGACCGACCGCAGCAGGCTTACACGAGGGCGCTTCTGGATGCCGCCACCACCAGCGACCTGGTGGCCGAGCTTGATGCGGGGGCTGATGTGCCCGAGTAGAACAACAAAAGGCGCCGACCGTGAGTAGGGCCTTGCCCTTTGGGCTACGGACTTCAGCCCTTGACGAACTCCGGCCGGTCGTTTTGTTGCGGCTTCAGCGGCGCGGCCACCTTGCCTTCGGCGCGCTCCTTGCGCCACCGCTCCTTGCGGGCTGTCCACTCCGCCAGGCGGGCGTGGGCCACGGTGCTGTCCTTGGCCATCTGCTCCTCGTCGGCCAGCTGGGCCGACAGCTCCAGGCGGATGCCGTTCGGGTCAAAGAAATAGATGCTGTGGAAGATGTGGTGGTCGGTCACGCCCAGCACCTCGATACCGTGGGCCTCCAGGCGCTTTTTGGTGTTTTCCAGCTCTTGCACCGTGTCTACGCGAAAGGCGATGTGGTTGACCCACAAGGGCGTGTTGGGCGAAGGCTCGGCCTTCACGTCGTCGCCCAGGTCGAAGAAGGCAATGAACGAGCCGTCCTTGAGGCGAAAGAAGAAGTGCGTGTAGGGGCAGTACTCGCCCGTGCTGGGCACGTAGTCGCTCTGGATGATGTGGTAGAGCGGCAGGCCCAGGATGTCCTCATAGAACTGGCGCGTTTCCTCGGCGTCACGCGCCTTGTAGGCGTAGTGGTGCAGCTGCTGGATGGGCGCGGGCGGGGGCAGGGTGGCCAGATCAGGTTTCAGGACGGCGTTCATGCAGAGTCTCCTCAAATCGGTTTTGGGATTCTACTATTCGTAATTGATTTACGTTAAGTTAATTTTTAGCAGTGTGGGCTCCCAAAGAAAAAGCCACCGGCAACACAGAGGCTGCGGGTGGCTTGCAAAGACAAGGGGCTGGGGCCTGGGGCCACTGCTTTGTAGCGCCCTTGTGTCTCGGATGCGTGCGGGTTTACTGCTTCACGGCTTCGATCTGCACGACCAGGCGCACGTTCTTGGGGAAGCCCCAATCCACGCCGTAGTTCATACCCCACTGGGTGCGGTCGATGGTGGTTTCAAAGTCGCCGCCGCACACTTCGCGCTTGAGCATGGGGCTGTCGTAGCAGTTGAACTGCGTGGCCTTCAGGGTGACGGGTGCGGTCTTGCCCAGCAGCGTGAGCTGGCCGGTCACTTCGCTGACCTTGTCGCCGTTGAAGCTGAACTTGTCGGACACGAACTTGATCGTGGGGTGCTTGGCGGCATCGAACAGGTCGGCGGCTTGCAGGTGCTTGTCAAAGGCGGGCGTGCCGGTGTTGACCGAGGTGGTGTCGATGGTGATGTCGACCTTGCCGGTCTTGGCGGCGCGGTCGAACTCGACGGTGCCTTGCTTCTTGTCGAAGCGGCCACGGTTGGTGGATGCGCCAAAGTGGCCGATCTCGAACGTCACAAAAGTGTGCGTGGGGTCGATGGCGTAGTTGGCGGCCTGGGCGGCGCCAGCGGTCATGGCGGTGGCAGCAGCCACGGCGAGCAGGGAGAACAGGGACTTGCGCATGAAAAAGACTCCTTGAAAAGAGGAACTACGAAACGAACCAGGGGAAAACGGGGTACGAAAGAGGTGGCGCTGCGGTCAGAGACCGGTCACAGCTTGCCCACGCCGGTCAGTGCCAGTTTGAATTTGACGGTCACGTCGTCGGCCACCATCGACGTATCGGCCCACTCGTTCTCGCCAATCTTGAAAGCCAGCCGTTTGATGGGCAGCGTGCCGGTGGCGGTGGTGGTGGCGCCGCTTTGCGTGAGCGTCACGGGTACCACCACGTTCTGTGGGGTGCCCTTGATGGTGAGCTTGCCTGCCACATCAAACTTGCCGCCGCCCAGCGCCTTGATGCTGGTGGACTCGAACTGGGCCTGCGGAAACTTGGGCACGTTGAACCAGGTGGGTTTGGGCAGTTCGGCGTCGGTCTCGCGCGAGCCCAGCGTGGCGCTGCCGGTGTCCACTGTGAAGGTGATCTTGCTGGTGGCGAGCTTGGCCGGATCAAACGCGACTTGCGCGCTGAACTTCTTGAAATGGCCATCCAGCGGCACACCCATCTGGCGCGCGGTGAACTGCACCTCGCTCTGGGCGGGTACCAATTGCTGCTGGGCCAGTGCGGCCTGGGTGCTCAGGGCCACGGCGGCCGCCAGCAGGGTGCGAGACAGTGGGGAAGACAGGTTCATGCAAAAACTCCGTTCAAAAGACAGGAAGCAAAGGCCGTATCAGGTGTCAAGGTGCGCTGCAGGTGACTTTAGGCAAGCGTCATTTCCCGGGCAGCATGCGAGCAATCAGGCCATCGCGGTCCACGATCTGGTGCTTGAGCGCGCCCGCAATGTGCAACACCACCAGGCCCGCCATGGCAAACGCGGTGTACTCGTGCCAGGGCTTGATGGCCTCGGCCAGTTCTTTGCTCACGGGCACAAAATCGGGCAACTGCCACAGGCCCAGGAACACGATGGGGAACCCGGCGGCCGAGCTGTAGGCCCAGCCGATCAGGGGCACGGCAAAAAACAGCACATACAGCAGGCCGTGTGTGGCGTGGTGCGCCAGCTTCTGCCAGGCCGGCATGGCTTGCTCGATGGCCTGTGGAAGGGCGGGGGGGCGGTGCGTGATACGCCACAGCAGGCGCAGCACCGACAGCACAAGAATGGTGATTCCTGCCCATTTGTGCCAGTTGTAGAGCTTGAGCCGCTGCGGCGAGAACGGCAGGCCGGTCATGTAGATGCCCATACCCAACATTCCGATCAGTCCCAGGCCCAGCACCCAGTGCAAAAGCATGGCGGTGCGCGTGTAGCGGCGGGGCGTTGCGTCGGCAGCAGGGCGGGTGGCGGTGGCAGAGGCAGTCATGTCAAGGAAATGGGCTGTCAGGTGGGTCGGTGCGACCATGTGCTTGGCCTGTGCTGGGTGTGTTCCAGCCTTTTTCTGGGCTGACTTACATCAAGCAATGGCCTGGCGATGGGGCAGTGTAGGAAGCCATTGCCACATGCGGCTTCAGGCAGATTGATGCTTCAATTCAAAAAAAATGAATTGATAAGGCCTGAGCGATCAAAGTTCCCCAATGCTGTGCAGGTTGTGTCGGCGCGCACCCGAAAGGCTCAACGCGGTGGGCTGGGATGCCCTTGCATGCCCCCACTGCGGTGCGGGAAGTCCTGCGGTGGAGCCCCCGCCGTTTACCGGACGAGCGCAGCCTTTTTCCAGGCCTCGGCAGCGGCGCTGTCGTCGCCGCGTTTTTCTGCCAGCTCGGCCAGGTGGCGCCAGGCGCCCGCGCGCAGGTTGCTGTCGCTCAACTGCTGCGCCGCCTGTGTGAGCAACTGCTGCGCCTTGCCCCACAGCTGGCGCTTGAGGCAGGCCATGCCCGCCAGGTACTGCAGGCGGGCGTCGCGCGGGTTGGCCTGCTGGGCGGATTCGATGCGCGCCAGCCAGGGAGCGTCCAGCGCGTCCAGGCCCGACTCCAGCGCGCGCACCAGCTTCAGTGCATGGTGTTCGGCCAGTGCGTCGGGCTGGTTGACCATGCGTTCCCACACAGGCAGCAGCCAGGCGCGCACCTGCGTGGCATCACCGCCCAGGGCCGCCAGCCGCTGCGCGGCGTGGATCGCCAGCTCGGGCATGCCGCGTTCCGACGTTTCCAGCGACATCCAGCTCTGCTGCAGCTGCGCGGTGTCGTGCGCGCTGTTGATGAGTTCGATGGCCAGACCCCGCACGATGCTCTGGGCCGCAGTGGGCGAGAAAGCACGGTGCTTGCCCAGCAGGCGCGCTGTGTCCAGTGCCTCCTGGGTCTGGTGCGCCAGGCGGGTGGCCTTGAGCTTGATGCGCAGCGACAGCGTGCGCCGCGCGGCGCCCTGGGGCAGGGCGGCCAGCCGCTCCAGTGCGGCGCTGGCATCGCGGTCGTCCAGCGACCAGCGGGCCGCACGCATCTGGGCGCCCTCGCGCATTTCCTGTTCGTTGACCGTTCCACGCAGCGGCGCCTCCTGCAGGGCGTCCTGAAGATGGCTTTCGCGCGTGGCGCGGTCTTGCAACGCGTGCGAGGACTCGGCCGCAATCATGTGGGCCAGAGCACGCAGCTGGCGGCCGTGGGGCACGGCCTCGCCGGCGGTGGCCAGCGCGTTTTCTTGCGACAACGCAGCCACGGCAGCCTTGCGCGATCGGATGAAACGGCCACCCAGCATGTGCGTCAGGGCGTCCAGCAGGGCCGCGTGCATGGCGCGCTCCTTTTGCTGCACGCGCCAGCGGCGCGCCTGGTGGGGCAGATCCAGCAGCGCGGCCAGAGCGCGCAGCGCGGCGTACACGGTGACAAACCCGCCCACCAGCAACAGCACGACCAGGTTCAGCGACAGGTCAATGCGGTAGGGCGGCCAGTACAGGGTGACGGTGCCCTGGTTGTTGCCCGCAAACAGCGCAGCCGCCACGGCCACGCCAAACAACGCCAAAAGCCAAAGAGCTGCACGCATATCAGTTCAGTTGTCCATTGCGCTGTGCGCAGCCCATGGCCAATACAAAGACAAAGGCGCGCACAAGGCGAGTGCCCCCGTGGAACTGGCTTTGCCAGGCCACCGGGGGCGTCCCCCTTGGGGGAAGGCGCGAAGCGACACAGGGGGCATCTTTATCTTCCGGCTGCAGCTGTTGCCAGCGCAGAGAGCGTTTCGTCCAGGCGCGGCTGCTCGGCCGCCTTCATGCTGGCCTGGGCGGCTTGCAGCGTGCTGGCCGCGTTCTGCGTGCGCCGCGACGTCGGGTCGAAATACTTGTTGAGCGCAACGTTGGCGGCTGCCAGGTCAGCGCGGGCCGATTCAAACTGGCGTGCCAGCACGCCCAGCCGGGCGTTGAGCAGCTTGAGCTTGATGTTCTCGCGCAGAAAGAACGTCTGCTCGGGCGCCAGCAAGATGGCCTCGGGCTGGTCGATGCGGCTTACGCGCACCAGGCCACGGGCTTCGTCGCGCACCACCTCCCAGCTGCGCTGCAGGGCCGCCTGCCACCAGGCCAGGCCTTCGGTGGGAGCGGGTGCACTGCCAGAGGCCGGTGCTGTCGACAGGCGGCGCGTGGCGGCGGCCTGGGCCACGGCGTTCAGCACGGGCAGCTCGTCCACCTGGCGCACCAGCTCGTCCAGGCGGGCCAGCAGGCCGGCGGTGTCGGTCACAGCGGCGCGGGCCAGGCGGTCCAGGTCGCGGGTGATGGCGCGCTGCACGGGGGCCAGGCGGGGCTGGGCAGCGCGTTCGATGCGCTGGTTGGCGCTTTTAAGCGCTGCCACCAGGGGCTCCAGGCTGCCGGTGAGCTGCGCCTGTTGCTGCGCCAGGCGAATGGCGGATTCAATGTCCACCACCAGGTTCTCGTCGCGCGAACGTGACAGGCTTTGCATCAGTTCTTCAAGCTGGCTGCGCTGCAGCGCCACCTCGCTCACCCGCGCTTCGGCCACCGACAGGCGGGCGGCTGTCTCGCGCACCAGCTCTTCGGCCTGGCGGGCCATGGTGCGGGCTTCGATGGCCTGGGCGCCCGAATCGGCAGACTGCCGGGCTAATTGTTCTTGAATCGCGCTGAGCTTTTGCCACAGCATGCCGCTGCTGACCAGCGCGGCGGCGGCCACTGCGCCCAGCAGCAGCGTGACGGCGCCGCCTCGGCCCGGCGTGGCGGCCAGCGGGGTGGGCGATGCGATCGATCCGACAGCGGGGCCGCCCAGGGGTGCGCCCACGGGTGCTGCAGCAGGCGCCGCGACTGGCGCCGCTGTAGGCGCTGCAGGGGGGGCTGGGGGCAGATCGTTGGGGGGCGCAGAACTCATGCGGCCGATTCTATCGAGGCCACCACGTCCTCCAGCGCCGGACGGCATTCCCGCACGGTGCCAAAGCCCGCGTCGCGGGCCGCTTGGGCGATGCGCGGATGCGTGGCCAGCGCGTGCGCGCAGCCCCAGGGCTGGCCGGGCAGGGCCTGGGCCAGGTGGGCCACGGCTTCAGAGCTGCTCAGCAGCCAGACGGAGCCATCGTGCGCTGCCTGTTGCGCCAGCGCCACCTCGTGGGCCGACCAATGCGGCGCACCGCGTTGGTAGACCGCCACAAACTCCACGCTGCCACCCGCGGCCTCAATCTGGCGCGCCAGCCAGTCGCGGCCCATGCCCTGGGTTTCATGCGCAGCATGGGGCGTGTCAGACCTTCCGCGCACGATCAGCACCCGGTCGCCAGGCCGCACCTGTGCAGCCACCTGCTGCCACAGGGCTTCAGAATCAAACTGCGGCGCATCGGCCGCCGGGCCGTCGATGCAGCCGGGCGGCACCCCGGCCTCCTGAAGCGCACGCGCCGTGCCGGGGCCAGGTGCCCATGCTCTTAATTTGATAGCTGATAGCGCTTGTCCATCAAGCGCTAGGCCCTTGTTTGGCTTAAAAAAATGCAGCACCGCGTTGCCGCTCACAAACATCAGCGCCCGGTACTGCGCAAACCGGGCATGGGTCTGGGCAAGGGCTTGCTCTGCAGCGGCGTCCGGGCAGGGGCCAATGGCAATCAGCGGCAGGGCCACAGCCTGCACCCCGCGCGCGCGCAGCAGGCCCACCCAGTGCGCAGCCTCGCGGGCAGGCCGCGTGACGATCACCCGGGGCATGGCCTGCGCCATCAAACCAGGGGTTCGGCGCCCCGTGCGCCACCGGCGCGCAGGCGCTGGGCAATGGCGTCGCCCAGCGCTTCGGCCTGCGCCAGCGTGGTGACGGCGGCGCTGGCCGCTGCGCGCACCAGCGGGGCCTGGGCATCCAGATCGCCCCAGGCGGCGTCCAGTTGCAGCACGCCATCGGTGAAGGTGCCGTGCGCTGCCAGCGGCATCGAGCAGCTGCCGCCCATGGCCCGGCTCACGGCGCGCTCGGCGGCCACGGTCAGCCAGGTGGGCTGGTGGGCCAGCGGGGCCAGCGCGGCAATCAGGTCTTGCCGGTCGCTGCGCACTTCAATGCCCAGGGCACCCTGGCCTGCGGCGGGCAGCATGGCCGCGGGCGCAAACGTGGCGCGGATGCGGGATTCAAGCCCCAGGCGCTTCAGGCCTGCGGCGGCCAGCACGATGGCGTCGTACTGGCCTTCGTCCAGCTTGCGCAGGCGGGTGTCGAGGTTGCCGCGCAGCGGCTCAATCTTCAGGTCCGGCCGCAGGGCCTGGAGCAGCACCTGGCGGCGCAGGCTCGATGTGCCCACCACCGCGCCCTGGGGCAGGGCATCGATGTTGGGGTAGTTGGGTGAGACAAACGCATCGCGTGGGTCTTCGCGCTCCATCACGCAGGCCAGGGCAAAACCCTCGGGCAGCTCCATGGGCACATCCTTGAGCGAATGCACGGCAATGTGCGCGCGGCCTTCTTCCAGCGCCACTTCCAGCTCTTTCACAAACAGGCCCTTGCCGCCCACTTTGGACAGCGACCGGTCCAGGATCTGGTCGCCCTTGGTGGTCATGCCCAGCAGCTCGACGCTGTGCCCGCGCGCCTGAAGCAGTGCTTTCACATGTTCGGCCTGCCATAGCGCCAGGCGGCTTTCGCGGGTGGCGATGACGATGGAAAGAGGGTGCTGGGGGGCGGTCAAGTTCGTAACCTGTTTGTAATCATTCAGGGGCGGGCGATGCTAGCATGCGCCCGCACTGGGGCTGGTGCGCCCTGTGGGAGACAGGGGGCAGGCGGCGCCGTGCCACCCACCTACCACCGGAGACCCCGCACCATGAAACGATCCGACAAGGACCAGCCCCTGATCGACGACATCCGCCTGCTCGGCCGCATTCTGGGCGACGTGATCCGGGACCAGGAGGGCGTGGCCGCCTACGAACTGGTCGAACAGGTGCGCAAGCTCTCGGTGGCCTTCCGCCGCGATGCCGACCAGGAGGCTGACCGCGCATTGAAAAAGCTGCTCAAGTCCCTGTCGGGCGACCAGACGGTGAGCGTGATCCGCGCCTTCACCTACTTCAGTCACCTGGCCAACCTGGCCGAAGACCGCCACCACATCCGCCGCCGCGCCGTGCACGAGCGCGCGGGCGACACGCAAGAGGGCAGCATTGAAGTGGCCTTGTCGCGCCTGCGCTGGGCCGGCATTGCGCCCAAAACCATCTCGCAGACGCTGGCGGGCAGCTACGTGGCCCCCGTGCTCACCGCCCACCCCACCGAGGTGCAGCGCAAAAGCATTCTGGACGCCGAGCGCGACATCGCCCAACTGCTGGCCACGCGCGACGACATCCAGGTGCGCGCCCAGCTCTACAACAGCGCCAAGGATGCCCTCACCCCCCGCGAGCTGGCCGCCAACGAAGCCCTGCTGCGCGCCCGCGTGGCCCAGCTGTGGCAAACGCGCCTGCTGCGCTACAGCAAGCTCACCGTGGCCGACGAGATCGAGAACGCGCTCTCTTATTACGAAGCCACCTTTCTGCGTGAGATCCCCAAGATCTATGCCGACCTGGAAAGCGAACTCGGCCAGTACCCCGTGCACAGCTTTTTGCGCATGGGCCAGTGGATTGGCGGCGACCGCGACGGCAACCCCAATGTCACCGCGCAAACCCTGCAATACGCCCTGGGCCGCCAGGCCGAAGTGGCTCTGCGCCACTACCTGACCGAAGTGCACTACCTGGGCGGCGAGCTGTCGCTGTCCGCCCGCCTGGTGCAGGTGTCGGCCGAGATGGAGGCCCTGGCCCAGCGCTCGCCCGACACCAATGAGCACCGCGTGGACGAGCCCTACCGCCGCGCCCTCACCGGCATCTACGCCCGCCTGGCCGCATCGCTCAAAGAGCTGACCGGTGGCGAGGCCGCCCGCCATGCCGTGGCGCCGCAAAACCCCTACGCCAGCGCCGAAGAGTTCCTGGCCGACCTGCGCGTGATCGAAGCGTCGCTCAAATCGCACCATGGCGAAGCCCTGGCCCAAGAACGCCTGCACCCGCTGATCCGCGCCGTGCAGGTGTTTGGTTTTCACCTCGCCACGGTGGACTTGCGCCAAAGCTCCGACAAGCACGAAGAAGTCGTGGCCGAGCTGCTGGCCAAGGCCCGTATCGAGCCGAACTACGCCAGCCTGCAAGAAGCCGCCAAGCGCGCCCTGCTGATCAAGCTGCTGAACGACGCCCGCCCCCTGCGCGTGGTGGGCGCCGAATACTCGGCCCACACCACCGGCGAGCTGGCCATCTTTGAAACCGCCCGCGTCATGCGCCAGCGCTTCGGCCACGAAGCCATCCGCCACTACATCATCAGCCACACCGAAACCGTGAGCGACCTGCTCGAAGTGCTGCTGCTGCAAAAGGAAGTGGGCCTGATGAATGGGACCTTGGACACCGAGTCCAAGAACCACCTCATCGTGGTGCCCCTGTTCGAAACCATTGAAGACCTGCGTAACGCCGCGCCCATCATGCGCGAGTTCTATGCGCTGCCCGGCGTGGCAGCCCTGGTGCAGTGCAGCGGCGGCGAGCAGGACATCATGCTCGGCTACAGCGACAGCAACAAGGACGGCGGCATCTTCACCAGTAACTGGGAGCTGTACCGCGCCGAAATCGCCCTCGTCGAACTCTTCGACGAACTCGCCACCAGCCATGGCATCCAGCTGCGCATGTTCCACGGCCGGGGCGGCACCGTGGGCCGGGGCGGTGGCCCCAGCTACCAGGCCATCCTGGCCCAACCCCCCGGCACCGTGCGCGGCCAGATCCGCCTGACGGAGCAAGGCGAAGTCATCGCCTCCAAATACGCCAACCCCGAGATCGGCCGCCGCAACCTGGAGACGCTGGTCGCCGCCACGCTCGAAGCCACCCTGCTGCAGCCCACCAAGCCTGCCACCAAGGCGTTTTTGGACGCTGCAGCGCAGCTCTCGCTGGCCAGCATGGGCAGCTACCGCGCGCTGGTATACGAAACCCCGGGCTTCACCGAGTATTTCTTCAACTCCACCCCCATCCGCGAGATCGCCGAACTCAACATCGGCTCCCGCCCCGCCAGCCGCAAGGCCAGCCAGAAGATCGAAGACCTGCGCGCCATCCCCTGGGGCTTCAGCTGGGGCCAGTGCCGCCTCACGCTGCCCGGCTGGTTCGGCTTTGGCTCGGCGGTGGAATCCTTTATCAATACCGAAGGCAAAGACCCCAAGGCCCAACTCGCCCTGTTGCAAAAGATGTACCGCCAATGGCCCTTCTTCCGCACGCTGCTGTCCAACATGGACATGGTGCTTGCCAAGAGCGACCTGGCCCTGGCCTCACGCTACAGCGAGCTGGTGACGGACGCCCGCCTGCGCAAAAAAGTGTTCACCAGCATCGAAGCCGAATGGCACCGCACCGCCGAGGCCCTGACCCGCATCACCGGCGACAAACAGCGCCTCACCCACAACGAGGCCCTGGCCCGCTCCATCAAACACCGCTTTCCGTACATCGACCCGCTGCACCATTTGCAAGTGGAGCTGGTGCGCCGCTGGCGCGCCGGGCAGGGGGATGAACGGGTGCAGACGGGGATTCATATTTCTATTAATGGGATTGCGGCGGGGTTGAGGAATACGGGTTGAAGGCGATGATTTTGATGGGTGTGTTTTGTTTTTCTTGTAGAAATAAATTGAATTTTTGAGGTTGCTTGGGTCGGATGTTTTGATCCAATCTTGGTGATTTTGAGGGAGAGAGTTTTGTCTATTTTTTATAAATTTATTAATGTCTCTATATCAATATTGGTTTATTTTTGTTGCATATTGAATTCGACCGCTGTAGATGCAAAAATATTGGTCAAGAAGCAATATGGACCCACGCCCTATCCCGTGACTTATTCGGATATTCCCTGGGTTTCCTCTGCTGAAGAGGCGTGTGATCTGGTATTTCTTCGTCGTCGTACAGACTGGCCAGAGCCGACTTGGCAGATTGTGAAGGATAATCCGTATGTGCAACTCCAGCCCGGCGCATCTACTGGAGGCTGTGGAATCACTCGCATGCGCAATGGTGAGAATTGGGGCAGTCAATCCGGTATGTTTTATGTTAGACAGGCTCCTTGCCCTTCTAATAGCTATGCAGGTGGTGCTGCTGGAGAGTGTGAATGTGAGCATGGATTCTCTGAAGTCGGCAATACATGCGAACCTTTGCCTCCTCCTCCCCCAGAATCATGTCCGGCATCTGCCTATCAGGGTGGGGAAACCACTCCAAATCCTATTCTTCTAGCTGCAGCTCAAAAACATGAGAAAGAATTTGATTTTGTTGACCATCTTCCTCATTCATTGACTTTTAGTCGAAATTATTTGAGCAAACGTGCGCCGGGTGCTGGCAATATGGGTGGGGGCTGGGCCTGGAGTTTTTCGGATGTACTGAGCCTTAGGCCGGCAACTAAAACCGATGAACCACTAGCGATCGTCACCACCAGTGATGGGAGTAGAACAGTTTTTAGTCAAATTAATGGAATTTGGCAGCCCAATGACAGCGTAGACTCACTCGCGAAAAATAGCCAAGGCTGGATTTACACATCCGGCGCAGACAATAGCACCCGGCAATTTGATGCGAGCGGGAATTTATTGAATCATACCCAACGCAATGGATGGTCCTACAATATTACATATGATGCACAAGGGCGACTGATAGAGGTAAAAAATCATTTCGGCCGCAGCTTGCAATTGGCGTACAACGGACTAGGACAAATTTCAGGTTTTAGTGTGGGTGGGCAGACCCAAGCCACATATGAATATGATGGAGCAAAACGACTTGCGCGCGTTCTCTATATAGACAATACATCAAAATCTTATGTCTATGAAAAAGCGGCGTTTCCACAAGCACTGACAGGTATTATCGATGAAAACGGTAATCGTTTGGCTACATACAGCTACAACGATCAAGGCCAACCCATACAAACAGTTCGTGCAGGTGGTGTTGGCCGTTATCAGGTCAGCTATGCATCTCGGTATTACGGTAATACCACTGTTACCGACCCACTGGGCACGCAGCGCCGCTACACCTACAGCGTCAATTTAGGAAAAGTAGCCGTTGCCAGTTCCAGCTTGCCTGATGGGGGAGGCGCGTTGGATGCAGCCTCCCGTACCCAGTCATCTCTCGGTTTGATCGAGTCAGTAACCGATTTTCGGAATACCTCCACTACTTACCAGTGGGACACCAGTCGCCGACTGAGGGTTGCAACCACCGAGGCCGTCGGCACCCCCGAATCCCGCACCACCCAAACCACCTGGCACCCCCAGTGGCGGCTACCGTTGAGCATTACCGAGCCAGGCCGCACCACCACCTACACCTACGACAGCGTGGGCAACCCCCTGACCCAGACCATCACCGACACCGGTGGTGGCTCCGGCAATTCAGGCACCACCCGCACCACCAGCTGGACCTACCACGCCAG
>CAXIRU010000009.1:0-27411 GCA_964031875.1 Acidovorax facilis
GGCATGGAAGCGAAACGCGCGAAAACCGAGGATCGCGTGGTGCTACCGACAAGCCCAGGGTGGCCCCCTGGGCGCAGGAGGTAGTACCGCGCGAGACCGGTTTATCGCACGTTGCAGCCGATGCTCCTTTTGCCGCGCAGACTCCTAGGGCGGAGCGCTGGGTCATCCATTGCCTGCTTGTCCCCTTTGTCATTGCACTTACCCCATTTCAAGGAATTCAGAGATGCGTAGCTATCCCCGCAATAGCCCCGAAGCTGTGGCCCGAATCGTCGCCTTGCTGTTGATATCGGATGGCCATGTGAGCCGGTCTGAGCTGGATGCCTTGCACGGGCTTCACATGGAGCAGGACCTGGGCTTGCCGCACGGCGGCTTTGGAAAGGTGCTGCATGGCCTGTGCGAAGACCTGTGGATGGGCATGCATGAGCAGCGGGTTTTGACCGCCAGCATTGATGGCCCGACGCTGACCCTGCTGTTGGCTGAGGTGACCGAGCCCGCCCTGCGGCGCAAGGCCCTGGAGTTTGCCTATACAGCCGCCACGGCAGACAGTCACCTGGCGCCGAGTGAGTGGTGGCTGATGAATGCAGCACGCCAGTATTGGCAAACGGGTTTCATGCCCACTGGAATCGGTCGCTATGAGCTGGCGCAGGCTGCCTGATGCGGCTGTAACTGCCGATCCGACAACAGCAAAAGGGGGCGTGCAAAGCCTGTTAGCCTCTGCCCAGCCCGGCGGAAGCATCCACCAACTGCCGCACCAGCGGGTGGTGTTGCCCCCGGCGCGACCAGATGGCGTGGACCTCCTCAAAAAGCTGCGGGCATTCGCCCAGCAGCCGCAGTCCACGCACCAGCCCCACATCTTGCGCGCCCAAACGGCTCACTGGAAACACTCCAAGCCCCCGGGCCGCAAACACGGCCAGCAAGGCGCTGTCCTCAAATTCGCCCACTACCCGAGGTTGTATGCCCAGGTCTTGAAACCAGGCATCCAGGGTGGCGCGCAGTGGTGCATGGTGGGTGGGCAGCAGCACCGGCAAGTCTTGCAGCGACTGGGGAAATCGGTCTCGCACTTGCTTTCTCACCAGTGTTGCCGGGCCATACCACTGCAGTGCAGAGCGGGCGATGCGCTCGCTGGTCAGGCGCTGGTGGGGGTTGCGCGGCGCGGCTTGACCGGACAGCACCACATCCAGCTGGTGCAGGGCGAGCTCAGACAGCAACTCGTCAGACTCTCCCTCGTGGCATACCAGCCGCAGATGGGGTGTGGCCAGCACGGGCTCCAGCAATGCATGCGCTGCGAGTTTGGATATGCCATCTGACAGCCCCACCGACAACCGGGCAACACGGGCAGTCGCTGCCTCACGCACCTCTTCTTGGATGTGCTGGCCCAGCTGGAAGATCTCTTCGGCACGCGTGAATGCAGCTTGGCCCGCTTCGGTCAGCGCCACGCCGCGCCCTGAGGGCTTTAGCAGCTGGTGGCCCAGCGCTTTCTCCAGGTCGCGTACCTGGGCGCTGATGGTCTGCACCGCCATCTCCAGCCGATCTGCAGCCCTGGCAAAGCCACCCTCCTTGGCAACCATCCAGAAGTAGTACAGGTGGCGGTAGTTCAGCATGGACAGGCTCCAGTTCGAGAAAACCGAATGTTAGGTGCGGCTAAAGATGGTGTCTACGCAACGAGGGTTTGCCCATACTCGCCGTTTGCCAATATCAATACTGAGGAAGCTTTCACATGTTCTACGCAATCAACTGGTTTCTGTCGTTGGCTCTGCTGGCCCTCTGGTCCTTGGCCTGTTGGGGCGCGCATGCGGTGACGGTCTGGGTGGTCTCCAATGCGGGCGCACTGGCAGGCGGCAGCGTGGTCACAGACACCGTCCTGGTGCCGGGCTGGCTCAAGGCCTGGATGCCCCCTGAGTTGATGGGCCAGTGGGAAGCTGTCGTTTCGTCACTGGGCCCTATGGTGCAAGCGGCACTGGAGGCCGTGCCTGCTCTGGCCGGTGGCGTCACCTTCCTGGCCTGGGCGCTGTGGGGCCTGGGCGCCATCGTGCTGGTGGCGTTGGCGGTGGGCATCCACATTCTCATTGCGCTTGCCAAGCGCCATGGTGGCGGCAATGGCGGCTCTGGTGGTGCTGGTGCCACGAAGGCCGCATTGGCCCGCTGAGCGGCCGGGCGCAGCCCTTGCAAGCGCCTGGGTTGCGCCGTACTCATTCTTCAGGCTGTGTGGGCAGCAGGGTGTGCATGCTGCCGCTTCATGGAAGGGCCAAGCATTGCCTTTGGGTTGCGCGCAGCCTGTTTGGCTTGCTGCAGGTGTCACCCATGGGTGACACCTGGCGGTGTCAGCTGTTTCGTGGTTTAACGCGGCAAACACCCAGCAAAACCCTTGGGCCCTGTTGCCGATACTTCCGGCAGGGTCACAGCCTCCATCAGGTCGTTCTTCCCCGGTATCTTGGTCAGGCGCTGGCCGTTTTGCCAGCGCCATTGCTGGCCGTCAAAGCTATAGATGAATGTGTGGGTGCGGTTGGAGAGCAGGTGCGCGGGCGTGAGGGTGATGGTCTGGGCGGCGGCTTCGGTGGGGGCGTGTGCCTGGGCCTCGTTGTCCTTGATGACGAGCTTGCCGACGTAGGGCGTCACGGACGATTCGGTGCGGGTGACTTCGGGCTGCACCAGGGCGGGGCTATAGCCTGTCAGCGTCCATTCGCCGGGGCCGCTGGGGCGCACGTGGGGCTGGCGGGCGGCCAGGAACTGGGTGCAGGCGCTGGCCAGCGCGGTAAACGATGCCTGGGCGGGGGCGGAAGGCTCGGGTTTGCTGCAGCCTGCCAGCAGCCCCAGGGGCAGGGCGAGCAGCAGGGGGACTGCGCTCACGGGGGGGCGGGTGGCTGGCAGGCGGAGGGGCCAGGCGCTGCGGCGCGCGGTGGGTGTGTTGTACGAGGACCTCATGGGCGGCATTGTGGGCCGGTGGGCGGGGTGGGGCTTGATGGAGGTCAAGAGTGCGGCGGGGTATTGGGGGTGTGCGGATCTTGCGCGGGTGTTGGCCCCAACGCGGTGGGGTCGCCCTGGTACCACCGGTGCAGTGCGGCGGGGTTGGTGAGGGCTGTCAGCATGGCGGCATTCAGCTCAAGGGCGCTTGATGGCATGGGCTGGTCGCGGTAGGCCAGGGCGGTGCCCGCCATCAGGGCTTCGGCATCCACCAGCAGGCGAAGGTTTTGCGGGATGGTGGCAGATTGTTCTGCGCAGTGTTGGGCCGACAGCGAATGTGCCTTGCGGCAGGTGGCGGGTCGCACGGGGTAGATGCTGCACCGGTCATCCACCAGAAAGCTGCAGGCCTGGCGTGCGGGGCTGGCCGGGTTTAGCGCTGTGGTGGCCACATGCCGCTGCAAGGCTCTGATGGCATTGGCCTGCTCTGCAGCTGGCTGGGCGCGCAGGTGCTGTGCGATGTGGAAGACCTCGGGCTCAGTGGCTTCGACCCGCAGGTGGCAGCAGTGGGCGCAACCGGCCTGGCAGGCGGGCTGGGGGCCGGCGGCGCGGGCTTGCTCGGCCACGGTGTCGAGCCCCCGGTGCAGCTGCGCGATGAAGGCCACGGCGCCATCCGCGCCCTGGGCCTGCTGCAGCGCCTGCGCCGCCCGTTGCCGCACACGGGTGATGGATTGCACGAAGGCGGTGCGCTCGTCGTCGGTCAGCATGGGCTATGTGGTGGGGGATGGTTGCTGTGCCCCGCACCTTAGCGCGTTTGCCACCAGGTGGGCAGCAGGTGGCGCACCTGGGCCTGGGCAAAGCGTTCGTCCATCAGGTGCACCACGCCCTCGTCACTGGGCGTGCGGATCACGCGGCCAGCGGCCTGCACCACCTTTTGCAGGCCGGGGTAAAGGTAGGTGTAGTCATAGCCTGCACCAAACAGCGCCTGCATGCGCTCGCGGATCTGCTCGTTGACAGGGTTGACCTGCGGCAGGCCCAGCGTGGCAACGAACGCGCCAATGAGCCGCTGGCCCGGCAGGTCGATGCCCTCGGCAAATGCGCCGCCCAGCACGGCAAAGGCAATGCCCTGGCTTGTGTCGGTGAAGCGGGCCAGAAACTCGCGCTGCTCGCCTTCCAGCATGCGGCGCGACTGGCACCAGTGCGGCACATCGGGATGCTGCTGCGCAAAAAGTGCAGCAGCCTGCTGCAGGTAGTCATAGCTGCTGAAAAACGCCAGGTAGTTGCCGGGCCGCTCGCGAAACTGCTGCGCCATCAGCGCCGCGATGGGCGCCAGCGACGCAGCGCGGTGCGGGTAGCGTGTGGAGATGTGGCGCGCCACCTGCACCTGCAGCTGGTGCGCGGCAAAGGGCGATTCCACATCCACCCACACGTGGTCATCGGGCAGGCCCAGCAGGTTGGCGTAGTAGCGCGCGGGCTGCAGCGTGGCCGAGAACAAGGTGCTGGTGTGTGCTGCAACGAGGCGCGGTTGCAGAAAGGGCGCGGGCACCACGTTGCGGATACAGACCACGGAATCGCCGGGTTTGGAGGACCGCTGGTGGTGGGCGGCAGAAGCCTGGGTGATGTCCACCATCGAATGCGCATCGAGCAGGTCGGCCATGCGCTGCAGGTGCAGGGCGTCGAAGTAGAACGCTTGCAGCGCGCCATCGGGCTCGGTGGGGTGGTCGGTGAAATGCTCGGTGAGCGTGGTGGTGCACTGCTGCAGCGTGGCCAGCAGCTTGTCGGGGAAGGCTTCGAGCACCGTGTACGGATCCGGGTGCGCCTTGTCCAGCGCCACCCAGGCGCGGCGCACCTTGTCCAGCGCCTTTTTCACCGGCGCGTGCTGCGCAGCGGTGGGGCTGCTGCGGGCCTGGGCCAAGGCGGCGGGGTGCAGCTCGGCGGTGAACATCTTGCGGCCGCGCTCCACCAGGTTGTGGGCCTCGTCCACCAGCAGCGCCGTGCGCCACTGGTTCGCCTGGGCCAAGCCGTGCAGCAGCCCGCCCAGGTCAAAGTAGTAGTTGTAGTCGCCCACCACCACGTCGGCCCAGCGGGCCAGTTCCTGGCTCAGGTAGTAGGGGCAGACGTCATGCTGCAGGGCTACGTCGCGCACACGGGCTTGTTGCAGGACGGACGCGGGTTTGTCTGCACTGGCGGGGGCCACGGCGGCAGCGCGGGCGGCAGGCAGCCGGTCGTAAAACCCCCGGGCCAGCGGGCAGGATTCGCCGTGGCAGGCCTTGTCTGGGTGTTCGCACGCCTTATCGCGCGCCACCAGCTCCAGCACACGCAGCGGCAGTGCGGGTGCGCTGTCGGACAGGCGCGCCAGCGCATCCAGCGCCATCTGCCGCCCCGAGGTTTTGGCGGCCAGAAAGAACACCTTGTCGATGCGCTGCGCGGGCGCTGCCTTGAGCAGCGGGAACAGCGTGCCCATGGTCTTGCCAATGCCCGTGGGCGCCTGGGCCAGCAGGCAGAGGCCCGCCACTGCCGCCTTGTACACGGCCTCGGCCAGCGGGCGCTGGCCGGTGCGAAAGCCGCCAAATGGAAACGCCAACGTGGTCAGTGCCGCATCGCGTGCGGCTCGGTGGGCCACCTGCTGTTCGGCCCAGGCAATGAAGCGCTGGCACTGCGCCTCAAAGTGCTGGCGCAGGTCGTCGGCGTTGCAGCGTTCGGTGAACACTGTCTCTTGCTGCGTGCCCACGTCCAGATACACCAGCGCCACGTCGATGTGCGCTAGCTGTTCCTGCTCGCACAGCAGCCAGCCATACACCTTGGCCTGCGCCCAGTGCAGGTGGCGGTGCGATGCGGGTTGGCGGTCCAGCCGCCCTTTGAAGGTCTTGACCTCGTCGATGCGCTGCTGCGCGGGGTCGTAGCCATCGGCCCGGCCGCGCACGCGCAGGCTTTGGTAACTGCCGCTCAGTGCCACCTCGGCGCGGTAGCCTGCACCCCGGCGCGACGCTGCCACCGCATGGCCCGCCATGCCCTCCAGCGCGGTGGGTGCGGGCGTAAAGCGCAGGTCCAGGTCGCCTTGCTTGGCGGTGAATTCGCACAGCTCGCGCACCGCCACGGTATAGGTCATGGCGGGGTGGTCGGGGTGTCAGTGGCGGGCGGAGCAGGCTCGCCCAAATGGGTCTGGGCCATATCGTCATCGCTGCGCAGCGGCGTTGCCTTGCACAGCGCCATCCACACAGAAAAGGGCAGGGTGCAGCGGTTGTGCCGCGCGGGGCGCAGCAGCTCAAAGCGCCCGTCATCCACACTGCCATGCAGCACCCAGATGCCGAAGTGCTCGGGGATCTCTTTGGGCTCGGCAATGCCTGCCGGGAAGACGTAGTAGCACTCCTCGCACAGCCACTGGTAGGCCTGCCGCTTGGCGTCGTGCCGCAAGTCCGACAGCAGGTCGGCCCGGCTCGCCTTCACCTCATGCACCATGGGCTGCAGGTAGGCGGGCACCGAGGTATTGCGCACCGAGAACAGATCGGGCCGGGCCATGCGCCACACATTGGCAGCGGCGCGGGTAACCGGGGCGTGGTCATCTTCGGCCCACAGCGGTGCCATGGCGGGCGCGGTGTTGGCGGGCGCATCGGCCGTGGCCGCAGGCACCACCACATCCCCCACCGGCACGCTGTCGATCACCGCGCGCAGCGACAGTTCGGTCCACACAATGCGCCCCGAAGCCAGCAACTGCGCCGCAAACTTCTGCCCCAGCCGGTCGTGCAGGCTCAGCGCCCGCACGCTGCGCTGGCGGGCCTGCGCCAGGGTGCGGATGCCTTCGTCGGTGAGGCGCAGGGTTTCGCAACCATCGGCCGCAATGTGCAGACTGATGAGGCCCGCAGCCAGCAGGTCAATCTCCAGGCCATCCTTGCACGGCCAGCCTGCCGAGCGCCAGATCTGCATCAGGCGCGTGCGGTGAAAGCGGGTGATCGGCGTGGAGCGTGGGGAGTCCGAAGTGGGGGATGTCAGCTCCGTCATGGAGGAGTGGGTGGGCTGGTGCGACACTGATTTTAATCACAGTGGCTGACGGGCGCTGCTTTTTCCAAGGGAGAAAGGGGGTTGCAGTCGAACTTGGGTCAGATCGACGGCTAGCGCTGTATGAATATGCGCTGGTAGCTATTGAAATAGGAGCGTTGTAGAAAATGCCTTGCAAGGGGACCAAATGAATTCCACAGAAATTTGAATGAGGATGCTCTTACCCTACGTGGGGTGAACGATTGAAAGGTGTCATGGACCGTTTATGCAGCGGGTGAATTGAAGGGGGCTTCGAGAGGCGGCAACGCAGCGATTGCGGTCTTTTGCTCTGACAAGAGAGTTGTCTCAAAGCAGCTGTTCTAGGCTGAGCTGCACGGATGAGTCTGACTGAGCGTGCGGACCGATGCTCAACTGTCTGGCGCAGCTCGGCTAGTAGGTTAGGTGTTGGGCTTGGCATCGGCTTTAGCTACGCCTGTGCTGGGTCACTAGAGATTTCCTTGGTGGGTACATTAACCCGATGCATTTGGAGGAGATGTATGGATGACACACCCGCTCAAAATTAAGGCGTTGCCACTGCTAACCGCCTCAGTACCGGCGCCCCCAGCGCCTGCTTTGGTAGATGACACGGCGCTGTTTAGCGCCCTGTTCTCTGGGGCGGTCTTGGAAGCTGTCTTCAAGGAGGGATTCGCGAGCACTAGCGGCAAGGGAGTCGATCGCTTGAATGGATTTCAGTTTGCAAGTAATGCGAAGGTCAATTTGGCCGCCGCATCGACAAAGTGCCTGACGGGAAAATACAGGTTTTCTCCGTTCCTTGAGGTGCTCAGGACGAAGGGAAGAAACAAGAACCCACGGTTGATCGGTATCCCTACGGTGCGCGACCGCGTGGTGCTACATCAATTGAACAAGTTTCTTGCTACGCTGTACCCGGAACGTGTCCCTAAGAACGTCGCGAGCACGTATGTCCGTGAGATCGCGATCGACTTGATGAGCAAATCTCCAACGGAAACTTGGATCTGCAGCACTGACATCAAGACCTTCTATGACTCGATCAAGCGCGATCGGTTGCTCAAGGTACTGGCGAAGAGGATCAAGTGTCAGAGTGCGCTGAAGTTGATCGGCCACGCGCTAGTAACGCCGACGGTTCCGAAGAACACGCGTAGAGCTAAACATTCGGAGTACCGGACGGACCTTGGCGTTCCGCAGGGACTTGCCATTTCGAACATCTTGGCGTCGATCTACATGCAAGAGGTTGACGACGCCATGTCGACGACGGGCATCACTTACTACCGATACGTCGACGATGTTCTGATGTACGGAGATCATGATTCGGTGCAGAAGGCTTTCGCTTCACTGCGCGCGAGACTTAAGCGACGCGGCTTGAGTTTGCATCCCATCGGCTCGGGGAAGTCACACTTGCAGCCCTTGTCCAAGCCGTTCGGCTACTTGGGCTACACGTTCGATTGGCCGTTGATTTCGGTGAGAGACTCCACGACCGAGCGATTCCTCCAGTCAATAGCTGCAAAGTTCAGCGACTACACGCACAACAAATCACGCCGCTTGGAGCGGTTCAAGTACCTCACGCCGGGAAGGCTGAAGGAAATCTTTATCCTTGAGCTCAACGAACGAATCACCGGTGCGATCTCTTACAAGAAGCGTTTTGGGTGGATCGCCTACTTCAACCAAATCAGTGACTTGAAGTTGCTCCACCGCTTGGATAACGCAATCGAGGGCATGTTCAAACGCCTGCCGGATTTTGGCTGCAAAGCGCCGACGGATTTGAAGAAGCTGAGACGCGCCTACTTCGAAATGAAGTTCAGCCCGCAGGGCGGCTATGTTCGCGACTACGACAAGATCACGACCAGCGCCGAGATGTTGACTCTGCTCACCGAAAGAGGCCGCGTCGGACCAGAGGAGGCACTGACCGACGAACAGATCAAGGATCGGTACGAAAAGTATCTGCAACACATACTGACCGCCATGCATAAGGACGAAGGAGGCGTGTATGGTTAACTTCGCTAGAATCTGCACGCGGGTTACACCTATCGCGCAAGCGATACCTCGCCGGGCTTCGAGCCGGCGGGCGGAAGTGCTCTCTACCCTGCATAAGCATGGGGCGTCGCGTTTAGTGACGAGACCTTCTCAAGGGCATGCTACGCATCGCTGCTCGGGAAGTGGATATGACCTGATTCTTGAGGTGTCTCCCGCACCCCACACTTTGAAACGCTGCCACCTATGAAACAGTTCATTTCGGACCTTCGTACGCGGGCTTGGCGGACCTCTGGATCGCGCTACAACGCGGCACGGCGCCTGAAGCAGCGGGAGACGTTTTCAACCATCAGTCTCGCGATGCTCTCAGCGTTGAGTGTCGCAGCGGCGGTGGCGCAACGAATCTACTCGCCCCAAACAGGGACGCCGCTGGACAACTACCTGACCGCGATTTCGATCGCGACTGGCGTATTCCTCTTGACACTCAGCCTTCTTGAGTGGGGTGCTGCATACGGCGCGAAGGCCGATGCACTACACCGCAACGCTGAGGATTTGACGGCCTACCACCTCAAACTGGCACATGTACTTGCCAGGATGGATTCCGGCAAGGTTGTAGAAGACTCAGAGATCGATGCGCTAAGAGTCGAGTACGAGACCATAAAGGATCGCTGCCCCTACAACCACTCGCCGTCTGATCACGAGCTTTTCAGGGCTCAGCAACGCACGGCGCCCGAATTGGGCGCAGCCAATGGAAAGCCGGTGATGACTAAACTGGCCGCTTTGTTCGTTAAAGCACGTTGGGAGTGGTCGACGATCTGGTTCTTTCTTTTGATATGGATCTTGATCGCGATTGTCGGGGCCTACGCCATCTGCGTCCCGAAAACTTAGACCCACACCGCAAAGCGGACTCTGGTGAGCGTCCGCTTCCAGCCTAAAGCCGCCCATTGCCACCGTATTCACTGACGAAGATCCCAACCCTCCCTCACCACTCCGCAAAACTCCCATCCCGGTGCCGCCACACCGGATTCCTCCACCGGTGTCCCTCCTGGGCACGCTCGCGCACATAGTCTTCGTTCACCTCAATCCCTAGCCCCGGCCCGGTGGGGATGGCCACCATGCCATCCTGGTACGCAAACACCCCGGGGTTGGACACATAGTCCATCAGATCATTGGCCTGGTTGTAGTGGATGCCCAGGCTTTGCTCCTGGATGAAGGCGTTGTAGCAAACCGCGTCCAGCTGCAGGTTGGCCGCCAGTGCAATGGGGCCCAGCGGGCAGTGCAGGGCCAGGGCCACGTCGTAGGCCTCGGCCATGCTGGCGATCTTGCGGGTTTCGGTGATGCCACCGGCGTGTGAGGGGTCGGGCTGGATGATGTCGGCGTAGCCGCCTTGCAGCACGCGCTTGAAGTCCCAGCGCGAGTACAGGCGCTCGCCCAGGGCGATGGGGGTGGAGGAGATGCGGGCAATTTCCTTGAGCGCCTCTTCGTGCTCGCTCAGCACGGGCTCTTCGATGAACATGAGCTTGTAGGGCTCCAGCTCCTTGACCAGCACCTTGGCCATGGGGCGGTGCACCCGGCCGTGGAAGTCCACGCCAATGCCCACGTTGGGGCCCACGGCCTCGCGCACGGCGGCCACGTTTTGCAGGCAGCGCTCTACCTTGTCGTAGCTGTCCACGTACTGCATTTCTTCGGTGCCGTTCATCTTCACGGCGGTGAAGCCGCGCGCCACGGCGGCTTGTGCAGCGGCGGCTGTTTCGCTGGGGCGGTCGCCGCCGATCCAGCTGTAGACCTTGATGCGGCTGCGCACATTGCCGCCCAGCAATTCGGACACGGGCACGCCCAGTGCCTTGCCCTTGATGTCCCACAGCGCCTGGTCGATGCCGGCCAGTGCGCTCATGTGCACGCCGCCACCCCGGTAGAAGCCGCCTCGGTACAGCACCGTCCAGTGGTCTTCGATGTGGCGCGGGTCTTTGCCGACGATGTAGTCGGCCAGTTCATCGACCGCAGCGGCCACGGTGTGCGCGCGGCCTTCCAGCACGGGTTCGCCCCAGCCGGTGATGCCTTCGTCGGTTTCGATTTTGAGAAAGCACCAGCGTGGCGGAACGATGAACGTGGTGAGTCGGGTGATCTTCATGGGGGCGGGGCAATCGGTTCAGAAATGCTGGGTTGTCTGGAACGAGTAGGGCGCGGTTCAGGCCGTGGCGGGCGCGGTGCCAAAGGACGCCTGCCAAGCCCGCGCAAACGCTGCGGCTTTGTGCGCCACCTCGGGGGCCTGGTCACCGGGCCGGTACAGGGCCGAGCCCAGGCCAAAGCCGCTGGCGCCAGCGGCGGCATAGGGCGCAATGCTCTCGGGCACGATGCCGCCCACGGGCACCAGGGCCATGGGCGGCGTGATGACGGCGCGCCAGGCCTTGAGCACATGGGGCGGCAGCGCCTCGGCCGGAAACAGCTTGAGCATGTTGGCGCCCGCTGCCAGCGCGGCATAGGCCTCGGTCAGCGTGGCCACGCCGGGTGCGCAGGCCATGCCGGCGGCGCGTGCGGCGCGGATCACGTCGGGGTCGCTGTGGGGCATGACGATGATCTGCCCACCGGCTGCGGCCACATCGGCCACGGCATCGATGGAGAGCACGGTGCCTGCGCCCACCAGGCAGTCGGCGGGCAGCGCGTCGCGCAGTGCGCGAATGCTGGCCAGCGGCTCGGGCGAATTGAGCGGCACTTCGATGATGCGAAACCCTGCGTCGTACAGCGCGTGGCCGATGGCCACCACCTCGTGCGGCTGCACGCCGCGCAGGATGGCGATGAGCCCGCAGCGCTGCAGGATGTGGAACAGGGCTTTGTCGATGGGGTTCATGCGGGCAGACTCCCGGCGGTGAAGGGGTGTGAGGGGGAGGGCGCGGGCGCCACGACCAGCCCCGCCGCCAGCGCGATCTGCCACAGCCCAGTGGCCGTGGCTTGCGTGGCGATGGTGGGCGCGGCAAAGCCGTAGGTCTGCAGCGCGACGGCGTAGCGGCGGCACAGGTCGGGCTCGCCGCAGAGCACCAGCGCCTGCGGGGGTGTCTGGGTTTGATCCTGTGCGCGTGCCAGGCTGGCCACCTCGTGCCCGATCAGCAGGCCCGAGAGGTAGTCCGCTTGCGCGGTGGGCGCCAACGCGCCTGTTAGACCCAATGTACGTGTGCTGAAGATGTGCGACAGCAGGCCCAGTGCGGCGTCGCTGCCCCGCGCCACCTCCAGGCCGCGTGCAAAGGCTGCGTCATCGGGCGCGGCCGCAGCCTGCATGGTCTTGCCCAGGATGGTGTGGCCGCGCAGGGCCGCAAACACCTCGCCGGTCATGAAGGTGTGGAACTGCTCGATGCGCCCCCGGCGTGCCAGCACCCATTTGCTGTGGGTGCCGGGCAGGCCGATGAGTACGGGCGCGTCCTCAGGCAGCGCAAGGCCTGCCAGCACGCCCAGCACCTGGGTTTCTTCGCCGCGCATCACGTTGGGCAGTGCGCCCTGCTGCAACAGGCCCGGCACGATGTGCAGCGGCGGGCCATCGTGCCGTGCCACCAGCGTCAGGCCCCGGGCGAGTTCGTCGAGTGAGGTGGGCGTGGGCAGGTAGGTGGCCTCGCGCCAGCCCTGGGCGCTGCCCACCATGCCGCAGGCCAGCAGGGGCAGGCCGGGTGCGGCTGCCAGCCAGTCGCCGCAGGTGTCTTGCAGGGCGCGTTCAAATGCGGCGCCGGGTTCCGGGTTGGCCGCATCGCTTGCGGCCGGGGGCAGGTTCATGATGCCCCAGGGGCGGTGCCGCGTCTCCAGCACCTCGCCATGGGCGCCCATGCGGAACGCACGCAATGCGCTGGTGCCCCAGTCCAGGGCAATGAGGCCCGCCTCGGCGGGCACCAGAAAACGTGCTGGCACCATGGGTCTTCCGTTCAGAACAGACTCTTAACGGGCCCAGCGCAGCACCAGCGGGTCCAGCCGCCGTGCGATGTCGATCAGGCCGCGCCGTACCTCGGGGTGCATGGCTGGGAAGGGGTGGCGCCCCGCCTCGCAGGCGATCACGTCGCCTTCTTTCATCAGCGCTTTGGCGGTGAGGATGCCGCCCTGGCGGTTCTCGTGGTTGATGAGGGGCAGCCAGCGCTGGTAGAGCGCAAACGCCTGGTCCATGTCGCCCTGGCGGTGGGCTTCGATGATGGGGCGGATACCGTCGGGGAAGGCGCCGCCCGTCATCGCGCCCGTGGCCCCGGCATCCAGGTCGGCCAGCAGGGTGATGGCCTCTTCGCCGTCCCACGGGCCTTCGATGGCGTTGCCGCCCAGGCGGATCAGCTCGCGCAGCTTGCTGGCGGCGCCGGGCACTTCAATCTTGAAATAGGCCAGGTTTTCAATCTCCTGCGCCATGCGGGCCAGGAAGGGGGCTGAGAGCACGGTGCCGCTGGCGGGCGCGTCCTGCACCATGATCGGGATGGTGATCGCATCCGACACGCGGGCATAGAACTCGTAGATCTGCGCCTCGGGCACGCGGAAGGTGGCGCCGTGGTAGGGCGGCATGACCATCACCATCGCCGCACCCATGTCCTGCGCGGCGCGGCTGCGCTCGGCGCACACGCGCGTGCCGTAGTGGGTGGTGGTGACGATCACAGGCACGCGGCCCGCCACGTGCTCCAGCGATGTGCGGGTGAGGACTTCGCGCTCGGCATCCGACAGCGAGAACTGCTCCGAGAAGTTGGCCAGGATGCACACGCCGTCCACACCGGCGTCGATCATGAAGTCGAGGCAGCGCTTCTGGCTGTCGAGGTCGAGCGTGCCGTCTTCGTGGAAGGTGGTGGGCACCACGGGGAAGATGCCGCGATAGCGAGGATTCTGGAGGGCGTGGGTGGCTGGCATGCGGAGGAGGGGTAGAAATTTGAGTGAAATACGGCTCTAGCGCTTATCTATCAAGCGCTAAAAGCTATCAAATATGTAGCGTATTCTGCAGAGGGCGCTGCCCAGGCGCAGGCAGCCGCGCAAGGGCCGCCCCGCCGCGCTGGCTGCGTCCCCCTGCCCGCATTGCGCAGCAATGCGAGAGCGGGG
Source organism: Acidovorax facilis (assembly GCA_964031875.1). Taxonomy (GTDB): domain Bacteria; phylum Pseudomonadota; class Gammaproteobacteria; order Burkholderiales; family Burkholderiaceae_C; genus Acidovorax; species Acidovorax facilis_A. The sequence continues at coordinate 13,924 of CAXIRU010000009.1, forward strand.
GGAAGGCGCGAAGCGACTCAGGGGGGTGTTCATGTCAGTGCGAATGACGTGGGACGGCGGCGCCACGGCAACCCACCAGGAAGTCGAAGTCGCAGCCATCGTCGGCCTGCAGCACGTGGTCCACATACAGGCGCTGGTAGCCACCCCGGCCACCGTGGTCACTGGCCGAGAGTGCAGCCAGGCGCGCTGCCAGTTCCTCGTCGCTGATGTCCAGGTGCAACCGGCCGTTCTCGCAGTCCAGCTCGATGAAGTCGCCATCGCGCACAGCAGCCAGCGGGCCACCCGCTGCAGCCTCGGGCGCCACGTGCAGCACCACGGTGCCGTAGGCGGTGCCGCTCATGCGCGCGTCGGAAATGCGCACCATGTCTTTCACGCCGCGCCGCAGCAGCTTGGGGGGCAGACCCATGTTGCCCACCTCGGCCATGCCGGGGTAGCCCTTGGGGCCGCAGTTCTTCATCACCATCACGCAGGTCTCGTCGATGTCCAGGTTCTCGTCAACGATGCGTTCCTTGTAGTGCTCCAGGTTCTCAAACACCACGGCGCGGCCTCGGTGCTTGAGCAGCTCGGGCGAGGCGGCCGATGGCTTGAGCACCGCGCCGCGTGGCGCCAGGTTGCCGCGCAGGATGCAGATGCCGCCGTCGGCAATCAGCGGGTTGTTGATCGGGCGGATCACCTCGTCGTTGTACTGCGGTGCTTCGCGCACGTTGTCCCACAGGCTCTTGCCGTTGACGGTGAGCGCGTTGGGGTGGGGCAGCAGGTTGTTCTCGCCCAGGCGGCGCAGCACGGCGGGCAGGCCGCCTGCGTAGTAGAACTCTTCCATCAGGAAGCGGCCCGAAGGCTGCAGGTCCACCAGCGTGGGCGTGCCACGGCCGATGCGTGTCCAGTCTTCCAGGTCCAGTTGCACGCCAATGCGGCCTGCAATCGCTTTCAAGTGGATGACGGCGTTGGTCGAGCCGCCGATGGCGGCGTTGGTGCGGATGGCGTTTTCGAACGCTTCGCGGGTCAGGATCTTGGAGAGCGTGAGCCCTTCGTGCGCCATCTCCACAATGCGGCGGCCCGACATGTGGGCCAGCACATACCGGCGCGAGTCCACCGCCGGGATGGCTGCGTTGTGCGGCAGCGATGTGCCCAGCGACTCGGCCATGCAGGCCATGGTGCTGGCCGTGCCCATGGTGTTGCAGGTGCCGGCAGAGCGGGACATGCCAGCCTCGGCCGCGAAGAACTGGTGTTCGTTGATCTCGCCGGCCTTCAGCGATTCGTGCAGGCGCCACACGGCCGTGCCCGAGCCGATGTCCTTGCCGTCGAGCTTGCCGTTGAGCATGGGGCCGCCCGTGACCACGATGGCCGGCACGTCACAGCTGGCCGCGCCCATCAGCAGCGCGGGCGTCGTCTTGTCGCAGCCCACCAGCAGCACCACGGCGTCGATGGGGTTGCCGCGAATGGCTTCTTCCACATCCATGCTGGCCAGGTTGCGCGTGAGCATGGCCGTGGGGCGCAGGTTGGATTCGCCGTTGGAGAACACCGGGAACTCCACCGGAAAGCCGCCCGCCTCGTAGATGCCGCGCTTCACATGCTCGGCAATCTTGCGAAAGTGCGCGTTGCACGGGGTCAGCTCGGACCAGGTGTTGCAGATGCCGATCACGGGGCGGCCGTCAAATGCGTGGTCCGGGATGCCCTGGTTCTTCATCCAGCTGCGGTACATGAAGCCGTTCTTGTCGGCCGTGCCGAACCATTCGGCGGAGCGGAGTTTGCGCTTGGAGGTGGTCATGGTGGGTGCGAGAGAAAGAGGGGAACAAAGAGTTAGCGATGCTTGCCCGAGCGGCGCGAGAGCAGCCGCTGCAGCAGGCAGAAAACGAACAGCAGCACACCAACGACGATGCGCGTCCACCAGGAGCTGAGCGTGCCGTCGAAGGAGATCAGGGTCTGGATGATTCCGAGCATGAGCACACCAAACAGCGTGCCCGCCATATAGCCCACACCACCCGTGAGCAGCGTGCCGCCGATGACCACGGCGGCAATCGCGTCCAGCTCCATGCCCACGGCATGCAGGCCATAGCCCGACAGCATGTAGAACGTGAACACCACACCCGCCAGCGCCGAGCACAAGCCCGACAGCGTGTACACGCCAATGAGCGTGCGGCGCACCGGCAGGCCCATGAGCACGGCCGACTGTTCGCTGCCGCCCACCGCATACACGCTGCGACCAAAGGGCGTGCAGTGCGCTACGAACAGGGCCACCAGCAGCACCGCAATGGCGATGAGCGCGCCCAGCGAGAGCGATGCGCCTTCCCACAGCGGCAGGCGCCACTGGGCCAGCTCCGAATAACCTTCGTGCGTGATGCTGATGGAATCAATGCTGATCAGGTAGCACAGCCCCCGCGCCAGGAACATGCCCGCCAGCGTGACGATGAAGGGCTGCAGCCGAAAGCGTTCGATGAGGAACCCCATGAACGCGCCAAACGCCGTGCCCATCAGCAGCACCAGCGGTATGGCGGCCATCGGATTCCAGCCCCGGTGCTCCACCAGTGCAGCCAGCACCATGGTGGTCAGCGCCACCACCGACCCCACCGAAAGGTCAATGCCACCCGTCAGGATCACGAACGTCATGCCCACCGCCACGATGATGAGGAAGGCGTTGTCGATCAGCAGGTTGAGGAATACCTGGGCTGAGAAGAAGCCGGTGTACAGCACCGAACCCAGCGTGGCCATGGCCACGAACAGCGAGATGGTGGCGGCCAGCGGCAGGTACTTGGGGTTGAACCGGGCGCGCGCAGCGGCGGCCTGGGGGGTTGGGGGGCTCACGGTGCCGAAGCCTGCGGTCTTGGGCACGGCGCTCATTGCAAAGCTCCCGCGCTGGGGCGGCGTGCCAGGGCACCCACTTGCGCCCGGAACTCGGGCGACTGCAGCAGCATCACGATGAACACCACCACGGCCTTCACCACCAGGTTGATCTCGGGCGGCACGCCCAGCGAGTAGATGGCGTAGGTCAGCGTCTGGATGATGAGTGCGCCGATCACGCTGCCCACCAGGCTGAAGCGGCCTCCGGTGAGCGCCGTGCCGCCCAGCGTGACAGCCAGGATGGCGTCGAGCTCCAGCAGCTGCCCGGCGTTGTTGCCGTCTGCACTCTTCACGTTGGAGCTGATGAGCAGCCCCGCAATGCCCGCGCACACGCCGCAGAACACATAGGCCGCCACGACAAGCCGCCCCGCCTGCACACCCGCCACCCGCGCCGCGGTGGGGTTGATGCCCACTGCCTGGATGAACAGGCCCAGCGCCGTGCGCGTGATGGCCAGGTACAGCACCACGAAGACCACGGCCACCACAAACAGCGAGAAGGGCAGGCCCGCCAGATAGCCGCCGCCCATGAAGAAGTAGGGCGTGTAGTAGATGGTGATGATCTGCCCATCGGTGATGAGCTGGGCAATGCCCCGGCCTGCCACCATCAGGATCAGCGTGGCAATGATGGGCTGCATGCCCACCTTGGCCACCAGCACGCCGTTCCACAGCCCGCACAGCAGCGCCACGCCGATGGCGCCCAGGATGGCGACTGGGAGCGGGAATCGGCTCTCGGTGCCGGACACCGAGCCGCCAATCATCCAGGCCGCCACCGCCGCTGCAATGGCCACCGTGGCACCCACCGAGATGTCGATGCCGCGCGTGGCAATCACCAGCGTCATGCCCAGCGACACCAGCACCAAAGGTGCGGCGCGGTTCAGGATGTCGATGAGGCTGCCGTACAGATGCCCGTCGCGCCATTCGATGTGCAGGAAGCTCGCGTTAAAGGCCGTGTTGATACCCAGCAACAAGATCAGCGTGATGACGGGCCAAGCGAGTCGGTGGTGCATCAGCATGGCAATGGGGGAGGGGGGATTGCGTTCTTCAGGCATGTTGTTCTGCGGCGATGAGTTCGTAGACGGCGTCTTCGCTGCTGCCCGCAGGCAGCTCACCCACCTTGTGGCGGTCGCGTAGCACCACGATGCGGTGCGCCACGCGCACCACCTCGCCCATTTCGGAAGAGATGAACAGCACGGCCATGCCGGCCTGGGCCAGACGCAGGATCTGGTCCATGATTTCCTGCTTGGCGGCCACGTCGATGCCGCGCGTGGGTTCGTCCAGGATCAGCAGGCGCGGTTCGATGGCCATCCAGCGCGCAAGGATGGCCTTTTGCTGGTTACCACCCGAGAGCAGGCCGATGGGCTTGTCCACCGTCTCGGTCTTGATGCCCAGCAGCTTCACATAGCGCTCGGCCAGGGCCGTCTGCTCGGCACGCGAAAGGAATTTGCCCACGCCCATGCGGGCCTGCAGCGCCAGCGCAATGTTCTCGCGCACCGAGAGTTCGGCCACGATGCCGTCGGTCTTGCGCTCTTCGGGACACAGGGCCAGGCCATGGAGGATCGCGTCCATGGGGTTCGCAAACTTCACCACCTGCCCGTCGATGCGCAGTGCGCCCCGGTCGGGTTGTTCCAGGCCAAACAGCAGGCGCGCCAGCTCGGTGCGGCCCGATCCCAGCAGCCCGGCCAGGCCCACCACCTCGCCCGCGCGGATCTGCAGGTCCAGCGGCTGCAATTGCGTGTCTTGCCCCAGGCCCTCAGCTTGCAGCAGCGTGGCTTGGCGGCTGTCCACGGCGGGCGCTGGTGCGGGTTGCTCCGATGCCGCAGCCATATCGCGGCCCAGCATGGCGGCGATGAGTGCTTGAGGCCCGAGGTCCCTCGCGAGCCACTCGCCCACCCAGCTTCCGTTGCGCAGCACGGTGATGCGGTCGGACACGGCATACACCTGGTTCAAGAAATGCGTCACAAAGACGATGGACAGCCCCTCGCTGCGCAGGCGCCGCAGCACCTCGAAGAGCTTTTGCACTTCGTCATCGTCCAGGCTGGAGGTGGGCTCGTCCAGGATCAGCACGCGCGATTCGATGCTGAGTGCCCGCGCAATCGCCACCAGCTGCTGCACGGCCACGGGGTAGTCCGACAGCAGGCGCGTCACGTCGATCTGCAGGCCGATGCGCGCCACCAGTTCGCGCGCGCGCTGGTGCAGCGTGGCCCAGTCGATGCGAAAGCCCTGCGTAATGCCGCAGCGCGGGTAGCGGCCCGCAAAGATGTTCTCGGCCACCGAGAGGTTGGGGCAGAGGTTGACCTCCTGGTACACGGTGCTGATGCCCAGGCGCTGCGCGGCCAGCGGCGAGTCAGGCCAAACGGCTTCATTGCCCAGCCGCATCTGGCCACCGCTGGCTTCCAGCACGCCCGTCAGCACCTTGATCAGCGTGGACTTGCCTGCACCGTTTTGCCCCATCAGCGCATGGATTTCGCCAGGATAGAGGTTGAGCTGCACATCGCGCAGCACAGGGATGCCCGCAAACTGCTTCTGGATGCCCGAAAGCTGCAGCACGGGGGCGGTAGCGGGGGCGTGAGCGGTGGATGCGTCCATGGGATCCATCACGCCTTGTTTTTGTTGTAGACATCGACCAGCACGGCTGCCAGCAGCACCACGCCCTTGATGACCTGCTGGTAGTCGATGCCGATGCCCAGGATGGACATGCCGTTGTTCATCACGCCCATCACAAAGGCGCCAATGACCGCGCCCATCACCTTGCCCACGCCGCCCGATGCCGAGGCACCGCCGATGAAGCAGGCTGCAATCACGTCCAGCTCAAAGCCCAGCCCCGCCTTGGGCGTGGCGGTGTTGAGCCGCGCTGCAAACACCAGCCCGGCCAGGGCCGCCAGCACGCCCATGTTGATGAAGGCATACAGCGTGAGCCGCTCGGTCTTGATGCCCGAAAGCTTGGCCGCCTTCTCGTTGCCGCCCATGGCGTAGATGCGGCGACCGATGGTGGTGCGGCTGGTGACAAAGTCGAACAGCACGATCAGCAGCGCCATCACGATGAGCACGTTGGGCAAGCCCTTGTACGAAGCGAGCAGGTAGCTGAAGTACACCAGCAGCCCGCCAAACACCACGGTACGGGCGATGAACAGACCCGCTGGCTCTGTCTGTACGCCGTGGCGCAGCCGGTTGGCGCGCTGGCGCAGGCCGCCCACGGCCAAGGCCCCAGCCACGGCAGCGCCCAGCAGCAGCGAAGTCAGGCGCAGACCCTCCACACTGAACAGGTCGGGGATGAAGCCCGAGCTGAGCATCTGGAACGCCGAGGGGAACGGCCCCACCGACTGACCCGCCAGCAGCGCCAGTGCCAGGCCCTTGAACACCAGCATGCCCGCCAGCGTGACGATGAACGAGGGGATGCGCGAAAACGCCACAAACCCACCCTGGATGGCACCAATGAGCCCGCCGCAGAGCAGGCACACCAGCGTGGCGGGGACAAAGTGCCAGTTGTATTCGACCATCAGCACCGCTGCCAGAGCGCCGATGAAGCCACACACCGAACCCACCGACAGGTCGATGTGCCCGGCCACGATGACCAGCAGCATGCCCAGCGCCATGATGACGATGTAGCTGTTCTGCAGCACCAGGTTGGTCAGGTTCAAGGGCTGCATCAGCGTGCCCTCGGTCATGTACTGGAAGAAGCCCATGATGGCCACCAGCGTGATCAACATGCCGTACTCGCGCAGGTTGTGCTGCAGGTGGTGCAGCAGTGGCTTCTCGTGCCGCTCCGCTGCCGTGGTGCTGCCGTCGGCCAGCGTGCTGGCGGGGGGATGGGTGGTCTGGCTCATTTCGGTCATCAGTTCAATGCGGTGTGCGGTTCATCAGGCGCTGAAAAGGGCGCGGCAGCTACGCGCGGCCGCCGTGCAAGGGCCGCCCCGCCGCACGGGCGGCGTCCCCCTTGGGGGGGATGGCGCGAAGCGCCTCAGGGGGGGCACTCACGATGGCTCGCATGATCTTTTCTTGCGAGGCCTCAGAAGTTGGCATCTCGGCCACGAAGCGGCCTTCGTTCATCACATAGATGCGGTCCGTGATGCCCAGCAGCTCGGGCATTTCGGAGGAGATCACGATCACACACTTGCCCTCGGCCGCCAGCTGGGCGATGAGGGTGTAGATCTCGTACTTGGCGCCCACGTCGATGCCGCGCGTGGGCTCGTCGAGGATGAGCACCTCGGGGCTGGTGAACAACCATTTGCTCAGCACCACCTTTTGCTGGTTGCCGCCCGACAGGTTCAGCGTCTTCTGGTCCACGCCCGAGCAGCGGATGCGCAGCTTCTCGCGGTAGTCCTGTGCCACGCGGTGTTCCTGACCGCTGTCGATCACGCTGGCGAACGACACGCCCGGCAGGTTGGCCAGCGAGGTGTTGAACTGGATGTCTTCGTTCAGCACCAGGCCATTGCCCTTGCGGTCTTCGGTCACATAGGCCAGGCCGTGGCGCACGGCCTTTTCCACCGTGCTCACATCGATGGGCTGGCCGTGCAGTCGCACTTCGCCGCTGATGCGCTGGCCCCACGAGCGGCCGAAGATGCTCATTGCTAGCTCGGTGCGGCCTGCGCCCATCAGGCCTGCAATGCCCACGATCTCGCCGCGCCGCACATTCAAGTCGATGCCCTTGAGGTGCTCGCGGTCGCTGTACTGTGGGTGGTGGGCGCGCCAGTTGCGCACCTCAAAAACAATGTCGCCCACTCGCGGCTGGCGCAGGGGGTAGCGGTCGCTCATCTCGCGGCCCACCATAGCCTGGATCACGCGGTCTTCGCTCACCGGGCCGTCGCGGCAGTCCAGCATCTGCACGGTGCTGCCGTCTCGCAGCACGGTGATCGAGTCGGCCACGCGCGAAATCTCGTTGAGCTTGTGCGAGATCAGGATGCAGGTAATGCCCTGGGCCTTCAGCTCCAGCAGCAGGTCCAGCAGCGCCTGGCTGTCGTTCTCGTTCAGGCTGGCGGTGGGCTCGTCCAGGATCAGCAGGCGCACCTTGCGCGACAGCGCCTTGGCAATTTCCACCAGCTGCTGCTTGCCCACACCCAGTTGGCCCACCAGTGTGTCGGGCGATTCGCGCAGGCCGACCTTGTGCAGCAGCGCCTGGGCGCGGCTGTGTGCGGCCATCCAGTCGATGACGCCGTGGCGTGCGGTTTCGTTGCCAAGGAAGATGTTCTCGGCAATCGACAAGAGCGGCACCAGCGCCAGCTCCTGGTGAATGATGATGATGCCCAGGTGCTCGCTGTCGCGGATGCCCGCAAATTCGCGCTCCTGCCCGTCGAACAGGATCTGGCCGCTGTAGCTGCCGTGTGGGTACACACCCGACAGCACCTTCATCAGGGTGGATTTTCCTGCCCCGTTCTCGCCGACGATGGCGTGGATCTCCCCAGCCCGCACTTGCAGGTTGACTTGGTTTAGCGCCACCACGCCGGGGAAGGTTTTGCGGATGTTCCGCATTTCAAGAAGCATTGCTCGGGCTCGTTGAGAGATGTTGTTCTGTGTCCTCTGGGATCTCAGAGGGGTGGGGCCAGGACCACCAATCAGCGCTCCCAAGCCCTCTACACGTTGCACTCAGCGGCTCACAAAACTCAGCGAAGCGGTTCTGGCTAGGCGCTGCGTCGCAGGCAGTACGGTGAGTACGACAAGACGCAGCAACAACGCCAGAAGAGTTTTTTGAGCCGCGCCCCGTTACTTGATTTGGGACTCTTTGTAGTACCCGCTGCCCACCAGCACCGCGTTCCAGTTGGAGGCATCCACCGACACCGGCTTGAGCAGGTACGAGGGCACCACCTTCACGCCGTTGTTGTAGGTCTTGGTGTCGTTGATCTCGGGCTGCTTGCCTGTCAGCACGGCGTCCACCATGTTGGCGGCCACCTTGGCCAACTCGCGCGTGTCCTTGAACACGGTCGAATACTGCTCACCCTTCAGGATGGACTTGACCGAGGGAATCTCTGCGTCCTGCCCGCTGACCACGGGGCAGGGCTGCTGGGGTGTGCAGTAGCCCACGCCTTTCAGCGACGACAGGATGCCGATGGACAAGCCGTCATAGGGCGAGAGCACCGCATGCACTTTGTCCTTGCCGTAGTAGGCCGACAGCAGGTTGTCCATGCGCGCCTGGGCCACCGAGCCGTCCCAGCGCAGCGTGCCCACTTTGTTCATGCCCGTTTGCTTGCTGCGTACCACCAGCTTGCCGCTGTCGATGTGGGGCTGCAGCACGCTCATGGCGCCGTCATAGAAGAAGAAGGCGTTGTTGTCGTCCGGCGAGCCGCCGAACAGTTCAATGTTGAAGGGGCCCTTGCCTTGCTTGAGGCCCAGCTTGTCCACGATCGAGGTGGCCTGCAGTACGCCGACCTGGAAGTTGTCGAACGTAGCGTAGTAATCCACGTTCTTCGATCCCTTGATGAGGCGGTCGTACGCGATGACCTTTACGCCCTTGTCTGCAGCGCTTTGCAGCACGCGCGACAGCGTGGTGCCGTCGATCGACGCGATCACCAGCACCTTGGCACCCTTGGTGATCATGTTCTCGATCTGCGCGAGCTGGTTGGGGATGTCGTCTTCGGCGTACTGCAGGTCGGTCTTGTAGCCCCGGTCCTTGAGCACCTTGACCATGTTGTCGCCATCGGCAATCCAGCGCGCCGAGGACTTGGTGGGCATCGAGATGCCAATGGTGCCCTTGTCCTGGGCCGATGCCACTGATGTGGCGCCAATCGCCGCCAGTGCCACGGTGGCCAACACGGCCTTGAAAATTGCACGCTTCATTTGAGTCTGTCTCCTGGTGTTGTTCTAAATTTAGGTAGCTTGAAGGCCGTATGAAACTGGCGCGATCTAGTACCAGTGCCACCGCGCAAGGGCCGCCCCGCCGCGCTGGTGGCGTCCCCCTTGGGGGAAGACGCCGCAGGCGGCTCAGGGGGCAATAGATCAATACTTCCTGTTCGGGAATTCCTTTGCCGCCACTTCCATCGGGAAGATGCCTTCTTCCGTCACGATGCGCTTGGGCACCGCCTTGCCAGCCTTGATGTCCTTGACAGCGCTCATCAGCTGCGGGCCCAGCAGGGGGCTGCATTCCACGCTCACATTGAGCTTGCCAGCGATCATGGCTTCGAAGGCGCCCTTCACTGCATCGATCGAGATGATCACGATGTCCTTGGCAGGCTTCATGCCGGCCTCTTCGATGGCCTGGATGGCGCCAATCGCCATGTCGTCGTTGTGCGCGTAGAGCACGTTGATCTTCTTGCCCTCGGCCTTCAGGAAGGCTTCCATCACTTCCTTGCCCTTGGCACGGGTGAAGTCGCCGGTCTGGCTGCGGATGATCTTGAACTTGGGGTCGGCCTTGATGATTTCCTCAAAGCCTTTCTTGCGGTCGATGGCGGGGGCCGAGCCCACGGTGCCTTGCAGCTCGACGATGTTGACCTCGCCCTTATGGTCCTTCATCTTCTCCACCAGCCAGCGGCCGGCCTTGCGGCCTTCTTCCACAAAGTCCGAGCCCATGAAGGTCACGTAGAGCGACGTGTCCTTGGTGTTCACCGCGCGGTCGGTCAGCACCACGGGGATCTTGGCGGCCTTGGCTTCGCGCAGCACGGGCTCCCAGCCCGACTCCACCACGGGCGAGAATGCAATCACGTCCACCTTCTGCGCGATGAACGAGCGGATGGCCTTGATCTGGTTCTCCTGCTTCTGCTGCGCGTCCGAGAACTTCAGCTCGATGCCGGCCTCCTTGGCGGCCGACTTGATGGACTCGGTGTTGGCGGTGCGCCATTCGCTCTCGGCCCCCACCTGGCTGAAGCCCAGCACCAGGGGCTTTTGTGCCCAGGCGGCGCCGGGCAGCAAGGCGGCCACGGGCATGCTGGCCAAGGCGGCAGCAACGGTGCGGCGGTTCATTTTCATTATCTTGTCTCCTGTCTGTATTGGTTGGTTGACGACGGTTGCGGGATGGAAAGAAAGGACAAAAGAAGGAGGCTCAGGCCAGCATGTAGCCCGTCTTGACGGTGGTGTAGAACTCGGCCGCGTAGCGCCCCTGCTCACGGGCGCCGTAGCTCGACTCCTTGCGGCCACCAAACGGCACATGGAAGTCCACACCCGCCGTGGGCAGGTTCACCATGGTCATGCCCACGGCGGCGTGGCGCTTGAAGTGCATGGCGCGCTTGAGCGACGTGGTGCAGATGCCCGCGCACAGGCCAAAGGGCGTGTCGTTGGCCAGGGCCAGTGCGTGGTCGTAGTCGTCGGCCCGCAGCACGCAGGCCACGGGGCCAAAGATTTCCTCGCGCGCCACGCGGTGCTCGGGGCGGGCCAGGAAGAGGGCGGGGCTCATGTAATGGCCTGGGGTGGGGCGCTCCAGGCGCTCGCCACCCCAGACATGCTCCGCCCCCTCATTGCGCGCAATGTCGATGTAGCCCAGGTTCTGCGCCAGCTGGTTGTCGTCCACTACTGGGCCCATCTCGGTGCCGCGCTCCAGCGCGTGGCCCACCTTCAGGCTGGCCAGCCGGTTGCGCAGGCGGGCCACAAAGGCGTCGTGCACCTCCGCCTCGACGATGAGGCGACTGGACGCTGTGCAGCGCTGGCCGGTGGAGAAGTACGAGCCCTGCAGCGCGCAGTCCACCGCCTGGTCCAGGTCCGCATCGGCCAACACGATGAGCGGGTTCTTGCCGCCCATCTCCAGCTGTACCTTGGCGCGCCGCGCTGAGGCCGCGCGCAGGATGCGGTCGCCCGTGGCCACCGATCCGGTAAAGCTCAGCGCGTTGACCAGCGGGTGGTCCACCAGCGTCTGGCCCACTTCGCGGCCGCTGCCCATGACGAGGTTGAAGGCACCGGCGGGCAGGCCGCTGCGGCTGATGATTTCGGCCAGCGCCCAGCCACAGGCGGGCACCAGCTCGGCGGGCTTGAACACCACGGTGTTGCCGTAGGCCAGGGCCGGAGCGATCTTCCAGGCCGGGATGGCGAATGGGAAGTTCCACGGCGCAATGATGCCCACCACGCCCACGGGCTCGCGGGTTACGTCCACCTGCACGCCCTGGCGCACCGAGGCCAGCAGCTCGCCCTGGATGCGCAGCGCCTCGCCCGCAAAAAACTTGAAGATCTGCCCGCTGCGCGCCACCTCTGCCACGCCTTCAGGCAGGGTCTTGCCTTCTTCACGCGCCAGCAGCGCGCCCAGCTCGTCCTTGCGCGCCAGCAGCTCGCTGCCGACCAGGTCGAGCACGTCGGCGCGGCGTTGGGGCGTGCTCTGGCTCCAGGTGGGCAGGGCATCGGCTGCGGCGCGCACGGCCAGCTCGGTCTGGTTGCGGTCGGCGCGCGCGTATTCGGCCACCACCTCGCGGGTGTCCGACGGGTTGGTACTGATGCCGGTGGTGGTGCCGATTTCCCACCGGCCATTGATCAGGTGCCGGGGGCTGAGCTGGAGGTCGCCGAGCTTCATGGAGAGGGGCCTTTGTTGCAGTTGCGGCAAAGTCTATGCAAGGTTTTGATATCAATCCAATCGTTTTTTAGACAAAATACATATCGTTCTTCGCATTCTGGAAAACCCCTCCCTTTTCTCGTCCTCCCATTCATGAGCACTTACAACCACTGGTTCATCCGCGCCCGCCTCAAGACGCGTCAACTGCTGCTGCTGGTGGCCTTGGCAGAAGAGGGCAACATCCACCGCGCCGCCCAGGTGCTCAGCATGACCCAGCCGGCCGCGTCCAAGCTGCTCAAGGACCTGGAGGATGTGCTGGAGGTATCGTTGTTCGAGCGACTGCCGCGCGGCATGCGGCCCACCTGGTACGGCGAGACCATGATTCGCCACGCGCGCATGGCCCTTGCCAATCTGAACCAGGCGCACGACGAGATCGGTGCGCTCAAGCGCGGGCACTACGGCCAGGTGGGCATCGGCGCCATCACCTCACCGGGCCTCAGCCTGCTGCCCGCCGCCGTGGCGCTGGTCAAGCAAGAGCACCCCAGCCTGCGCATCTCGCTCGACATTGAAACCAGCCCGGTGCTGCTGGAGCGGCTGGAGCAGGGCAAGCTCGACATCGTGGTGGGCCGCTTGTACGAGGAGCACGACAAGGAGAACCTGCGTTATGAGTCGCTGACCGAGGAGCTGGTCTGTGCCATCACCCGCCCAGGTCACCCGCTGTCGAGCATGAGCGGGCTGACCCTGCGCGATGTGGTGTCAGCTGGCTGGATCGTGCCGCCCACGGGCAGCGTGCTGCGGCACCGGTTTGATTTGATGTTCCAGCAGGACGGGCTTGCGCCACCGCTGCACACGGTGGAGACAGCGGCTCTGCTGTTCATTACGCGCATGCTGCAGCAGAGCGACATGATTGCGGTGGTGGCGGAGGATGTGGCGCGCTATTACGCGGCGCATGGGATCGTGACGGTGTTGCCGCTGGCGATGCCGTGCCATATGGATGCGTTCGGAATCATCACGCGGTCAGACCGGCTGCTGTCGCCGGCGGCGAAGGTGATGATGAAAGCGCTGAAGCAGACGAGTCTGGTGCAGTATGGGCGGAGGTTGGAGGTGGGGGATTGATTTTTCTGATTGGAAATGGCTGCCGCCGCCTGCTGGTAAAGCGCAGGGCAATCGCATCTAATCAGCGATGCCCAATAGCTGCCCCAAGTAAGCCAGATTCCAGCCAGCGCGCTTGCGCTTAGCTTGCACGCCGATCT
>CAXIRU010000010.1:0-35500 GCA_964031875.1 Acidovorax facilis
CGGGCAAAAGGCTACGCCGAAGGCTGCGTCGCTCGCTCCCATGTCTCCACTGCTCGCGTGCTCAAACAGGCCAGGGGGAAAAGACCTTGAAAGGGATGGGGTTAAGAGCCTGTTCAAAGTCTTTTTGGAGTCGCACAAGTACCCTGCCGGGATGGGATGTAAGGCGCGGTGCGCAGTGGATAGCCCGGCTATCCACAAGCGCCGCAACGCCGCAGACCGCCCGGCAAGGCACTTGCCCGAAGGGTTAGAGTGAAATCGGGCGATTGGACGCCCCGGCTGCTTGCATGGGCACGAGCCCATGCGGCGCATCCGAAGCATCCACTCTTCCCGATTGCACTCCAATGCGATCTCAAAATGGACTTTGAACAGGCTCTAAGAGCGTCGAACGGGACACGCTGGCGGGATCACCGGGCCAAGACATCCACCAGGCGGTCGGGTCAATACGATGATGCCCCCCGCCGTGCAAACGCCTACGGCTGCGAGTGCCGGGCGGCGCGCTCTTGCAGGCGCTGTTGCTCGCGCAGAAGGATCTTGCTCACCTTCCGCAGGTTGGCAATCTGCATCTCTATCGCTGCGCGCTTGTCGGCCATGAGTTGCGCACCTTTGGCGCAGTCGATGCTTTTGGCGCGCATGGCGCCGAGCACCTGGCGGATCTCCTGCAGCGAAAAGCCCAGGGACTGCAGTTGCTGCAGCAAGGCCATATCCCTGATTGCTGCTTCAGGGTAGTCGCGGTAGTTGTTCTCACCCCGCTTCACGCCCACAAGCACTCCCTCGCGTTCGTAAAAGCGAAGCGCGTGACGGCCCAGGCCGGTGCGGGCTTCCAACTCGGAAATGCGCATGAAAAGTTCCTTGACTGTAGACCTGGCTCTACAGCCTAGCATGGACTTTTAACGAGGATTCAGCCATGCATTTGCTTGTCGAGGAAACCGTCACCCTGCGCCGCTCCGCACACGAAGTGTTTGGGTATGTGTCGAACATGGAGAAGTTCGGCGAGTGGTTTCCGGGCGTCATCTCCATCACCTCGCCCGACAGCCTGGCGCATGGGCAGCCGGGCAAGACCTATCGTGAAACAGTGTTCGTACCACTCAAGGGCCAACGCCAAATCACGCTGGAGGTCCGCGAGGCACGCGCGCCGCACTTCTTTGCCACCGAGGGCCAATGGCTGCCGCTGCTGCCGCGCATGGAAATCTCGCTTGATGCCACCGCGCCGCACACCTGCACACTCACCTGGCGCATGTTCAGCCGCAGTCGCCATCCTGGCGTCCGTTTTCTACTGGTCCCACTGGCCAGGGTGGTGATGAAGCGGCGGGCAGCCCGGGGCTTGGCCGCGCTGAAATTGCGGTTAGAGGATGGGCTGCGGCGGGACGAGGAGCGGCTGGGTCGATCCGCAGAGATTTGATGCCGCAGTCCAGAAATGCAGCGGAAGCACTCATCTAGTCTTCGCCGTCAGGCGCCTACTATCGGCCATCTGGGGACCTTCGCAAGTGGCTGCTTTGAGGCAGGCGGAGCCCCCAATAGCCTGGTCCAGACAGCTCAGAAATGCCTGGTTAACCCGAGGCAAATCAGATCAACAATGTCTTCAATCTTTTGGGGATCTGTTCCGCGAGAAACGCCATCAGCGCCCGAACTGTTGGCGATTGGTGGCGTTGCATGGGGTAGATCAGCTGGACTTTCAGCGCGGGCATTTGCCAGCCTTCCAGCACCCTGACCAATTGACCTGATGCGACCAGCGGCGCCGCCTGGAACTCGGGCAGTACGGCGATTCCCAGTCCGTCCAGGGTGGGTGCAATCAAGGCATCGGAAGGGCCGATGATCAAACGTGAACGCAAAAATCCTTTTGCGGTTCTGGTGCGCGAATGCAGCTTGATTTCTGCGGCTTCCTTCGACTGCAGAAGACCAGCGTGCACATTGAGTTCACCTGGATGCTGCGGCAGCCCGTATTGGTTCGCATAGGCGGGGCTTGCAAACAGGGCTGGACGTACGGTGCCGATGGCACGGGCCTTCAGGCTGGAATCGGCAAGTTCGCCAATACGCACCGCCAGATCAATGCCTTCTTCGACGAGGTTGACGTGGCGGTTGCTGAGCTTGACATCCAGTTCCAGATGTTCGTGTTTGAACAGGTACTCGGTCACCAGCGGGAGCAGCACGACTTTGCCAAAAGTCGCTGACGCCGCCAGACGAACGCGACCACTTGGCGTTTGATCCTGGGAAAAAAGGTCATGGGTGACAGCGTTCAGTTTATGGATCAGCGGACTTGTTCCGTCCAGCAGGCGTTGGCCTGCATCGGTCAATGCGAAGGCTCGGGTGTTGCGCTTGACGAGGCTGACCCCCGCTGCCGTTTCCATGCGCGCCAGGCGGCGCGACAAGGTTGATTTCGGAACATCCAGTTGGCGAGAAGCCCGTGAGAGGCTCCCGGCCTCTGCGATCTTGATGAACCACTGCAGATCATCCATCGAGTAGTTTTCATTGTTCATATTTTGGTACGCCGGTGTCTACACAACGAGTCTATTTACGCAAGGTTAAACCATAAACAATTCAACGTGTTGCCGGGTCGAACGAGCACACAGGGATCGCTTCCTGGCCTTGCTGCAGACCCGCTTCACTCAACCATTGCACACTCTCAAGGACTCAAATGACCATACTCGTTACGGGTAGCACGGGGCTTATCGGCTCCCATGTGGTGGCGCTTCTGGCCGCGCAAGGCGCAGACGTTCACGCCCTCACCAGAACACCAGAAAAGCGGCAGTTTCCGCCGGGCGTCACGGCGGTCAAAGGGGACTTTCAGGATGTGGGTTCGATGCGCGCTGCCATGGGTTGCGCAAGAACGCTTTTTTTGCTCAACACCGTGGCCGCAGACGAAGTCACCCAGGCACTGATTGCACTCAACCTGGCGCGCGAGGCGGGTATCGAGCGGATTGTTTACCTGTCTGTCATGCACAGCGACCGTTTCACCGAGGTTCCGCATTTCACTGGAAAGCACACCGTTGAACGCATGATCGAACAGTTGGGAATGCACGCGACCATCCTGCGTCCCGCTTACTTCATGCAGAACGACGATGCCTTGATTCAGTCCGATGTTCTGGAGCGTGGTGTGTATCCCATGCCTATCGGCAGTACAGGCATTTCCATGGTGGACGCGCGTGACGTGGCGATGGTTGCCGCACGACATCTGCTGCGCCGAGACGCTGCAAGCGAACCCTTGCCAACGGAGGTGTTGGATGTCGTGGGACCAACAGCGTTGTCGGGTCAAACCGCCGCCACTGTGTGGAGCGATGTGCTGGGCAAGACCGTCCGGTACGCGGGTGACGACATTGGGCCTTTTGAAACGCGGTTCCAGAGCTTTGCACCCGCCTGGATGGCGTATGACATGCGGCTCATGATGGCGCGCATGCAGAAGGATGGCGAGCTGGGTTCCGCTGCCGCAGTCGAGCGCATGCAGCAAGAACTGGGCACCCCGTTGCGGAGCTACCGCGACTATGCGCTGGAAACGGCCGCACGCTGGAAGACTGCCCAATGAGCGCGAAACACACCATGCCCTCCATTGTGGTTGTCTACCATTCCGGTTACGGCCATACCCGCCGATTGGCGCAGGCCGTTGCCCAAGGCGCTGAGGCCGCATTGCTGGAGATTGATGCGCAAGGCACTCTGCCGGAGTCCGCCTGGATGGGACTGGCTGCCGCGGATGTGATTGTGCTGGGTTCACCCACGTACATGGGCGGCGCGAGTTGGCAGTTCAAGCGATTTGCCGATGACTCTTCCGCGGCCTGGATGGAGCAGAAATGGAAAGACAAACTCTTCGCGGGCTTCACCAACAGCGGAAGCATGAGCGGTGACAAGCTGTCCACTTTGCAGTACTTCATGACATTTGCCATGCAACACAGCGGCCTTTGGGTGGGCACCGGCATGATGCCCTCCAATACCAAGGCGGCCCAGCGCAACGACCTGAACTATGTGGGCTCCTCCTCCGGCGCGATGGCCACAACCCCGGTCGATGCAGGAGTAGATGAAGTGGTTGAGGGCGATATCGAGACGGCCAAGCGCTTTGGTGAACGGCTTCGGGACGTTGCGAAGCGCTAATCGAACGCGTCGCCTCACAAGGCGTAACAGGGAGCTCCTTTCAGCATCCTGGACTTCACCCGCTCTTCTATCCATTTTTCAAGCTCGTTTTTGAAAATGCTTGGAACCGCTCGGCCACGCCGGGCGAAGGCTTGTTTGGGAAGCCGAGGGTAGCTGTTGTTCACGACGAATCTCCGACGTGTTGCTTCCACAATGTCGGCCCCGAACTTGACACCTGTCATCCGGCCTGCGAGGCCTCCAGCTCGCAAACAGCGGCTTTCAGTCACAAAGACAAAGCGCGAGGTCGCGGTGCTATTGGCATCGGCCGCAATCACTGCATTTCAGTCGCCCACCGGACTCAAGCGGTCCATCATTTTTGATGTCTGCTTTTGGGCGGTTGGTCTGACTTGGCGGAATTCTGCTTCGGGCCTATCGCTGCCGACCAATAGACAGCACCAACAGGCTCCACCCAACCCAAATCAGCCAGACAACCCAGCGCTGGAATCAATCAATTCCCGCCCCTGCCCCCTCTGTTCGCTTCTACTAGCATCAAAAAATGCTACACATTTAATAGCATTTAGCGCTTTACAGATAGGCGCAAGAGCCCAATTTCATTCACATTTCAGCATCTCACATCATCGGTACCGCGCCAGCCCCTACGGGGCCAGCGCATACGAAAAAAGCCGCCGCGCCAGCAAAAGCCAACGCGGCGGCGCGTGGTGTTCAGCGCTTTCTCTCTTTGGCGCTGACTTACTTCACCGCAAACCGCACATTCGCTGCCTTCTTGCCCGGCATTGTCACCAGCGCCACCACTTTGGTGCCAGCAGCCACCTTGAAGGCGCCCTTGGCTTCGAGCTTGCCCTCGCCTGCGGGCGCCAGCACGGCCTCAGATTTTTCGGTGCCGTTCAGCAGGGTGAGCTTGGCGCTCACGCCCTCGGTCTTGGCGGGTTTGCCGTGGTCGCGCAGGTGCAGGGTGATGGTGTCGGGCTTGGCGACGAGTTCGTAGTCCATGTCGTTGGCTTCGGCCACGATGCCGCCGTGTTGGGGCTTGTGGTCGTGGCCTGCGCCGTGGTCGCCAGCGGCATGGGCGGCGGTGGTGGCCGCAGCGGCGACGGCCAGGGCGGCGAAAAGTTGGCGGGTGGTTTTCATGAGAGTCCTTTCAACGGGTGAATAAAAAAGCAAACGAACAAATAAAGAGAACAAGTACAAAACAAGAAAAGCTCAGAACGCCTCGGCGTTCTTGTCGTCCAGCAGGCGTTCGGCATCCTTGCGGCCAAACAGCCAGAACAGGGCCGGGGTGAGGAAGGTGTCGAGCAGCGTGGAGCTGATGAGGCCGCTGAAGATGACCACCGCCACCGGGTGCAGGATTTCGGTGCCGGGGCGCTCGGCCTCCAGCAGCAGCGGGGCCAAAGCAAAGGCGGTGACCAGGGCGGTCATCAGCACGGGGCTCAGGCGCTCCAGCGAGCCGCGCACGATCATGGCGGTGTCAAAGCGCTCGCCTTCCACGCGCATCAGGTTGAGGTAGTGGCTCACCTTCAAAATGCCGTTGCGCACCGAGATGCCCGCCAGCGTGATGAAGCCGATCAGCGCCGCTACCGACAGCGGCTGGCCCGACACCCACAGCCCCAGCACCGCACCCACCAGCGCCAGCGGGATATTGGCCATGATGAGGGCCGACAGCGTGGCCGAGCGGTAGCGCGTGTACAGCACCACAAACATCAGCACCAGCGAGACGATGGCCAGCAGGCCCACCAGGCGGCTGGCTTCTTCCTGCGCCTGGAACTGGCCGCCCAGGGTGATGAAGTAGCCCTCGGGCAGGCGGGTGTCACCCACAGCCTGGCGGATGTCGGCCACCACGTCGGACAGCGCCCTGCCCTGCGCGTTGGCCGACAGCACGATGCGGCGCTTGCCATCGTCGCGGCTGATCTGGTTGGGGCCGTCGCCCTCTTCGATGGTGGCCAAGCGTGACAGGGGCACGGGGCCACGGGGCGTGTCGATCAGCACACGCGCCAGGCCGTCGATGGAGCGTGCGCTGTCGGGCAGGCGCACCACCAGCGCGAAGCGGCGGCTGCCTTCCACCACCTGGGCTACTTTTTCGCCCTCCACCAGCGTCTGCAGCGCGGCCAGCACCTGGGGTGCAGGCACGCCCATTTGGGCAGCGGCGGCGTAGTCCACGCGCACGGTGATCTGCGGCGCCAGCACCTGCTTTTCCACCTCCAGGTCGGCCAGGCCGGGGATGCCCGCCAGCCGTGCGCGCAGGGCCTCGGCCTGGCCGCGCAGGGTGTCCAGGTCGTCGCCAAAGAGCTTGATGGCGATCTGCGAGCGCACGCCCGAGAGCATGTGGTCGATGCGGTGCGAGATGGGCTGGCCGATGGCGATGGCAGCAGGCAGGTGTGCCAGGCGACTGCGGATGTCGGCCTGCACCTCGGCCATGCTGCGCTTAAGCTCGGCCGCAGGCAGCAGGCCCACATCCAGCTCACTCACGTGCACGCCTTCGGCATGCTCGTCCAGCTCGGCCCGGCCACTGCGCCGGCCCACGTGCGTGACCTCGGGCACCTGGCGCACCAGCACCTCGGCCTGGCGGGCCAGCGCGCTCGATTCGGCCAGCGTCACACCGGGGTTGAGCCGCATGCCGATGAGTAGCGTGCCTTCGTTGAACGGCGGCAAGAACGTGGTGGGGAAGAACGGCACCGCCGCTGCCGACAGCGCCACCGCCACCGCGCTCACGGCCAGGGCCGTGCGCGGGCGCGCCAGCACGCCTGTGAGCCCGCTGCGGTAGCGCGCCTTGAGCCAGGCCACCACGCGGGTGTCGCCATGGTCGAGATTCTTCATGCGCGGCAGCAGGTAAAAAGCCAGCACTGGCGTAACGGTTACCGACACCAAGAGCGATGCCAGCGTGGACACGATGAACGCAATGCCCAGCGGCACAAACAGCCGCCCCTCGATGCCCGGAAGCGCAAACAGCGGCAAGAACACCAGCACGATGATGGCCGTGGCGTAGAGGATGCCCGAGCGCACTTCCATCGACGCGAGCTTGACCACCTCGATGGGGTGCAGGCGGTGGTGGGGGTGTTTGGCGCGGTCCATCTTCAGGCGGCGCAGCACGTTTTCCACATCGACCACCGCGTCGTCCACCAGGCCGCCAATGGCAATGGCCAGGCCGCCCAGCGTCATGGTGTTGATCGACAGGCCGAAGTACTTGAACACCAGCGCCGTGATGAAGATGGACACCGGGATGGCCGTGAGCGCAATCACCGTGGGCCTGAGCGTGCCGAGGAACACGAACAAAATGACCGCCACGAACACCGAGGCGCCCATGAGCTTGCCCTGCAGCGTGGTGACCGAGGCCTCGATGAAGCTCGCCTGGCGGAAGGTGACGCGCGGTGCCTCCATGCCTGCGGGCAGCGAGTTCTTCAGGTCCAGCAGCGCGGCCTCAATGCTGCGCGTGAGGCCAATGGTGTCGGCCGTGGGTTGCTTCTGGATGCCCAGGATGACGGCGCCCTGCCCTTCAAAGCCCGCGTCGCCGCGCTTGGTGGCGGCGGCAAAGGTCACATCTGCCACCTGGCGCAGCAGCACACTCTGGCCGTTTTTGGCGGCGAGGGCCAGGTTCTGCAGGTCTTCGAGCCGCGAGGTGCGGCCCAGGTGGCGGATGAGGTATTCGCGCCCGCCCAGCTCCAAGAACCCGCCCGAGGTATTGGCCGCAAAGCCCTTGAGCGCGCCCGTGAGCTGGTCGTGCGTGATGCCCAGCGCCGCCATGCGCGCCGTGTCGGGCAGCACCTGAAACTGGCGCACCTCGCCACCGATGGGGATCACCTGCGCCACGCCGGGAATGGCCATGAGGCGCGGGCGCAGCACCCAGTCGGCGTACTCGCGCACGGCCATGGGCGTGGTCTTGCCTGCGTCGATGGGGATGGCCACCTGCATGATCTCGCCCATGATGGAGCTGATGGGCCCCATGCGCGGCGTGATGCCGCTGGGCAGGCCCTCTTCCATGGACGACAGGCGTTCAGACACCATCTGGCGCGCGCGGTAGATCTCGGTGCTCCAGTCAAAGGTGACGTAGATGAACGACAGCCCCGCGCTGGAGGTGGAGCGCACGCTCTCCACACCGGGCAGGCCATTCATCGTGGTCTCCAGCGGGAAGGTGATGAGCTGCTCCACCTCTTCGGCGGCCATGCCGCCCGCCTCGGTCATGAGTGTGACGGTGGGTTTGTTGAGGTCAGGGAACACGTCCACCGGCGTGCGCGAGAGCGTGAAGGCGCCATAAGCCATGAGCACGGCGGCGGCGATGAGCACCAGCAGCCGGTTGGTCAGGCTGTTTTCGAGAAGCCATTTGAACATTGCGACTCCTTAGCGGACCTGGTTGATGAGCGTGGCGCCCTGCGTGGCCACGCGGTCGCCGGGCTGCAGGCCCGAGGTGACGGCCACCGAGGTGCCATCCAGCGGCACCGAGGTGACCACCCGTGGCACAAAGCGCTCGGGCGACTCCTTGACCCACACGATGGTCTGGTTGGCCGGGTTGCGCAGCAGCGCGGCAGCGGGCACCTGCACGCCATCGACCTTGTCGGTGGACTGCACGAACACGCGCACCGGCTGGCCCAGGGCCAAAGTGCCCAACGCGGCAGAGTCGCCCGCAAACTGCAGCGCCTGCGCCTGGTCGCGCAGGCTGCGCGCCGCGCCCACAAAGCGCAGCGGCACGCGCTGCCCGCCCACGGCCAGCGTGGCACCGGCCACGTTGTGCGCCTGGGCCGGGTCATAAGCCAGGGCCTCGATGCGCAGGCGCGATGGGTCCACCACTTCAAACACCAGTTCGCGCGCATCCACCACCTGCCCGGCCACGGCATTGGCCGAAGCGATCACGCCCGACACCGGGGCCACCAGCGCATCGCGGGTGGCCAGGCCCGCGCCCACGGCGCCCAGGCGCTGGGTGAGGCTGTGCAGCTCGCTCTCAGCAGCTTCAATGTCTTTGCGCGGCACGGTGTCGGCCAGCTCGGTCAGGCGCGCCACGCGCCGTGCGGCCAGGTCGCGTGCAGCGCGCAGCTCGGCCTGCTGGGCCAGTTGGTTGGAACGCTCGATGGCGCCCGCTGTGGGCACCACGTAGGCCAGCACCTCGCCCTTGCGCACGGCTTGGCCCACACCGGGCAGGCCCTTGGGCCCGGCCTCCAGCCGGCCTGCCAGCATGGCCTGCACCTTGCCGCCTGCGTTGGGGTCCATCACCACAGTGCCTGCCAGTTCAAAAGCCTTGGCGTGTTGCCCCGTGGCTGCCACCAGAGTGCGCACGCCCAGTTGGCGCTGCGCGGGTTTGGGCAGAAACACGCTGCCATCGGGCTGGCGGCTGGGGCCGTTGCCGGTGGGCGCGGGTGGCGCGTCGCCATGGTCGTGGCCGGGGCCTGCCAGGGCTGGCAAGGGTGCGCTGAGAGCGGCGACCATCAGCAAGGCCAGCAAGGTGGGCAGAGTGGGCATGGGGTGAAAGCGCTTCATGCTGCACCTCCCACGCGCTGGATGTTGCCCATGCGGGCAGCACGGCCCCGGCGCAGTCCCCAAACGGCGACCAGCGCCAACAGCACGGCGGCCACGGCGCCCGCGATCAGCGCGGTGCGGCGGGCCAGCCCTGCGGGTGCGTCATCGGTGTGGGCGGCGGGGTGCAGGTCGATCTCGCCTGCAAGCAGGTCCGTCTCATTGCCTGCGGCCACGGTGGCGGTGACGGGGCTCACGCCCTCGGCCAGCGGCGCGGCCAGGGTGGCCTGGAACTCGCCCTCGGCCACGCGGGTGACGGGCACGTTGGTGCCCGCAATGTCCAGCTCCAGCCGGGCGTCTTTCACGGGGCTGTTGTCGCCTGCGTGGTCCAGGTAGAGCGCGATTTTTTGCCCGTCGAGCACGCCCACCAGCTCAAACAGGTCGGAGGTGGCGGCAAAGCGCGGCAGGCCCGTGCCCGTTGCGGCGGCGGGGGCTTCACCGTGGTCGTGGCCTGGGCCAGCCAGCGCGGTCGGCGGCAACAGGCCCAGCAGCAGGGCCAGGCCCAGGGTGGAGAAAGCGGAAGAGAGTGTCATGGTTGTCTTGAAAAATTTGTCGGGATTCACAGGGAGTTCATTGCGGCAGCAGGCCCAGGGCCTGGCGCAGGTGAGAGACAGCGGCGGCCGCGTCGATGCGTGCACGGGCCAGCTGGCGTTCGGCCTGGGCGGTCTCCAGCTCCACGCGCAGGCGGGTGGGGCCGTCGGCTTCGCCCAGGCGGAAGGCCTTGTCGATAAAGCCGCGTGTGCCCTGCGCCAGCGCCGCGTGGCGCGCAAAGGCGTCGCGCTGGGCCTGGGTGGACTTCACGCGGGCCACGGCAGCGGCAATGTCGGCGGCTAGCCGGTCGCGCTCCGCAGCCGCGCGTGCCTCGGCGGCCAGGGCTTCGGCGCGGGCGGCTGCCTGCTTGGCCTGCGCACGGTCGCCCCCGCCCAGGGGCACGCGCAGACCCACCGTGAAGGTCTGCTGGTAACGGTCGCCCGCCTGCTCGCGCCCCCGCGTGGCGGCCACCGTCAGCTCGGGGTTGGCGCGGGTCTGCACGGCGGCCAGGTCGGCGGCGCGGCGCGCCACCTCGGCCTGGTCCTGCCAGTCGGCCGCCGCAGGGTGCTGTGCAGCGACTGCCGTGGCGTCTGGCACGGCGGGCTCGGGCTCAGCGCCGTCGGCCAGGGCCAGGTCTTGCGCGGCCTTCACGCCCCAGGCGGCCAGCGCCGCCTGCGCCGCATCGCGCGCGCCCTGCGCCTCGGCCCAGGCGGCTTCGGCCTGGGCCACGGCGCCATCGGCCTGGGCCTGATCGGCGCGCGACAGGTCCCCCGCGCGCACGCGGCGGGCCACGTCGGCTGCCAGGCGCTGGGCGTTCAGCAGTCGGTCTTGCGCCAGTGCCTGATCGGCCTGCGCTCGCTGCGCGGCCCACCACGCTTCGCGCACGGTGGCGGCCAGTTGCAACTGCGCGGCGCGCTGACGGCTGTCCAGCGCCTGCGCTTCGGCGTCGGCCAGTGCGGCCTTGCGGGCGCGCTCGCCGGGCAGCCACAGCGGCAGGGCCAGGCCCACTTCGGCTTCGCGGCTGCCCTGGTTGCTGCCGGGGCGGTCGGTTTTGGTGGCCAGCTCCAGCGCCACGGGCTCGGCCGTCCAGGCCGTTGCAGCACTGCGTGTGGCCTGCGCGGCCTCGCGCCTCAAGGCTGCAGACTGCGCTTCGGGCTGGCGCTGCCAGGCCTGCTCAAACAAGGTCTGGAGCGTGAGCAGCGCAATACCGGGGGTTGCGGTCTGGGCCTGTGCGGCACTGCCCAGCAGTGCCCAGCCCAGTGCCATCACCGCCAGCGCGGCGATGGGCGTGTGTTGTCGTTGTGTCTTTGGTTTCATCCGATTCCTCTGCAGTGGCCGGGGCCACGGGTTGAAATCGGCGAGGCGCGATGGAGGTCAGAAACGATCAGCGACACGCGCCAGCAAACCTGCACGCGCACACCACGACTGCCTGGGAAGGCTGGTCTCCAACACCATCAACAGATGAAACGGGGCCGCCCGTGGCCCCCGCCTCGCCGCTCAGAGGCTGGGAGTTTTTTGGCCGTGCCCGAAGGGTGCGCGAAAACGCTCCGGATCTAGGCGCAAAGCACAGCCATAGCGCGGGCTATGGCGAGCATTTGCAACGACGCGCCGTGGCGTTTTGGCGTGCCAGGCGGGCGTGGACAAAAGACTCTCAGTCTCTCAGGCGAGGACGGACCAGTTGGGGCGTTCGGGGCGTGTAAGGGGTGCGGGTGGCCAGGCGGGTGCGGCCTGGCCCGGCGGGTGCGTCACGGCCACCACGATGGCCTGGGCGCTGGCACTGTGCGCCAAGCCGCTGCCTGCGCCGTGGCAGGCGTGGCAGTCCATGTCGGCCAGGGTGCTGGGGCTGGCGCCCGGGGCCGAGTGGTCGGCACCTTCGTCGCCATGGTGCTGGTGCACATGGTGGCCAAAGTGCGAAGCCTGCGGCGCTGACTCGTGCCCGCAATAGGGCGACGCCGCTGCCCAGATGGACTGGAGCGGCATGAACACCAACAGAAAGACGAGCAGCAAGCGACGCATGGGCAGAGGGATTCTAAGCAGGCCGCGCCACCCGCCCCGCCAGATAGCCTGACGGGTTGAGGGGCCTACCTCCATGGGTCGCACAGGCACACCATGAAGACGCTTCATTTTTGATAGCAATCTTTGAGACCCATAGCGCGGCAGAGGCCATTTTGACTATAGAAATTCCCTTCACTGCGCCGCCACCAGGTACTGCGGCACCCCATCTGCCGCCTGCACTGGCGTGCTGCGCACGCCCCACACCTGCGCGATGGTGTCGGGTGTGAGCAGATGGGCCGTGGCCTGCACGCCGCGCGGGCCTGCCAGGCCCGGGGCGAGCAACAGGCTGTCATGGGCGTAGCGCAGGGCAAGGTTCAGGTCGTGCAGCACGGCCACCACGCCCACGCCCTGCTCCACCGCCCAGCGGCGCACCAGGGCCAGCGTGTGGTGCTGGTGCGCCAGGTCGAGCGCGGCGGTGGGTTCGTCCAGCAACAGCCAGCGGGTGGCGCCCGCAGGGCCGTTTGGCTGTGGCTCCCAGATTTGCGCCAGGGCGCGGGCCAGATGGCTGCGGGCGCGTTCGCCGCCCGACAAGGTGTTGATGCTGCGCCCAGCCAGGTGCGCCACGCCGGTGGCCTCCATCGCTGCGGTCACGATGCGCGCCTCTTGGCGGCTGGGCTGCTGGCGGTGGGGAAAGCGCCCCATCTCCACCACCTCCTGCACCGTGAAGTCGAAGGCAACGGCTGTGTCCTGCGGCAGCACGGCGCGCTGGCGCGCCAGTGCCTGGGTGCCTTTGCCTGACACCGGCTGCCCGCCCATCCACACATGGCCCGAGCACGGCGCGCGCTGGCCCGAAAGCATGGCCAGCAGCGTGGACTTGCCCGCCCCGTTGGGGCCCAGGATGGCTGTGACGCGCCCTGGCACAAACTGGGTGTGCACGGTGGCCAGCAAGGGCCTGCCGGGCACCCCCACGCCCAGCTGGTCGCAGACCAGCTGGGCGGCGATGGTGTTGTTCGCCATAGCAGCGACGGCAGTCATACCTTGCTCCGGAACTGGCGCAGCATCGCCAGGAACAGCGGCACGCCGATGAATGCGGTGAGCACGCCCAACGGCAGCTCTGCGGGCTGGACGATGGTGCGCGCCACCCCATCCGCCGCCAGCACCAGCGCGGCGCCAAGCAGCGCCGAGCCCGGCAGCACCACGCGATGGTCAGGCCCCGCCACCAGGCGCACCCAGTGTGGCGCCACCAGACCAATGAAACCGATGATGCCGGTGGCGGCTGTCACCGCCCCCACAGCCAGCGCTGTGACCAGCACCGCAAGGCGCTTGGTGCGCTCCACCGGCACGCCCAGCAGAGTGGCCTGCGCCTCGCCCAGGGCAATCGCATTGAGTGGCCGCGCCAGCGCCAGGCCCAGGCCAAAGGCGAAGGCCACGACAGCGCCCACCAGGGCCACAGCGCTCCAACGCGCCCCGCCCAGGCTGCCCAACAGCCACATCTGGATGTTGCGCAGTTGTTCGTCGGTAGAGATGAAATTGAGGTAGCCCAGCCCCGCCAGCGCCAGTGCATTGACCGCCACGCCCGCCAGCAGCATCAGCCCCATGCGCGTGCCACCATCGGCCTGTGCCAGACCGTAGATGAGGGCAGTGACCACCATGCCGCCGCCAAAGGCCATGCCCACAAGCGCCCAGCTACCCAAGGTGCGCGGCATGTCGGGCAGCCAGTAGCTGCCCAGCACGATGGTGAGCGCGGCGGCCAGCGCTGCCCCGCTGCTCACGCCCACCAGCCCGGGGTCGGCCAACGGGTTGCGAAAAAGCCCCTGCATCAGCGCACCGGCCAGCCCCAGGCCCGCACCAGCGGCCACGCCCATCAGAAGACGCGGCAGCCGGATATTGACGAACACCAGGTATTCCGGCGCCTTTTCGGCGGTGGGTGCCGCACCCACGGCCTGCAGCAACACCTGCCACAGCTGGGCAGGTGTGATGGCATAAGCGCCCTGCGTGCTGGCCCAGACAAAGGCCAGCACGACCATCGCCGCCCCTGCGGTGAGCGCTGTGCGGGGCGACAGGCGCACGGGATTCCAGCGCACACCCGGCTGTGCCACGGCCACGCTGCTCACGCGGTGATCGCCTGTGTGCGGGTGTGCAGTTCACGCACGGCAGCGGGCAGGCGCGGGCCGAAGCCTAGAAGGTGGCTGGCTTCCATCGCCACCAGGGCCTTGCGGCGAAAGGCGGGCGTGAGCGCCAGCTCAGGCCGCTGCCAGAAGGCGGCCTCACCGCCCAGCGCCTCGATGCCCTGCGTGCTGTTGAGCAGCACCTCGGGCGCTGCGCTGGCCATGGCCTCGGCCGTGAGCGGCCGGTAGCCCGCGAACTGCGTGATGGCATTGGTAGCGCCTGCAAAGCGGATCAGTGCATCGGCCGCTGTGCCGGTGCCCGCCACCATGGGGCTGCCGCCGTGCGAGAGGATGAACAGCGCGCGCGGGCGCCGTGCCGCACCCGCCACCGCCTGTTGCACGCTGGCCCATTGCGCATCCAGCTGCGCCTGCAGTGCCTGGGCTGCACGTTCGCGGCCGGTCACCTGGCCCACGGCGCTGACCTTGCGGCGCACTTCGTCCCAGGTGTGGTCGGCCTTCACCAGCTCCACACGCACGCCTGCGCTGCGCACCTGGTCCAGCACCACGGGCGGCCCCGCCTCGGTGGTGCCCACCACGGCATCGGGCTTGAGGGACAACAGCCCCTCGGCAGAGAGCTGGCGCATGTAGCCGACCTTGGGGGTCTTGAGCGCTGCGTCGGGGTACAGGCTGGTGGTGTCGGTCCCCACCAGCATGGTTTCTGCGCCCAGCAGGTAGACCACTTCGGTCAGCGCGCCGCCCAACGCCACAATGCGCGCCGGGGCCGCAGCTGCGGCCCCCAGCGCAGACAACAATGGCAGCGCCGCAGCCCCCTGCAGCCAGGTTCGGCGCGCAGGCCACATCGGCATCGGCTCACGCGGCATGGGCCAGCTCCTGCACGCGGGGCAGCCCCGACACCAGATCCCGCCAGCCCTGCAGCTCGGGCTTGCCTGGCTTGCGGGCACCAAAGAACATGGCCATCAGCTCGCCCGCGTGGTCAAACGCCTCGACGGAGGTGACGATGCCATCGGCCGTGGGTTTCTCGACCACCCACACATGGGCCACCATGTCGGTGCGCAGGTGCAGGTTGAAGCCTTCGTCCAGCACGTTGATCCATTGCGCGGAGGGCGTGTTCATCGGCTGGATGTTGCGCACAGGCCCGGTGTGGATCTGGATGCAACCGCCGCTGCCCACAAACACCATGATGGGCAGGCCGTCCACCGCAGCCTCGTCCAGCAAGCGTGACACAGCCTGGGGCGCAGCGCGCCACGCGAACTGGCCTTCGACGAGGCGAAAGCTCTGCTGGCGCTCCACGCCGAACTTCTTGGTCAGGGCAAAGAACTCGTGTGTGTCCTGCATGGCAGCCCAGGCTGCGCGCAGCCCATCCGCGTCGATGTCGGCATCGGGCCGCACCGGCTCAGGCGCCGGCGCAGCACCAAACACATAGCCCGCGCTGGGCTGCGCAAAGCGCTGCACCACGGCGTCAAACGCTGCCAAATCGGTCGCCTCGCGCACAAACACCTTGTGCACAGCGCGGCCTTGCGCGTTGAAAAACTGCAGGCTCCGCGCGGGTGCACGGGCGGGGTCGCTGGCCAGTTCCGTGACCGCAAAGCCAGCATGCCACTGGGCAAAGAACAAGCGCAGATCAATGTCCTCACCCAGCGCAATGCCTACCGGGCCTGTGGCCGACACCTTGGTGTAAACGCCGGTCTTCTCATGCACCACACCTTCATTGCGCGTGAGGGCCATCAGCGGGCCGCAGGCCTCCAGTGCCTGCAGCAGTGCCAGCCACGAGCCCTGCAAAGGCAAGGCTTTGAGCGGGTAGTCATGCTCCCCCGCATGCGCAGCCACGGCAGCGCCTTCCGACAGCCCCAGGCTTTCGGCAGCATCTTTAGCGCGCTTGCCCATGGCGCGCGCCGCCGCAAACTGCGCGCGGATGATCGGGGCCGTGAGCAAACGCGCACCAGCTGCATCGGTGGGGTGGAGAGGTGTTGCGGCGCTCATTGCATGGCCTCCGGGGCAGCCAGCCACAGCGCTCGGCGCTGCTCAGCCGCCGACAGGGCCACGTGGGCCGCGCTGTCGGCGTTGCCATCCTGGGACTGGGCCTGCTGTGCCCAACGCGCTTGCAGGCTCCAGACCACAGTGCGAAAGTGCCCGGTAAAGCCATCGGTCTCGGCCAGCAACCGCAGGTTGGCCGCAATCTTGTGGCCCATCGCTTGGCGGTGGCTGTCGCAGCAGGCCTGGACGTAGCCAGTCATCAGCGCCAGCGTGCCCGCCAGCAAGGCCTCTGCGCAGGGCATGCTGTACTCCTCATCGCGGTGGCCGCCCGACGCGGGCGTTTCAGGAACGTGGCTCATGGTGTTCTCCTTGGTGAATCTGCCTGGGATGGTGTGCCTTGGGGATGTCCTGCATAACTCCCTGCGGTCTGTGATAGCGCGGCCTCGGGCAGTCCGCTGCTGCGTTGCTTTTCTTGCCAATAGCCGGGCTATTGGCTGCCAAAAGACGCCTTGCGGCCTGTCCCGATCCGCACTACCACCGACGCGCGAGGGTTGTGCAGGACATCCCTAGAAATCCGCCACCAGCGACACGCGCACGGCGCGGCCCGGCTGGCTGTAGGCGTCGATGAAGCTGGCGTTGGCAGCGAGGCCGCGCACGTCAGCCCAGCGCCAGTGCTTTTTGTCGGTGAGGTTGTAGATGCCTGCGTTCAGGCGCAGGTCCTTGCGGATGCGCCACTGGGCCGACAGGTCCAGCACCGTGTACGACGGGGTGAGGAACTGCGTGCTGCCGGTGGCCACGGTCACGTCGCTGGCCTTCTTGGCGGCGGCGTGGGTCATGTCCAGCCGCGCCATCCAGCCGCCGCTGTCATAGCGCAGGCCTGCGGTCAGGCGCGATGGGTCCACCGTGTTCACCGGCTTGCCGGTGGCGGTGTCGCGGCCGCGTGTCTGGCCATAGGCAAACGGTGAGCTCCACTGCCCGCCCGCCCACTGGCCCCAGCGCATGTCGCCCTTGACCTCAAAGCCATTGAGCTTGACGCGGCCGATGTTGACCGATTGGAACACCAGCGGGTTGCCCGGTGCTCCCGTGCCGCTGACCTGGCGCAGGTCTTCGATGAAGTCCTTGTAGCGGCCTGTAAACGCTGCGGCTTCGATGGACAAGCGCTCCATGCGTCCGCGCACGCCCAGCTCGAAGTTCTGGCTCTTCTCGGGCTTGAGGTTGGCGTTGGGCACGGTCTTGTAGTTGCCCACCGTGTTCTCGAAGAAGGCGTTGACCTGTCCCGCATTGGGCGCCCGAAAGCCCGCCGCGTAGTTGCCGAACACGCTCCACTGCTCGCTGGCGCGGTACAGCACGCCGAGCTTGGGTGAGGTCGCATTGCCCGACAGCGACACGGCCTGCGCGGCGAAGCCCGCCTGGTCGGCCTTGATGCGGAAGGTGTCAAAGCGCACGCCGGGCGTGATGCTCCACGGGCCGTTCACGAACTCATCCTGCACATACAGGGCGGTGCTGGTCTCGGTGGTGTCCGGGAATCGTTTGAGCGGGAAGGTTTCGCCCGCAGGTGGCGTCACGCCCGTCTGCAGGTTTTCGACCTGGGCAGAGGCGTAGTCCAGCCCGTAGGTGATCTTCTGCACCCATGGGCCGCCATTGCGCAGCACCTTGCTGCCCTGCAGATTGGCCTGCCAGGTGCGCTCGTCATAGGTTACGTCGCGCACCCGGTCGGCGGCGGTGTTGCGGTCTTCGGTGATGTACTCGCGCGAATGGGCGTCCTGGTAGCTCAGCGTGGCCTTCACATCGTCGGCAAACGCGGTGTTCACGCGCCACGAGCCTTCCCAGGTAGCGCGGCTGCGCTGCATGTCGGTGAACGAAGTGGAGCCGAGCACCGAGGTGGCGGCCAGCGGCGGCTTGGAGCGTGCGCTGAGCAGTTCGTAGTCGGAGGTCTTGTCCACATGCTCCAGCGTGAACACATGGCGCTGGCCGCCGCCCGGCGTCAGGATCACCTTGCCCAGCAGCGCGCCGCTCTGGTCCTTTTGCGGGTTGGGGCGGGTGCGGTCGGCGTTGGCCGCATTGTTGGTGCCCATGTTGTCGAGCTCACTGGCGCGGGTGACGTTGCCGCCCAGCAGCCACTGCACCGTGTCGCCCGCCTTGCCCGCCACCGTGGCGCCCACGCGCTTGCCATGCTCGTCGCCGTCATAACCCAGGCTGACCCGGCCGCCAATGCGCTTGTCGCCTTCGAGAAAGGCCGAGGGCTCTGCGGTGATGAAGTTGACCAGGCCCGCCATGCCGTCAGAGCCATACAGCGCCGACGTGGCGCCGCGCACGACCTCGATGCGCTGCAGCAGCCCGATGTCCAGGTAGTCGCGCCCAAAGGCGTTGGCGCTGAAGACATAGCTGCGAGGCAAACGAATGCCGTCCACCATCATCAGCACGCGGTTGCCATCCAGCCCCCGGATGTTGAAGCCCGCGTTCTGCTCGCGGCCGGTGGAGCCACTGGCCAGCGTGAAGCGGGCGGGCGAACGGGTCACCGACACATTGGGCAGCTCGCGCGCCACATCGCGGATGTCGCGCACCTGGCCTTCTTCGATGGCCTGCGCGTTGATCACATCGATGCTCATGGGCAACTCGTCGCGATCCTGCTCGCTGCGCGAGCCGCTGATGACAACCTCTTTGAGCTGCGGCGCAGCAGCCACCAGCTGGGCCACATATTGCGCATGTGCATTGCCGATGGCGGCGCACGCACAAGCCACCAGCCCTGCCAGCGGCCGCAGACGGCCTCGCAGCCATTGATCGGAGGGGTGCGCCTGTGCGCACCGGGAAGAAAACAAAGGGGAACGGAATGCCTGCGCCACGGAGGGGAGTCCTTCTCTGAAACGACAACGAATACAGAGCTGGCTCCAAACAGACGGCCCTGGCTTCTGGCAGCAGAAGAAAGGCCGGTTGTGGCTGGCTGTTGGCTGAAATTATATGAGAATAATTCTCAATAGCAACAATTTAAAACCTTTCCCGATTGGGTCTTTACAACCCCTGCATGGCGAACCACGGCCTGTGGCAGCACGTCGCCGCGCACCTTTGACTCTCGCACTGCCTATGGGCGCCTGCAGGCCTGGGCCTGCATTCGTCATCACTTCCTACCAGCACAAGAGAAACGAGAAGCGCATAGACGTTCGACGAATGGCCCACTCACCAGAGCGCGAGAACGGCACTTTGCAGGAATAGCCTCCAATGACATTCCTGCGCATCCGATGCACCTCACCCACTGTCTTTTCGCAGATAATAAGAACAATTCTTATTTCCAAAAACCGCAGACCAGCCACAGCCAGTCATCACGCACGGGCCAAAGCGTTTCCCCTCGTCCCTCCCAAGGCCTGCACATGCTGGAGCGCTACCACCGCGAACTGCTGAACTTCCTCTCACGCCAGGTCAGTGACCGCGACACGGCGGCCGACTTGGCGCAGGAAAGCTTCGTGCGCGTGCTCACCACCCAGTCTTCAGGCCAATCCGTGCTGGACATGCGCGCGCTGCTCTATCGCACCGCTCGCAACCTGGTCATAGATCAATACCGGCGCCTCGTGCACCGACAGCACGAAGACATCAACGCGCTGGCGGAGGTGGACCAGCCAGTGGCCCCATACCACCTGCAGCCGGACGAGATACTGGCCTACGAACAGCAGGCCCGCGCCCTGGTGGCAGCCATCGAGTCGCTGCCGCCTCGCTGCCGCGAGGCCTTCGTGCTGAACCGGTTCGAGGGCCTGGCCCACCAAGAGGTGGCCGAGCGCATGGGTATCAGCAAGAACATGGTGGCGCAGCACGTGGCGCGCGGAATACTGACCTGTCAGGCTTGCCTGAGCCGTCTGATGGGGAACGGAGGCAACCGGGAGAGCGTCGAAAAATAGCGGATTCGCCCCGCGGCCGCGCTTGGACCATCCCCTGGTGGTATGCGCCGCCACGCCAGAGTTGATGCCAACCTCAAGTGTTCGGCAGCTCGTGCGTCTACATGAACACAACTGCCCATCGCCATGAAACACCCCACCTCTCGTCCCCTCACCGAAGGCTCTGTGGCTGATGGCGCAACTGCGACAGAGGCGCGTGAGCTGGCGGACTACCTGGCCGAACAGGACCCGCTTGACGTCGAGGCGGCCGTCTGGGCTGCCCGCAGCCAGGACGGGCTGAGTGCGGAGGAAGAGGCAGATCTGCTGGCATGGCTGGCTGGCGACCCGGCACGCGGCGCCAAACTCAACAAGCTCACTGGGGTACTCGAGCAGCTCGACCAGCTCCCACCCGATGACGTGGCCGCACTAAAGGCAGCGCTGCCATCGGTGCCTGCCAGAGGCCGCTTGGCGCAAGGCGCGCGACCTGGCATACAAGAAGGCGCTCGGCCGCGCAGCCAGCATACGCAAGGCATCGGGCGCCGCCAATGGGTCGCCAGTTGGGGCCGTTGGCTGCCGCATGCAGCTATGGCGGGCATGGCCGCGATGGTCATAGGAGGCAGCTGGATGACCTGGAAACACTGGCAG
Source organism: Acidovorax facilis (assembly GCA_964031875.1). Taxonomy (GTDB): domain Bacteria; phylum Pseudomonadota; class Gammaproteobacteria; order Burkholderiales; family Burkholderiaceae_C; genus Acidovorax; species Acidovorax facilis_A. The sequence goes on from CAXIRU010000010.1 coordinate 20,711, forward strand.
CAGCAGCCTACCTTCAAACAGAGCTTCGCTACGTTGAGGGGACAGCAACGGGCGGCCACCTTGCCCGAAGGCAGCAGACTGAAGCTGGACACCGACACCCAACTGGAAATCGCGTTGTACAGGGACCGTCGGGAAGTCCATTTGCCAAAAGGCCAGGCATTCTTCGAGGTGAACTCCGACCCCGAACGCCCTTTCCATGTTGTGGCGGGAGCAACGCGCGTCACCGTGCTGGGCACGAAGTTCTCCGTACGCCATACCCAGAGTGGGCTGGAGCCGCGGGGAGTCAGTGTGATTGTGGAAGAAGGCCGGGTGCGAGTGGCGCAGATGGTGCATGCGGACGCCCCCCCAAGACCGGATGCCGCACCTCCATCCAAGGCTGAAACCGTCGAACTCACTGCCGGCCAGAGTGTTGTCGCAGACATCCACGGGCATTTGGCAGCCGTCGGCCACCACGCCACCACAGGCTTCGCTTGGCGAGATGGGCGCATTGTGTTGAACGACACGCCCCTGGGGGATGCAGTGGCAGAGTTCGAGCGCTACACCGACACGAAGCTCTTGATCAGAGACCCCCGCGTCGCTGCGCTCAGACTGAACGGCAGCTTTGATATTCGTCAGTTGAGTGCCTTCAAACGAGCCCTTCCACAGGCCCTGCCGGTGCGTCTGCGCAGCCGCGAAGACGGACTGACCGAGGTGTCGGCTGCTGATTGAACAGCGCGGGATTCGAGCCCATCCGAAAAAATTGAATTTGGCACCTCAACTGTTTCCGTCATCGTACGTCTTCAATGTTAGTGATTCTTGTTTACTAACTTTGAGGAACCTTCGTTCATGTCCGCAACCCCTTTGAAACTGGCACCCGTCGCGCTGGCCACTGCCCTGGTCATTGGCAGCACAGTGTGTGGCGCCGCCAGTGCCCAAACTGCCTCCGCCCCTGCCAATACGGAAGCCACTTACCACATCAACATGGCGGCCCAGCCCCTTGGCAACGCGCTGAATGAGCTGGCGCGACAGACGGGGCTGCAGTTGCTCGTTCGACGGGAACTGGTGGACGGCAAACAAGCGCCCGCAATCAACAGCAGAACGACGCCCAGGCAAGCTCTGGACAAGCTGCTTGCAGGTCATGACCTCGTTGCCAACATCAATGGATCTTCGGTCGTTATCAGCCAGGCTCCTCCAAGGCGTGAGAGTAAAACTGCCGCAGAAGACAACGTACTGTCTGAGGTAGTCGTCACCGGGACGAAACGCGATCAAGGGCTTCAGCAAGCAACCCAGAGCGTGGCGGTGCTCAAGGAGAAAGACTTTGTCGGCCTCACTTCGGTACCACAGGCCTTCGAGCGGGTACCCAATGTGACGCAAGAGTCGGTCGGCTTTTTGCCGACTGTGCGAGGGCTGGACGGCAATGGCATCGCTGCAGGCGGGGGAGGTGCGGTCACGGGCGCAAGCCCGCGCCTGTCCACTTACATCGACGGCGTCGCTCGCACCTATGGCGCGGCCCCCGACGGACAAGGCAGCTTTTGGGACATGGCGCAGCTTGAGTTCTATCGGGGGGCGCAGTCCACCCAACTTGGGCAAAACGCTATCTCCGGCGCCATCGTTCAAACCACAAACGACCCAAAGTTCAAGGATGAGGGAGCGGTGCAAGTGGGCGCCCGAACAGGGAGAACCACCTACGAGGCCGCATTCATGCTCAACAAGGTGCTCAACGACCAGATCGCAATCCGGCTCACAGGCGAAACCGTCGACGGCAAGAACGCCATCGACTACTCGGGTTTCAAAGGCACGGGGCTGACTGCTGCAGATCGAGATGAGATGGGGCGCATGAAGTATGGGCGCTACCGATTCAAGGCGTTGTACGTGCCAACGGACGACCTGCTGCTGAAACTCACGCTGGAGCGTGAGGACCGCAAGAACCCCTACACGCAAGACCTGGGCTCCAACTCATCACGGCGCGAACTTATCGGGAGCGGAAACGGGGATTATTTTGATTCCATCACGGACGTTGCTGCGCTCAATGCCAGCTACGAAATCAATCGCGAATGGTCGTTCGACGCCATCCTCTCCCAGCAAAAGGCCAACACCAGCTTCGGCCCGCCGGTGGTCGGCAACCCGAACCCCGCAGCCTTCTATGATTTCAAGTTCAAGTCCACCGAGACTGCCTTCGAGCCGAAGCTAGTCTATAAGTCGCAAAGCAGCCGCACTGGCGCGGTGATCGGAGCATTCGTCAAAGAACGAGACCGCACAGATACCGGCAAGCCAGGGTCAGCCTTTGCTCTGACCGCAGACGATCAAGCCAGCAGCCACTCCCTCTACGCTGACACCACCATCGAACTCAGCCCAAGCTGGGACCTTCTGCTGGCTGGACGCTATCAAAATGACAACCAGAAACGTGATTTCTCAGGGCTTGGGGGGCTTCTAACTTACGACTTTGACGAGAAGAACACGGTTTTTCTTCCCAAGATCGGAGCCACCTATCACTACAGCCCGGATGCCGCACTCAGTCTGCTGGCTTACAAGGGCTATAACGCCAGTGGTGGAGGCGTAAGTTTTGTCACGTTCACACCTTACACCTACAAAAAAGAAACCTCCACGACCGTGGAACTGGTCTCTCGCACCCAATGGCTGAACAAGACTCTGACCTTGAACGCCAATCTGTTCTTCACGGAGCTGAACGACACCCACGCCCGAGGTATCGGCCCTGGAGGTGCCAGAGATAGCATCTATCTCAACATCGCAAAGGCCCGAACCAAAGGCCTAGAAGTTGACTTGACGTATCAACCCGACAGCCGGACCCAGCTCACGGCGGCGCTAGGCCTGCTCGACACCGAAATTGTCAATTTCGGTTCCGCAGCCAACAACTCCAAAAACGGCAATGAGTTGGGATTGGCCCCGAGAGTCAGCGCAAGCACGGGTGCGAGTTTCGCGGCCACACCACACCTGACGCTTGGCGGGAACGTCACCTTTGTCGGCAAGCGTTTCACGAATTTTGACAACCTTCCCGAAGACCGACTGGACAGCTACGCGATCGCTAGCGTGAATGCTCGATACAAGATCACCGATGCCATCACCGCCACGGTCTACGTCAACAACCTGTTTGACAAGCTGGCTCAGACCGGACGGACTACTTCCATCAACCAAGCGTATTTCAACTCACCGCGGACGGTGGGCGTAAAACTGAAGGTGGACTTCTGAACATGCACGCCTCCAAGTCCTCATTGGTGCACACGGAGAGCAAGCCATGACTCCAAAGTCGCTTCGAGTCTGGGCATGGCTGCACACGTGGAGCAGTCTGGTCTGCACCATTTTCATGCTCCTGCTGTGCCTGACAGGGCTGCCGCTGATCTTCCACCACGAGATCGGGCACCTTTTGGGCACAGAGGTTGAGGCACCAGTCATGCCAGCCGATACGCCCAAGGCCTCGATGGACAAGGTGCTGGCAAGCGGACAATCACGAGCCGCAGGACTGGTGCCAACCTTCGCCGTTCAGGAGCCGGACAACACGGACACATGGCTGCTGGGCTTTGCCCCGGACCCGAAAGCGCAGGAGGGAACACGCATGGTGGTGGTGGACTCCCGAACCGGCGAGGCGCTTGGTGAACCGCCCGCTGAGGAGGGCTTTATCTACATCATGTTCAAGCTGCACGTGGATCTGTTCGCAGGCCTGCCAGGCAAGCTGTTCTTGGGCTTGATGGGACTGCTGATGGTGGTCGCCATCGTCTCGGGCGTCGTGTTGTACGCCCCCTTCATGCGAAAGGTGCCTTTTGCGACTGTGCGCCGTGATCGGTCCAGCCGGCTCAAATGGTTGGACATGCACAATCTGCTAGGGGTGGTGACGCTGAGTTGGGCGCTGGTGGTGGGTTTCACCGGCGTCATTAACACCTGGGCCGATCTGGTGATCAAGTTGTGGCAGTTCGACCAGCTAAGTGCTGTGCTTGCCCCCTACAAAGACCTGCCTGCGCCGACCCAACGCAGCTCACTGCAAGCGGCGGCAAGTGCGGCGCAAGCCGCCGTACCAGACATGAAGCTGGCATTCATTGCATTCCCTGGCACCCAGCTTTCGAGCCCGCACCACTACGCGGTGTTCATGCGCGGTACAGAACCGTTGACAGCACGTTTGTTCAAACCCATCCTAGTGGACGCAGCTTCCGGCGAGGTTACAGCCAGCCTGAATTTGCCCTGGTACGTCACCGGACTGCTAGTTTCTCAACCATTGCACTTCGGTGACTATGGTGGCAGGCCTATGCAGATCCTTTGGGCCGTTCTGGACCTTATCACCATCGTGGTGCTTTGCAGCGGCCTGTACCTGTGGCTTCAGCTGCGCAAGGCAGCTGCGCGCAAGCCGCTGTCTGAAAACCCAGAGTTGGCTGACATCTCGCCCCATCAGATCGTGGCAGGGGACCCATTGCGATGAGCCATCTTCAGATCTTCAAATGGCCGATTGCGATTGGGCTCCTGACAATCATCGGACTGGTTGCTGGGCTCGTTTCAGACGGTTGGGGAGATACGCTTGCGGCCATCGGACTGGGCTTGCCAGTCATCGTGGCGTCATGGGGACTGTTCTTCCCAAAACGTTGATGCGTCTCGTCTTACTGTGTGAAACGCCACCGAGTCGTAGGTCGCGCGCTCGATCTTGCGGCTGGAGTGCACGCCGTTGGCATAGCCGTAGATCAGCAGGCCCAGCAACACAGCCGGATGCTGCGCCGCCGATCCCCTGCCCGCGTACTGGCGCACCAGATCGCTCAGATCGAGTTGCTCGATGACCTCGACCACGAAGCGCGCCAAGTGGTCATTGGGCAGCCATTCGTCCACTGACGGCGGCAACAAGTAGGCGGTATCTCGATCTACGGGAACGAAGCGGTTCATTGGCGAGGTCTCGGTGGTTCGCCTGCTATTGTCTCGGATGGCTCCTTGGCTCGGAAGCCTGCAAAAGTCCGACAGACTCCTAGGTGATTCCGAGCCCCTGGTTAGACACCCAAAAACAAAGCGACTGGATGTCGAAACATTCAGTCGCTCTTATTTTTATAGCTGGTAGCGCTTATCCACCAAGCGCTAGGGGCCATTTTTGGTTGAAGTACCCCCTGCACCACTGCCCCTCCCATCGCGGGAGAGGGTTGGGGACTGGGGAGATGCGGTGCAGCTTTATGCTGCCACGGCTTCGCGCTGCGTCTCGGGCGCCTTGGCGCCTTCGGCTGCCGCCACCACCGGCATACGGATCAGGTGGTCAAACGCGCTCAGTGCCGCCTTCGATCCGTCGCCCGCAGCAATCACGATCTGCTTGAACGGCACCGTGGTGCAGTCACCTGCCGCAAACACGCCGGGGAGGTTGGTGCGACCGTGCGAGTCGACGACGATTTCGCCGAACTTGGACAGCTCCACCGTGCCCTTGAGCCACTCGGTGTTGGGCACCAGACCGATTTGCACGAACACGCCTTCGAGCGGCACCAGGTGCTCCACGTTGGTGGCGCGGTCCTTGTACTTGAGGCCGTTGACCTTGCCGTCGGCGCCGGTGATTTCAGTGGTCTGCGCGTTGGTGTGGACGGTCACATTGGGCAGGCTCTTGAGCTTCTTGACCAGTACGGCGTCAGCCTTGAGCTGGTCGGCAAACTCGATGAGCGTGACATGGGCCACAACGCCAGCGAGGTCGATAGCCGCCTCCACCCCGCTGTTGCCGCCACCGATCACGGACACGCGCTTGCCCTTGAACAGCGGGCCGTCGCAGTGCGGGCAGTAAGCCACGCCCTTGTTCTTGTACTCGGCTTCACCGGGTACGTTCACGTTGCGCCAGCGGGCGCCAGTGGACAGGATCACCGTCTTGGCCTGGAGCGAGCCGCCGTTGGCGAGCTGCACCTCGATCAAGCCACCGGGCTGCGCCGCGGGGATGAGCTTGTCGGCGCGCTGCAGGTTCATGATGTCCACGCCATAGGCGCGGGTGTGGGCTTCGAGCGCAGCGGCGAACTTGGGGCCGTCGGTTTCCAGCACCGAGATGTAGTTTTCAATCGCCAGCGTGTCGTTGACCTGGCCGCCGAAGCGTTCGGCAGCGACGCCGGTGCGGATGCCCTTGCGGGCGGCATACACAGCCGCTGCGGCGCCAGCGGGGCCACCACCGACGATGAGCACGTCGTACGGGTCCTTGGCGCTGAGCTTGGCGGCTTCGCGGGCGGCGGAGCCGGTGTCGAGCTTGGCGACGATCTCTTCGATCGTCATGCGGCCGGAGCCGAACACCTGGCCGTTGAGGAACACCATGGGCACAGCCATGATTTCGCGCTCGGTCACCTCCTGCTGGAAGGCGCCGCCTTCGATCACGGTGGTCTTGATGTGGGGGTTGACGATGGCCATGAGCGACAGCGCCTGCACCACGTCGGGGCAGTTGTGGCAGGTCAGGCTCATGTAGACCTCGAAGTTGAAGTCGCCGTCCAGGGCCTTGATGGAGTCGATCACGTCCTGCTCGACCTTGGGCGGGTGGCCGCCGGTCCACAACAGGGCCAGCACGAGGGAGGTGAATTCATGGCCGAGCGGAAGGCCGGCAAAACGCAGGCTGTGGTCGGCACCCACGCGCTGCAGGCTGAAGGATGGCTTGCGCGCATCGTTGCCGTCGGTGCGCAGGGTGATCTTGTCGCTGCGCAGCGATTGGATGGTCGTCAGCAGCTCGCGCATGTCGCGCGCAGTCTCGCTGTCGTCCAGGGATGCCACCAGCTCAAACGGCTGCTGCACGCGCTCCAGGTAGGCGGCGAGTTGGGTCTTGAGTTGTTCGTCGAGCATGGTGGTGTCCTTTGAAATTCGAGTTGTCGTGTCTGGGAGGTTGACGCCAAAAGGGCTGCAGTTCAAGCCTGCGGGTCAACGTCCGGGCGTAAAAAAGCCGGACGGCATGGCGCGATGGCGCCATGACGCTGTCCGGCTTTGGGGGAGCCGTGGATTAGATCTTGCCAACCAGGTCCAGCGAAGGCGTCAGCGTCTTGGCGCCTTCCTTCCACTTGGCGGGGCAGACTTGGCCAGGGTTGGCGGCGGTGAACTGGGCAGCCTTGAGCTTGCGCAGGGTTTCCGACACGTCGCGAGCGATTTCGTTGGAGTGGATTTCCAGGGTCTTGATCACGCCATCGGGGTTGATCACAAACGTGCCGCGCAGTGCCAGGCCTTCTTCAGGGATGTGCACGCCGAAAGCGTTGGTCAGCTGGTGCGTGGGGTCGCCGACCAGGGGGAATTTGGCCTTGCCCACGGCGTCCGATGTTTCGTGCCACACCTTGTGCGAGAAGTGCGTGTCGGTGGTCACGATGTAGACCTCAGCACCAGCTGCCTGGAAAGCAGCGTAGTTGTCGGCAGCGTCTTCGATTTCGGTGGGGCAGTTGAAGGTGAAGGCTGCAGGCATGAAGATCAGCACGGACCACTTGCCCTTGAGGCTGGCTTCGGTCACTTCGATGAATTCACCCTTGCCGTCGCGGTTGACGAAAGCGGTGGTCTTGAAGGGCTGAACTTGCGTATTGATCAGGGACATTACTGTTTCCTTGGTGGTTGATTGACTGAACAGGGCTGAAGTCTAGGCCTCCGGAGGCCATCTATCCAATTAATTGATTTGATTGAATCAATTGCCTATGACTATACCGTGACACCCGACCTCAGGAACCTGCGCGGCAAAAGGCTTCGGAGCGAGATGGGGTCAATGGCGCTTGTGCTGCGCAGCCCCCAGGGCCGGGTCCGCACATTTTGCCCAGTTTAGAAGCCCCAAAAACTGCCTGAGAACCCCTGCCCTCAGCACCCCCCCAATTCACAACCCTACTGCACAACCCTTGTGCCGCGTCAAACATTTAAATACAACTGATTCGCATTTGGTTTTATCATGCAACCCGCTGCAGCACCGCCACCCTGGCACTGGCGCTGCAGCGGGTGGCCCAACCCCGGCACTCCCAACCATTGGTCAAAACGGCCTGTAGCGCTTTACTGAAAAGCGCAAGCAGCTCATAAATTTATAGCAAAGACCTCCAAAATCATGTTCCAAACACTGCTGATCTGTTTCCGCGAAGGGCTGGAAGCCCTGCTGGTGGTGGCGATTGCCACCCTGTACCTGCGCAAGACCGGGCGCCTGCACCTGTTGCTGCCACTGCGCGCGGGCGTGGGCGTGGCGGCCGTGCTCTCGCTGGTGCTGGGCTGGGTGCTCTCGCAGGTGGGCGCGCTATCGCCCGCAGCCGAGGGCTGCATGGCGCTGGTGGCTGCCGCCACCGTGGCCTGGTGCGTGGTGCACATGCGCCGTGCGGGCCAAGGCATGGGCCAGGACATCGCTCAGCGCATGGACAGCGCCAGCGTGCTCGAAGGTCCGCGCGCCTGGGCGGCCGTGTTCCTGTTCGCACTCTTCATGGTGGGCCGCGAAGGCGTGGAGACCGCCACCATGCTCGCTGCGTTGGCCAGCAGCGCAGAGCTGGGTTACATGGCCTGGGGCGGCCTCGCGGGCCTGGCGCTGGCCATTGCCATCGCCTGGGCCTGGACGCGCTACGGCCGCGCGGTGAACCTTGCGCGCTTCTTCCGCGTCACGTCGTGGTTCATGGCGGTGTTTGCAGTGCAACTGGTGATCTACGCGTTTCATGAATTCACCGAAGGCGCGGTGATGCCAGGCATCGACAACGCCTACTGGCATGCAGCCACCGAAGACCTGGCCGAAGGCGCCATTGCCCAGATCATCTCGCTGGCCCTGGTGCTGGTGCCCACGCTGTGGCTGGGCGTGGCGCACTGGCGTGAGCGGCGCGCGGCGCCATCGGCGGCGGCTGCCCCGGGTGCAGGCACAACATCGGCCACCGCGCAATAGACCCAGCACTGGCAGCATGCCGCCAGGCCTTGTGAAGCCGATGGCAGGCAGGGGCATCGGTAGCGCTCATGGCATCAGCGGGAGAAGGTTGAACGCGAACGCCTATCAACCTTAAACGCAGCCAGTGCGCAAAAGCAGGGACTTGTCTTGCGCGGGTTGATGCAGGTCACGACAATCGGGGCCGCATCAACACAACAGAACAAGGAGTCCCCATGAAAGGCGACGCACAAGTCATTGGCCATCTGCAGGCCCAGCTCAAGAACGAACTCACGGCCATCAACCAGTACTTTCTGCACTACCGCATGCTCAAGCACTGGGGCTTCGACAAGCTGGCCAAGAAGGAGTATTCGGAATCCATCGGCGAGATGAAGCATGCCGACTGGCTCATGGACCGCATCTTCACGCTGGATGGACTGCCCAACTTGCAAGACCTGGCCAAGATCCAGGTCGGCGAAGACGTACCAGAGATACTGGCCTGCGACCTGCGCGCCGAACAAGGCGCCCAGGCCACCATCAAGGACGGCATTGCCCACTGCGAAAGCGTGCGGGACTATGTCTCGCGCGACCTTCTGCAAAAGATCCTGGACGACACCGAAGAGCACATCGACTTCCTCGAAACCCAGATCGATCTGATCGACAAAGTGGGTCTGCAGAACTACCTGCAGTCACAAATGGGTGAGGTGGAATAAAGCCAGGGCTTCACCAGCTCCACCAGAGCGCCCCACGAAACATCCAAGAAGAAAACCAAAAACGGGCCTCGGCCCGTTTTTTTATGCCCGCAACAGCACCGTGCGGCGCCCCCCTGACGGCAGACCCAGACCGTTGTGTCACAAGCTGTTGCAACCGCGCATCAAAACAACGCGCATCGCACAAACAGCATTTTTTATAAATGCGAATGCTTCTCAACAAAAGTAGAATACGCGGGAAGCCCGTTCACGGTCTTGGTAGGGACCTCAAAAGACCTGGGACAGGGTCCTACGACCAGTGCCTGCCTTGTTTGCAGCCGCCCTGCATGGCACCCGGTTCCGTGACACCCTTCAACACCTAGCCAGCCAGTCAGCCTGCCGCGCCTGTCGCCGCCGCTGCAGCCAGCGTTGTACGTTTGCCGTACTACACCTACTGCCTGGAGCCTTTCTGATGCTGCGCAGCACTGCCCGTCCCCGCCACGCGGGGCCTCTGTTTTTGTCCATCACTGAATGCTGCGCCACATCTGGATCTGGCGCCACCGCAGGCCGGCCATGAAGACGGCCCGCGTTGACTGGCGCTACCGCCTGGCCATCACCTCGCGCACTGTGGCGGCCATTGCTGGTGGCTATGCGCTGGCGGCCGGGTTCACGGCGGCTTTTTCGCTGGGACTGGCCCAGTTCATGCCGCGCGTCGAGGCCGTGCTGACCGCCACCATGCTGGCCTGGCTGGCCTATGCCATGGCGGTGGGCTGGGCGTTCTATGCACGCACCGCCTGGGGCGCCTGGGGCGGCACGCTGCTGCCCGCCCTGGCACTGGGCGCATGCGCCATGGCACCGCAATGGTTGACGAGGAGCGCACCATGACAACCGCCACACCTGCCCCGCGCAAGCACGCTGACCGCGAGGGCTTTCGCCAGGCCATGTCGTGGCTGCACACCTGGGCAGGGCTCATCCTGGGCTGGCTGCTGTTTGCGATCTTCCTCACGGGCACGCTGTCGTTCTTCAAGAACGAATTCAACCTGTGGATGCGGCCCGAGATGCACGGCCTGCCGAGCACCGGCGCGGCCGATGCGCAGGTGGCCCAGAAGTCGGTGGACGCCCTGGTGCGCAAGTCGCCCGAGGTCACGCAATGGATCCTGCACCTGCCCGACGACCGCGACCCCGCCGTCAATATGCTGTGGCGCGGCACCGGCAACGGGCGCTTTGAAACGCTTCGCATGAACCCGCAGACCGGCGAACCCATCGAGGCGCGCCAGACCATGGGTGGCGACTTCTTCTACCGCTTTCACTTCGAGCTGCGCACTGCGCAAAAAGGCCGCTGGACTATCCAAGGCCGCTGGGTGGTGGGCGTGGCCACGATGCTGATGTTTGTCGCGCTCATCACGGGCGTGATCACGCACCGCCGCATCTTCAAGGACTTCTTCACCTTCCGCCCCACCAAGGGCGGGCAGCGTGCCTGGCTGGATGCACACAACGTCAGCGGCGTGCTGGTGCTGCCGTTCTACCTGATGATCACCTTCAGCGGGCTGATGATCTTTCACACGCTGTACATGCCTGCGGGCATTGCCGCCAACTACAAGAACGAAAAAGGTGTGGACTCCAACGCGTACTTTGCCGACCTGCAGGGCGAGAAGCCAGAAAGCCGCCCCCGCCGTGGTGCGGGCGACAAGGTGGAGCCACTGCCCGCCATCGCCCTGCAGCCCATCATCGACGCGGCCAGCACCCGCTGGCAGGGCGGGCGCATCGGCAGCCTGCAGGCGCGGCGCGATGCCAACGGCCGCGCCGTGGTCGAGGTAACGCGCCACGAAGGCGACCGCCTGCAATACCGCCCGCCGCGCCTGCTGTTCGACGCCACCACCGGCCAATGGCTGGACCAGGCCGATGCCACGGGCGCCGCCACCACCACCTACGGCGTGCTGTATGGCCTGCACATGGCGCGGTTCGCCGACATCGGCCTGCGCTGGGCGCTGTTTGGGTTTGGGGTACTGGGCAGCCTGATGATTGCCACGGGCATGGTGCTCTGGTCGGTCAAGCGCAGTGCCAAATCGGCAACGCAGGCCAGCCGCCAAGGAGCAGCACAAACGACCAGCGACACCACCAGCAAAGCGCCCGCTGCACGCGCCAAAGCGCCGTTTGGAGAGCGCCTGGTGGCTGGCATCAACATCGCAACGCTGGCCGGTCTGCCGCTGGCCTGTGGCGTGTACCTGGCCGCCAACCGACTGATCCCCGTGGGCATCGAGGGCCGTGCAGATGCAGAGCTGGCCTGGTTCTTCAGCGCCTGGGGCACCACGCTGCTGTGGGCGCTGGCCTGCGCAGTGGTGCGCCCGCACCGCCTGGGCTGGACGGTGCCGCTGGCCGCTGCGGGCCTGGTGTGGGCAGCTCTGCCGCTGATCAACGCGCTGACCACACACACCCACCTGGGTGTGAGCCTGCCCGCGCGCGAATGGGTGTGGGCCAGCATGGACCTTTCGTTCCTGGCCACAGGGCTGCTGCTGGGCTGGCTGGCATGGCGCGTACGGCCGGGCCGCATACCCCGTCGCGGCGCGCCTGCACGGGGTGCACGGCCTACGCGGCCCGCGCCTGCTGTGCCCGTGGCGCCCGTAGTGCCCGCCGAAACGTCTACCTCGGGAGCCTGAGCCATGTCTGCGTTTCTCCTCTGCTTTGCTGCCTGGTCGGCCATTGCGCTGGGCATGGACCGCCACCACGAAGACGCCCTGGGCCGGGAAGGCGCCGTGCGCCGCCTGGCGATGCTGCGCCGCACAGGCTGGCTGCTGCTAGCGCTTTCACTGTGGCTGGCAGCAGCGCAACCGCCGGGGGGCCTCACTGCATCCCTGGGCGTTACAGCATGGGCTGTGGCCCTGTCGGTGGCTGCTGTGGCAGTCACTGCCACTGTCACCTGGCAGCCCCGGCGCACGCCCGAACTGGCGGGCGCTGCGCTGCTGGCGGGCCTGCTGGCGCGGGTGCTGGGGTGGTGATGGCGGTGCACAGCGCACAGGCTGCCCCGTACTGAGCCCGCTCCGGTTCGTTCTCGCTTTTCTGCTTTCACGCCCCACCACCTCCCAGACAGCGCTCCTTGGTGGCGCGCGCCAGGCAAGGGGATGTTCTTCACAAATCATCGCTCCGTGCGCACCTGTGGCGTCGGGCGGGCTGCGGCGCGCACTTGCCGCTGGATTCGTGCAGAGCACACCCGGGTTGCCAGGGCTTTTCACCAACCGCGTTGCGCTGACTCCAAGGAACACCATGCACGCCTACACAACCACCCCCCATCGCCTGCATCCGCTGGCGGCCGCCTTGCTTGCCACCCTGTGTGGCACGGCGCTGGCACAAACCACGGTGCCTGCGACTGCATCGCCACACGCCCCACCCCAGACGCTGGGCGAAGTCACCGTGCAATCCAGCGCTGAGGACGATGGCTACTCGCCCGCAGCCACGAGCACCGCCACCAAGGGCAGCGCGCCGCTGCGCGACGTGCCCCAGGCGGTGAACGTGGTACCCGCACAGCTGTTGCGCGACCAAGGCGCGCGCTCGATGGAAGACGCGTTGCGCAACGTGCCCGGCGTGGCCATGAGCCATGGCGACGGCCAGCGCGACCAGGTGGTGATCCGGGGCTTCACCGCCATTGCCGACCAGTTTGTGGACGGCGTGCGCGACGACGCGCTGTACTTCCGCGACCTGGCCGACATCGAGCGTGTGGAAGTGCTCAAGGGCCCCGCCGCCGTGCTGTACGGGCGCGGATCATCCGGTGGCCTGATCAACCGCGTGACCAAGAAGCCCAAGTTTGGCGAGACATCGGGCGAGGCCAGCTTGGGCCTGGGCAATTTCGACTACCGCCGCGCCACAGCCGACGTGAACGTGGGCATCAGCGACACCGCAGCGCTGCGCATCAACGCCGCCGTCGAAGACTCCGGCAGCTACCGCGACCAGCAGTTCGTCAAACGCCACAACTTCGCGCCCTCGCTCGCGCTCAAGCTCGCCGCGCAGACCGACCTGCTGCTGCAATACACCAACGCACGCGACAAGCGCCTCACGGACTTCGGCATCCCCGCGCTCAATGGTCGCCCCGTGAACGTGCCTGCGGGCACCTACTACGGCTCGCGCAACGCCGTGCAGGACGACACCACCACCAGCACCATGCAGTCGCTGGCAGCCACACTCAACCACCGCTTCAACGACGACTGGTCGGTGCGCAACGTCACGCGCGTGTACGACTACACGCTGGACCGCTACAACACCCTGCCCGGCGGCACCACCAACCCCGTGGACATGAGCGTGGGGCGCACCCGCTCGTTCATCCTGCGCGATGAAAAAGGCTTCTTCAACCAGACCGACCTGACCTGGCGCAACCAGCTGGGCGGCTTCCAGCAAGAGTGGCTGATGGGCGTGGAACTGGGCCAGCAAAAGAAGCGCGCTGAATCCGTCTCGGGTGGCGCCGACCGCGTGCCCATCCTCAACCCCGGCAACCGCCCGGCCCCCACCATCCCGGCTGCCAGCTACAACGCCGACAGCGCCATCCCCAGCCACACCACACAAGACACGGCCGCGCTGTACTGGCAAAACCAGATCACGCTGACCCCGCAGTGGAAGGCGCTGATGGGCGCGCGCTACGACGTGTTCGGGCAAGAAACCACGTTTGACCGCAAGCTGAGCACGCTGTCGCGCACCGACAAAAAGTTCAGCCCGCGCGCGGGCCTGGTGTGGCAGCCCAGCGATGCCGTGTCGTACTACGTGTCGTACAGCAAATCGTTCCAGCCCTCGGCAGAGACCTTTGCGCTGGCCGCCAACAACACCGGCGCCGAGCCCGAGATCACCGAGAACAAGGAAATCGGCGTCAAGCTCGATCTGCTCGATGGCCGCATGAACATCACCGGCGCGCTCTTCAACCTGGAGCGCACCAACATCAAGAACACCGACCCCGCCAACCCCTCCCGCCAGATCAACGTGGGCACCCAGCGCACCAACGGCCTGGAGCTGACCGCCAATGGCCGCCTGCCCGGCCGCTGGGATGTGAGCGCGGGCTACGCCTGGCTGGACGGCCGCATGACCAAGTCGCTGGCTACCACCACGTCCACACAGCTGCCCACCGCTGCCATCGCAGCCCAGGGCAAGGTGCCCGCACTCACGCCGCGCAACTCCGCCTTCCTGTGGGCCATGAAAGACCTGGGCCATGGCCTGCGCGTGGGCGGCGGCGTGAACTACGTGGGTGCGCGCTTCACCTCGCTGACCAACCTGGTCACCCTGCCCGCCTACACCACGCTGGATGCAGCCCTGCAGTACACGCTGGGCCAGTGGGATGTGGACGTGAACATCAAGAACCTGGCC
>CAXIRU010000011.1:0-46402 GCA_964031875.1 Acidovorax facilis
GTGAAGATCGGCGTGCAAGCTAAGCGCAAGCGCGCTGGCTGGAATCTGGCTTACTTGGGGCAGCTATTGGGCATCGCTGATTAGATGCGATTGCCCTGGAGGGAAATAGAAACACCTCTTCACATCCGTTCCAAAGTGGGTGACGACAAGCACTGAAGACGCACAAGGCTACACATGCCGTTTAGCCGCTGCGGCGGCAAAAGGCTTGACAGGCTGCGCATCAGCGCGCGCGTGCAGGGCTTCGATGATGTGGCAGTGGTCGTCTGACCCGTCGCAGCGGCTACGCAACGCCAGCAAATCTGCCTCCAGGGCCTGCAGCTCTGCAAGGCGGGCGCGCACATGCTGCAGATGCTCGTCCAGCGTGTCGCGCGCGGCATCGCAGTCGTCTTTGCGGCCCCAGTCCAACGCCAGCAGGGTACGCACCTCCTGCAGTGACATGTCCATGGCACGGCACAAGCGGATAAAACGGAGCTGGTGCACGTCCGCATTGCTATACAGACGGTAGCTGTTGCCACCCCGCACACCAGGGGACAGCAGCCCTTCTTTTTCGTAGTAGCGGATGTTGGCGGCCGACACCCCGGATTGCTCGGCGGCCTCGCCGATACGAAACTTTGAACCGGTTTGATCCATGGCTTGACCTTCAAGTGACTTCAAGGTTTCCAATCATGCCATCGCTTTCAAACCCACCCTGGAGAGGAACATGTCCGCCCATTGTCACGCTCATTGCACCGCTGACCCACAACAAGGCACCCCAACCCCTACCGCCCCACGCTACCGCCGCATCCTGTGGATCGCGCTCATCATCAACGCCGCAATGTTTGTGCTGGAACTGGGGGCGGGCGCACGCTCGGGCTCGGCATCGTTGCTGGCCGATGCCATCGATTTTTTAGGGGACGCCGCCAACTACGGCCTGTCGCTGTGGGTGCTGGCCATGGCCCTCAGCTGGCGCGCACGCGCAGCCCTGGTCAAAGGGGTCAGCATGCTGGCATTTGGCGTGTTCGTGATGGGGCGTGTGGCCTGGGGTGCGTGGCAAGGCACACCGCCCGAGCCTTTCACCATGGGCAGCGTGGGCCTGCTGGCGCTGGCGGCCAACCTCGGCGTCGCCGCCCTGCTCTACGCCTACCGCGAGGGCGATGCCAACATGCGCGGCGTGTGGCTGTGCACCCGCAACGATGCCCTGGGCAATCTGGCGGTGATGGGGGCGGCCCTGGGAGTGCTGGGCACAGGCACAGCCTGGCCCGATCTGGCGGTGGCCGCCATCATGGCGGGCCTGGCCATCAGCGGCGGCTGGAGCGTGATCCGCCAAGCGCGGAAAGAGCTTGCCAGCACCACCGCACAGCCACAACCGCAAGGGTACTGATTCATGCGCGTCCACCTATCGACCCCTTTGAACGCACCGCCTGAGTGGGTGGCTGGGCAGCTACAAAGCACCGCTGTGTTCCGCCATATCACTGCGCCACTCGTCCAGTTTCGCCCCGC
This sequence comes from Acidovorax facilis, assembly GCA_964031875.1. Classification (GTDB taxonomy): domain Bacteria; phylum Pseudomonadota; class Gammaproteobacteria; order Burkholderiales; family Burkholderiaceae_C; genus Acidovorax; species Acidovorax facilis_A. The sequence continues at coordinate 1,480 of CAXIRU010000011.1, forward strand.
CCTGGGCAAGGAATGGCCCACGCACTGGGCCCCCGGCGATCTGCCGCTGCACATGCGGCTGCTCGGCGTGTTGCCCATGGGCCCGCAAACCGTGCGCATCTCGTTCGAGCCCCCGGCACAAAGGGGCGGCTGGCCCACGTTGCGCGACAACGGCGAAGGCCTGCTCATGCGCCACTGGGACCACCGCATCACCCTGCAGCCCCTGCCCGATGGCCGCACCCTGTACACCGATGACATCGAGGTGGTTGCGCGCCACCTGCCGTGGCTGATGACTCCGCTGAGCACCCTGTTTGCCCATGTGTTCTACCGGCACCGCCAAAGGCGCTGGCGCCAGTTGGCAGAGCAGCATGCCGCGGGCGGCTCCGTGTTACTGCGCCTGCACAGGCGCGCCGCGTTCGACCACCTGCTGGCCTGCTTTGCCGGCCAGGTTGATGCGCCACCGGCCCAGCGCTGGCAATGGCTGGAGGCCGCCCATGTGCTGGGGCAGAACTCACTCCCCCTGCACTGGCGTTCACACACAGCGATGCTGCGCTACGGTTGGGCCCTGAGGGACGGGCGCGAGGCCACCGGCCAGCTCCTGCGGCTGGCCCTGGTGCCCCTCGGCCATCTGCTGGCAAGGCTGCCGCTGGGCAACACCGGGCGATCCCACGTGAGCGCTTTTCGCCCCATGGTGCCTTCGGCTGAGGTCGTTGCGCTCATGGACCAAGCGCTGGAGGAAACAGCGATCCACGCCGCGCGGCTGGACGACCATGGCATCTGAAAACTGCAACCCGGATGTTGCGGCCACAGCCCGCGCGCGCTCAGTGTTTGGAGGAGCGACCTGAGCGACCTGGCTTGAGGGGCGCCCTGGCGGGCTTCACAGCGGCCTGCTCCAGCCAGAGCAAGCTGTCCATCTGCGACAGAAAATGCCGCAGGTAGTCGGGCGACAGGGACTGCATCAAGGCCAGGGATCGGAGCATGAGCCGGTGTGCATTCAACGGTCCGGCGTTTTCCGGCCCGCGCGTGAAGGCCTGGGCGACCTGCTGTTCAGCAGAAATCTTGGACCAGACTTCGCTGAAACGGCGCACACTCTTCATGTCCGACACACTTGCGCCACCATCCACCAGCGCGTTGGCTGCGTCGGCCTGTGCGCGGGCGGTCAGGTCACGGTTGAGCTGGACCAGGGGGGATGAAGAAGCAGTCGTTATGACAATAGCTGGTGGCTGGAGAGCCGCTGTCCGGACGCGCCCGGCGTAGTCCGCCACAGCGGCCTGCAGCCTGCCCGCCAGCACCCGCTGAACGGCCTGCGGCTGCGCAGGCAGGCGTTCCGCCAGCACCTCCAGGTACCGAAAGCGCACGGGGTCGTGGTGCTGCGCGCCTTCGGCCCGCAGGGATTCCAGGGTGGACTCACTCATTGCGGGCGGGCTTGGCTTGGGCCGCGCGGGGTACCGGGGCCATTTCTACGCGACGGTTCTGTGCACGCCCCTTTTCGTCGGCGTTATCTGCCACCGGTTGCTCGGCGCCAAAGGCCGCGGCAAACACCTGGAACGAGGGCATACCCTCTTCGATCAGGGCGCGCGTGACGGTCAACGCGCGCTGGGCAGACAACTCCAGGTTGTCGGCAAAGCGCTGATGGCGCCCTTGCAGCAGCGTGGTGTTGTCGGTAAACCCGCTCACCATCAGCATCTCGTCGCGTTCGCGCAGGTACACCTGCAGAGGCTGCACAAGGCTTTGGAGCAGTTGCCGGCCCTCAGGGCGCAGCTCGGCAGACCCTGCTGCAAACAGCACGCTGCCGCTGATGCCGATGCGGCCTTCATTGACCGTCACACGGCCACTGGCCAGCGGAATCGCCAGCGCTTTTTCCAGCGCCATGCGGCGCTTTTCTTCCATTTGCCGCTTTTCCACCTCTTGCTTGAGGCTGGCCACCAGGTCGATCTGCACCACCAGCACGCCCACCAACACCAGCACAAATGCGCCCAGCAGGCCCGCCATGAGGTCGCCAAACACGGCCCACACCGGGGCGGTCTGTTCGTTGGCATCGTCCAGCGTGTCGTCCAGCCCTGTCACGCGGCAACCCCCTGCACAGCCATGGCCATCTGCCCGTTGAGGCGGCGCAAGTCTTCCACGATGCCCTGCTGCGACGCGATGCTCAGGTCGATCACCTCACGGGCCTGCGCCACGTAGTAGGCCAGTTGCTCGTCGCTGCGGCTTATCGACTGGCCAATGGCGCCTTCAATGCGCTGCAGGCTGTCCATCAGCTTCTCGTTGCTGGCCGTGAACAGCCCCACGCCATGGCCAAAGGACTCACCCAGGCTGGACAGCTCCACCGCACTGGCGGCCACGTGCGCCGACACTTCATCCACCTTGCCAGCCTGCGCGCCGAGCGCCTGGGCAAACTCCTGCCCTGCCCGCTCCAGCACTTCAGTCGCAGACCCCACCAGCGACTCAATGGCGGCACGCTGTTGCCCTGCTGCCTCGTTCACCGCGTGGAGCAGAACACCTAGCTGCTCCATCATGGCCGTGCGCTCTGCCAGGGCCGCGTTGTCGCGTTCGCTCAGCTGGGTCATCTCCTGACGCAGTTGGGTAATCACCTCTGCAGCGGCCTGTGGCACGTCCGAGGCCGTCTGCAGCAATCGCGTGAGCGGGGCTTCCAGCGCCGACCCCAGCGTGGCCAAGTGCCCGGCCACGGCAGCCTGGAGCGCATCGAGCCGATCCACGGCAGCTTGGCCGCGTGTCGCCTCTGCATCTCGCAAGGCCACCATCTCCGCGCGCCACACGCTGGCCAGTGCATCCATGCGCTGGGCCTGGCTTTCGGTCCACTGGGCTTCGGCCTCGATGCGCGTGCGCAACAGGGCATCCGAGTGGTCCATCAACCGGGCGGCACCGTCCAGGGCCTGGTGCACCTGCGCGGTCATGCCCTCTGTGAGCTGCGCCGCAGCGCCCTCCAGCGCCAGGCACACGCCGCGCTGCTGCTGCACTGTTTGCTCCCCCACCTGCTCCCATTGCTCCGCCAGTCGGCGGGCCATGCCCTCCATGGACTGGCTCCAGCCCGCAAGGCGCTGATGGTCAGCCGCTGTCTGGTCGGCTTGCGATTTCTCGACCGTCTGCTGGAGCGAGGCCAGCAGCGCCGTGGTGCGCTGCTCGAAGGCCTGCGATGCCGTCTGCAGCGACTGGTCAAGCTGGGTGGCAGCGCCTTCGAGCGCCTGGCACACGCCCTGCTGCTGCTGTGCCGTTTGTTCGCCTACCTGCTCCCATTGCTCCGCCAATCGACGGGCCATGCCCTCCATGGACTGGCTCCAGCCCGCAAGGCGTTGTTGGTCAGCCACCCATTGGGCCGCCTGCGATTGGGTCGCTGTCTCCTGCAATGTGTTCACTAGCGCCGTGGTGCGCTGCTCCAGCACCTGCGTGATGGAATTCAGCGCGCTGCCCAGTTGCACCGCTTGTTGGTCCTGCATCTGCGTGTGGCGTTGCAGGGCCTGAGTCCAGGTGTCCGCCACCTGGCGGGCCGTGCCTTCCCATTGGGCCGTGAGGGCAAGCATCTGTGCGCCCGTGGCTTCACGCAGCCGCTGGTGCGAGCGCTCCGCCTCCTGCGCCAGCGTTGCCATGGCCTGCTCCACCACCGGGCGGATCGTGTCACCTGCCATGCGGGCGCTGGCGCCCAGGCTCTCGTGCAAGGATGCACCCACGGTGGCGGCCAGCTGTGTGTAGGCCTGCGACGCCTCGCGGTGAAACACCAGCTGCTGGTCTTGCAGTTGGCCGTTCAGCTGCACATGGCGGCGCTCCAGCCCGTCCATCAGGCCTTGCAGGCGCTCTGCAATCAGCGGCATGGCCTGCGCCTGGGCCTGCAGGGCCTCGAACATGGCCTCGCGCCGGTGGGCTGCAGAGAAGGGGCGCAACTCGCTGGCAATCCGGGCATCCAGCACGCGCAACACCGCCAGCCGTTCGCGGCGGCAAAGGGCAGACATCAGCCCCAGCATGGCCGACGCCGCCACCCCGGCCACCGAGGTACCGAACGACAGACCCAGCCCTTTGATGGGCGCCGCCAGTGCCACCCGGATGGACTCCAGACTGGACGATGCCTCCAATGCGAACACCGCGCCATTGAAGGTGATCACCATGCCCAGAAATGTGCCCAGCATGCCCAGCATGACCAGAAACCCCACCAGATACGGCGCCAGTGCAGGCCCTGGCAGGGGCACACGCTCCCCGTCAATCCGCTGGCGCACCGGGTTGCGCAGCGATGGGTGCAGGCGTTCCAGCCAGCCGCCAAGGTCCGCCAGGGGCTGCTGCCGAAGACCTTCCAGCGCTGCGAACAACGAAGTGGTTGCCGCCCGAAACTGCATCAGCTCGTAAGCACCAAGCAGATAGGCGCCAGCGATCAGGGCCGTCATGACCAGGGCCAGCGGGCTAGCCCCGACAAACCCCCACCCCACCCAGCCCACCGCCGCCAGGCCCACAGCAAAGATGGCAGCCAACACACTCTTGTTCATTCGATCATTCCTGTTACCGGTTCCGGCGTCATCATGGTTTTGGGGTCACGTTGGTGGGTTCCGGGGGAAAGCTCCTGGCTCTGGGCCGCCTCCAGCAAGCCCGCCAGAGGCTCCAGCCGCACCTGCAGCTCAGCCAGCAGCAGCGACCGCAGGTCCTGCTCAAAGACATGCAGCCATCCGCCGGGCTGCGCCCAGCGCTGCGGCTCATCTTCTCGCCCCGCAGCCTCGAGTTGCTGCTGATGGGCTGCGCGCAAATGCGACATCCGCCGTTCCAAATGGCCGGGCAACGACGCCCACAGCCTTTGCTCACGCGCGCCAAGCATCTGCTCCATCACCGCATCCAGCAGGGCCAGTCGACTCAGCCCCTGCGGCCCCATCGACAAGCTCTGCCGCAATTGCGCGCGCAGGCTGGCCAGCCTGCCGTCCATCTGCTTTTGCAATGCAAGATACCGTGCAGCATGCACTGCAAACTCTGCGGCAGCCTCGGGGTCGGGGCCATCGACAGGGGTGTTGTCGGCACGCTCCCGCAAGGGTTTGGCCGGCACAGCCTTGACCGTGACCATATCCGTCAATTCGGCCCTGGTGGTTTGAAGACGGGCCTGCAGTGCACACACATCCACCACCCCAGTGTCCCGCCCACTCGCTGGGGCTGGCAGGGCCGAGCCTGATTCCAGGGCGTGCAGCGCCCGGCTGAGCTTGACCGCGTCCACGGTACTGAGCCACTGGCTCAGCTGCTCCGCCATATCCTGGCGCGCCGGGCCACGGTGCGCCTGCGTCCATTGCTGGAGCAAAAGCACAAGTCTGGAACGGTTGAGTCGGTGGGGCTGGTACATCAATCTGGAGCATCCAAAGCACCGGCAGCCCCGAAGGGCGGCGGGCGTCAGGGAGCAGGTCCCTGAGATGGGCAAAGCCTGCTATTTTCGCAGGAACGCTGGCGCCTCAGCCCGCCCTCGCTCTGCGTTGCAGGTGTTACATCTGCCGCAGAGGGCAGACGCTGGTCTACCGACTCGCTTTCCAAGGCCCGCATTCAGGGGCTCGCCCCGTAGGCATGCCGTGCCGTGCCATGACATGCCTTGTCATGGCGCGCCATTCCTTGATAGCGGACAAGTCCGGCACAGCGTTTGCATGCTCCAATCTGCGACACCGTCGTCTGAGCGGCATCCTCCTTTGCCGCAGAAACTCCCGCCCCCGCCCACCATGTCCAACCCGCCCGCATCCACTGCCCCTTCACTGCCGTCCGCTGCGCCAGCGGCCGCTCCTGTGGCCGTGCCGCACACGCTCACAGAAGATGCTGTGGCCATTTTCACCGGCGTGTTGCTGATTTCGGTGGGGGTCGCATTCTTCACCAGCGCAGGTCTGCTGACCGGGGGCACTGCGGGCTTGGCCTTTTTGCTGCACTACGCCACGGGCATCGGCTTTGGGAAGATCTTTTTTGTGCTGAACCTGCCCTTTTACTGGCTGGCCCTGCGCAAACTGGGGCGTGCCTTCACGGTCAAGACGTTTGTTGCCGTGCTGCTGTTGTCGCTGCTGACCGAACTGCAGACTCAATTCCTGACGTTTGCGCAATTGCAGCCGCTGTACGCGGCTGTGGCAGGCGGGTTGATCACGGGCACAGGGTTTCTGGTGCTTTTTCGCCACCGCTGCAGCCTGGGCGGCGTCGGGATTGCCGCGCTGTACCTGCAAGACAGGTACGGATGGCGCGCCGGCAAGGTTCAGATGGCGGTGGACTGCTGCATCGTGCTGCTGGCGCTGTGGACGGTAGAGCCCCTGCGCGTCGCCTGGTCGGTCGCCGGGGCCGTGGCACTCAATCTGGTGCTGGCGATGAACCACCGCCCAGGGCGCTACATGGCGGTGTGACCGGGCGGGGGCGGAACGACTGGCGCCGAACTCACACAGTGGCAGCCTTTTCCTGCAAATACTGCTCCAGCTCCAAAACCGGTACCGGGCGGCTGAACAGATAGCCCTGCCAGAGCGTGCAACCGTGCTTTTCCAGAAACGCCCGCTGCGCGTCCGTCTCCACCCCTTCGGCAATCACATCGATCCCCAGGCTCTGCGCCATGCCGATGATGGTCTGCACAATCAGTGCGTCGGTGTGTTGAACGCCGATGTTGCGCACAAAACTCTGGTCGATCTTGAGCTGGTCCAGCGGCAGGCGCGTGAGGTAAGACAGCGACGACTGCCCCGTGCCAAAGTCGTCCAGCGAAAACCGCAGCCCCAGAGCGCGCAATGCGTTCATCTTGGCGATGGTGTCGTCCACGTTGTCCAGGGCCAAGCTTTCCGTCAGCTCCAGCTTCAAGCGATCGGGCCGCGCGCCAGTTTGCAGCAAAACCGCCCGAATCTGCTCCATGAAGTCGGGCTGCCTGAACTGCCGCGCGCTCACATTCACGGACAACTGCAGCGGTTCCGTGGCAGGGTCGTCCTGCCAACGGCGCAACTGCGCACATGCCGTCTGCAGTACCCACAGGCCAATCGGCAGGATAAGGCCCGTTTCTTCGGCCAGAGGGATGAACTCACCTGGGGACACCATGCCGCGCTCCGGGTGCTGCCAGCGGATCAAGGCCTCAGCCCCCACGGGCTGGACCCCGCAGCCCACCTGGATCTGGTAGTGCAACAGAAATTGCCCGGCAGCCAACGCCGTGCGCAGGTCATTCTCCAGCGCGGCGCGGGCTGAGACAGCCGCCTGCATCATCGGATCAAAGAACCGGATCGCGTTGCGCCCTGCCGTTTTTGCAGCGTACATGGCCAGGTCGGCGTGTTTGACGACGTCCTCCACCCGCTGGCTCTGGCCGCTGAAAAGTACGGCCCCCACGCTCGTGGTGCTGTGCACATGGTGCAAAGCCAGCTGATAAGGCTGGTTCAAGGCGGTCAATATCTTCTCGGACACGTCTTGAGCCTGCTCTGCTGCGTCGGTGGCAAGCGCGTCCAGGTCTTCGAGCAGCACCAGAAACTCATCGCCCCCCAGGCGCGCCACGGTGTCGCCTTCGCGCACGCATCCCGCCAGCCGCTGCGCCACCTGCTGCAGCAAAACATCGCCCATATCATGGCCCAGTGTGTCATTCAGGGTCTTGAAATGGTCCAGATCCAGGCACAACAACGCGCCGTGCAGACCATTGCGGGCACTGGTGGCAAACGCCTGCTGCAAGCGGTCGAGCGCGAGGCGGCGGTTGGGCAGGTGCGTCAGTGGGTCGTAGAAAGCCAGGTGCTCAATCTCGCGCGCGGCCTGGGCACGCTGGGTGATATCGCTGAGGGTACCGACATAGTGGGTGACTTCACCCGCATCGTCCTTGACAGCGGTAATGCTGATGAAGTGCAGGTTGACCGCACCGCTCTTGCAGCGGTTCCAGATTTCGCCCTTCCACTCACCGCTGGCCGCCAGGCTGCCCCACAGGCCATCGAAAAAATCCCGATCGTGGTGGCCCGAAGCGAGTAGGCTGGCGCGCTTGCCTACCACTTCGTCGGCGCTATAGCCCGTGATCTTGGTGAAGGCCCGATTGGTACGCAAGATCAGGGTCTCCCGGTCGGTGACGATCATGCCCTCCTGGGACTCAAAAGCAATAGCTGCAATACGCAGCTCGTTTTCGTCACGCTTGCGCGCAGTGATGTCCTTGCCGACGCCACGGTAGCCACAGAACAGGCCACTCTGGTCAAAAATCGGCGTTCCACTGACAGAAATCCAATAAAGGCGGCCAGACTGGCCAGACTGCTGAAACTCGAAGTCGCGAAACTCTTCGTGGCGCTCCAGCAGTTCCCGATGCTCTTTCCAGCGCGCCTCGCTCACCCCAATCGTGGGCAGCTCCCAGAGCATCTTGCCCACATGGATGGACGCTTCCTGCATCGGGCGATCCCGATCGCGGCCATCCACATGAACGAGGCGAAATTGGGCATCTTGCTCCCAATACCAATCCGATGAGAGTGCCGCAAGGGTGCGAAAGCGCGCTTCGTTATCCTGCAGTTGCCGGCTTACGCGATACGCCTCGGTCACGTCGCTGAAAACCAGCACCACACCCACAATCTGCCCCTGGGCGTTGCGAATCGGCGCAGCACTGTCAGCGATCTGGTACTCGGCGCCGTTCCGGGCCAGCAACGTGGTGTGGTTGCTCAACCCCACCACCTCGCCCCTGGCCACCACCATGCGCACCGGATCGACCACCGGCTCGCGCGTGCTGGCGTTGACGATGCGAAAAACCTCCGTCAGCGGCTTGCCCAATGCATCGGGCAGAGGCCATCCCGTCAGGCGTTCGGCCACAGCATTCATGCGCGTGATGTGGCCCTGCGCATCCGTGGCCACCACGCCATCGCCAATGGAATGCAGGGTGATGGACAGGTTTTCCTCGTTCTGGCGCAACTGCGCCTCAGCGCTCTGGCGGGTCAGTGCCATGCGGTCAAAACGCCGCCCCAGCTCGGTCAGCTCAGAGAGTCCGGTCGCGGCGGGCTGGGAGGCATAGCGGCCCTGGGCCAGCTCATCGGTAGCGTCCAGCAAGCGCCGCAGTGGCTTCATCACGCCTCGGCGCACACCTTGCTGGGCCAGCACGAAAGACAGCACCAGACCAGCCATCAAGAGCGTCATCTCCGTCCACAGGTTGCGGTTGGCTTGGGCATACAGCTGGTCCAGAGGTACGGTCAGGCTCATGGTGGCCACCGTCTTTCCTCCCGACTCTATGAGTGGCTGAAACACCACCAGCTGGTGTGATCCTGCCGCATTGCTTCGTTGCAGCACGCCTTCGGCAGAGCGCTGCTGCGCAGCGCTGAAATCGGCATCGGCCAGCGGTGTCCCCAGTTCGCGCCCATCGGGCGGAAAACGCGCCACCACGCGCCCCTCGGGGTCCGTCACACGCGCCACCGCACCCGGGGGCAGGCTCAGGTCGGCAAGCCGCAGACTCCACCACTCCAGCGACACCACGGCCACGGCAGCCCCCACCACCTCCTGGGTGCCTGGCGGGATCACGGGCACTGCAAAATTGACGCTTGCCACCTGCGCCGCCCGGTCGATCTGAAAAGCCCCCACCGCGAACTCCCGCGCGGTGATGGCCTGCTGAAAATACGGCCGATTCGCCACATTCACAGGCTCTTTCAACGGGCGCGCATTGCACAACAGATCCCCATTGGCCAGAGGAACACCAATATTGACGTAGGTGGTATTGAGCGAAAGCACCTCCGCCAGGTACCTGCTGCATTCTGGTTCGGCAGGCCCTTGCACGACAGGCATGGCAGCGAGCTTCTGCAGAAACTCACGGGTATTCTGGATCAGCCGCTGCTGACCGGCCGCAACGGCCCGCAGCGTGGCCAAAGCCTGGTTTTCTGCGGCTGCGATGGCGTCCATGCGGTGTGACCGTGCCTGATGGACCACCAGCAGCACGGCAGGCAGCGTCGCCACCAGAACCAGCCAGCGGATTCGCGCAGACAAAGTACTCCAGGTTCCCACCAGCCAGGAAGGCATACCAACCTTTCGTCTTGCACCTTCATGCCAGCGCACCGCAGGGTGAAGGAAATGCGCTGAACGCGTCGCGACATCGTAAGCCGAACTGCCAGAAATCCGCCACCCCGTTTGCCCGTAATGAGAGATTTCCGCAGGCGGATGATATTCGGGGCGGGAGAGTCCACTCTCCAAGGCCCTCAGCACCGGCCGCCGTATCATTGCGGCCATGCGTCGCGGCTTCTATTTCGTGTTGATGGTGGTGCTGGTCCTTCGTGGCCTGACGGGCACTGCCATGGCCGCCGGGGTTTTGCCACCGCTGCAACCGGCCGAGGCGCAACACATGCAGGCGCACAGCCATCTGGCGGCAATGGAATCGGCAGACGCCACTGTGCCGATACACAGACTGGACCTGGCTGCGCAGGCACACAACGGCAACGGCACGCCCGACCACCCCCCCCCCCTCGCAATACAGGCCACTGCCGCAGCAGAACCCGCCTGTGACGGCCATCCACCGGAGTGTGATGCGCACAGCCACCACTCCGCCACTTGCTCCGCTTGCGAAATCTGCCATTCAGCCATGCTGAGCGCCACAGCCCCCAAGGCCTGCGCCCACAGCAGCCGGGGTGCAGAGCTGCCCACAGCTTCCGCACGGTTTGACAGTGCGCCTGCCGCACTGAGCTTCAAACCACCCATCGCCTGATCTCCAACGCCCGAAGTGCGTCTGCCACGGCCTGAGCTCCCTTCCAACAGGGTGGCCCGGGCAGCAGCGCAATGCCTTTTTCGTCCGTTGTATGGAGATCGCCATGCGCGCATCCGCATCCTTGTCCTGTCTATCCTCCCTGCCCCCGCAAGCCTTCCGATTGGTGCTTCTGGCGCCTTTGTTGTCGTTGGCGCAGAGCGTCGTTGCCAATCCTGGCCAACCTGCAGCGCCTGCTGCCAACGTTGCTGCACCCACCCATTCACCGGTCCATCCAGCCCTCGCGCTCCAGCCGCCGCTGCCCGGTGCAACGCCATCCCCCCAGTCCTGGCGCGAAGCGCACGATGCCGTCGCGGCCTTTCCCCGGGGCCATGCAGACATCCTCGCCTGGGAAACCCGGCAGCGCATGCTGCCGACCTCCCCCCCATCCTCCTCCCATGGGGAAAAAAGCCCCCAGCAACACCATCACAGGCACACAGGCAACACCGGCGAAAGACAGGCAGCGCCCGACTCGGCGATGCACCAAAACCACTCTACGCCGGAGGGAAAGCCATGAACATGCTGACCCGAACGACGCACCGCCCCCCGCGCCTTTGCCTGCTGGCCGCTGCAGCCGTGCTTGCAGGTTGCGCCAGTGTTTCGCCCGATGGTTTGCGCAGTGATGTGGCCACACTCGCTGCAGGCCGCACCGGGGTCGTGCCAACGAGCCTGCCGTCCACAGACCCCACCGCCCGCGCCGCTGCAGAAAAATCCGTCGAAGGCTGGCTGGCACAGCCCTTGACACAAGACGCTGCCGTGCGCATTGCCCTGCTCAACAACCCCGGCCTGCAAGCACGGCTGGCCGCACTGGGCGTGGCCGATGCCGAGCGCGTGCAGGCCATCAGCCTGCCCAACCCGCACCTGGCGCTGGGGCGCTTCACCAACAGCCACGAACGCGAAATCGAGCGAACCCTGGCCTTCAGCCTGATTGACCTCATCACCCTGCCCTGGCGCACCGCGCGGCAGGCCGAGCGCCTGCAGATCGCCACTCTGCAAGCCGCGCAGGACGTGGTGGCGCTCGCCGCCGACACCCGCCGCGCCTGGCTGCGTGCCGTGGCGGCCGAGCAAATCGCCGCCACCCACGACCGCATGGTCGAGGCGGCCGAGGCCGGGGCCGAGTTGGCCCGCCGCATGGTGCAGGTGGGCAACTGGAGCCGCCTGCAGCAGGCCCGCGAGCAGGCTGTGCTGCAAGAGGCCACCCGCCAGCGCGCCCGCGCCCGCCTGGCCGCCGCCACCGAACGCGAGCAGCTCAACCGCCGCATGGGCGTGTGGGGGCTGCAGACGCAGTACCAGCTGGCCAACCGGCTGCCGCCCCTGCCCGCCACCGCCTTGCCCGCAGACGGCATTGAAGCCACCGCGCTGCGCGAACGGCTCGATGTGCAGGCGGCCCGCCGCCAGCTCGACACCCAGGCCGCCCGCCAGGGCTGGAGCCGCGCAGGCGCTTTGTTTGGCGACATCGGCCTGGCCTACAGCCGCAATACCAGCACCGAACGCGACACCGGGCACACCGATGTAAAGCGCGGCTGGGAGCTGGAAATCCCCCTGCCCCTGTTCGACTGGGGCGGCGCCGCAAGCACCCGCGCCCAGGCCGAGGTGGAGCAAAGTGCCGCCCTGCTGCAGGACACCGCCGTGCGCGCGCGCAGCGAGGTGCGCAGCGCATGGCTCATCTACCGCACCGCGCTCGACCTGGCGCGCCAGCAGCAGGCTGAGGTGGTGCCCCTGCGCCAGCTCATCAGCGACGAGACCACCCTGCGCTACAACGGCATGCTGGCCAGCGTGTGGGACATGCTGACCGAAGCGCGCAACAGCACGCAGGCCGTGGCCAATGCCATCGAAGCGCAGCGCGACTTCTGGCTGGCCGAGACAGACCTGCAACTTGCACTCACCGGCACGTCACCTGGCACATCGCCTGGCGCCCTGCAGGGCCTCACCTCCGGCGCCGCCGCCTCCACCACCCCACAAGGCCACTGAACCATGAACCGCCGCAATTTCTTCTCCGGCGCCGCCACGGCAGTGGCCGCAGCCTCCGTCAGCCGCGTGGCCCTGGCCGCACTGCCCGAGCCTGCGATGCAATCCAGCGCCGACACAGCGCCGCCGCTGCACCCGCCCACGGGCCGCCCCTACAACCCGGTGGTCACCCTGAACGGCTGGACCGCCCCCTGGCGCATGAACGCAGGCGTCAAGGAGTTCCACCTGGTGGCCGAGCCGGTGGTGCGCGAGGTGGCGCCCGGCTTCATGGTCAACATGTGGGGCTACAACGGCCAAAGCCCCGGCCCCACCATCGAGGTGGTCGAGGGTGATCGCGTGCGCATCTTCGTCACCAACCGCCTGCCCGAGCACACGACCATCCATTGGCACGGCCAGCGCCTGCCCAATGGCATGGACGGCGTGGGCGGGCTCAACCAGCCGGGCATCGCACCCGGCAAGACCTTCGTCTACGAGTTCACGGCGCGCCGCCCGGGCACCTTCATGTACCACCCGCATGCCGACGAGATGGTGCAGATGGCGATGGGCATGATGGGTCTGTGGATCACCCACCCGAAGGCCGCGCACCCGCACATCGCCAAGGTGCAGCGCGACTACGCCTTCTTGCTCAACGCCTTCGATGTGGAGCCCGGCAGCATGACCCCCAAGGTCAACACCATGCTGGACCACAACATCTGGTGCTGGAACAGCCGCGTTTTCCCCGCCATCAGCCCGCTGGTGGCGCGCCAGGGCGAGCGTGTGCGCATCCGCGTGGGCAACCTCACCATGACCAACCACCCCATCCACATCCACGGGCATGAGTTCGAGGTGACCGGCACCGATGGCGGCCCTGTGCCCAAAAGCGCGCGCTGGCCCGAGGTGACCACCGACGTGGCCGTGGGCCAGATGCGGCAGATCGAGCTGATTGCCGACGAACCCGGCGACTGGGCCCTGCACTGCCACAAGAGCCACCACACCATGGGCGCCATGGGGCACGACGTGCCCACCATGATCGGCGTGGACCACCGGGGCCTGGTAGGCAAGATCCAGAAGATCGTGCCCGACTACATGGTGATGGGCGAGCGCGGCATGGCCGACATGGGTGCCATGGAGATGCCGCTGCCAGACAACACCTTCCCCATGATGACCGGCACCGGCCCCTATGGCCCGCTGGAGATGGGCGGCATGTTCACCACCTTCAAGGTGCGCGCGGGGCTGGCGGCAGGCGACTACCGCGACCCCGGCGACTACCCCCAGCCAGCGGGCACGCAAGCCTACGAATGGCAGGGCGCACCGGCCAGCACACCCCGCCCCGCGCGCACCACCACGCCAGGCACCGCCCCCGGCGCGGCCAGCGCCCGCAAACCCGCCGCCAGCGGCCACCAACACTGAGACAGGACACACCATGAATGCTATTAAATTCATAGCTGCTTGCGCTTTACTAGCAGGCGAAAACGCCTCTTTTGGCCATGAAAACTTGCCCCACGCGGCCCACAACGCCCCGGTGGTGAAGGAACAAAAGAAAGAACAAATGTCCTGGGGCATTGCAGGCGACACCCAGGCCGTGGCCCGCACCATCACCATCCGCATGACGGACGACATGCGCTTTACGCCCCGTCACATCCAAGTGCGCGAGGGCGACACCGTGCGGCTGCGTGCCGAGAACAAAGGCAAGGTGCTGCACGAGATCGTGATCGGCACCAAGGCCGAGCTGGACGCGCACGCCGAGATGATGGTCAAGCACCCCGGCATGGAACACGACGAGCCGTACATGGCCCATGTGGGCGCAGGCAAGAAGGGCGACATCGTGTGGCAGTTCAATCGCGCGGGCCAGTTCGACTTTGCCTGCCTGATCGCGGGCCACTACCAGGCTGGCATGACGGGAACCATCACCGTGCTGCCGCGCAAGCCATGAGCCGCAACCCGACTATTTGGAGCCCCATCATGACGCAACCCTCAGCCTACCGCGCCCAACCCAGCCGCCGCCGATGGCTTGCCACCGCCCTGCCCCTCGCAGGCGCGGGCCTGGCCATCGCCCTGCTGCCCACCACCACACGGGCCGCAACGCCCACGCCTGTCGAGGTCTGGAAAGACCCGAACTGCGGGTGCTGCCAGGAATGGGTGGACCACATGCAGACCAACGGCTTTGCCGTGAAAGTGCACGACACCGGCAACAACGCGGTGCGCGCCCGCCTGGGCCTGCATCAAAAGCTGGGGTCGTGCCACACCGCGCTGGTGGGCGGCTACCTGATTGAAGGCCATGTGCCCGCCAGTGACGTGCGCAAGCTGCTGCAGCAAAAGCCCAAGGCGCTGGGCCTGGCGGTGCCCGGCATGCCTGTGGGCTCGCCGGGCATGGACGGCGCCGTGTATGGCGACCGGCGCGACCCCTACGACGTGCTGCTGGTGGCCCACGACGGCAGCACCCGCGTGTTCAATAGCTACAACAAGAAGGCATCGACATGAAGAAGGCATTCCTCTCTATCCCGCTGGCGGCCAGCCTGGTCCTGCTGGCCGCAGGGCCCGCACTGGCGCAAGCCCCAGTTGCAACTGCGTCGGACAGCCACAGCAGCCACCATGCCGCCCCAACCACACCGCAGGGCGCGGAGCTGAGCGAAGGCGAAATCACCCGCTGGGACCCGCGCACCCTGCGCCTCACCCTGAAACACGGCGAGATCAAGAACCTGGAAATGCCGCCCATGACCATGGTGTTCCGCGTGGCGGACGCCAGTCTGGTGGGTGACTTGAAACCGGGGGACAAGGTGCGCTTTCGGGCCGAACAGATCAGCGGTGCCTACCACGTCCAGCGGATCGAGAAAGCGCCCTGAAGCGCTCCACGCGCCGCACTGGGGCGGTGATGCTTCGCAAGTGCCGCAAGGCGCCTGGGCTCCATAATCCACGGCCATGAGTTCCTCCATCACACTGGCTGGCAACGCTGGCAGCATCACCCGCGTGGCCGGCATCGAGGTCGGCCACTTCACCGAAACCCGCCGCCCCACGGGCTGCACCGTCATCATCACCCGCGAAGGCGCCGTGGCTGGCGTAGATGTGCGCGGCGCCGCGCCCGGCACCCGCGAGACCGATCTGCTCCACCCCTCCAACCTGGTGGACAAGGTGCACGCCATCATGCTGGCCGGGGGCAGCGCCTGGGGGCTGGATGCCGCCACTGGCGCCGTGCGCTGGCTCGAAGAGCGCAACATCGGCTTCGACGTGGCCGTGGGCCGCCTGCCCATCGTGCCTGCCGCCGTGCTGTTTGACCTGCTGGTGGGCGACATGCGCGTGCGCCCCGATGCCGCTGCGGGCTATGCCGCGTGCGATGCAGCATCCACCGCCGACCCGGCCGAAGGCAATGTGGGCGCAGGCACGGGCGCGGCGCTGGGCAAGATCTTCGGCATTCAGCGGGCCATGAAGGGCGGCATCGGCACCGCGTCCGTCACCGTGGACGGCGTCACGGTGGGCGCTCTCATCGCCTGCAACGCGCTGGGCGATGTGATCGACCCCGACACCGCGCAAGTGATCGCCGGGGCCCGCACCGACGACGGCCTGGGCCTGCGCGATACGCGCCGCGCCCTGCTGCGCGGCGACCCGCCCCAGCCCCTGCTCGCGGGCACCAACACCACCATCGGCGTGGTCGCCACCGATGCCGTCATCACCAAGGTGCAGGCCCACCGCCTGGCCGTGGCCGCACACGATGGCCTGGCGCGCAGCATCAACCCCGTGCACACCATGTCCGACGGCGACACCCTCTTCAGCCTGGGCACGGGCCGCAGTGGCAAGAGCCTGGGCATGATGGTGATGGCCACGATGGCGGCCGAGGCCACGGCCATGGCCACGGCGCGGGCAGCACGGGCTGCGCGCGCCATCACCACCGCAGAGGGGCTTTATTTGCCGTCAGCGGCAGACCTGGCATAGGCCACTCCACCCAGGCCCGGCGATGCCGCCGTGGGCAGGCGCCTGCGGGCCGAACGGCGGATCAGCCACAGCACCACGCCCGTCACGCTCAGCACCGTCACAGCCACGCCCAGCAGCGTGACCACCACGCGGCCCGGCACCCCTGCAATGCGCCCGGAGTGCAGCGGAAACTGCAGCCGCATGAACAGATCCCCCGCCGAGCCCTCGCCCGGCACCCGCTGGCCCACCAGAGCACCCGTGTCGCCATCAAAGTACAGGCGCGGCGGCCCCAGGCCAGGGCGGCTGATGCCGGGCACATAAAAGTCCACCCCGTACAGGCCAAACGCAGCGCGGTAGCTGAGGAAACCCGGCGGGTCGCTCCAGCCCCTGCGCAAACCCTCTGCGCGTGCAGCTTGCACAATGGCCTCGCGCCCGACAGCCGGGGGCTGCGCGCTCTGCTGCGCACTGCGGCGCGGGCGCTCGTCAAAGGGGCTCGGGCTGGTGCGGGAGAACAGGTTGACCACCGGCTCCATCACTTCGTCATGCAGATTCATGGCCACCGAGGTAACAGCCAGCACCAGCATCAGAGCCCACGTCCACACACCGCCCGAGCGGTGCAGGTCAAAGTTGAGAACCTGGCCGCCGCGCGACCAGCGAAACACCAGCGACTTGCGCCACGCCGCCCAGCGGGGAAATGACAGCCACAGCGCGATGAAGCAATCCAGCATCCACAGCAGCGCCACCGCGCCCAGGAACCACACGCCCCAGTCCACCCCCCAGGCGCGCGGCAGGAACAGCGTGTGGTGCAGCTTGTAGAGAAACGGGACGATGTCCTCCCGCGCGAGCGAGGCCCTGCCCCACAGGCGCTTGCCCTGCACAGCCGCCGTGGCCGGGTGCAAGGCCATCTGGTCGAAATCCAGCGGATAGGGCTGGCCTGTGGCGGGGTCCAGGCGCGGCTCGACCATGACCACCAGCGTCTGGCCCGCAGGCGCGGCCAGCGGCAGGTAGCTCACGCGCAACTGCGGGTGCGTGGCCTCCACGCGCCGCGCAATCTCGGTGGCAGGCAGCGCATCGCCAGCGAAGGGCTCTACCCGGTGAAACGTGGGATTGAGCCAGCGGTCCAGCTCATGCTCCCACGCGATGACGGAGCCCGTGAGCCCCGCGACGGCCAGGAACACCGCCATGAACAGGCCGGCCCAGCGGTGCAGATGTACCAGCAGCTTGCGCATTGGGTTGTCAGATGGAGGTCGAACCCGCCCGAGGCCTGCGCGCTGGGCGAGGCCCGCGCCAGCGACCGCCGCGCAAGGGCCGCCCCGCCGCTCTGGCGGTGTCCCCCTTCCCGAATGGCACAGCCATTCGAGAGAAGGGGGAAGGCGCGAAGCGACTCAGGGGGATGCTTTAGAACCGGTACGCAGCCGCCACGCGCACTTCGCGCCCAAAGCCCAGGGCGCAGAACTGCGCCCCACCCCGGAAGGTGTTGCACTGGGTCTTGTAGCGTTTGTCTGCCAGGTTGCTCACGTTGAATGACAGGCGCCAGGCCCCGATGTCGTAGGCCGCCATGGCATCGAACAGGGTGTAGCTGTCGTTCATGGGCAGCGGACCAGCGGCCACACGCAGTTCGCCCGGTGTGGCACTGATGTGCCGCGCGCCCAGCGCCAGTTGCAGCGGGCCGCGCTGGTACTTGCCCCACAGCGACGCGACATGCTCGGGCGTGGCACCGGGGCGTTCGCCCACTTCCAGCGGGTTGTTGCTGCGCGTGACCTTGGCGTTCAGGTAGGTGTAGGCGCCAATCACCGAGAAGCCGCCGCCCACATCGCCCGATCCCTGCAGCTCCAGCCCCCGGCTGCGCACTTCGCCGGTCTGCACGTCAAAGCGCGGATTGATGGTGGACGGCGTGCGCACATTGCGCTTGCGCAGGTCGAACACGGCGGCGCTCAGGGTGTAGCCCGCGTTGGCAGGTGCGTAGCGCACCCCCACCTCGGCCTGCTTGGCGGTTTCGGGTTCGTAGGGGTTGCCGTTGGCATCCACCGCCGTCACTGTGGTGAGCGGCGGCTGGAAAGCGGTGTTGAAGCTCACGTACGGCGCCAGCCCGTTGGGCGCCAGGTAGACGGCCCCGGCACGGCCGGTGAAGGCGTTGTCGCGCCGGTCCACCAGGGTGGTGGTGAAGGCGCTGCTGGCCGTCAGCCGCGCGTCGTAGGCCGTGTCGATGTGCGCTGTGTCGTAGCGCCCCCCCAGGCTGAACACCCAGCGCTCGCCCAGCTTGATCTGGTCCTGCAGGTACAGGCCCACCTGCGTGTTGCGGGCCAGGGCGCGGTCGCTCAAAAAGTTGTTGCCCCAGTCTGGCTGCACATAGACGGGATTCACGAGGTCGATCGGGGCCACAGACCCGTTGAGTGAATGGATGCGCCAGTCGAGCTTGGAATGGTAGTAGTCGAGCCCCGCCAGCATCTGGTGCGATACCTCGCCGCTTTTCCAATGCGCCTCCAGGTGGGTATCCACCACCAGGGTTTTCTCGGCGTCGGGCCGCACCATGGCAAGGCGTGCCATGCTGCGCTGGTCGGCCAGCAGCCCCCGGTTGCGCATCTCCAGGCGATGGTTGCTGCCGTCCAGGTAGCGCAGGTTGTGGCGCAGCGTGAGGGCATCGCTGAAGCTGTGTTCGAGCAGATAACCCAGCGAAACCGCGCGCTTGTGGTGGCCCGAGCCGGGGCCGTTCACGTTGATGCTCTCATGGGAGGGGCCTGCGGGCGTGTTGCGGTAGTAGGGAATGACATAGCCCGTGTCATCGTCCTGGTAGTGCGCCAGCAGCGTGAGGGTGGTGCGGTCGCCCAGCAGCGTGAGTGCGGGCGCCACGTAGGTGCGGTCGGCGCGCAGGCCATCCCACTGCGTTCCCGCCTCCCGTTTGAGCAGGGTGAGGCGGCCCAGCAGCGTGCCTTGCTCGTTGAGCGCGCCACCGATGTCGGCGGTGATCTGGCGGCGGTCGTGGCTGCCCAGCTCCACCCCGACTTCGCGCTGCATGTCGGCACGGGGGCGCTTGGTCACCGCGTTGATCAACCCGCCGGGCGCCGACTGGCCGTACAGCACCGAGGCCGGGCCATGCACCACCTCCAGCCGCTCCAGCCCGTAGGGCTCCAGGTTGGTCATGAAGCCGTTGTGGATGAGGCGCATGCCGTCGCGGTACAGGCCCGTGCCGGTGAGGTAGAAGCCGCGCACCGACACATCGTCGTCGGTGATGCCATAGTCCGCCGGGCGCACGCCTGCGCTGTAGCGCACGGCCTCGGCCACGCTGGAGATGGCCTGGTCCCGGATCTGCTCTGCGCCGATGGTGGAGACTTGCTGCGGAGTCTCCAGCACCGGAACGTCCATCTTGGTGGCGCTGGCACTGCGGGTGGCGCGGTAGCCTGCCACCGGGCCGGTGGCAGCCTCGCGCTCGGCGGTCACACGCACGGTGGGCAGTGGGGTGTCTGTGGCGGCGGGGCTGCGCACCGCATTCGCCGGTGTCGCGACAGCGGTACGGCGCAGCATGTAGCCGCCGTCAGCGCGCACGATAGCCTCCAGGCCCGTGCCCCGCAACAGGCGGGCGAAACCCTCCTGCACCGACACACTGCCCTGCAAGCCGCCGCTGCTCAGGCCTTCGGTCAAGGCCGGCTCGAACGATAGCGTGACGCCTGCCGCGCCCGCAAAACGCGACAGTACGGCGCCCAATGGACCGGCAGAAATGTCATAGGCCCGCGCCGCCGCCGGGGCAACCGCCCCGACCTGGGCCAGGGCCTGGGGGGTGATGGCAGCCAGGGCCACCCCCAGGCACAGCGCCTGGATGGCGCCCGCGACAGGGGTGGTGAACACGATGGGTGTGCGGGCCAGCAGCAGCTTATGGTGCGAAAGGTGTGGAAGGTGCGCCATGCGCGGTCTCCTCAGGGCAGTGGTGTCGGTAAAAAAGAGAAGCGGAAAAAAGAACGTTCCACCCCTTGCCGGACATGCACGCAAAAAGGGACACGCCAACCGCGCTGGGCACCCACTTTTTTTGCAGCGGCCTGCTCGCACAGGCGGCGCGCAACCGGAGCACAAGAGCCTCACACCAAAATTGCTACAAATTTAATAGCTATTAGCGCTTGATGGATAAGCGCTGGAGGCCAAAAACACCACAATCTCTGACAGACACCCCTCACCCCGGCAGCAGCGTGACCCAGTACCGTGTGCGTGACAACACCTGCACAGGAAGGGTGGCCGCCACCATGGCCAGCGCCTGGTCGGTGTTGCGCAACTGGAAGGCGCCAGAAATCCGCAACCCGGCCACGGCGGGATCGCAGTGCAGCAGGCCGGGGCGGTAACGGGAGAGCTCGCGGGCAAAAGCGTCCAGGCGCAGGTTGTCGGCATACAACACGCCCTGCGCCCAGGCCAAGGCCTGCTCGCCCAGTGGCGATGGCGCCGACACTGCAGTGGCCGTAATGTGGCACTGCGCACCTGCGCGCAACTCCCGTGCAAGCCCCTGTAGCGGCGCAAGCTCCACCGCACCCCGGGCCACCGCCACTCGGGTTTCGCCCGCTTCCCCAAGGCGCACGGCGAACCGGGCACCCAACTGGGTACCGAGAGCTCGCAACACCCCCTGCGGTGTCTCCACCTGAAAGCTGCGCGCACCGGTGGGGTCGGCGCCAGACACATCGGGCACCGTGGTGACGAGCATCTCACCCGCATGCAGACGCACCCTGGGCTGCGGCACATCCCAGGCCACATCCACCGCCGTGGCCGTGTTCAGCAGCAATTGCGAACCATCGGCCAACGGGACGGTGCGCTGCTCACCGGTGGCCGTGCGGTGCTCTGCCGCCCAAGGCTGCCACGGCAGGTGCCGCCATCCCAGGTAGGCCGTGGCGGGCGCTACGCCCACAAAGGCCAGGACGCGCAGTGCAGCACGCCGGTTAACGCCCCGGTGGGCCCGGTTGAGCACCGGCAGGCCCAGACCAACGGGCACAGCGCCCAAGGTGCGAGACAGCCGTTCGGCGCGCTGCCAGGCCTGTTCGTGCGCAGCATCCTGGGCGCGCCATCGGGCCAGGGCCTGCCAGTCCTCGGGCCCCGCGTCGCTGGAATGCAGCCGCACCAGCCACTGTGCCGCTTCTCGCAGCACCGCGCGACCGGGTTCACCGGGCACTGCCGGGTCGTGCGCGACACGGCTCATGCCATGGCCACCAGGCAGCACTCAAAGCCCTGCGCCATGTAGCGCTTGACGGTGCGTTCGCTCACCCCCAGCTCCTGGGCAATGGCGGCATAAGACATGCCTTCAAGCTGCGACAGCAAGAATGCATGGCGGGCCTTCGGCGCCAAGCCGTCGAGCAGCGCATCGATTTCATGCAGTGCCTGCAACACCAGCGCACGCTCCTCAGGCGACGGCGCCAGGGGCTCTGGCATCAGCGCCAGGGCCTCGCGGTACGCCTGCTCCAGCGCGCGGCGTCGCCACAGATCGGCGAGCAGGCCCTTGGCAATCGTGGTGAGGTAGGCGCGTGGCTCACGCAGCCCGTGCAGCACCTGGGGCCGCAGCAGCACCCGCAAAAAAGTGTCCTGCGCGAGGTCTGCCGCCTCGTCGCCACACCCCAGCCGGCGATGGAGCCACGCCCGCAGCCAGCCATGGTGGTGGCTGTAGAGCGTGTGGGCATCATGGGCCTGGCTGGTGTCGGCGGCGAACATGCAGTGGCAGGAAAAATGCGCCATTGTAATTGATAATAATTCTCAATATCAAACATACCCCCGCAAACCGACACGCAGACGCCTGATCACATCGGGGTCGCGCAAGGAGTGCCAAAAACAGTCTTGAGAGCGGCACAATCTCCCTTTGCCGCACGGCACTGTTCACCCCGACAGTGCACCGCAGCGGCGCCCCCTCGGCATCCCAAAGGAGAATCCATGAGAGACCCTGCCCATCGGCGCCACGCATGGCTGTTGTGCCTGCCGTTGCTCATGAGCGTCCAGACCGTGCAAGCCCAGGAGCAGTTCGTGGACCTGCAATCCAACGGCGGTTACACGTCCTACCGCCTGCCGGACGACACCACCCAGGTCGACCTGAGCGCACAGACACAAGGCGCTTGCCGCTTCAACCGCACCTGGGGTTACGACCTGACCAACCGAGAGCTGTGGACCAACGGCGGGTGTGGCGGCCGCTTCAAGATCACCCGCAGCTACGCCTCTGGCAACAGCAGTGGGTCCAACGCTGGTGCAGCCGTTGCAGCGGTGGCCGCCATCGCGGGCCTTGCACTGCTGGCCAACCACAACCGGCACGACAACGACCGGCGCCCCGAGTACCCGGACTATCCCGGCCAGGGTGGCGACTGGGGGCGCGAAGTCCGCGTGGACGGCCGCCTGTGCCTTGACGTGCGGGGTGGCAAGTTCCAGCCCGGCACCACGTTGCAGGTGTATGAATGCAACGGCACCGCGTCCCAGCGGTTCGCGGTGGGACGCGGTGGTGAGATCCGGGTGCGCGACCTGTGCGTGGACGTGGACCGTGGTGATCCGCGCGATGGTGCACGGGTGGTGCTGTGGTCGTGCTCAGGCTCGCGCAGCCAAAGCTGGGCCACCCGGGGCGGCCAGATTGTGAGCCAGCTCAACGGCAAGTGCCTGGACGTGGAGGATGGCCGGGTGCGCCAGGGTGCGCACACCATGGTCTGGCCCTGCAACCGCAGCCCCAGCCAACGCTGGTGGTGGTAAGGAGGGCCCAATGATGCTCACAACCCAGACCCCACACACTCTGCGCACCATGCGCTCGCTGTGCAGTGCAGCAGCGGCAGGCACCTTTGCTCTGGCATGTGTAGGCGCCGCGCAGGCAGCGGATGCCCCGGCGTCTTCCCCCACATCCCCACCCAAAGTGACCGCCACGGCCCAGAAGCCAGCAGCCCCATCGCGCGCCAGCCGGCTCCAGGCAATCTGCTCGTCCGCCGACCTGAATCACGACGGCAACGTGTCTTTGGAGGAGTTTCACCAGGACATCGTACAAGGCTGGCACAACCTCTCGCCCGATGCGACCGGCCATGTCCAGCTCGCCGACCTGGCCCAGGTTCCACGCATGGGCAAAGGCCGCCTCCAACGGCTTGCCGCGATCGACAAGGACAGCGATGGCAAGCTGTCATTCAAGGAAGTGGTTGAAACCCGCATGGCCTATTTCGATGCGGCAGATACGGACCAGGACGATCAGCTCTCGCCGGCGGAATGCGTGGCCTACGAGCGCAAGCGGCTCGGCAACAAGCCCTAGGATAGGCCCCAGCATTTCTGACCGCCCCTGGTGGCAAGCGCCAGGGTGCGCGCCACCACGGCTTTACGGGCAATCACCGGGCCTCTGGCAGTAGCCCAGGCCCTGTGTTGCCCCCCTCCCCTGACCATCCCCTATTCCATGCCCCAGGCTTTCCGCACCACCCTGCTTTCTCTGCGCGATCTGATCGTGTCAGCCGGCCCTCTCGCATTTGTAGCGGTGGGACTGCTGGTGCTGGCGTACTGGTGGCTCAACCCCCATCCCCCCAAAACCGTGACGCTGGCGACGGGCCCGGCGCAAAGCGCATACGAAGAGTTTGGCAAGCGCTACCAGAAGGCATTGGCGGTGGACGGTATCCACGTACGGCTCCTGCCCAGCGAAGGCTCCTCGCACAATCTGGAACTGCTGCGCGAAGGCAAGGCGGATGTGGCGTTTGTGCAAGGCGGCACGGCCGAACTGCACCCCGACGATGCCGACGAGTTGCTCTCACTGGGCAGTCTCTTTGTGGAACCCGTGTGGCTGTTCTACCGCACAGAGACCGCCGCACGTACCTACAACACGCCGCGCATTGACAGCCTGCGACAGCTGCGTGGCTGGCGGGTGAACGTAGGCTCGGACGGCAGTGGCGTGCCCCGGCTGATGGAGCGCCTGCTCGACGCCAACAAGGTGGCGCCGGGCTCTGTGCAGATGTCCCGGCTGGAGCAAACGCCGGCTACGGTGGAGTTTTTGGCAGGAAGGATCGATGCGCTGGTATTCGCATCGGCCCCCGAATCGCTGATGGTGCAGATGCTGCTGCAGACCCCAGGCGTGCAACTGCTGGACTTTGCCCAGCATGAAGCCTACGCACGGCGGTTTCCGTTCCTGACGCCCGTCACGTTGCCGCGCGGCGTGGTGGACCTGGCGGCCAACGTACCCACGCGGGACGTGCGCCTGGTGGCATCCACCACCTCGCTTTTTGCGCGCGATGACGCCCACCCGGCCCTGCTCACCCTGTTTGCACAGAACGCACAGAAACTGCACGGCGGCTCAGGATGGTTCAACCGGGCCCGGGAGTTCCCCAACTCGCGCCACAGCGAGCTGCCGATTGCCAAGGAAGCCGACCGGGCCATGAACGAACCGGTGCCGATGTTGCAGCGCTACCTGCCGTTCTGGATGGCGAACCTGATTGAGCGCATGTGGCTGGTACTGGGCATTTTGTTGGCGATCATGCTTCCGCTGTCGCGCGTAGTGCCGCCGCTCTACCAGTTCAGGGTGCGTTCACGCGTGTTCCGCTGGTATGGACGGCTGCGCGAAATCGAGAACGACATGGAGACCGGCAAAGCCGACGCTGCCGAGCTGCTCAAGGCCCTGGATGCACTGGAATCCCAGGCTGAAAAAGTGAGCGTGCCGCTGTCCTACGCCGATGAGCTGTATGCGCTGCGTGACCATATTCACCTTGTCCGCAAAAAACTGCTCCGTACCTGAACCGAGCGCTTCAAGATGCTTTGCGCGGCATGAACACGCGTTTGTAGCTGAACACAGCCAGACACGGCGTCAGGGCGATGACGGACCGCCACGGAGGCGACCGTTGCTCAGCGGGTCTTGGATGACTTGGCGTCCGACAAGGGCGCCTTGGAGGCACCACCGCCCGCCTTGCGCGAAGCGCCCGCTGCCACCACATCCAGAGCACGGGCCGTGGCAGGGACCGCCGGAACCACGCGCAAGGAGCCTTCGGCTGCCAGCTTGTCCCGCATGCGCCGCGTCATGGACTGCGTGCTTGCATCGGGCGCAGTGAAAAGAAACAGGGTGCCGTGTGGGCTGGCCCAGGTGAGCTGCGTGCGCACAACCCTGCCATTGGTGACCAGCTCGACCCAGGCCCCAATCACAAAGTCCGCGTAGGGATCGGGGGCCTCCACTGGCGCCTGAACGCTGTCCTGCGGAGCTACATCGGCAGCGGGAGCTGGTACTTCAACCGGCGGGGCTTCAGGCACCGGCTCAGGCTGGGGTGCAGCCACGGGTGCAGGCGCAGGCGCTGGCTTTTCGAAAGCCGACTGGTGCAACCCCACCAAACGCTGCAAAAAGGCGCTGGTCTGCACTGCCGGGTAATTGATGGTCTTGAGCCCCTTGCGCAGCTTGGCCAGCAGGCCCGGGATGGCCTCGTTCAGGCGCTCAGGCTCCTGGCGGGTCAGATCGGGCTGGGCGCTCCACAGCAGCACCGGCACCAGAGCCAGATAGCCACCGGGATCCTCGTCCTTGCCATCCCCGCCCTTGAGCACTTGCGCCAGGGCGATCACATCCGCCCATGGACCAGCAGCAAAATCGAGCACATCGGCAGGCACATTCCCCAGGTCCGGCAGCCTGCGAATGTCGGCCGCAGTCTTTTCGGCCAGCATTTCCCGCTGCTCTGCCTGGAGCAAGGCTTTTTGCTGCGCTTCCTGGTGGGCCTTGATCTTCTGTTCCTGGGTCTCCCAGGCAGACTGCAGCGCCTTGAGCACCGTTTCAAAAGGCCCCGCGTCCTTGATTTCATGGGCCGTGAGGTGCTCTACCGCCCCTTGCACCAGGCGCATGAAACTGCTGAATCCGGGCGCAGCCTCTGCGGTAAAGGCAAGGCTGCGCTGCGTCAGCTCGTCGAGCAAACGGCGGGCGGGATGGGTCCCATCCGTGAAGAAACGCCCGTCGTGCGTCACCAGCTGTTTGAGCGCGGGCTCAAGACTCTTCACGGCCTTCTGCACAGGCGGCAGAAGGCGAGCGTCTTGGGCAATGTTCTCCATCATGCGGCCCACCACCTCCACTGCCATGGCTGGGGACTGGTTGACCGCATCCACCGGCATCGCTGCGTAGACCACAGGTGCCACACCGGGCCCCCGCCAACCCGTCAGGGGCGCCGACAACGAGGCCGCCTGGCTGCCGCCAGCAGCAAGCCTTCCCACCAGGCGTTCAAGCTGGGCCATATCCTCAATGGCCTCTGCCGCTGCGCCAGCAGGGTAGTAACCAACACCTTGCTGCATGACCTGGCCGCCCGCCACCATGGCCCCCGCAGGAGCGCCACCCCAAGCTGGCTGCAACGCCACCGGCTGTGAGGGCATGGCACCGTAAGCACGCGGATCAAAGGGATCCCCCCCTGCGAGCATCTGCCGCAAGATGCCAACCGTCAGCAATGCTTCTTCTGCAGCAGGCGCCATCGCCGACATCGGCGACTGCTGGGAGTCGCCACTCCATCCGGTGGAGGGCCCCATGCCACGGCCGTAGCCCGTGTTGCCGTAGTCGCCCATGGGAGCGCCCATCGAATTGCCATAGCCGGAGTAACCCCCGCCATAGCCAGTCCCCATCCCGGTATTGGCGCCGGGTCCGCCATATCCACCACTGCGTCCTGCGTTGCCAGCAGGTGTGCCAAGCACTGCGTAGCCCACGGGCTGAATGCCGTGTTCGCGCAGGCTGGCAGCCGTTTTTTTGTACTCATCCACCAGCAGCTTGCCCAACAGGTCACGCATGTGCTGCATCCACAGCTGGCGCACCTCTGCCGACACACCGGTTTCACCTACCACTTGCTGGAGGGCTCGGATGTAACTTTCGGGGCGCAGCGGGTTGCGTTCGGGTTGCACACTGCGCAAACCCTGCGCTGAACTGACCAGGGTGTTGAGTTCGGCCAGCACTGCATCGGTGGCATGCAGCGCGGACTGCTGCGCCTTGGACAGCTCCACCTGCGCCTGCATCTCGCTCTCATCCATCAGCGAGAGTTCCCCAAAATCCATGCCGGTGTCGTCGGCGGAACTGCGGCCTTTGGCGGCAGACGGGCCTTCCGCAAAAATCTCCAGCAGGGCCATGGGGTAGCCCTTGACCAGCGCAGCTTCATGCTGGTTGAGCAAACGCAGGCTGTCGCTGACCAGATTGCGCTGCTGGATATTGCGAACTGCGGACTCCTCCCCCGTCAGGGCGCCTTGCGTGACCTTGACCAGTTCCTGCATCAATGCCTCGCCGCCGCGCACGGCGTTGACGACACAGGCGCGAAAAACGGTTCTCGAACGAGACGCAGTCTGGGACATGGTGGGGAGGAATCGATCGGACAGCAGATTTCCAGATGCAATGCTACTTGACCTGACGCCTTATTTGAGGGCTTTGAACCTCATTCGCTTGGGTTTTGCCCCTTCTTCACCCAGGCGCTTCTTCTTGTCGGCCTCGTACTCCTGGTAATTGCCGTCAAAGAACGTCCACTGGCTGTCACCTTCAGCAGCCAGGATGTGCGTGGCAATCCGGTCCAGGAACCAGCGATCGTGGCTGATTACCAACACTGTGCCCGCATACTCCAGCAAAGCGTCTTCCAGGGCGCGCAGGGTTTCCACATCCAGGTCGTTCGAGGGTTCGTCCAGCAGCAACACGTTGCCGCCGGCGATCAGTGTCTTGGCCAGATGCAGGCGACCGCGCTCACCGCCCGACAGCATGCCCACCTTCTTTTGCTGGTCGCCGCCGTTGAAGTTGAAGCGACCGGCATAGGCCCGGCTGGCCATGGTGAACTTGCCGATATTGATCATGTCCAGGCCGCCGGAGATGTCTTCCCAGACGGTCTTTTCGTCCGACAGGGCATCGCGGTGCTGGTCCACGAAGGCCATCTTCACAGTGGAGCCGATCACCACCTCGCCGCTGTCCGGCTGTTCGCGGCCCGCGATGAGCTTGAAGAGGGTCGACTTACCCGCGCCGTTCGGACCGATGATGCCGACGATGGCGCCCGCCGGAATGTTCATGGACAGGTTGTCGATAAGCACACGGTCGCCAAACGACTTGGTGACGTTCTTGAACTCGATCACCTGGGTCCCCAGGCGCTCGGCCACAGGAATGAAGATTTCCTGGGTTTCGTTGCGCTTTTGGTATTCGTAGTCACTCAGTTCCTCAAAGCGCGCAATACGGGCCTTGCTCTTGGCCTGACGGCCCTTGGCGTTCTGGCGCACCCATTCCAGCTCCTTCTTCAAGGCCTTGGCGCGGGCTTCTTCGCCCTTTTGCTCGGACTCCAGGCGGGCCTGTTTCTGGTCCAGCCAAGTGCTGTAGTTGCCCTTGTAGGGGATGCCGTGACCCCGGTCCAGTTCCAGAATCCACTCCGCAGCGTTGTCCAGGAAGTAGCGATCGTGGGTGATGGCCACCACGGTGCCAGGGAAGCGGTGCAGGAACTGCTCGAGCCAGTCCACGGACTCAGCGTCCAAATGGTTGGTGGGTTCGTCGAGCAGCAACATGTCGGGCTTGGACAGCAGCAGGCGGCACAGCGCGATGCGGCGCTTTTCCCCGCCGGACAACAGGCCCACCTTGGCATCCCAGGGGGACAAACGCAGGGCGTCTGCAGCAATTTCAAGCTGGTGCTCGGAGTCGGTGCCAGCGGTGGCGATGATGGCCTCCAGGCGCGCCTGCTCGGCGGCCAGTGCATCAAAGTCGGCATCGGGCTCGGCGTAGGCGGCGTACACCTCTTCAAGCTTGGCCTTGGCGGCAAACACTTCGCCCATGGCCTCTTCCACGCTCTCGCGCACCGTGTGCTCGGGGTTCAGTTGGGGCTCCTGGGGCAGGTAGCCAATCTTGATGCCCGGCATCGGAATGGCTTCGCCCTCGATTTCCTTGTCCACGCCTGCCATGATCTTCAGCAGGGTGGATTTGCCCGAGCCGTTCAGGCCCAGCACGCCAATCTTGGCGCCAGGGAAAAAGCTCAGGGAGATGTCCTTCAAGATCTGCCGCTTGGGCGGCACGGTCTTGGAGACGCGATTCATCGAATAAACGTATTGGGCCATGGAGGGTTCTAGCTAGCGATAGTGGGCAGGAAATCTGCATCCGAGCAGGTTCAGAAAGTCATTGGGAACTATCCCGGAATAGACGCCGAACGTGCTCTCCAGCCGTCGATTATCGGTCCATGCGACAATACCGGCGTCGTGGGCTCCAGTTGCCCATCACATCAGCACACTGCTGGGGACGAAGGAAGCATCAACTTCCAGGCTCCCACTCTTGAACCTCATCGGCTTGAGACTGGCTCGACAACCATCCGGTTGCACGACAGGCCGATACCCAGCGCCCCGGACGGGCGCATCCAAAGACATGACATTTGACGAACTGAACCTGGCTCCTGCCATCTTGAAGGCCGTGCACGAAACGGGCTACGAAACCCCCACGCCCATTCAGGCACAGGCCATCCCGGCCGTGCTGGCAGGCCACGACCTGCTGGCTGGGGCACAAACCGGCACTGGCAAGACCGCCGCGTTCACCCTGCCCATGCTGCACCGCTTGTCGCAAAGCACAGCCCCCAAGAACAAGTTCGGCGGCAAGGGCATCCGCGCCCTGGTGCTGACACCCACCCGCGAACTCGCCGCCCAGGTGGAAGAGTCCGTGCGCGAATACGGCAAATACCTGGACATCAACTCCACCGTCGTTTTCGGCGGTGTGGGCATGAACCCGCAGATCGACCGTATCAAGCGCGGTGTCGACATCCTGGTGGCCACCCCCGGTCGCCTGCTGGACCTGCAGCAGCAGGGCTTCATGGACCTCTCGACCGTGCAGGTGCTGGTGCTCGACGAAGCCGACCGCATGCTCGACATGGGCTTTATCCACGACGTGAAGAAGGTGTTGGCCCTCGTGCCCAAGGACAAGCAAAGCCTGCTGTTCTCGGCCACCTTCAGCGATGAAATCCGCGATCTGGCCAACACCCTGCTCAAGAACCCGCAAAGCATCCAGGTCACGCCCAGCAACACTACCGTTCAGCGCATCTCGCAGGTCATCCACCCGGTGGGCCGGGGCAAGAAGAAGCAAGTGCTGCTGCACATCATCCAGCAGCACAACTGGAGCCAGGTGCTGGTGTTCACCCGCACCAAGTTCGGCGCCAACAACGTCGCCGAGTTCCTGACGAAAAACGGTGTTCAGGCCATGGCCCTGCACGGCAACAAGAGCCAGAGCGCCCGCACCCAGGCGCTGGCGGGGTTCAAGAGCGGCGAGATCCGCGCCCTCGTGGCCACCGACATTGCCGCACGCGGTATCGACATCGACGACCTGCCGCACGTCGTCAACTATGAAATCCCGAACGTCTCCGAAGACTACGTGCACCGTATCGGCCGCACAGGCCGCGCTGGCGCTACGGGTGAAGCCGTGAGCTTGGTCTGCATGGACGAAGAAGGCTTCATGATGGACATCGAGCGCTTCACCAAACAGCAGATTCCGGTGCAGGTGATCGAAGGTTTTGGCCCCGAGCCAGGCGAGAAGGCCGAGCCCATTGCCATGGGTCGCCAGACCATCTGGGGTGGCGCAGGAAAGCCTCCAAGCCGTGACGTGATGCAGGCGGCCGCCAAAGCCGCCCGCAGCGAAATGATGGAACGCATCCGCACCAACAAAGCCAGCCAAGGCCAGGGTGAACGCGCACCGCGCCAGGCCAATGGGGGCGGTGGTGGACGCTCCGGCGGTGGCGGCAACCCACGCGGAGCCCAAGGCCCCAACGGCGGTGGCCGTGGCGGTCAGGGGGGCGGTGCACGCGGTGGCGCGCAACCAGCACCCGCACGTGGCCGAGGCCCACGCCAGGACGGCAACGGAGGCGGAGGTCATCGCTACGACGACGCACAGCCGCCACGCGCCAACGCCCACCTGGGCACCCACATGGGCCACAGCAACCCAGGCTACCGCAACGCAGGCCATGGTGCCAGCGCGGGAGGCCAACCCGACCCCATGCGCACCAGTGTAGACAGCATGGCTGAACGCGGCCGCCGTGGCGGCGGCGGTGGCGGTTATCGCAACTCAGGAGGTGGCGGCTATGGCGGTGGATCGGGCGCGGGTGGCGGTGGTGGCCGGGGCAACGGGTCTCGTGGGCCAGGCGGTCCTCGCGGCTCTTTTAACCGCTGAGACCGATGCCCCGAGGGGCTGCGCCACAACAGCGGCCCCTTCCAACACCTCATCCTCTAGCTTGCGCGGGGGCATTTGCGCCCCCGCCGTGGTGCACGTGCTGCATGCCAGGGGGCGACGACCGCCTGCGCTGAGCCACCCACGGCTGCAACTGCATGCCGTGGACTTTGGCGCACTGCCATCGCTGCCACCGGTGGATGACGTGTACATCAGCCTGGGAACCACCATGGCAGCATCTGGCAGCCAGGCTGCCTTTCGCGCAGTGGACTACGACGCCGTCATGGCAACCGCCCGTGCAGCGCGCGCCGCTGGTGCAACCCGCTGCGGCGTCGTGAGCGCGATGGGAGCCGACGCGAACTCTTGGATCTTCTACAACCGCGTCAAAGGCGAGGTTGAGCGCGACCTCAAGAGCCTGGGCTTCGACACGCTGGTGATTGCCCGCCCCTCCCTGCTCATGGGCGACCGGGGCGCCTTGCAACAGGCAACACGCCCTGCCGAGTCCTTGTCCCTCAAGCTCTTCCAATGGCTGGAGCCGGTGATTCCGGCCAACTACCGTGCCCGCCCCGGCGCCGAAGTCGCCCGTGCGCTGGTCCATGGCGTCCAGACGCTGCCCGCCGGGTTGCATGTGCTGGCAGGAAACGCGCTCCAGGCCGTCTGATACCGTCCGACGGCCCCAAACCGAGCCTGCGATATCGGCTTGTGCGATGCTGTGGCCCATGCGCCCCAACGACCTTCCACAGCCCCTGGCCACCTTGATGGTGGCCACCTGCAACGTGCTCAACCTGGCCAATCCTGGCCGCCTGTTCTACGAAAACCAAGACCCCTACAGCCCGACAGAGTTTGATCGCAAGCTCACCTGGCTGGGCAACCGGTTTCGCATGCTCAATGCCGATGTGCTGGCAGTGCAAGAGGTGTGGGACGACGCAGCATTCAAGGGCGCACTCAGCCGCAGCGGCCTGCGCTACGACTTCGTGGCAGTACCTGGGGCAGAAAACGATGCCACGCGCAACGGAGCACAAGGCACACCCCGTGTCGGCATAGCTACACGGCTCAAGGTGGATGCCTTGCAGTCGTTGGCAGAGTTTCCACCAGGCTTTCATGTGGAAATACCAGGACTGGGCCTGCATACCCACTTTGAACGACCACCGCTGGTCGCAACGCTGCGCATGAAACACGGACAGAGCCTGAACGTACTGACGGCCCACCTCAAATCCAAGCGGCCCAAGTTCCTGCAGGATGCACAGGGCAATCCCACAGAAGACAGGGACGACCGCAAGGTGATGGCGCTGGCCTCGCTGCGCTCGCTCATCATGCGCGGGGCAGAAGCCATGGCCCTGCGCTGCCTGGTCATCGACCTGCTGCACCGCACCAGCGTGCCGCTGGTGGTGTTGGGGGACTTCAACGACACCCCCGACAGCGTCACCACACAGCTCATCTGCGCCACCAACGAGATCGCCTACGACCGCTCTGCACGCGATGTGGCGCTGTTCAATGCCTACGACCTGCAGGGGGATGCGGCGCTGAAGAAAGATGTTGCGTACTCCCACATTCACCAAGGCTCGCCCAGCGTGCTGGACCAGATTCTGGTCAGCGAGGAGTTCCTGCACAACGGCAGGAACAGCGTGGGCGATGTGCGGCGGGTGGACTACTTCAACGACCACCTGCACGAAGGACGCGACCGAACCCGCTCGGACCACGGCTTTGTGCGCGCACTGCTGCGGCTGAAGATGGCACAGCCGACTCCGGGCGCACCTGCGTCGGCTGCTTCCTCCGTTGTCTAGCCGCTCCCCCTCCAGTCCTACCAACACCCACACTGCGACCTGCCGAAGGGTGTTGGATCTTCAACCCTGGGTTTGCAACGGGATGTACGCTGACACGGCATGGCAGTGACGGGCAGGTAACATCAACGTAACAAAGCCGCCCGGCCAGGCCCCTGAAGGCAGACACCACCATGACCATCCCACCCAACCTCCCCAACGTCCCACCAGAAGCCGCCGTGGCGCCGCCTGCTGCGGCTCACCGCCAGCGCATGCCCTGGAAGGCCTCGGCATTGCTGGCGGCCATGCTGTTGACAGCTTGCTCCAGCACCCCGCTGCCTCCCTGGCCATCCACACCAGCAACACGAACCAGCGCGCCAGCGCCGCTGCCCCGCGCTCAACCAGGAACGGTGGTTCCCGCGCCCTTGGGGCAGCCTCCGCAGGGGCAGGCTCCACGCCAGGGTGCGATCTCCAGCCCCCTTCCCCCGCCCGCCCCCTTGGTCGTGCAGAACGAAGGCCCCATGGCGCCCCCGTATGGCGCAGCCGTGGCGGCCCGATTCCCGGATCCAGCCATGGCCTACAGCACGCCCGGCCTGGGGCCAGACCGGCGGGCGTTCACCACCAACGCAGAACTCGGCAAGTGGCTGCAATCGCTGGCAGACCCAGCTCCGCGGGGACCTACGCGCACCAAGCTGCTCAACCTGGGGATGTCACAGCGTGGCGAACCCATTCTGGGCCTGCTGCTGACCCGTGCTGCGGGCACGGAGCCCGCCAACCTGGACACCAGCGGTCGGCCCACCGTCGTGCTCATCGGCCAGCAACACGGCGACGAGCCGGCAGGCAGCGAGGCCCTGCTCGTGATCAGCCGCGAACTGACGCACGGCCTGCTGGAACCCCTGCTGGATCGCATCAACGTGGTGGTGGTGCCCCGCGCCAACCCCGACGGTGCCGCCGTAGGCACCCGCGTCACGGCCAATGGCGTGGATATGAACCGCGACCACCTGCTGCTGAACACCCCCGAGGCCCGCGCACTGGCCAAGCTGGTGAACGACTACCGCCCCATCCTCGTGGTCGATGCCCATGAATACACCGTGGTGGGTCGCTACCTGCAGAAATTCAACGCCATCCAGCGTTATGACGCACTGCTGCAATACACCACCACCGCGAATTACCCAGAGTTCCTGACCAAGGCCTCGCACGAGTGGTACCACCAGCCCATGGTGGCGGCCCTCAAGGCCCAGGGCCTGGCGAGCGACTGGTACTACACCACCGCGACCAACCCGGAAGACAAGCGCATCTCCATGGGCGGCACCCAACCCGACACCGGCCGCAACGTGAACGGCCTCAAAAACACCGTCAGCCTGCTGATCGAAACCCGCGGCGTGGGCATCGGGCGCATGCACATCCAGCGCCGCGTGCACTCGCAGGTCACGGCCATCACCAGCGCGCTGCGCAGCACTGCCGAGCGCGCGGCCAACCTGGAGCAAGTCCGATCCTTCGTGGCGCGTGACGTGAGCGCTCAGGCCTGCCGCGATCAGGTGGTGATCGAAGCAGCCGCAACCCCCACCCAGCGGGAACTGGACTTTCTGGACCCCGAGACCGGTGCGGACCGCTCCATCCGCGTGGACTGGAACTCATCGCTCACCCTGCAACCCACCAAAACCCGCGCCCGCCCCTGCGGCTACTGGTTGTCGGCCAGTTCCACCGCCGCCGTTGAGCGCTTGAAACTGCTGGGCCTGCAGGTGATGCGGGTGGCCGAGTCGGGCTCTGCATTGGCCGACATCTACCGCGAAACTGCGCGGGAGTCTGGCGACCGGCAGGACGTGATCGGCACCATCGCCGGTGGCAAAGGCATTGTCCGGGTGCAGGTGTCCCAGGTGCGCAGCGCCATCGACATACCCGCAGGCAGCTTCTACGTGCCACTGAACCAGCCCCGCGCCAACCTGGCCGTGGCAGCGCTGGAGCCCGACACCCAGAACAGCTACTTTGCCAACCACCTGATTGAGGAGTTGGGCCATACCGCACGCATCATGTCGCCCCCGGCCCTGGTGTTTGAAGACAACAACTAGTGTGGTGTGCCCCTCTGGGCACCTGGGGCATGCCCAAAGCGGCCCACCCAGCCCAGCGCAAGGCTTGGGAAAAGCGTTTTAACGTTTGACGTTTGACTTCGGCATTGCAGGCATTGCAGGCATTGCAGGCAATAAGGGCAACCCAGGCAATGCAAGCCGTCCGAGCCATACACCCGGCACAAGCGCCCCACCAGCGAACCACCGGCCAATGACCACCCGCGGGTCGGGTTCGCAGCGGCCAAACCGAAAGAGCGTGGAGACACGGGGCGCTCACCCGCCGGGCCGAATTGCGAGGCCCAATTAGTCGCCAGTAGCCAGTAGCCAGTAGCCAGTAGCGCAGACTACTCGTCCAAACTCCTGGCCCAGATTGTCCGGTATATTTGCTATCAAAATAATAGCTGCTAGCACTTTCTCCTAAAGCGCTAGCAGCCAAAAACACTAATATTCAGGCCCGCCTCTGCAGCGATGCCGGGCTGCTGTGCCGCGCGCTGCGGGCCTCGGTGCGCTCCAGCACATGGCGCGCCATCGCCTGGGCCAGCGCCTCATCGGCCACAAACACCGTGCTGTCGCATTCCTGGGCCAGCCGCCGCGCCTCATCGCCGCCGTGGCTGCGGGCCACGGCCTCAATCAAGGGGTTCAGCGTGCGCGCGGTGGTGATGATCTGCCGCACATTCAGCGTGTCGGGCGTTGCAATCACCAGCATGGCGGCGCGGGCAATGTGCGCCTGGATGAGCACCGCAGGGTCCACCGCATCGCCAAACGGCCGCAATGCCACGCTCCCGCAAAGACTCCACCAGAGCGCGGTTTTGCTCGGCCACCACAAACGGGATGTCGTTGGCCGCCAGCACCTTGGCAACGCGGTGCCCCACCCTGCCATACCCCACCAGCACCACCTGCCGCGCCAGATAGCGGGCATCCGTGCTCATCGGCAGCTCGGCCAGAGGGTCATCGCGCTGCTCCAGCCGCCGCGCCCAGGCCGAACGCGCCCGCAGCCAGGCCTGCAGCGGCGCAATGGCATGAAAAAGCATCGGACTGAGCGCCATCGAAATCAGTGCCCCCGCCAGCACCAGGCTGGCTCCTTCGGGCGGCAGCAGCCCCAGCGATGCGCCCAGCGCCACCAGGATGAAAGAGAACTCGCCAATCTGTGCCAGGCTCGCCGACACCGTGAGCGCCGTATTGAGCGGGTAGCGCAATGCCAGCACCAGCGCCGCAGCGGCCAGCGTCTTGCCCAGCATGATGATCGCCACCACCGCCAGCACCTGCGTTGGCCGGCTCCACAGCACCGCCGGGTCGAACAACATGCCCACCGAGACAAAAAACAGCACGGCAAAAGCGTCACGCAGCGGCAAAGACTCTTGCGCAGCCCGGTGGCTGAACTCCGACTCGCGCATCACCATGCCCGCAAAAAACGCCCCCAGTGCAAACGACACCCCAAACAGCGCAGCAGACCCAAACGCAATGCCCACCGCAGCAGCCACCACGCACAGCGTAAACAACTCGCGCGACCCCGTGCGCGCCACCTGCCAGAGCAGCCAGGGGAACAAGCGGCGCCCCACCAGCAGCATCAGCGCCACAAAAGCCCCCACCTGCAGCAACGTCCATCCCAGCGCCTTCCACAGCGCCGCGCCATCCACCCCCAGGGCAGCGGCAGCTTCTCCCCCGTTGCTACCACCCAGCCAACCTGCCAGCGGAGGCAGCAACACCAGCACCAACACCATGGCCAGGTCTTCCACCACCAGCCAGCCCACCGCAATCCGGCCGGTATGGCTGTCCAGAATGCCCTGCGCCTCCAGTGCCCGCAACAGCACCACCGTGCTGGCCACCGAGAGCGCCAGGCCAAACACCAAGGCCCCGCCCAGGCTCCACCCCCACCAGCGGGCCAATGCCATGCCCAGCGCCGTGGCCACCACCATCTGCACCACCGCCCCGGGCACAGCAATCTTGCGCACGGCCAGCAGATCCCCCCAGGAGAAATGGAGCCCCACACCAAACATCAACAACATCACGCAATTTCAGCCAGCTGGCTGGCCATTGCCGCACCGGCCACAAAGCCCGGCGTATACGGCCCGATGACCACGCCCGCCAGCAGGTACCCCACCAACGCAGGCAACCGCAGCCGCGTGGCCACAAAACCCAACGCCAGGGCCAACCCCAGCGCGGCAGCCATGGTGTGTATGAGCGTGAAGCTGTGCAGCATGGTGCGGATGGGGTGAGATACGCGGCGGGTGGGAAGCCTCGTTGTACCCTCACCCACCATGGTTCTGCTACTGCCAGAGCAACGGCAACTGCCTTCGAGCGACTGTGTGCACAGGTTATGATTGCGGCCCGGGCGCCACGGCGCCGTTGCAGAAGGTGCCTCTTCTGCAATACGGGCCACGGAGCAACCTGCTCCCCCAAGCCCGTCTTCTGCCCGTAGCTCAACTGGATAGAGCAATAGCCTTCTAAGCTATAGGTCGGGGGTTCGAGTCCCTCCGGGCAGGCCAAAGCAGCACTTCAGACAGTCTCACAACCTCTCAGAACCCGCATGTTTCCTAGCATGGCGGGTTTTTTGTTGTCTCAGGCCATTTCACTACGTACCATGAGATACCGTCAAAAAAACGGTATCTCTGACGGTATCTCTGAAGTACCGCACCCCAGATACCGTTAGCAGGGGAAGCAATGGCACTCGCAGACACATTCGTTCGACAGGTAAAGCACAGTGGCAAAGCCAGCGGAGACAAGTACGCCGATGGCGGGGGTATGTACCTGCTGGTCAAGGCCAGCGGCAGGTACTGGCGGATGGACTACACCCACGCCGATAAACGCAAGACACTTGCATTAGGCGTGTACCCCGAAGTCTCTTTGGCGAAGGCCCGAAAGCGCCGTGAAGTAGCCCGCGAACTCCTGGCCGAAGGGCTGGACCCCAGCGCAGCCAAGAAGGCCGAGAAGCTGGCAACCCGCGTAGCCGCAGCCAACACCTTTGAAGCGGTGGCCCGCGAATTCCACGCCACCCAGGCCAGCGGCTGGAGCCCCCGCTATGCAGCGCGGTGGATCGAGCGCATGGAGAAAGACCTGTTCCCGTACATCGGCAAGCTGACACTGCCCGCCATCACCGCCCCCGTGCTGCTGGACGCGCTGCGCAAGGTAGAGAAGCGCGGCGCCAACGAAACCGCCCACACCCTGCGCCAGACCGCCGGGCAGGTGTTCCGCTACGGCGTGCAGACCGGGCGCTGTGAGCGTAGCCCGGTAACCGACCTGCACGGCGCATTGAAACCTATCGTGGTCAAGCACATGGCCGCCGTGCTGGAGCCTGCCAAGGCGGGCGAACTACTGCGGGCCATTGACGGCTACACCGGCCAGCCCATGACCAAGGCGGCGCTGGCGCTGTCTGCCCTGCTCTTTCAGCGCCCCGGCAACATCCGGCAGATGGAATGGGCGTGGATTGACTTCGACAAGGCCCTGCTGACCATTCCATCCCAGGACATGAAGCGGCGGCTGGCGCAGAAGCTCAACGGCAGGCCGCACTTTGTGCCCCTGGCCCCGCAGGCCATCGCCATCCTGAAAGAGCTGCAGCCCCTCACCGGCCATGGCCGCTACGTGTTCCCCAGCCTGCGCACGGGCGAACGGGCCATGAGCGACAACACCATCAATGCAGCCCTGCGGCGCATGGGCTTTGCCTCCGACGAAATGAGCGCCCACGGGTTCCGGGCCATGGCACGCACGCTGATGATTGAGCGCATCCACGGCATATCCGCTGATGTGATCGAAGCCCAACTAGCGCACGGCAAATCAGGGCCGCTGGGGGCTGCCTATGACCGGGCCGAATTCATGGAGCAGCGGCGCAGGATGATGAAAGAGTGGGCTGATTATCTGGACAAGCTGCGCAGAGGCGCGGATGTAATCCCGCTGCACGGCGCCGCGTGATGCAGCACTGACCCATTCGCCAGCCGTAGGCTGATCCCCGAAAACCCATTTCCCGCGCGGGCTGGGCTGACTTTCGCAAAGGTAAAAAATGAAATTTCATCGAAAGACATTAGTCGATTTTTTCGGAATGTGGTTGCCGCTAGCCTTAACAGCAATACTTGCAATATATTCTGGATATAAAGCATATTATTTTTTCCAGTTTGGCTACATCAAGGGTGGAAATCTTGAAGCACAGGTCTCATTGAAAATGATGCGGGGGGAAATGCTTTTTTATCTTCTGATGACCGTGATATTGATTTATGCAATATGGATGCTTGTTTTTTGGAGTCTTCAGACAAAAGAAAACAAGAAGCTGATAGAGAGAGTTGATTGGACCGTAGAGCGATTGGCTCAAATTGAAACTAAGGCATCGACTCCCAATCTCGAACCCGGTGTTAAGTGGCCATGGGGAACGCACCATACAGATGCCTTGGGACATTTAGAGGCTGCTGCCAATCGCTTTTGGGGGTCGCTGTATGACCCATCTGATCCTACTACTGCCCCAACAAACGAAATGGTTGCAGAGTGGCTGCGCAATGAGCGCAGCGTTTCTAAAGAGAAAGCCTACGCCATCGCGTCAATACTTCGGGCGGACGGGCTCAAAACTGGCCCACGTCGATAGTTCTCCCGAACCACCCGAACCATCACCTACCACCCAACTGGAGATATTCGACACTATTCACCGACCCATAAAAGCTCGAAATTCGACCCATCGCAACAACTGGCGCATAGGCCGGAAAGGATGGGTTAATGATCGCTACAGCTATTCAAGAAACAGAGCGCGTTCGCCACATGGCAGAGCGCCTGGACTGTTTCATCGAGGAAGATTTCCAAGCGCTCGCGGCCGCCACACCGAAAACGGTTGAAGCATGGCGCAAACGCGGCACGGGGCCTGCTTATATCCTGCTGGGAAATCGCTACCTATACCCACGCGAGGCAGTGGCGCAATATCTGGAAAGCGCCACCCGCACACGCAGCCATCAATCCGCCAAGGAGGTGCTGCAGTGATTCACCGCAACTCCCAAGGCGCTGCCCCCTCCATATTCGACGCCCTTCCCGACAGCGCATTTATCCGCGAAGCGCAACTGGTGCAGAGCCCCAAGCGCCCCGACAGCCCCGCCCCACTCCCCTTCAGCGCCCCTACCCTGTGGCGCAAGGTGAAGGCGGGCACGTTCCCCAAGCCGCACCGCCTGTCTGAGCGTGTGACGGCCTGGAAGGTGGGCGACGTGCGCGCATGGATCAACCAACACACCGCCGATGCGTAAAGGGGCACACCATGCACACCAACGCAACAAAGCGGCAGGCACTGGCCGAGATTCTGGCCGCGCATCCGGGCACCGACACCACGGCGCAATGCACACGCATCCGGGCTGCGCTGGCCCACTTTGCGCTCACCACGTTTGAAGCTTCACGCTATCTGGACTGCTACGACCCGCGCGCACGGGTGATGCAACTGCGCCATGCCGGTGATGTGATCCGCACGCACTGGCAGACGGTAGAAACCGAAGGCGGTGGAAAACACCGCGTGGGGCTCTACGTGCTGGAACCCAAGGGGGGCAATCATGCAGAGCGCCATTGATGGATTCAGCACCGCCATGGAGGCGGCGGGCCTGCCACCACCGCCCACCATTGAGGCCGATGGCAGCCTGCACCGCTTCAACACCAGCGGCAAGCGGGGCGACGACTCGGGCTGGTATGTGCTGCACCCGGACGGCATCGCGGCAGGCGTGTTTGGCTGCTGGCGCAATGGCTGGTCACAGACCTGGAGCAGCAAGCCCGACACGGCCATGACCCAGGCCGAGCGCGACGCACACCGCCAGCGCATCAAGGCGATGAAGGCGCAGCGCGATGCAGAGCAGGCCCAGCGCCAGCAACAGGCTCGCCAGACAGCGGCGGCACTGTGGCAGGCCGCACCACCCGCCATGCAGCATGAGTACCTGGCCCACAAGGGCATACAGCCCAACGGCGCACGGTGTGATGGGCAGCGGCTGGTAATCCCCGCGCGTGATGTGGATGGCACCCTGCACAGCCTGCAGACCATCGCACCCGATGGCGACAAGCGATTCATGCCCGGCGGGCGCGTGGCGGGCTGCTATCACTCCATGGGCAAGCCCCAGGGCGTGCTGGTGGTGTGCGAAGGCTTCGCCACCGGCGCCAGCATCCATGAGGCCACGGGGCACGCGGTGGCGGTGGCGTTCAACGCGGGCAACCTGCTGCCCGTGGCCCAGGCGCTGCACGGCAAATACCCGGCGCTGCGCATCATCGTGGCCGCCGACGATGACTGGCGCACCGATGGAAACCCCGGCCTGACCAAAGCCACTGAGGCAGCGCAGGCAGTGGGCGGCGACCTGTCAAAACCTGACTTTGGCGACCACCGGCCCGAGAAGGCGACGGACTTTAACGACCTGCACCAACTGCTGGGGCTGGATGCGGTGAAGGCGTGCATTGATAGTGCAGCGACGGCACCCACCGGCAGCGGCTGGCCTGACCCCGTGCCTCTGCCCAGCGGCCTGCCACCCGTAGCACCGTTTGATGCCGAGCTACTGCCCGAGGCCCTGCGCGGCTGGGTAGCCGACATTGCAGACCGTATGCAGTGCCCGCCCGACTTCACGGCTGTGGGCGCGCTGGTGGCGCTCTCCAGCCTGATCGGTGCGCGTGCGGTGGTCAAGCCCAAGGCCCGCGACGACTGGGCCGTGACGCCCAACCTGTGGGGCGCCATCGTGGGCCGCCCTGGAGTGATGAAGTCGCCCTCACTGAGCGAGGTATTGAAGCCCCTGCAGCGCCTTGAAAAAACAGAGCGGGAACAATGGCAGGCAGCGCACGAAGCCTGGCAACTCGATTGCAAGGTGGCCGAGCTGGCCGCCAAGGCCAACGAAAAGCAGGCTGCAGCCCAAGCCGCCAAAGACCCAGCCAAAGCGCGGGCGCTGCTGCAGCCAGTGGACAACATGACACCAGAGCCCACCATGCGGCGCTACGTGGTCAACGATGCCACGGTGGAGAAACTGGCCGAGCTGCTGACGGTGAACCAGTGGGGCACGCTGGTTTACCGTGATGAAATCCACGGACTACTTTGCAGCATGGACAAGCAAGGGCAGGAAGGCGCACGC
Source organism: Acidovorax facilis (assembly GCA_964031875.1). GTDB lineage: Bacteria > Pseudomonadota > Gammaproteobacteria > Burkholderiales > Burkholderiaceae_C > Acidovorax > Acidovorax facilis_A. The sequence goes on from CAXIRU010000011.1 coordinate 43,887, forward strand.
GGCTTCTACCTGACGGGCTATGACGGCAACCAAGGCCACGCCGTGGACCGCATCGGGCGCGGTGAATCGTTTGTGCCCCGCGTGTGCCTGGCAATGCTGGGCGGCATCCAGCCCGGCAAGGTGCAAAGCTATGTGCGCGACGCCGTGACAGGTGGTGCGGGTGATGATGGCCTGCTGCAGCGCTTTGGGCTGACGGTGTGGCCCGATGTGAACCGCGAATTTGTCTATGTGGATCGGTGGCCCGACACCCCTGCAAAACAAGCAGCATGGGCGGTGTTTGAGCGCTTGAATCAACTACAGCCAGCCACCGACAGCGATGCACAGGAATGGCGCTTTACCTCCGATGCGCAGGCATTGTTTGAGGAATGGCTGATCCCGTTTGAAACCGAGCTGCGCGGCGAGGAACTGCACCCAGCCCTGGTGTCGCACCTTGCCAAGTACCGCAAGCTGGTGCCTGCCCTGGCGCTGATCTTTGCCCTGGTGGATACGCCCGAAAATGGACACCTGATCCATGAGCGCGAGCTACTCCGCGCATTGGCGTGGGCCGACTACCTTCGCACCCATGCCGAGCGCCTGTATGCCGCAGCGGTGATGCCCGAAACCAGCGCAGCCAAGCAACTGCTGGACAAGATCAAGGCGGGCAAGCTGGCCGACAGCGACGGCACTTTGCTGGATGCCTTCACGCCCCGGCAGATCGCGGTGAAACACTGGGCAGGACTGGGCACGCCAGACGCAGTGCGCAAGGCTGCAGACCTGCTGGCCGACTATGGCTGGCTGGAACGCGAGGCCACGCCCAGCGGCACAACAGGCGGCAGGCCCAGCGAGCGCTACATACTGCACCCCATGCTGGTGAAAGGGGGCGCGCGATGAAGTGGCTACAGCGCCTGAAGTCGGCACCAAGCCTGAACGCCGACGCTACGAAACCTACAGAACCTGGTTTTGTAGGTTTTGTAGCGTGCCCCGATGGGCCTTCTGAAAAATTCACAGCCCCGCAACTGCCACCGGCCAACGAAGCGAACGCAGACCCTGACCGCTGGTGCTGGCCCCATGGCGCTGCGATGAACACGGCGGAGATTGACACCTTCACAGCGCGGCTGGCGCGCTTCACCGACAAGGGGCTGACCCTGGACGATGCCGAAGCACTGGCCGACAAGCTGGTGACGCGGGACAGGGACAACGACAACCGCCGACTGTGCCTGGAGTGCGCCCACCTACAAGGCGTGGACCGCTGGAGCTGCAGCAACGGGAAGCACGCGGCCACAGGCACCCGCGCAGCAGACACCGGGCTGGCGCATGAGCTGGTGGTGATGCTGCAGCACTGCACAGGATTCAAGGAGCAAGCACGATGAAGAAGAAGGCCCAGGCCCAGGCCCCGGCGGCGCCAAGTGGCAACCCCGACCCCAACACCCTGCAGCTACACAAAGACCCAGCGCAGACTGACGCCGCCCAGATCGCAGCGATGGCGCTGGGCAGCGTTGCAGCCAACGCAATGACTGCACGCACGTTCGCAAAGGGCACGTTTGGTGCGCTGGACGTGACCGAGTGCGTGATGACGCTCAAGAAGCGCGTGGACACCACCCACGGCGGCGACCTCAAGCACGCAGAAACCACCCTTACGGCGCAGGCCGCAACGCTGGACGCCATCTTTAACGAGATGGCCCGGCGGGCAGCGCTGAACATGGGCGAGTATCTAGACGCCACCGAGCGCTATATGCGGCTGGCACTCAAGGCCCAGGGTCAGTGCCGCGCCACGCTGGAGACACTGGCCGCCATCAAGAACCCGCCGGTGATCTTTGCCAAGCAAGCCAACATTGCCCACGGGCCGCAACAGATCAACAACAAAACGACAACAAGAAACACCAGCACGCGCGGGAGAAAAACCGAAACACCACAGAACGAACTATTAGAGGACTCAAGGCATGGCAGCACGCACATGGACGCCGGAGCAACGACTACGCCAACGCGAGGCCATCCAACGGTGGAAGCCATGGAACCAATCCACCGGACCCGTAAGCCTAGAAGGAAAAGCGGTGGCGGCGCGTAATGCTGACCGTGGTGGGCAGCGGGATGCAATGCAAAGGGCAATCAAAGAACTGCGCGAAGCCCTGAAGGCACAGCGTGACATGCTGGAGGAGACATAGCCGGGGGCGGGGTAAAAGTCTGGGCCTGCGGTGTCAGAGACACCCCACAGCTCCTCACGCGCAGAAAAAAGCCCCCGTTTGAAAACAATCAAACGCTTGGCCGAGCCAACGTGTGCGGATCGTGCGACAGTGAGACACTTTCACAAATGACGGTACTTTTGACGGTACTTTTCTAAGTCGAAAACAAGAAAACCAGCATTTATGCGGCTTTCAAGGCGCTATGTGAACTCCTCCGGGGCCAAAGCAGCATTTCAGACAGTCTCACAACCTCTCAGAACCATCCCTTTCAAGGTCTTCCAATCTTGATCATTTAAGCTGCTAGCAGCGCGGGGATTTCCGTGCGATCGGGAGCACAAGATCTGGCAAGAAGTCATT
>CAXIRU010000012.1:0-14104 GCA_964031875.1 Acidovorax facilis
CGGCTGCCCGCACGGCATGAGCGAGCGCGGCATGGGCGCCGCCGTGGGCCAGGTGCCCGAGTACATCCAGATGGTCACGGCCTGGTGCAAGCACTACAGCAAGCTGCCGGTGATCGTGAAGCTCACGCCCAACATCACCGACGTGCGCCAGCCCGCACGTGCGGCCAAGGCGGGCGGGGCCGATGCGGTGTCGCTCATCAACACCATCAACTCCATCATGGGCGTGGACCTGGACCGCATGGTGATGAGCCCGAGCACCGACGGCTGGGGCTCGCACGGCGGCTACTGCGGCCCGGCCGTCAAGCCCATTGCGCTCAACATGGTGGCCGAGATTGCGCGCGACGCGCAGACCGCTGGCCTGCCCATCAGCGGCATTGGCGGCATCACCACCTGGCGCGATGCGGCCGAGTACATCGCGCTGGGCTGCGGCACGGTGCAGGTGTGCACGGCCGCCATGGTGTATGGCTTCAAAATCGTGCAGGACATGTGCGATGGGCTCTCCAACTTCATGGACGACCACGGCTACGCCACGCTCGACGACTTCAAGGGCCAGGCTGTTCCCACGGTGAAGGACTGGAAGAACCTCAACCTCAACCACATCGAAAAAGCCGTCATCAACCAGGACTCCTGCATCCAGTGCGGCCGCTGCCATGTGGTGTGCGAAGACACCTCGCACCAGGCCATCACCTTCACCAAAGACGGTGGCGTGCGCAAGTTCGAGATCAACGAGGCCGAATGCGTGGGCTGCAACCTGTGCGTGTCGATCTGCCCCGTGCCCGAGTGCATCACCATGCGTGCGCTGGCGCCCGGTGAGGTCGATGTGCGCACGGGCAAGACCGTGACTGGCGAATACGCCAACTGGACCACGCACCCCAACAACCCGCAGCGGGTGTCTGCTGCGGCTTGATGTGTGACCCATGCGTGTGTGTGTCACAGGTCTTGCAAGGCGTTTGGATCGCACCCTTTGTGGTGCCGATTTGCAACGCATGCTGCACTGCATCTGGTGCGGTTCTTGCAGCCTCTCTAGCATCGCTCGCTTCCCTTTGCCCGCCATCTGCCAGCCTGAGGGCGCTGGATTAGATGGTGGGTTGTGTGTAACCCCAACGACGTCTTTGACAGGAGTACAGGCATGACCAACAGTACCGGCAGCGCTGCCCACGTGGCGGGGCTAGTGCCCGGCGGAGCCTCCAACACGCTCGCCAATGAAGATCTGCTCCCCACCACCGCCGCGCAGCGACACTGGACGTGGAAAGACTTTGCCGCCCTGTGGGTGGGCATGGTCGTGTGTGTACCCACCTACACCATGGCCAGCTCCATGCTGGACCAGGGCTTCACCTGGCAGATGGCGGTGTGGCTGGTGTTCCTGGCCAACTGCATCGTATTGGTGCCCATGGTGCTGATCGGGCGCGTGGGGCCCAAATATGGTGTGCCTTTTCCGGTGCTGGCACGTGCTTCGTTCGGCGTGAAAGGCGCCAACCTGCCGGCTGTGCTGCGCGGCCTGGTGGCGTGTGGCTGGTTCTCCATCAACTGCTACTTTGGCGCGCTGGCGTTGCATGGTTTCTTGAACATCTTGGGCATGGGGCTCGCAGGCCCGGCGGATGGGGAGACCATCAGCACCTCGCAGTTCATGTGCTTCCTCGCGTTCTGGGCTGTGCACATCTACTTCATCTGGAAGGGGCCGGAGTCCATCCGGCTCCTGGAAGTGATTGCCGCACCGCTGATGATTGGCGCCTCGGTCCTCTTCGTGGTGGTGTTGATGATGAAGGTGCCATCGGGGCAGCTCTTCAACCTGCCCGCCAAGGTGGTGGAAGGCGGGCCCAAGACCTGGGCCGCCCTCACGGGGCTGGTGGGCTTCTGGGCCACGCTGGCACTCAACATTCCAGACTTCACGCGGTTCGCCAAGACGCAAAAGGACCAGGTGGTGGGGCAGGCCATTGGCTTGCCGATTCCCATGGCCCTGTTCTCCATGGTGGGCGTGATCGGCTTCTCGGCCTCGGCCATCCTGTATGGCAAAGCGCAACTGTTCCCTGACGGCCTGCTCACCCAGATGGGCAGCGTGGCGGCGGGTCTGGGGCTGCTGGTGATCTTGCTGGCCAACCTCACGACCAACGTGGCTGCCAACCTGGTGTCGCCTTCGTATGACTTCAGCCAGTGCGCGCCCTCCAAGATCAGCTTCCGCATGGGGGGCGTGATTGCCGCGTTGATCGGGCTCGTGTTCATGCCCTGGAAGATTCTTGCCACTTCGGGCGGCTACCTCTTCACCTGGCTGGGTGGCTATGGAACGCTGCTTGGGGCCATCGCGGGCATCCTGCTGGTGGACTACTACCTGGTGCGCAAGAGCGAGTTGAAGGTGGACGACCTGTACCGCCGGGGCGGCGAGTATGAGTACAGCAACGGCTGGAACCTGCACGCACTGATCGCCTTTGCGCTGGGCGTGTTGCCTTGCCTGCCTGGCTACCTGGCGGTGTCGGGCGTGGTGGACAAGGCAGGCATGCCCGCCATCTGGTTGTCGCTGTTCGATGCGGGCTGGTTCTTCAGCCTGGCCGTAGCCGGTACCTACTACTACCTGACCGCGAAGAAGAAGTGACCCCTTGGCCCTGCCTGGGCCTGGTGCCAGTGCAGGGCTTTTTTTGATCTGATCCGTATCCCTGAAGGAGACCCCCCATGAGCCAAGCCCTTGTGATCCGCGGTGGCACCGTGGTCAACGCTGACCGTGAACAGCGCGCCGATGTGTTGTGCGTCGATGGCCGCATCGTGGCCGTGGGGGAGGATGCTGCGGCGCAGGCACCAGCCGGGGCGCAGACACTGGACGCCAGCGGCCAGTATGTGCTGCCCGGCGGCATCGACCCGCACACGCACATGCAGCTGCCGTTCATGGGCACCGTCACCATGGACGACTTCTTCACCGGCACGGCGGCCGCGCTGGCGGGTGGCACCACGAGCATCATCGACTTCGTGATCCCCGACCCGCAGGAGCCGTTGATGGACGCCTACCGCAAGTGGCGCGGCTGGGCCGAAAAATCGGCGGCCGACTATTCCTTCCACGTCGCCGTCACCTGGTGGAGCGAGCAGGTGCGTGCCGACATGGGCACGCTGGTGCAGGAGGAGGGCGTGAACAGCTTCAAGCACTTCATGGCCTACAAGAACGCCATCATGTGCGACGACGAAACCCTGGTGAACAGCTTCAAGCGCGCGCTCGAACTCGGGGCCATGCCCACGGTGCATGCGGAGAACGGCGAGCTGGTCTACCTGCTGCAGCAGGAGGTCGCCAAGATGGGCATCACCGGCCCCGAAGGCCACCCGCTCTCGCGCCCGCCCATGGTCGAGGCCGAAGCCGCCAACCGCGCCATCGCTATTGCCGACGTGCTGGGCGTGCCCATCTACGTGGTGCATGTGAGCTGCATGGAATCCGCCGACGCCATTGCCCGCGCCCGCGCGCGCGGCCAGCGCGTGTACGGCGAGGTGCTGGCGGGCCACCTGCTGGTGGACGACAGCGTCTACCGCGACCCGGACTTTGCCAAGGCCGCCGCCTACGTGATGAGCCCGCCCTTCCGCCCCAAGGGCCACCAGGAGGCGCTGTGGCGCGGCCTGCAGTCGGGCCAGCTGCACACCACGGCCACGGACCACTGCACCTTCTGCGCCGCGCAAAAGGCCATGGGCAAAGAGAACTTCGCCAAGATTCCCAACGGCACGGGCGGCGTGGAAGAGCGCATGGCTGCGCTGTGGGATGGCGGCGTGAACACCGGGCGCCTCACACCATCCGAGTTCGTGGCCATCACCTCGGCCAATGCGGCCAAGCTGTTCAACATCTACCCGCGCAAGGGCTTCATTGGCGAAGGCGCCGATGCCGACCTGGTGCTGTGGGACCCGCAAGGCACCAAGACTTTCTCTGCCAAGACCCAGTTCAGCAAGGGCGACTTCAACATCTTTGAAGGCCGCACCGTGCGCGGCATCCCCAGCCACACCGTGAGCCAGGGCCGCGTGGTGTTTGCCAACGGCGACCTGCGGGCCGAGCAGGGCCAGGGCCGCTACATCAAGCGCCCTGCGTTTGGCGCCAACTTCCAGGCGGTGCAAAAGCGCGCGCAGGACCTGGCGCCCGCGGCAGTGGCGCGCGGTTGATCCGGGCGCTGCCACAGGCATCCATCCGGTTTGGAGCTTCCCCAATCCGTTCAGCCTGAGCCTGTCGAAGGCCGTCACTGCCCAGGCTTCGACAGGCTCAGCCCGAACGGGTGGTGAGTGAATCAGCATTTCAGACATCCCCTGGAGAACACCATGGACACCCAAGTCAAACCCAACATCGAAAACCTGCGCATCAACGGCCAGCGCCTGTGGGATTCGCTCATGGAGCTGGCGCAGATCGGCGCCACGCCCAAGGGCGGCGTGTGCCGCCTGACCCTCACCGACCTGGACAAGCAAGGCCGTGACTTGGTCACCCGCTGGGCACGCGAAGCGGGCATGACGGTGACCATCGACAAGATCGGCAACGGCTTCATGCGCCGCCCCGGCCGCAACAACAATTTGCCGCCCATCATGACCGGCAGCCACATCGACACCCAGCCCACCGGCGGCAAGTTCGACGGCAACTACGGCGTGCTGGCGGGCATCGAGGTGGTGCGCACGCTCAACGACCACGGCATTGAGACCGAGGCACCCATCGAAGTCGCCTTCTGGACCAATGAGGAAGGCAGCCGCTTCGTGCCCGTGATGATGGGCTCCGGCGTGTTCGCCAAGGCCTTCACGTTGGAGCACGCCTACGCCGCCACCGACACCGAAGGCAAAACGGTGAAGGGTGAGCTGGAGCGCATCGGCTACATCGGCGACCAGGAGCCCGGCGACCACCCCATCGGCGCCTACTTCGAGACCCACATCGAGCAAGGCCCGGTGCTGGAAGACAACGACAAGACCATCGGCGTGGTCAGCGGCGTGCTGGGCATCCGCTGGTTTGACTGCACCGTGACCGGGATGGAAGCCCACGCAGGCCCCACGCCCATGGCCCTGCGCAAGGACGCGATGCTGGCCGCCACCCGCATCATGCAAGACGTGGTGGCCGCAGCCCACCGCCACCCGCCGCATGGCCGGGGCACAGTGGGCATGGTGCAGGTGTTCCCCAACAGCCGCAACGTGATTCCGGGCCGGGTCAAGTTCAGCATCGACCTGCGCAACAGCACGGACGCACTGGTGGACACCATGGCCGCTGAGGTGAAAGCCTTTGCCGACCAGGTGGCCAAGGAGCATGGCGTGCAGGTGCACATCGAGATGGTGTCCAGCTACCCGGCGCAACTCTTCCAGCCCGAGTGTGTGGAGGCCGTGGGCCGCGCAGCCGCCAAGCTGGGCTACAGCCACATGCCCGCAGTCTCAGGCGCCGGGCACGATGCGGTTTACATGGCCAAGCTCGCGCCCAGCGGCATGATCTTCATCCCCTGCAAGGATGGCATCAGCCACAACGAGATCGAGGACGCCAAGCCAGAGCACATCGAGGCCGGGTGCAACGTGCTGCTGCATGCCATGCTGGAGCGGGCTGGGGGCTGAGTTCTGAATTGCTATAAAAATAATAGCTTTTTGCGCTTGGTGGATAAGCGATAAGGCCATTTTTTATGCTTTCTTCGGGCTTGCGGCATCCGCAGGTCCCCCCTGGAGTCCGAGGTGAGCCATCCCGGGATTGGCTCGGCATGGAGGGGCCAGAAGGCCCGCAGTTTTGGGGTGGGTGGCCTGGGTGTCTGGCGGGGGGGGGGCAGCACTGCGCGAGGGGGCGTCTTCGGCCTGGCTGGATCGGGGCACCACTGCATGGGCTGTCGCCGACGTGTCCAAAAAGTGCGTGGAAAAAATGAAGACCTGTGCGACCATGTAAGAGCCTGTAACGGTCCTGGTTTCTTTCTCTGCGCGGTTTTTACATGTTCTGTCCTGTTGTCCTGATCACCTCGCGAGGTGCTGTTGGTGGTAGTCGCCCGCCGTACGGGCATGCATGAAGGCAACCAGGATGCAGCACTACACGCCCGCCCCTCGCCGCCACGAGCTCGATGCGGCGCAGCTTGCCGAACGGGCGGAGCGCTATGCGGCGCTGGAGTGGTTGTCGCAGCCCGTATGGGTGTTTGATATCGACCACAAGCGGGTGCACTGGGCCAACACTGCCGCCTTGTCCGTGTGGAACGCACCCACGCTGCACGCGCTGTGTCTTCGCGACATGGGCGCCGACATGTCGGAATCGGTTGCCCAGCGGCTGGCGCAGTACCAGAGCGATTTTGTGGCCTCGGATGCGCGGTTCAACGAGCAATGGACGCTCTACCCCGAGGGAGTTCCGGTGTCGCTCAATGTTCGCCTGAGCGGCCACCGGTTGCCCGATGGGCGCATGTGCATGCTGTGCGAGGCCGAGCCAGCGGGGGGCGTGGCGCCCGAGTCCCTGCGGTCGGTGGAGGCCTTGTTGCACACGGCCATGATGATCACGCTGTATGGGCGGGATGGTCATCCGCTGTACCGCAACCCTGCTGCCCGCGCGGCGGTCTTGCAGCCCGACGAGCGCCTGGAAGACCGGGTGGGCGATCCTGCCGCCTATGCCGCCTTGTCGGCCAGTCTGGCCAACCACGGCGTGGGCACGCTGACCTTGTCGGTGCGAACGCCTCTGGGCAACCGCTGGCATGAGCTGTCGGCCCGGCGATGCCGCGATGCGGTGACCGGGCAGGACGCACTGCTCGTCAGCGAGGCCGACATCAGCGCTATCAAGCACACCGAAGAGCGCGCCAACTTCCAGGCGCTGCACGACTCCCTGACGGGCCTGCCCAACCGGACCCACTTCATGCAGCGGTTCGCCTGGGCGGTGTCCGAGGCGCGTGCAATGGGGCAGGAGGTGGCACTGCTGTTCATCGACCTCGACCATTTCAAGGATGTCAACGACACCCTGGGGCATGCGGCGGGGGACCACCTGCTGGTCACCATGGCCCAGCGCCTGCGCCACGCCAAGCGCAGCGTCGACATGGTGGCGCGTTGGGGCGGCGACGAGTTTTTGGTGCTGGTGATGTCGGCGGACATCCGCAACGACCTCAGTGCCCTGCATGAACGCATTGCGGCGGCAGTCGCCACCCCCGTGCGCATTGCCGATGTGGATGTGCGCGTGACGCCCAGCGTGGGCGTGGCCCTGTATCCGCGCGATGGTGAGACGATCGACATCCTGCTGCGCAACGCCGACCTGGCCATGTACGCGGCCAAGGCGCAGGGGCGCGACACCATGGCATTTTTTGACGAGCACATGGCGCAGACCGTGCGCAGCCGCACCGAACTGGAGGCGGAGCTGCGCCAGGCACTGGAGCGCCAGCAGTTCGAGGTCTACTACCAGCCCCGTGTCGATGCCGCCACCAACACCATCATGGCGGTGGAGGCCCTGGTGCGCTGGAACCACCCGCGACTGGGGCTGGTGTCGCCCGACTACTTCATACCCCTGTGCGAAACCACAGGATTGATCCGGCCGCTGGGGCTGTGGGTGTTTGCGGAGGCTGCGAGGCAGCAGGTGGCCTGGGCCGCCCTGGGTTTTGACATGGTGGTGTCGGTCAACCTGTCGGCCCGCCAGTTCATGCACCCCGACTTGCTGGCAGACCTGACCCAAGCCTTCCAGCAGGCTGGTGCCGACCCGACGCGCCTGGAGGTGGAGATCACGGAGTCCATGCTCCTGGGCAACGACGCGCGCCAGCTTTCTGTGCTGCATGCCATTGCTGCGCTGGGCTTGTCCATTGCGCTGGATGACTTTGGCACCGGCTACTCGAACCTGGCTTACCTGCAGCGCTTCCCCATCCACACTCTCAAGATCGACAAGACTTTCATCCAGGGATCGGACGCCAACCGCTCTCTGGCCGAGCTGATTGTGTCGTTGTGCAAGCTGATGAAGCTCACGGCCGTGGCTGAAGGGGTGGAGACGCAGGAGCAGCTCGATTGGGTGGTGGCGCAGGGCATCCCGCAATACCAGGGCTACCTGTATGCGCGGCCCCTGCCGGTGGCGCAGTTCACGGCCATGCTGCCGAGCTGTCCGTCCGTGCCCGGCTAGCTGTCCACCCGCCGGGGGCAGGGCGCTGTATTTTCGCCACAGGGGGCGGGGCACCGGGCGCCGGGAGATGACATCGGCATGACATCCGGGTGTATCGTCTGGTTACTCATTTCCTTCCGAGAGCACGCAAGCATGAAGCTGAAAACCCGAATCCTCTGGCTGTGTGCCGCCACCCTGCTGGGGCTGGTGGTGCTGTCCGCCGTGGCCCTGACCACGCTCTACCAGTCGATGCTGAAGGAGCGCACGGCGCAGTTGTCCAACCTCGTCGTGCTGGCCCACGCCGCCGCGCAGAAGTCCCATGAGAAAGAAAAAAGCGGCGCCTTGTCGCGTGAGGACGCCATCAAGGAGGCGACCCGCACCATCGGCAGCTTTGTGGACAAGGACAAATACTTTTTTGTGCGCGGCTTCAGCAACGATGTGAACTACGTGCACCCCAACCCCAAGCGCATCGGCATCGTCGATGAAAAGGGGGGCAAGGAAGCCGGTGTGCGCTACCGTGCGGCACTGCAGGGTGTCACCATCGGCACCGTCACGGCGCCTGGCACCCGCCCCGGCGCCAAGGAGCCGGTGGACAAGCTCTACGCCGTCATCAAGTTCGAGCCCTGGGACTGGATCATCGGCTTTGGCGACTATGTGGACGACATCGAAAACACCTTCTGGCGCAACACGGCCATCCTGCTGTCCATCGGCGCGGTGCTGATGCTGGTGATTGCCCTGATGGCCTGGCAAATGCTGCGCACGCTGGTGCACCAGCTCGGTGGCGAGCCGCAGTACGCAGCCGATGTGGTCACCCAGATTGCCGACGGCAACCTGGCCGTGGACGTGCAGACACTGCCGGGCGACACCACCAGCATCCTGCACGCCATCCGCGCCATGCGCGACAACCTGTCGCACCTGGTGACCCAGGTGCGCGACAGCACCGACTCCATCACCACGGCCTCGTCCGAGATCGCTGCGGGCAACGGCGACCTGTCGGCCCGCACCGAGTCGCAGGCCAGCGCGCTGCAGGAGACCGCCGCGTCCATGGAGCAGCTGACTTCCACCGTGCAGCAAAACGCCGCCAACGCGCGCCGTGCCGATGAGCTGGCTCGCGCCGCCTCCGATTTGGCGGTGCGCGGGGGCGAGGTGGTGCATGAAGTGGTGGGCACCATGAGTTCCATCAACCAGTCCTCGCGCAAGATCGTGGACATCATCAGCGTGATCGATGGCATCGCCTTCCAGACCAACATCCTGGCGCTGAACGCTGCCGTGGAAGCCGCCCGTGCTGGTGAACAAGGCCGTGGCTTTGCCGTGGTGGCCAGCGAGGTGCGGGGCCTGGCCCAGCGCAGCGCAGCCGCGGCCAAGGAGATCAAGGCCCTCATCGACGACTCGGTGGCCAAGGTGGGTGTGGGCGCAGAACTGGTGGAGCGCGCCGGCACCACCATGGGCGAGGTGGTGACTGGCGTTCAAAGCGTAACGGCGATGGTGGGCCAGATCAGCGCCGCCAGCGGCGAACAAAGCGCAGGCATTGCCCAGGTCAATCAGGCCATCTCGCAGATGGACCAAAGCACGCAGCAGAACGCTGCGCTGGTCGAAGAAGCGCTGGCCGCCGCACAGTCCCTCAGTCAGCAGGCGGTAACCCTGTCGCAAACCGTGGGCAAGTTCCGCGTGGCGTGAGCTGGGCCAAAGGCCTTTGCAAAGGTGTTTGCAAAGGCAAAAACAAAGGCAGGCTTCGGCCTGCCTTTGTTTTTGGCGGCGCTATGCCTGGGATGCGCCTGAACCCGTCAGCCCCAGGAAGTGGTCCAGCATGTGGAAGTGGTCTTCAAAGAATTCCTCTTCCATGCCCGCCAACTGGTCGATGCGCGTCCACTGCACCAGCGCCGCATCGTCATCGGCCTGCACCACGGGGAAGGGCGCATCCCCCAGGTCAAAGTAGTGCGCATGCGTGAGCGTGCGGCCCCGCTGGCTGCGGTCGGGGTGGTCGAACACGGCCACGGATTGCAGCGCGGCGCGCATGTGGGCCTCGGGCAGATGGCAGTGGGTTTCTTCCACCAGCTCGCGCAGGCACGACTGCCACACGGTTTCGCGCTGCTCGATAAAGCCGCCGGGCACGGCCAGCTGGCCCTTGCCAGGGGCGTGCGCACGGCGGATCAGCAGCACATGGTTTTGGCAGCGCAGCACGGCATCCACGGTGACAAACACCGGCGGGTAGGGGGCCTTGGCCCAGGCTTCGCGGTAGCCGCGCAGCATGCGCCACTCTTGCTGCAGCGCGGGGTAGTGCGCAGTGTGGGCAAAGGCCTGGAGCGCCGCCAAGGTGCTGGCTGGGATCTCGCCCGCCAGCGGTGCCAGGGCGGCGGCCACGGTGTCGGGCGTAGCGCCAAAGTAAGCGTCGCGGATGGTGGTGGCGTCCATGCTGCCCTGGCGCGGCAGGTCGATGAGGGACCAGCCGGGGAAGGCGCGCAGGTAGCTGCTGGTCGCGTCCTTGAAGTGGCCCACCAGCGCGATGCGTGCCCCAGGCTGCGTGCGCTCGGCCACGCCCGCGCGCACGGCTTGCACCCACACGGCTTCGTTGTAGTAGTCGCGCACCGGCAGCACCTGCACGCGTGCACGGTCGGCTTCGGGCAGGGCTTGTAACAGCATGGCTTCGCGCTCTTGCCAGGTGAAGGGGTTCTTGGGCGAGCGGGCCTGCCATGCCGAGCCCACCACGACGATGACCTGCGGTGCCTGGCGCAGCGCCTCTTGCAGCAGGGCGATATGACCGCTGTGCACGGGTTCAAAACGGCCAATGAGAAGGGCGGTGTCGTGCATGGGTCTCCAGTGCTTTATGGGTGTTTTTAGGCTCTAGCGCTTATATATCAAGCGCGGGTAGCTACGATTTTAGTAGTGATTGCCTTTGGGGAAGGTGCGCGCCGATGGGTACCGGCGCGGCCCCCACCAGCGGACGCCCCGCTGCGCTGGCGTCGTCCCCCTTCCCACGCGCAGCGTGAGAGAAGGGGGAAGCCGCAAAGCGGCTCAGGGGGTTGTCACACATACCGCGCCGCTATCGGCATCTGCCGCCCGCTGCCAAAAGCACGGGGGCGCACACGCACGATGGGCGGTGCCTGGCGGCGTTTGTATTCGTTGCGGGCCACCATGCTGCGCACGCGCTGCACCAGCGCGCGGCCTGCCTCGTTGCTCTCCAGCTGCGCCACAAAAGCGCGCGCCGCCGCGTGTTCGGGGGTGGCAAGGCGCTCGCCTTCGATCACCAGCTTGAGCACTTCGTCCAGCACCGGGTAGGGCGGCAGGCTGTCCACGTCGCGCTGGCCGGGGGCCAGTTCGGCAGAGGGTTCTTTGTCGATGATGGCCTGGGGAATCAGCTCGCGCCCGGCGTGGGCGTTGACGTGGCGGGCCAGCGCGAACACTTCGGTCTTGTACAAATCGCCAATCAGGCCCAGGCCGCCATTGGTGTCGCCATACAGCGTGCAGTAGCCCACGGCAATCTCGCTCTTGTTGCCCGTGGTGAGCAGCAGGTGGCCGAAGGCGTTGGAGTACTCCATCAGCACCGTGCCGCGAATGCGGGCCTGCAGGTTTTCGAGCGGCAGGCCTGCCAGTGGCTGGCCAAAGCTGGCCTCAAACTGCTGTGCGTAGCCTGCCACCAGCTCGGCGATCGGGTGCGTGAGGAGCCGCACGCCCAGGTTTTCGCACAGCGCTACGGAATCATCGACCGAGCCGCTGCTGGAGTAGCGCGAGGGCATGGTCACGCCCACCACGTTGTCCGGGCCCAGGGCCTGTGCGGCCAGCGCCAGCGTCAGTGCGCTGTCGATGCCGCCCGAGCTGCCCACCACCACCTGCGTGAAGCCGCAGCGCCGGGCGTAGTCCTTGAGGCCCAGCACGATCTGCTGGCGGTAAAACTCCATGGTGGGGATGCCTTCGGCAGGCACGGGGACGGGCGCGGCACCATCGGCGGTGCGGAAGTGGCCGTTGTCAAACTGCAGGGTGCGCACATCCTCCACAAACCGGGCGGCCTCAAACACCACGCCTGCATCGGGCTCGGCGGCGAATGAAGCGCCGTCGTACACCAGTTGGTCGTGCCCACCGATCTGGTTCACGTACAGGATGGGCAGGCCGTGGCGGCGCGAGGCCCCGGCAAAAATCTGGTGGCGCTGCTCGCGCTTGCCCAGGTGGCTGGGGCTGGCGTTGATGCTGACCACCAGGTCCGGGGCGGCGTCGCGCAGCCGCTCGAACGGGTTGGTGGCGTAGTCGGCACCGTGGTCGTTCCAGCCGTCTTCGCAGATCAGCAAGCCCACCTGTGCGTTGCCGATGCGCAGCACTTTGGCCACGTCGGGGCCGGGCTCAAAGTGGCGGCGTTCGTCAAAGATGTTGTAGGTGGGCAGCAACTGCTTGGCGTACTGCAGGCGCACGGCACCGCCGTGCAGCACCAGCAGGCTGTTGTGCAGCTTTTTGCCGGGGCCTTGGGCGGGTGTGGGCGCACCCACTACCCAATGCAGTTGCGGCAGCGTGGCAGAGGCCTGCTGCAGCGCTGCGAGGCCTGCGTCGATGCGCTGCAAAAAGGCCGATTCCTCCAGCAGGTCGCCGGGGTAGTAACCGCACAGGGACAGCTCCGAGAAGACGATGAGGTCGGCCTGCTCGCGGGCCGCTTGCTGCGCGGCGGCCACCATGCGGGCGATGTTGCCTTCGATGTCGCCGACGGTGAGGTTGAGTTGGGCAAGGGTGATGCGGAGCATGGTGTCAGTCCTTCACGCTGAAAACTTGGCGCAGATAGGCGAGGTAGGTCTCATCGTCACACAGCGTCTTGCCGGGTGTGTCCGACAGCTTCGCCACCGGTTGCCCGTTGGCGCGCACGAGCTTCATCACGATGTTGAGCGGCTTGTGTGCGGGCCCCATGTCGTTGGTGAGGTTCGTGCCAATGCCAAAGCCCAGTTGCGTGCGGTCGCCAAAGTGGCGGTACAGCATCAGGGCGCGTTCCAGATCGAGCCCATCAGAAAACACCAGCCGCTTGGTGTGTGCATCAATGCGCAGCTTGGCGTAGTGCGCCAGCGCTTTTTCGCCCCAGGCCACCGGGTCGCCCGAGTCGTGGCGCAGGCCGTCGAACAGCTTGGCGAAGTACAGGTCGAAGTCGGCCAAAAAGGCGTCCATGCCCACGGTGTCGGTCAGCGCAATGCCCAGGTCGCCGCGGTATTCCTGCACCCAGTCTTCCAATGCCGCTTTTTGAAAGTCGCGCAGGCGCACGCCCAGGGCCTGGTAGCTTTGCAGGTATTCGTGCGCCATGGTGCCGATGGGCACGAGATTCAAATCACGCGCCAGCAGCACATTGCTGGTGCCCTTGAACCACTGCGGCGCTTGTGTGGCAAAGGTCTGCACTACCTCGCGCTGCCAGGCCCCGCTGTAGCGGCGGCGCAGGCCAAAGTCGAACAGCTCAAACGGGTGGCGCAGCGTGGCCTGCTGCGCCAAGGCCTGCAGTTGCTGCACCTTGGCGGCCAGGCGTTCGCGTCCGTTGGTGAGGGCCTGGGCCGTGTCAAAGCGGCGAAAGTACAGCGCGTTGACGATGGCCAGCACAAAAATCTCAAAGCCCATCACATGCACCTGCGGCCCCTGCGCCACGATGTGCAACTGCTCGCCCTCGGCCCAGGCGCGGATGAAGCTGCGCTGGAACTGGAAGATGCGCAGGAAGTCCACAAAGTCGCTCTTGATATAGCGCAGCCCGGCCACGTAGGCCAGTTCGCCCTGTGTGAAGCGCAGCGTGCACAGGTGGTCCAGCGCGGCATTCACCTCGGGCAGCAGCTCGGCCAGCGGGTAGGCCGGGGTGTTGCGGCACACAAAGCGGTATTCGCTTTGCGTTTGCGGGTGGCGGTGCAGCAGCGCCTGCCACATGGTGAACTTGTAGAGGTCGGTGTCGAGCAGGCTGGTGATGATGGGTTGCATGGTGATGCTCACTTTTTAATAGCTGCTTGCGCTGGTTGGATAAGCGCTAGGGATGCTCTGCACGAATCGAGCGGGAAGTGTGCGCTGCGGATCGGGAGGGGCTGCAAGGCGCAAAACGCAGCAATAGCCGTAGCTATTGCGAGTATTTGCAACGCCGCAGACCGCCCGAGACCG
>CAXIRU010000013.1:0-9862 GCA_964031875.1 Acidovorax facilis
CCAGCCCATGTAATTATCCTTGCAGCCGGGAGGCACTGATTGCTCAGAACCCCCTTGCCCAGCCCATCGGCCAACTGTTGCAAGGCTCACTGGCAATTAAGCAGCGAGTGCGAAACGTTCGTCGTTTGCAGTTAGTTTTTTAAATCGAGATTAACGAGCGTGACTCAAGCTCGACATGCACCACACTGATCCCGAACCCACGTCGAAACCAGGACAGCCCCAGAGTCCCTATTTTAGGTGAGCACGAGCAATTGCAAGAGCTCGGCAGGAGATTTAATTGCTGCATGGGCTCCCCACTCAGCAGGATTGGTCTTGGCCCCCAGGTATCCGTAGGTTGCTGCGACTGTTCCCATTCCTGCAGCCAGGCCTGCAACGATGTCGCGTTCATCGTCGCCAACATAAATGCAGTGCCCAGGCTCAAGCCCCAAGCGGGAGGCAGCTTCGAACAAGGGTGCAGGATGAGGTTTGGCGTGAGGAGTAGTGTCTCCGCTGACTACCACTCCCGCAGTCGCAAACAGCGGGATTGTGCGTGTCAGAGGGTCGGTGAAGCGGGTCGCTTTATTGGTCACTACCCCCCATGCCAAATGACTGCGAAGGATCTGGGAGATCAGCTCCGGCACTCCCTCGAAGATACTGGTGCGCTTTGTCATGCATGATTCGTAGTTCACAAAGAACTCCTCACGCATGGTCGGAAAGTCGGGATGGTCGGGCGCCATGCCAAATGCCTCACCCAACATTCCGCGGGCCCCAGCACCTGCCATGGGACGGTAGCGCTCTAGGGGCAACGAGGGCAAGCCACGGTCTGTACGCATCTTGTCGGCGGCCGCTCCCAAATCAGGGGCACTGTCAATCAGGGTTCCATCCAGGTCAAACAACACCGCGCGGATATTCTGAAACATAGGCTCGGTCTCAGGCTGTACGCCGCGTAGCAAAGAGGTAGTTCACACTGGTATCAGCGCTCAACGCGTAACGTTGCGTAACGGGGTTGTACCCAAGGCCGCGCGTGGTCTGCACATCGAGGCCAGCACTGCGACAGCTAGCAGCAAGTTCGCTGGGTCGAATCATCTTGGCGTATTCATGTGTTCCCCGGGACAACATGTTCAGAACATACTCAGCGCCCACAATGGCCAGCATGAAAGCCTTGGCGTTCCGGTGTATGGTCGAGAAGAATACCCATCCACCCGGCTTTACAAGTTCAGAACAGGCTTGCACAACTGACGCGGGATCGGGCACATGCTCTAGCATTTCCATGCAGGTCACTGCATCAAAGCTGGCTGGTTGCTCCTTGGCGAGCATCTCCGCACTGATTTCCCGGTACTGGATGTTAGGGGTTTGAGCCTCCAGCGCATGCAACTGTGCCACACGCAGGGCCTTGGAAGCCAGATCAATACCCATCACATTCGCGCCCTTGCGAGCCATAGAGTCAGCCAGAATCCCGCCGCCACAGCCAACATCCAGGACACGCTTGCCCGACAGGCTGCACTGCGCATTGATCCAGTCCAGGCGCAACGGGTTAATCTGGTGCAAGGGGCGAAATTCACTTTCGGCATCCCACCAGCGATGGGCTAATTCCGAAAACTTGGCCAGTTCGGCCGGATCTGCATTGACGGTTTCACTCATGCACCGATTCTCTACGACGAAAGGCAATGAACAAAAACCCCAGACGCAAAAAAGCCCCGTAAACGGGGCTTTTTTGTGAAACAATCCGAAGATTACTTGGAGGCGCGGGTACCGACCACTTCGATTTCCACGCGACGGTTCTTGGCGCGGCCTTCGGCGGTCTTGTTATCAGCCACGGGCTGCTTTTCGCCCTTGCCTTCGGTGTAAACGCGGTTCTTTTCGATGCCCTTGGACACCAGATAAGCCTTCACAGCTTCGGAGCGACGCACCGACAGCTTCTGGTTGTAAGCATCAGAGCCCACGGAGTCGGTGTGACCCACAGCGATGATGACTTCCAGGTTGATGCCCTTGACCTTCGAAACCAGGTCGTCCAGCTTGGCCTTGCCTTCTGGCTTCAGCACCGACTTGTCGAAGTCGAAGAATGCGTCAGCAGCGTAGGTCACCTTGGTGGCGACTGCTGGAGCAGGAGCGGCTGGGGCAGGAGCAGCGGCAGCAGGAGCGGGGGCAGCAGCAGGAGCGGGGGCAGCTGCAGGAGCGGGAGCAGCAATAGCGCCGTCGCAGCCAGGAGCGGCCGTTGCAGGTGTCCAGTTGGCATCGCGCCAGCAGTATTCGTTGGTGCCGTTCTTCCAGACGATGCCAGAAGCGTTTCTCCAGTTGTCAACGGTTTGTGCGCCAGCGGCGGTTGCGAGCGCTGCAGAGGCAAACAACATCGCCACTTTGTTCAGTTTCTTCATGGTTCTCCTCTTGGGGAAAAAGCCGCAGCCGCGCTGCGAATCAGGACGCTTGGAGTGACCATCACCCGAAGCGTTCAAACGATTGTGCCATACGTAACAGGGCAAAAGCGGGGGCGCTCCCCTGGGGGCCGTAGGACAAAACCTGAATTGCTTCGATATGTTGCTTAGTCGCTACACGGTCTTACCTCTAAAATGAATCTCCTTTGCCGTCACCGCCGCCCCCAATGACCCAGTTTGCCAAAGAAACCCTGCCGATCAGTCTCGAAGAGGAGATGCGGCGCAGTTACCTCGATTACGCGATGAGCGTGATCGTGGGCCGGGCTCTGCCCGATGCGCGCGACGGCCTGAAGCCAGTGCATCGGCGCGTACTGTTCGCGATGAATGAGATGGGCAACACCTACAACGCCAAGTACCGCAAAAGTGCTCAGGCTGTGGGCGAAACCATGGGTAAATATCACCCGCACGGGGACTCCGCAATTTACGACACCATCGTGCGTATGGCGCAGCCTTTCAGCCTGCGGCACCCGCTGATCGATGGTCAGGGTAATTTCGGCTCAGTCGATGGAGACAACGCCGCTGCCATGCGGTACACCGAAATTCGTCTGGACAAGATGGCGCACGAACTGCTAGCCGATCTGGACAAGGACACCGTAGATTTCGGCCCGAATTACGATGGTAGCCACCGCGAGCCGCTAGTACTGCCCACTCGGCTTCCCAACCTCCTAGTTAACGGCTCGGCCGGCATTGCGGTGGGCATGGCCACCAATATCCCCCCCCACAACCTCAACGAAGTGGTGGATGCTTGCCTGCACATGCTGCGCAACCCCGATGCCACGGTCGATGAGCTGATGGAAATCATTCCTGCGCCCGACTTTCCTACGGCTGGGATCATCTACGGCATCAATGGCGTGAAGGACGGCTACCGCACCGGCCGCGGCAAGGTGGTGATGCGTGCCAAGTGCCACTTTGAGGACATCGACCGCGGCCAGCGCCAGGCCATCATCGTGGACGAGCTGCCCTACCAGGTCAACAAGAAGACGCTGCAGGAGCGGATGGCCGAGCTGGTGCACGAGAAGAAGATCGAAGGCATCAGCCACATTCAGGACGAGTCCGACAAGTCGGGCATGCGCCTGGTGATCGAACTCAAGCGCGGCGAAGTGCCCGAGGTAGTGCTGAACAACCTGTACAAGCAAACGCAGTTGCAGGACACCTTCGGCATGAACATGGTGGCGCTGATCGACGGTCAGCCGCGCCTGTGCAACCTGCGCGACCTGATCAGCGTCTTTTTGCAACACCGCCGCGAGGTCGTCACCCGCCGCACGGTATTCGAGCTGCGCAAGGCACGCGACCGTGGCCACGTGCTCGAAGGCCTGGCGGTGGCGCTGGCCAACATCGATGACTTCATCGCCATCATCCGCAACGCCCCCACCCCACCGGTGGCCAAAGCCGAGTTGATGACCCGCTCCTGGGACAGCAAACTTGTGCGCGAGATGCTGACCCGCACGCGCGCCGACGGCGGCGTGATCAACGCCGACGACTACCGTCCCGAGGGCCTGGAGAAGGAATTCGGCATGGGCCAGGATGGTCTCTACCGGCTGTCTGAAACACAGGCCCAGGAAATCCTGCAGATGCGCCTGCAGCGCCTGACGGGCCTGGAGCAAGACAAGATCGTTGCCGAGTACAAGGAAGTCATGGCGGTCATTGAAGACTTGCTCGACATCCTGGCCAAGCCCGAGCGCGTCTCGACCATCATTGGCGAGGAGCTCACATCCATCAAGCAGGAGTTCGGCCAGCACAAGCTGGGCGCACGCCGCTCGGTGGTCGAGTACAGCGCCCAAGACCTTTCCACCGAAGACCTGATCACCCCCACCGACATGGTGGTGACGCTCAGCCACACCGGCTACATCAAGAGCCAGCCACTGTCCGAATACCGCGCCCAAAAGCGCGGCGGGCGGGGCAAGCAGGCCACGGCAACCAAGGAAGACGACTGGATCGACCAGCTCTTCATCGCCAACACGCACGACTACATCCTGTGCTTCTCCAACCGTGGCCGGCTGTACTGGCTCAAGGTCTGGGAAGTTCCTGCTGGCTCGCGCGGCTCGCGTGGCCGCCCCATCGTCAACATGTTCCCGCTGCAGGACGGCGAGAAGATCAACGTGGTGCTGGCCCTCACTGGCGACATGCGCACCTTCCCGGCCGATCGCTATGTGTTCATGGCCACGAGCATGGGCACCGTCAAGAAGACCGCGCTGGATGAATTCAGCAACCCGCGCAAGGGCGGCATCATCGCCGTGAACCTGGACGACGGCGACTACCTGATCGGCGCCGCGCTGACCGATGGCAAGCACGACGTGATGCTGTTCAGCGACGGCGGCAAGGCCGTGCGCTTTGATGAAAACGATGTGCGCCCCCTGGGCCGTGCAGCGCGCGGTGTGCGCGGCATGATGCTGGAAGATGGCCAGAGCGTGATCGCCATGCTGGTGGCCGAGGACGAAACGCAGAGTGTGTTGACTGCTACAGAAAACGGCTACGGCAAGCGCACCAGCATCGTCGAGTACACGCGCCACGGCCGTGGCACTAAGGGGATGATCGCCATCCAGCAAAGCGAGCGCAACGGCAAGGTCGTCGCCGCCACACTGGTGCATGCGGACGACGAGATCATGCTGATCACCGACAAGGGCGTGCTGGTGCGCACCCGCGTCTCCGAGATCCGCGAACTGGGCCGCGCCACGCAGGGCGTCACACTGATCGCATTGGACGAAGGCTCCAAGCTCAGTGGGCTGCAACGTATTGTTGAAAACGATGCGAATGTGCCGGAACCTGACGCCGACGGCGAAGGCCAGCCCGACGAGGGAGGCCCGCCAGCAGCCAACACCCCGGAAACACCTGACGCCTGAGCCCTTTCAGCGGTTGCGACACCGATGGCACCGCACCCGCAACACTATAAAAAAGAGAGCTGTTAGCGCTTATCCAGTAAGCGCTAACAGCCCTTTTGACCAAGAACATGAAACGTCCATACAACTTTTCGGCCGGTCCGGCCGCCATACCCACAGAAGTCCTGGAGCAAGCCGCCGCCGAGATGCTGGATTGGCATGGCAGCGGCATGGGCGTGATGGAAATGAGCCACCGCGGCAAGGAGTTCCTGTCGATCTACGAACAGGCGGAAGCCGATCTGCGCGAGCTTCTTGCCGTGCCCGCCAACTTCAAGATCCTGTTCATGCAAGGCGGCGGCCTGGCTGAGAACGCTATCGTCCCGCTCAATCTCTCACGCGCTGGGGTGGTTGATTTTGTGGTGACTGGCAGCTGGAGCCAGAAGTCGCAGAAGGAAGCGCGCAAATACGCATCCGAAGTGAACATCGCGGCATCGTCCGAAGACACGGGTTTCACCACCGTCCCAGATCCCGCCTCCTGGGCGGTCAGCCGCGGTGCAAGCTATTTGCACATCTGCAGCAACGAAACCATCAATGGCACCGAGTTCCAAGAATTGCCCGACCTGCGGGCGCTGGGCAGCGATGCGCCGCTGGTCATTGACTTCTCGTCCCACGTCGCATCGCGCCCGGTGGACTGGTCGCGTGTCGGGCTGGCCTTTGGCGGCGCGCAGAAAAACCTCGGACCTGCAGGTCTGACACTGGTGATCGTGCGCGAAGACCTGCTAGGCCATGCACTGCCCATCTGCCCCAGCGCGTTTGACTACCGCGTGGTGGCGGAAAACCAGTCCATGTTCAATACGCCACCCACGTGGGGCATCTACATTGCAGGCCTGACCTTCCAGTGGCTCAAGCGCCAGACCGAAGGGGCCTTGAGCGGTGTGGCGGCCATGGAGCAGCGCAACATGGCCAAAGCGGATCTTCTCTACCAAGCCATTGACAGCTCCCAGCTGTATGTCAACAAGGTGGCAGCCAACTACCGTTCGCGCATGAATATCCCGTTCTTCCTGCGCGATGAAAGCCGCAACGATGCCTTCCTGTCTGGAGCCAAGGAACGCGGCCTGCTGCAGCTCAAGGGTCACAAGTCTGTGGGCGGCATGCGCGCCAGCATCTACAACGCCATGCCCATCGAGGGCGTGCAGGCGCTGGTGGACTACATGCGAGAATTTGAGAAAAAACACGCCTGAGCGGACTACGGCCCACCCACGTTTTCGCGACAGCGCACCGATACATCCCCATCCATGAACACTCCGCAAGCCTCACCCGACCTCGCCAGCCTGCGCGTGCAGATCGACAGCATCGACCAGCAACTGCTCACGCTGCTGAACCAACGGGCGCTCGTGGCCGAGCAAGTGGGTGAAGTCAAGAAGCGCGAGGGCACACCCTTTTTCCGCCCTGACCGTGTGGCCCAGGTCATCGACAAGATCACCCACGCCAACCCCGGACCACTCAAGGGCGCACACGTTGCCGCCATCTGGCGGGAAATCATGTCTGCATGCCTGGCGCTCGAATCGCCCCAGCGCGTGGCCGTGCTCGGTCCCGAGGGTACGTTCTGCGAACAGGCCGCCATTGAATTTTTTGGCGGAGCAGCCGACTTGATGTACTGCGCCAACTTCGATGAAGTGTTCCACGCCACTGCTGCTGGCAGCGCGCAGTATGGCGTGGTGGGCGTGGAGAACTCCACCGAAGGGGTCGTCACCCGCTCGCTCGATCTGTTCCTGCACACCCCCACGCACGTGGTGGGCGAAGTGAGCCTGCTGGTGCGCCACAACCTGCTGCGCACCAGCAATTCGCTCGAGGGCATCGAAGCCGTGCTGGCCCACCCGCAAGCGCTGGCGCAGTGCCAGGCATGGTTATCCAAGCACCTGCCGCATGCCGAGCGCCGCCCGGTGTCCAGCAATGCTGAGGGCGCGCGCCTGGCTACCACCAACCCTGCCTGGGCAGCCCTGTCCAGCGAGCGCGCCGCCACCCAGTTCGGCTTGCACATCGTCTCCCACGCCATCCAGGACGACGCCTACAACCGCACCCGCTTTGCCATCATCTGCCTGCCGCACACGCTGCAGACACCGCCACCGTCGGGCAAGGATTGCACCAGCCTCGTGGTATCGGTGCCCAACCGCCCTGGCGCCGTGCACGACCTGCTGGTGCCGCTCAAGACGCACGGTGTGTCCATGACACGTTTTGAATCGCGCCCCGCCCGCACCGGCCAGTGGGAGTACTACTTCTACATCGATCTCGACGGCCATCCTGCCCAGCCCCATGTGGCCAGGGCGCTGGAAGAACTGCGCAGCCTGTGCGCGTTCTACAAGGTCCTGGGCACCTACCCTGTCTCGTCATAAGGAGCCGTCGCCATGTTCGAACAACTGGGACTGATCGGCTGCGGGCTCATGGGAGGCTCCTTCGCCTTGGCCATGAAGAAGGCTGGGCTGGTGAAACGCGTAGTGGGCTACAGCAAGTCGCCGTCTACCACCGACCGCGCCCGCCAGCTGGGCGTGATCGATGTCGAGGCGCCATCCGCCTTGCTGGCCGTTGCTGGCGCTGACATTGTGCTTGTGGCCGTGCCCGTGGCCGCCACCGAAGCCACGCTCAAGGCCATCAAGCACCTGGTCACCCCCCAGATGCTGATCATGGATGTCGGCTCCACCAAGGCCGATGTGGTGCAGGCCGCACGCCGCGCCTTGCGCGACCAGGTCGGCTCATTTGTGCCCGCACATCCCATCACCGGGCGCGAAGTGTCGGGCGTAGAGCATGCCGAGGCAGATCTCTACAGCGGGCGCCAGGTGATCCTGACGCCCACCGAACGCACCTTCACCGCACAGCTGCAAAAAGCCCAGGAGATCTGGACGGCGCTGGGCAGCCGCGTCACCAGTATGTCGCCAGAGTCGCACGACGCGGCCTTTGCGGCCGTCAGCCACCTGCCCCACGTGCTGGCCTTTGCCATGATGAACAGCATCACGGGCCAGGAGCACGGTGACGATTTCCTGTCACTGGCTGGCCCGGGTTTCAGGGACTTTACACGCATCGCCGCCAGCGACCCCAAGGTATGGCGAGACATCCTGCTGTCCAACCGCGCAGAACTGATCGCGCAATCCAAGCTTTTCCAGCAGGCGCTGCACACCCTCGAGCAGGCCATGGAAAAAGGGGATGCCCAGGCACTGGAAGACATGCTGACGCTGGCCAGCGAGACCCGGGCGCACTGGCGCATGGGTGCAAAACGCAAGTAACCCCCTGAGTCGCCTTCGGCGCCTTCCCCCAAGGGGGACGCCACCCGCGGCCTGGCAAAGCCAGTGCCACGGTGGCACTGGCCTAGGACGCGCCAATTGCGTCGGGCACATGCGCAAATGGACGAAAGATACTGATGTACAGCACCGCATTCCTCGATCTGCCCCCCTTGCAAGCCGCCGCTGGCGAAGTGCACCTGCCTGGCTCCAAGAGCATCTCCAACCGCGTGCTGCTGCTGGCAGCGCTGAGCAACGGCACCACCACCGTGCACGACCTTCTGGCGTCCGACGACACCCGCGTGATGCTCGATGGGCTGCGCCAGATTGGTTGTGCCGTGGACGAGGCGGGCAGCACCGTGCACATCACGGGCCTGGGCGGCCGTGCTCCGCAGTCGCCGGCCAAGCTCTTCATGGGCAATGCTGGCACCGCCATGCGCCCGCTGACGGCCGCATTGGCCTTGCTGGGCGGTGAATTCGAGCTGTCGGGCGTCCCGCGCATGCACGAGCGCCCTATTGGCGACCTGGTGGATGCGCTGCGCCAGCTGGGCTGCCAGATCGACTACCTGGGCAATGACGGCTACCCGCCGCTGCGCATCGCCCACGCCAATGGCGTCCCTGCGCTGGCACTGGCAGCGCCCATCCGCGTGCGTGGCGATGTGTCCAGCCAGTTCCTGACCGCCCTGCTCATGGCGCTGCCACTGGCTGCAGGCGCCCAGAGCATCGTGATCGAAGTGGTGGGGGAATTGATCTCCAAGCCCTACATCGCCATCACCCTCCAGCTCCTGGCACGCTTCGGCATCGTGGTCGAGCACCAGAACTGGCAGCGGTTCACGATTGCGGCGGGCAGCCGCTACCAGTCGCCGGGCACCATCCACGTCGAGGCCGACGCATCATCCGCTAGCTATTTCATAGCGCTTGGCGCAATCACATCAAGCGCTAGCGGCCAAAATGGCATCAAAATTCAAGGTGTGGGCCTCGATTCGATTCAGGGCGACATCCGCTTTGTCGACGCTGCCCGCGCCATGGGCGCCGTGGTCACCGGTGGCCCCAACTGGCTACACATCCAGCGGGGTGAGCCGGGCCAGGGCTGGCCGCTCAAGGCCATCGATCTGGACTGCAACCACATCCCCGACGCCGCGATGACGCTGGCCGTGATGGCGCTGTATGCCGAGGGCACCACCACGCTGCGCAACATCGCCAGTTGGCGCGTGAAGGAAACCGACCGCATCGCGGCCATGGCCAATGAGCTGCGCAAGCTCGGCGCTACGGTGGAAGAAGGCCCCGATTTCATCCGCGTGACCCCGCCCACGCAGTTGGCCGACTGGAAGGCCGCCAGCATCCACACCTACGACGACCACCG
>CAXIRU010000014.1:0-8149 GCA_964031875.1 Acidovorax facilis
GCAGCGGCGCCGTCACCATGCCCGAGCCCGCGCCCATGAGCAGCGTGTAGCCATCGGTCGCTGCGGAGGTGACCGCCTGAAAGCCGTGCGCACCGGGCCTGTTGTCAATGACGACAGGTTGCCGCCATAGGTCCGACATCTTGCGTGCCACCACACGCATGGCCGTATCTGCAGCTGCCCCTGCGGGGAACGGAACCACGATGCGCACGGGCTTCTCGGGAAACTCGGCCGCCTGCGCAGCCGGCACCCACAACGCCGCACACGCGAGCCCTGCCACCAACAGCAGCAACTGTTGTGTTCGAAGCCCGGGAACCTGGCGCCGAAGGAAAGCCCTGCGGGCCGCATGCTTGGTTTTAGAAATCGTGTCGAACTCCCGCACCCACAACGCGCACAGCCACATTGCCGCGGCTGGAATCAATACCGTCGCGGTCGATGAACGCCTGCAACTCCGTGCGTTTGGACAGCGCATAGGTATACGCCAACTGTTGGCGCTTGCGAAGCCCCTTCGCAGATGCCTGCACGTCCCGTTGCATCACATTGACCACCAGGGCATGCGGCGCGGTGGAGAAGCGGCTGCCCACCAGCCAATAGTCCACATTGGCACGCGCGGTCGCAGGCGTCTTGGCATAGGTATCACGGCCCAGCAACACGTATGGCTCGACAGCACCAAAGTCATACCGCACACCCATCTGCCACTTGCTGGAGAACTCGTTGGCCAGCAGACCGCCGGGGCGCGTGTCTTTGGCATAGCCGATGCCGGCCGACCAGGGACCATCCGCATAGCTCAGCCCCAGGTCGAGCGACTTGGCACCGTTTTCCTGCTCTGGCGTCTTGATATCGCCACGCAGGTAATAGCGGGCCCGCAGGTTGACGCCACCCCACGTCGGGCTTTGGTAGCCAATGGCGTTAGAAGTGCGATTGCGCGCATTGAGAATGGACGTTCCAATCGCGGTAGCGCCCGCGTCGTTCGCAGCGAACGAGGTGATGCGCGTGACCTGCGAATACAGAGGGGAGCCCGTGGGATTGGCAGAGTCCAGTCTGCCCAGCGCCACCGTGCCCATGCTGCCGCGCAAGGCAACGTAGCTGTTGCGAAATGTCGGCGTGGTGGCGGCACCGGAGTCTGCATCAAGCCCCATCTCCAGGCCGAACAAGGCCTCCAGGCCGTCGCCCAAATCCTCTTTGCCCCGAAAGCCCAGGCGGGACGCATTGTCGCGCTCCTCCATCACGGAACTGCCGTTGCCAGTCTTGGAATTGTTGACGGTCAGGCGCACTTGACCGTACACCTGCATGTCCTGCGCAACCACAGGCTGCAACACGGAAATAAACAGGCCACCGGCGGCGAACGCGAATGGGATTGAGGCCCTCATGGAATGACTCCTTGTATCGAACAATGAACTGACACGTGACGAGACTGAACACGGCGCAGATTCTGGGGAGAGCTGGGGCTCATCACAACGGTATGACAAAGGCGGATGACTCTATGTCCATCTTGCGTTGCGCCGCACAATGTGCAGCGAAAATGCCCCCGTGTTGCGCCGCCAAAAGCTGATGGAGCCCGCCGACGCAACGCGCAGGAAAGCGCGGTTCCGCCAAAGTACTTGCATCCGCAGGAACCGGCCGACAACGACGTCAGCTTCGGCCGCCTGGCGATGATTGGGAAGGCCACAGCAGGCGCCAAGCGCCGTAGGCCACCCTGCGGATGGCCCGTGGGCGGGATCAGTCCGGCAGGGGGCGCATGACGCGCATCAACGCGTTGGGGTTCAAGTCAAGAATATGGTTGGCGACATAGCTGTTTTGGGAGTCAGGCTCCAGGGCAGCAGCAACCAGGGAGGACAGGGGCTGGTACATGCTGACATACCAACTTCCGGCGGGTAGCGAGCGTTGGCTTGGCTCGGTGCGCACGGTCACCTCGCGGACGGGCCGCTCTGCGGCGATCGCCCCGCGCGCATCCACCCGTTGACCTCCGGTTTCCCGCAGCACGGCGTAGGTTTCCACGGGGATACCGGGTCGCTCTTGCGCAATGGGGCGGACCGTCGCGCCCAACAGCCTGAGTTTCTCTACCGTCTGGATTTCGTCTTTTCCGAGCCAGTAGCCACAGGGGCGGGGGCGCGTCTGCTGGACCTCTAGGGCCAGCGCGGAGCGCCACTCCACCGTCTCGGTGCGTATCTCTCCCGACTTCGCGTCGACGAACTCCAGGTTTTCGCGCGCGGGCGTGGCACGTGCTTGCACCACCAGATTTCCCTGGCAGGCCGAATCGCCAGCGGTTCGGTTGGCGGCATCAATCGCCTGCAACAGGTCTCTTCCCTGGTTCGCTGCGGTCTGGATGACCGCCAGAGTCGCAAGGACGTGGGTGTTCACCCGGCGCGCGTAATGGGCGCGGCCAATACCCACACCACGCGTTTCTATGAGCAAGCTGACGGCATTGCGCAAACCGTACACATTGCGTCCTGTGTCTGGCTGAACGCCTCCCATGCTGACCACCTTGTTGGCGCCGTCGCTCGACGATGTGTGGTACCAGAAGGTCGTGAGACCGTTGGCCTGCAGTGCGGACCGCGCGCCCTCGACAAAATCCCGCTCGGCCAACTGGCCCAGGTGGGGATTCAGGTTTCCCACGGTGGCCGCCTGCAGCAATGCGTCGTACCTGGCAAAGGCTCCGAACTTTTCAAGCCAGCGTCCGCCCACCGTGAACTCATGCAGATCCATGACCACCTGCGGTGCGAACCGCAGAGCGGTTTTTGCGATGGCCCGCCCTTCGGGTGTTTGCAACAGCAAGTGGTCGCGATTGACATCCAGCCCATTGGCTGTGGCGCGCACGAAGTTTTCAGCGCCATCGGGATTAGCGCGAGGCAGTATCAGCACATTGACGGATTCAAGCAGCGTGCTGCGACTGCTTGATAACTGCTGCACCAAGGCGAGCGCCGCCTCGCCGCCTGCGGGTTCATTGCCATGCTGCTGCGCGACCACCAGCACAGTTGGTTTGTCCGACTGGTACTGGCCGTTTTGAAAAAGCATCACTAACGGAATGTCGCGCCCCTGCTGGGATGTGCCTGCGGTTTCCAGCTTGACCAGGGCATGTCTGGCGGCCAAGTGACGCAGGTAGGCCAAGGCCTCGTCGTGGCTTGTCAGGCTCTGACGACCGGCGCGCAGTCCTGGCGTTTCATAGGCGAGCGAGGGTTCCGGATAGTGCCGCATCACGGCGGGCGGCAATGCTTTTGCCGACTCGAGCGCAGGTTGGGCCCATCCGGGCATTGTCAGTATTCCGACGACAAGTGGAAGGAAACCCAAAACGGGACGTTGCATGGCCATACCTCATTCTTGTTAACTCAAGGGGTTGTCTCGGCCCGTGGAAGTCCGCTGAACGCGGGGCGGGTGTCAGTCGGGTCCCCGGCGCGGCGCCTCGGGCGCGTGACCTGGCACCTGCAAAACCTCCACCGAGTCCGACGAGAGCCATCCTATGGAAGCGGCTAGAGGATCACAACACCATGCGAAATTCGAATCGCCCTATGCGAATGGCGGTGCGCTTGCATCTGCGCCGCAGTGCTGCAAAGATACGTAGCAAGTTGTGTCAACGTCATCGCCGCCCTATGAACTTCAAGCAACTCGAAGCCTTCCAAGCCATCATGCGATGCGGTTCCGCGACGGGCGCGGCCGAGCGCATGAGACTCTCGCAATCCGCGATCAGCCGCCTGCTCGGACAGCTGGAGGAAGACCTGTCGCTGCGTTTGTTCGTGCGCGAAAAAGGCCGTCTAACCCCCACGGGGGAAGCCTTTGCACTCGTGCACGATGCCCAGGGGCTTATGGATTCGGCTCAGTGCTTTCGCCGCCATGCCGAACAGCTGAGGCTGGGGGGCTTCAAGCACCGACTGCTAAAAGTAGCCCTGCCCAGTACGCTGGCCACCACCCTCATGCCCGTGCTGGCCAAGCGCTTCATGCAGGCACACCCAGACGTAGTGCTGGAGGTGTTATCGGGCTCGTACCACAACGCGGAGCGGGCCCTGCTCAGCCGCGATGCGGACCTTGGGCTGGTTCGGTTGCCCACTGAGATGCAGGGCCTGACGGTGTACGCGAGCCTGGCGTCGGAAGCCGTGTGCATCATGCCCCGCGGCCACGCGCTGGAGAGCCTGCAGGAGGTAGGGCCCACCAACCTGATTGATGTCAGCCTGGTCTTGCTGGGGCGCCAGCGACGGACGCGCCAGGACATCGATATGGCGTTCCGTCATCAGCGCGTGCAGCCGCGCGTGGTCCTAGAGGTCCACTCCGTCAACGAAGCTTGCGCCCACGTGGCACAGGGGTTGGGCGTGTCCATCGTCAACGCCCTGCTGGCCCGACACTGCCCGCAGGACGGAATCGTCTCGCGCCCCTTTCGGCCACAAATCAGTTACCGGCTTGGCATCGCCGGCGTGAGCCAGGCGCCCGCTGCGCCGTTGCATGGCACGTTCACACACCTGCTGGTGCAGGCGATGACTGCGGCGGCGCCTGCCTCGGAGTCCAGCCCCGCATCAGCGCATACCGAGCCGCCGCCCGGCACGTGAAGCAGAGTGCGATCCGTCCCGCAACACCATCCTCATGCAGGCGGGGTTCACTACCAGGCCCAGCGGCGCAGCCGTCAAATCGCAACGAGGTTGCGAATGCCCTTGGACTCCATCTCGCTGCCAGGGCCGCGTGCGATGACCTCGCCGCGCTCCATCACCAGGTACTCGTCGGCCAGCTCTTGCGCGAAGTCGTAGTACTGCTCGCACAGCAGGATCGCCATCTCCCCCTGATCGGCCAGCATGCGGATCACGCGGCCAATGTCTTTGATGATGCTGGGCTGGATGCCTTCAGTGGGCTCGTCCAGGATGAGCAAACGCGGGCCGGGGGCCAGGGCACGCGCGATGGCCAGTTGCTGCTGTTGCCCGCCCGAGAGGTCGCCGCCCCGGCGCTTGAGCATCTGCTTGAGCACGGGGAACAGCTCGTACAGGTGCGCAGGCACCGGCGTGGAGCCGCTTTTGTAGGCCAGGCCCATGCGCAGGTTTTCTTCCACGGTGAGGCGGCCAAAGATTTCGCGGCCCTGGGGCACAAAGCCGATGCCTGCTCGGGCGCGGTCGTAGGGGGTGGCTTTGTCGATAGCTTTGCCGTCAAACGTGATGCTGCCGCTTTTGATGGGAACGAGGCCCATCAGGCTTTTGAGCAGCGTGGTCTTGCCCACGCCGTTGCGGCCGAGCAGGACGGTGACTTTGCCGGGGGTGGCGGTGAGGCTCACGTCGCGCAGGATGTGGGAGCCGCCGTAGTACTGGTTGATGTTTTGGACGGTGAGCATGGTGGTGTTTTGAGTTTTTTTAGCCGTTAGCGCTTATTCATCAATCGCTAGTAGCTATTGTTTTTATAGCGTTTTTGGTTTTCAGGGCCGTTGGGGATGGGCTTGTCGAAGCCGGGGTGTACCTGTCCCCCGTCCGTTCGGGCTGAGCTTGTCGAAGCTGACGCGTGCTCGCTGGTTTGGACGGCGTGCCTTGGTGGAGGACGGGAGCCGGGGTGTGCGCCCGGCGGCGCAGTAACTTTCTTTCGTCTCGCCGAAAGAAAGTCACCAAAGAAAGGGCGACCCTACACGCTGCGTCCCTCCGCTGCGCTGCGGGCAACCTGCGGTGCTCGGGCGTGGGGCGCGCTGCGGAACTCGCTACGCGCTGCGCGCTTCGCTCGAACAACCGCAGCGAGTCAGAACAGGAAGCACGGGCGCTTCGACGCCCGTGCCGCCCCACGCCCTGCGCTCCTCGGCGCATCGTGAAGGGAACCCGCGAATCGGACATCCACACGGGCCATTGCTTCGCTCGGCCCAGCCTGCGCAGCGCGTGGCGCTTGCGCCCGCGAGATGAGGTCGAGCACAGCGACGACCCGTATGGCTGTTCGGCTGTCCACCCCCCTGTGGTTGCGCCTGCGCCGGAGCGGTTGCGGGGTGGCATGGGCGTCGCAGCGCCCATGCTTCGTGAACTGACTCGCCGTGGCTGTCCGAGCGGCGCGCGCAGCGCAAAGCGAGTTCCACGGCGCACCCCACAACCGCCCCGCCGCAGGTTTACCCCTTCGCACCGCGAAGGGGTCGCAGACTGGGGGTCGCCTTTCTTTTGGGTACTTTTCTTTGGCGAAGCAAAGAAAAGTACCTCGCCCGCCGGGGCGACAACCCGGCTCCCACACTTGGCACACGCATGCAACCTGATCAGCGAGCAAGCCCAGGCTTCGACAAGCTCAGCCCGAACGGGTGCGCAGCGGTGCTCAAGCTTCGATAAGCTCAGCCCGAACGGATATCGGGCAGCCAAAAGACCAGACACGAAGAAGCGGTACACCACCATCACCGCCCCAGATAAACCTCAATCACCCGCTCGTCCGTCTGCACCTGATCCAGCGTCCCCTCGGCCAGCACCGACCCATCGCACAGTACCGTCACCTTCTCCGAAATCGTGCGGATGAAGCCCATGTCGTGCTCCACCACCATCAGCGAATGCTTGCCCTTGAGCGTGAGGAACAGCTCAGCCGTGCGCGCAGTCTCATCGTCCGTCATGCCCGCCACCGGCTCGTCCAGCAACAACAGCTTGGGGTCTTGCATCAGCAGCATGCCAATCTCCAGCCACTGCTTTTGCCCGTGGCTCAGATTGCCCGACTGGCGCGTCACGCTGTCGGCCAAATGGATGGTGTGCAACACCTCGGCCAGCCGGTCCGACTGCGCGGAGTCGAGCTTGAAGAACATGCTCGATTTCACGCCCTTGTGGGTTTTGAGCGCCAGCTCCAGGTTCTCGAACACGGTGAGCTGCTCGAAAACCGTGGGCTTTTGAAACTTGCGGCCAATGCCCAGGCTGGCAATCTCGGGCTCGTTGTGGCGCAGCAGGTCGATGGTGGAGCCGAAGAACACCGAGCCCTTTTGCGGCCGGGTCTTGCCGGTGATGATGTCCATCATCGTCGTCTTGCCCGCACCATTGGGGCCGATGATGCAGCGCAGCTCGCCGGGGGCAATGTCCAGGCTCAGGCCGTTGATGGCCTTGAAGCCGTCAAAGCTCACATGCACATCTTCCAGGTACAGGATGCGGCCGTGGGTCACGTCCACTTCGCCCGGTGTGGCGATGCGCGAGAAGCCTGCAGCGCGGCCGCCAGACTCGGTTTGCCCCACCGGCGCAGGCGCCTGCTTGGCCTCGATGCGCCGTGCGCCCTCTTCCATCAAATCGGGCGTCATTGCGCAGCTCCCTTCTTGCTTGTCTTGTCCTTGATTTTCTTGACCAGGCCCACCACACCGTTGGGCAAGAACAGCGTCACGGCAATGAACAACGCGCCTAAAAAGTACAGCCAGAACTCTGGTGCCGTCACCGTGAGCCAGCTCTTGGCACCATTGACGATGAACGCCCCGACGATGGGCCCGATCAGCGTGGCGCGCCCACCCACGGCCGCCCACACGGCAATCTCGATGGAGTTGGCGGCGCTCATCTCGCCGGGGTTGATGATGCCGACCTGCGGCACGTACAAAGCGCCCGCCACGCCGCACATCATGGCGCTGATGGTCCAGATGGTGAGCTTGTAGGGCAGCGGCGAGTAGCCTGAGAACATGACGCGACTCTCGGCATCGCGCACGGCCTGCAGCACGCGGCCAAACTTGCTGCGCACCAGCCAGCGCGCCAGCAAAAAGAAGCCGAGCAGCGCCAGCCCGGTGAGCACAAACAGCGTCATGCGCATGTTCTGCGTGGCAATGGGCATGCCCAGGATGCGCTTGAAATCGGTGAAGCCGTTGTTGCCGCCAAAGCCGGTTTCGTTGCGGAAGAACAGCAGCATGGCCGCATACGTCATGGCCTGGGTGATGATGGAGAAGTACACACCCTTGATGCGCGAGCGGAAGGCGAAGTAGCCGAACACGAACGCAATCACGCCCGGCACGGCCACGATGAGGATCAGCGTGGCGATGAAGCTGTCAGACAGCGCCCAGTGCCAGGGCAGTTCCTTCCAGTCGAGGAACACCATGAAGTCGGGCAGGTCGCTCTTGTAGTTGCCATCGCGGCCAATCTGGCGCATGAGGTACATGCCCATCACGTAGCCACCCAGCGCAAAGAACAGGCCGTGGCCCAGGCTCAGGATGCCGGTGTAGCCCCAGATCAGGTCCATGGCCAGCGCGCAGATGGCGTAGCACATGATCTTGCCG
>CAXIRU010000015.1:0-72023 GCA_964031875.1 Acidovorax facilis
CCCCAGGAGCTATCACGGGTGGTCGGCCTGTCTTTGCCATTGAGTTGCTCTTACTGCGGTCTTGCTACAGGATCATAATTTATTTCTTCTACACCCTCTCGGCGACGCGAAAGAAAGTTACTGCGCCGCCGGGCGCACACCCCGGCTCCCGCCCTTCAACCCGGCACGTCGCCCATCCGCGAGCCTGCGAGCGCGCCCCGGCTTCGGCAGGCCCATCCCGAACGATTCAGATGAGCACCAATTTACTATCAATAACATAGCTGCTAGCGCTTGCCAGATAAGCGCTAGAAGCCATTCTGATCAAAATTCAAGCCGCCACCAACTCTCGCTCATCCGCCGCAAACTCCGGCAACCCCCGCAGCCGCTCATAGATCGGCGCAAAGTCCGCCGCCGTCATCTCAAACAACTGCTCAAAACTGTCGATCACAAAATACGTCTGCTGGTACGTATCGATCTTGTAGCGCGTGCGCATCGTGCGCTCCAGTTGCAGCGCAATGCGCTGCGGCTCCGGGCTCTGCACCGAATACGCCAGCTCGCCCGACGAGCTCAAAATCCCCGCGCCATACGCCCGCAACTGCCCCGCCTCGCGGATCAGCCCGAACTCGATGGTGTACCAGTACAAACGCGAGAGCATCTCGCAAGACCCGAGCCCCTGCGCCTTCAGCCCGCCCTGTCCGTAGCGCTGCACATAGTCGGCAAACACCGGGTTGAACAGCAGCGGCACATGGCCGAACAGGTCATGAAAAATGTCGGGCTCGACGATGTATTCGAACTCCTCGGGCTTGCGGATCCAGTCCGTCACCGGGAACTTGCGGTTGGCCAGCAGCGTAAAAAACGGCACCTCGGGGATCAAGCCGGGCACGCCCACCAGCTCCCAGCCGGTGGCCTTGTAAAGGCGCTCGTTCACCTCTTCAAAACGCGGGATGCGGTCGCTAGCGCCCAGTGAGGGCAGGGCGTCAATGAACGCCTGGCTGGCCAGGCCGGGCAGCAGGGCGCGCTGGCGCTCGTACAGGCGGCGGTAGGTGTCGTGGTCGGCGTCGGTGTAGGCCGCGTAGTCCTGCGGGCAGGTGTAGTCCGCGTTGGCGCGGGAGTAGTCGCCACGCGGTGGGCGGGTGGATTGGCCATAGACGACAGGGGCTTGTCCCATTTTTTTCTCCTTTGCCGCCATGGTCGGCGCACCGCGACGGGGGTGCGCACCAGCCCACGCGGCTGCTAATCGATCTTTATCTTTGCGGCCCGGATCAGGAACTCGTACTTGCTGTTTTCCGAGCGCACAAACTGCGCAAACCCGTCGAGCGTCAGCTCTTCGGGGGTGATGCCCATCTTCTTGAACTTCTCCTTGCCCGCAGGCGAATGCATGGCGGCCGAGAACGCGGTGGCATAGCGGCGTGCATCCGCATCGGGCAGCGAGGCCGGTGCGAACAGGCCGAACCAGGTGGACACATTGAAGCCCTGCACGCTGTCGTTGATGCTGGGCACGTTGGGCAATGCCTCATTGCGGCTGAGCGTGGTCACGCCCAGCGCCAGCAGCTTGCCCGACTGGATCTGCGGCAGCGCCGAGGCCAGGTTGTCAAACACCATCAGCACCTGGCCGGATTCCAGCGCCGCAAGCGCGGGCTTGGAGCCCTGGAACGGCGTGTGGCCCATCTTGGTGTTGGTGAGCGACTTGAACATCTCGGCCGCAATGTGGCCGATGCTGCCGTTGCCGCCCGAGCCGTACTTGGCCTGGTCGGGGTGCTTCTTGAGGTACTGCACCAGGTCGGGTGTGGTCTTGATGCCGAGCTTGCCCGCCTGCTCCGCATTCACCACCAGCACGTTGGGTGTGCGGGCTACCAGCGCGAGGGGTTTGAAGTCCTTGAGCGGGTTGTAGGGGAAGTTCTTGTAGAGCCAGGGGTTGACCGCATGGGTTGCCACTGCGCCCATCAGCACCTGGTTACCCGCCTTGGGGGCCTTGGCGACCTGGTCGGCACCGGTGTTGCCACCCGCCCCCGGTTTGTTCTCCACGGTGATGGCACCCAACTGGGCTGCGGCACCTTCGGCCACGATGCGGGCCGAGATGTCCAGCGGGCCCCCGGCGGGGTAGGGCACCACGATGGTGAGCGGGGCAGACGGGTTCTGCGCCAGTGCGGCGGTTGCCATGCTGGCCAGAGCAACACTGAACAAAATGCTACGGTGCGACATCGGGATCCTTTGGAGTTCCTGGGAGCGCGCAGTATAGGCATCTGCTAGGGTTAACCCTTCGTTTGCGCTTGCTCTCAGGTGTTCAGCACGCCGCGGCGGATCTGGTCGCGCTCCAGCGACTCGAACAGCGCCTTGAAGTTGCCTTCGCCAAAGCCGTCGCGGTAGTCGCCCTCGCGCTGGATGAATTCAAAGAACACCGGGCCCAGCATGGGCGTGGAAAAAATCTGCAGCAGCAGGCGGGGCGTGCCGTCGGCCGTGGTGCCGTCCAGCAAGATGCCGCGCGACTGCAGTTCGGGCACAGGCTGGCCGTGTCCGGGCAGGCGGGTGGCCAGCATCTCGTAGTAGACCTCGTTGGGCGCGGTGGCCAGCTGCACGCCGGACATGCCCAGCTTGTCCACCACGTCCAGCAGGTTGTCGCAGATCAGCGCGATGTGCTGGATGCCTTCGCCGTTGAATTGCATCAAAAATTCTTCGATCTGGCCTCCGCCCTGCTTGGCTTCTTCGTTCAGCGGGATGCGGATCTTGCCGTCGGGTGCCGTCATGGCCTTGGAGGTCAGGCCCGTGTACTCGCCTTGAATGTCGAAGTAGCGGATCTCGCGGAAGTTGAACAGCTTCTCGTAAAAGTTGGCCCAGAAGCCCATGCGACCCCGGTACACGTTGTGTGTGAGGTGGTCGATGAGGTTCAGCCCATGGCCCACGGGGCGGCGGTCCACGCCTTCGATGAATTCAAAGTCGATGTCGTAGATGGACTTGCCGTCTTCGAACCGGTCGATCAAATACAGCGGCGCGCCGCCAATGCCCTTGATGGCGGGCAGGCGCAGCTCCATGGGGCCGGTGGGGATCTCGATGGGCTGGGCGCCCAGTTCCAGTGCGCGGTTGTAGGCTTTGTGAGCGTCCTTCACGCGGAAGGCCAGGCCACAGGCCGAGGGGCCATGCTCGGCGCCAAAGTACGCCGCCTGGCTGTGGGGCTCGCGGTTGAGGATGAAGTTGATGCCGTTCTGGCGGTACAGCACCACGTCCTTGGAGCGGTGTTTGGCGACCAGGGTGAAGCCCAACTTTTCAAACACCGGCTCCAGCACGCCCGGTGTAGGCGAGGTGAATTCGACGAACTCGAAGCCCATCAGGCCCATCGGGTTGTCCCAGGCTTCGAGCTGGGCGGCGGTTTCTTGCGGCAAGGCGGCGTTCATGGGGTGTCTCCGGCATTCGTTGATGAATGCCATGGACTGTAGGCGCGCCTTGCCTCATGTTTCTGGCGAAATCAAGAGGCTTTGGTCTGTGGTTTGCAGGAATTTTGCGAAGTATCAAGTTTTGGCGCAAAGGGGCGGCGCGGTGGGGCGGTTGTTTGCGGCTCTCTGGCTCAGGAGCCGGGGCTGGTAGCCTGCAGCTTGCGTAGGGCCAGTGCCGCGTCCACACGCTGCAGCTCTTCGGTAGAAAAAAGCTGCTGGCGCAATTGCTGGAGCGTGGCCCCATCGCCCTGCTGGGCCCGCGCCTGGCTGTACTGGTCCAGGCGCTGCTGCCAGTGCTGCTCTTCCCTGTCGAGCCGGGCCAGCGCATGCGCGGCGGCCTCGCCGAACTGGGCGCTGCGCGCGGCGTGGCGGGTGTAGGCGTCGGCGTTCTGGGTGTTGAAGGCGGCCGTCTGTGCGGCGGCGGCCATGTGTTCGGTGGTGGCGCTGCGTTGGGCCCGGCGCTCGGGCGAGAGTTCGCTCTCTGCCTGCTGCAGGGCCAGGGTGCGTTGTTCCGGGGTGAGTTGGGTGTTGCGGGCTGCTTCCAGGCGTGCCAGGGTGTAGCGGTCCAGTTCAGCCTCGCGCGCAAACAGCGCGTCGAATTCGGCACCGTCAAAAAACCGCATGCGCACCTTGTGGCGGGCGTCCATCGCATCGCGCAGGGCGCGCGGGTCGGTCAGGTCGTGGGGCGCACGCAGCTGGCCCAGGGCGACGCGGTAGTCCACATACCGCTCAGCCAGCGCCAGCGCGCGTGTCGCCAGTGCGGCGGGGAAGTGGTGGCCCACCAGTGCGGCCAGACGCTGCTTGAGCGTGGCCGGGTCGCTGGTGTCGCCCGCTTCCAGCAGCAGGGCTTCCAGCGCGTTGCGCAGGCCGTCCGCCAGCAAGGGGTCTGCGTTGCTGTCGCTGCCGCCGCCGCTGCGGCGGTGCGCCCATGCGGTCGCATCTGCCCCCTGCGTGAACATGGGGTGAAGGCCTGGGGTACCGGTGGGCGCGGTGCCCGCGCTCACCGCCTGCGCAGGCCCTGCAGCCACACCGGGCCAGCCCGCAGGGCCCACCAGCCACCAGGCCACGGCGGTCGAGGCGACGACCAGGAGCAAAACAGGTTTGGCCCAGGTGCGATGGGTCATGGTTTACAGGCCTTGCTGCTTGAGGCGGTTGGCGTGCTGGCGGTACAGCGTCACCGGGTCGGTGGAGAACCAGTCGCGCAGGCCCAGCAACTGGTTCACTTCGTCCAGGTGGTTCTGGCGGTAGTCGCCCAGGTGCTTGCCCAGGCGCGACGAGCAGGCCGACACCAGACCGTCGTTCGCCTCGCCAAAGGTCAGGCTCAGCACGCTGAGCAGACCGTCGCTGGCATCTAGCACATTGGTCAACGGCTGTGTGCCGGTCCAGGAGTAGTAGCGCACGCCATTCACCAGCTCGGCGCCGCTGCCGCAGCCGGAGGTGGGCACGCCCTGCGGAAAGCGGCTGTTGAACCTGGCCGAGCCTGCCGTGGTCAGCGAGTCCAGCGCCGCTGTGGGCATCTGGGGCAGGCCGGTGCCGCCGGAGGTCAGGTTGATCAGGCCCACCAGCGCTTTGGCCGCAGCGTTGGCCACAGCCTCAGACACCGAGCCCGCAGGGGCCACACCGCGCAGGATGTCGGCCACGCGCGAACCCCGGTTCACGCCGCCAATCGAGGTGACCGATGCCACCAGCTGCGGCGCCACGCCCGCCACATAGCGCGTGGTAGGCCCGCCATGCGAATGCCCCACCAGGTTCACCTTGGCCGCGCCGGTGATGGCGAGGATGGTCTTGACCTGCGCCAGCAGCTGCTCGCCGCGCACCTCGGTGCTGTTGGCGGCCGACACCTGGGCCACGTAAACCTTGGCGCCGCCCTGGCGCAGCGCGTCGGGGATGCCGTAGAAGTAGTCGATGCCCAGGGCCGAGTCAAAGCCGAACAGGCCGTGCACCAGCACGATGGGGTAGCGCGTCTGGGTGTAGCCCGTCTGCGCCTGCGCGCCCACGCCCAGCAGCAGCAACCCCGCCGTCGCTGCCAGCACCAGTCGCCGCAAAAAGCGGCTGAAAAATCCGGTCATGTGTTTGTCTCCGTTGGTATGGTTTTTTATGTGTGCAAAAACGAACGACCGTTCTTTTTTGCGAGATCAATTTTTGTATTCGGCCCCTGGAGTCACTATCGGGACATACCCGCGTGTGCGCCGCACCATGCAGAAATGGCGCTGTTGTTCGTAAAATCCTGCGCCATGAAAGCCTTTGACGCACTCGACAAGCTGGACCGCGCCATCCTGCGCCGCCTGCAGGACAACGGCCGCGAGACGTATGACGTCATCGGAGAACAGGTGGGCCTATCGCCCAGCGCGGTGCTGCGTCGCGTCAAGCGGCTGGAAGACAGCGGCGTGATCCATCGCTACGTGGCCCTGGTGCAGCCCGAGGCGGTGGGGCTGGGCCTCACGGCGTACCTGAATGTGCGGCTGGAAAAACACACCGAAAGCCACAAGCGCAACCCCATGGACCTGTTCCGCGCCAGCGTGCAGACCTGGCCCGAGGTGGTGGAGTGCGCATCGCTCACCGGCGAGATGGACTACCTGCTGCGTGTGGTGGTGGCTGACATGGCGCACTACAGCCGCTTCATCATGGACACGCTACTCAAGCACCCCAGTGTGCAGGACTGCAAGACCAGTTTTGTGCTGGACCGGGTGAAGGCGACCACGGCCGTGCCGGTGTGAACAGGCTCCGGGGTGCCGCGATAGTGACACCCTCTTGTTGCCCCGACCCTGCTACCGCTATACCCTGCGGCACTGGGTTGGCAATTCATTGCATACGGACGCCAAGAGTCGCCGCAGCACCGTACTGCAAACCACAGCGATAGCGATGGCCGTACTGCGTTTTTTGCCTCGCCAGGCAGCGGTTTGGACGCCTTGGCGGCGCCAGTGAACTGACGACGCTGGAGCTGGGGGATGCCGAGGGGCGCTGCGTTGAGCCGCTTGAGCCATCTCACTAATTTGCTGCGATGCAGCATTTTTGCTGGAAATAATGAGGGAAAACCCTTATATTCGCTGCCATGATCGCAACCAAAGACTGGCTCAAGGCATCCTGGTACGCAGGCAGGGATATGCTGCGCCCGGTGATGGGCGAAACGCCTGCCCATGAAACTCGTGTGAAGCAGGAGGTTCCTGTGATGGTTCCTATTCGTGCCCTGGGCCCCTCCTACCGGGAGCGGATCACCCAACACCTGCTCCAGCTGGAGCCTTCGGACCGCTATCTGCGCTTTGGCTATGCTGCCAATGACGAGCAGATCCGGCGCTACGCCGAGCAGCTCGACTTCAACCGCGACGAGATCTTTGGCATCTACAACCGCCGCCTCGAACTGATCGCCATGGCGCATCTGGCCTTCTCGGAGCACCCAGAGTACAAACATTGCGCCGAATTTGGCGTGTCGGTGCTCAAGCAGGCGCGTGGCCGG
This sequence comes from Acidovorax facilis, assembly GCA_964031875.1. Taxonomy (GTDB): domain Bacteria; phylum Pseudomonadota; class Gammaproteobacteria; order Burkholderiales; family Burkholderiaceae_C; genus Acidovorax; species Acidovorax facilis_A. The sequence continues at coordinate 6,862 of CAXIRU010000015.1, forward strand.
GGCTTCGGCGCACGCCTGTTCGAGCGGGCCGTGATGCATGCGCGCAATGAAGGTGTGAACATGGTGTTCATCCATGCGCTCTCCGAAAACACCGCCATGCTGAAAATTGCCCGCAAGGCCGGTGCCACCGTGCGCCGCGATGGTTCGGAGTCCGAGGCTTACCTCCAGATCGAACCGGCCAGCCTGGACACGCGCATGACCGAGATGGTCGAGCGGCAGTTTGCCGAGGTGGACTACCAACTCAAGAAACAGGCCAAGCAGTTCTGGGATTTCCTGGCTGGCGTGCAGGAAGTGCGCAGCGGCGTACAGCACGCACGCCACCAGTCGGCTGAGTGATTTGTCCGCTCCCAGGTCGCAGTGCGTGGCACGCGACCTGCGGAGATTGCGTAGCGGGCCGTCACAACTATCCGCTATCCTAGGGGCCTGATTCACTACCGCACGTCGTGCACTCCAGTGTCTGACCCGCATTCCGCGCACCCCGGGCGACCGCCCGAGAGGGAAGACAAGCGCACCTTCCTGCAGAAAGTGGCCGAGTTCATCCATCCGGGGCCAGACTCCACGGAAGAGCTCATTGAGACCCTGGCCGAGGCCGAAGACAACCAGGTCATTGGGGCCGATTCGCGCGTGATGCTCGAACGCGTCATCCGCATGGCCGACATGCGGGCGGGCGATGTGATGGTCGCCGCGCCCCGCATGGACCTCGTCAACATCGATGCGCCCCTGGACGAGATGCTGCACCTCGTCATCAACACCGCGCATTCGCGGTTTCCGGTGTACCAGGGCGAGCGCGAAAACATCATCGGCATCCTCATGGCCAAGGACCTGCTCAAGCTGCAGCGGGCCCCGGAGCTGAACATTCGTGCCTTGCTGCGCCCGGCCGTCTTTGTGCCCGAAAGCAAGGGCCTGAACGATCTGCTGCGCGAGTTTCGCGGCAACCGCAACCACCTGGCCATCGTGATTGACGAGTTTGGGCGGGTGGCGGGGCTCATCACCATTGAAGACGTGCTGGAGCAGATCGTCGGGGAGATCGAGGACGAATTCGACATCCCCGAAGACGATGGCGACATCTTTGGCCTGGCCGACCGCACCTACCGCGTGAGTGGCGACACCTCGGTGGAGCGCATTTGCGAGGCCTTTGATGTGCTGGTTCAGGGCAGTGATCCGGACGAAACCTTTGAAACCATCGGCGGCCTGATTGCCCATGAAATGGGCCATGTACCCAAGCGTGGCGAGCACCTGCAGTTGGGCGGGCTGCACTTCGTCGTGCTGCACACCAAGGGTGGTGCCGTGCGCTGGTTCAAGGTGTCGCGGGTCGAAGACGCCAGCGCCAGCGACTGATGGCCCGTGCTTCTTTCACGCCAGGGCTGCCACCGGCCCTGCAGGCGCTGCTGGCCGTGGCTGCCGGTGTTGCGCAGGCCGCGTCACTGGCGTGGCCCTGGAGCGGTGAGCCCCTGTGGTGGCTGCAGATCGCATCTATGGCGGTGCTCGCTGGGCTGGTGCGCCCCAAGGCCACGGCATCGGTTTCCTGGCAGCGCGGAGCGCTCATCGGCGGCCTGTTTGCCACGGCCTGGCTGGCTGGGACGTTCTGGTGGCTGTTCATTTCCATGCACACCTACGGGGGGCTGGCGGCACCGCTGGCTGTGGCGGCGGTGTTGGGGCTGGCGGCGTTTCTGGCCAGCTATTACGCGGTCATGTTGGGGCTTTTTTGCCGCCTGGTGCTTACCAGTAAAGCGCTAACAGCTATCATTTTTGGAGCATTCTGGCTGGTCGCAGAATTGGCGCGCGGAACCCTGTGGACGGGGTTCCCCTGGGGTGCCGGTGGCTACGCCCATGTCGATGGGCCGCTGGCAGCGTTGGCGCGCTACGGGGGCGTCTATGGTCTGGGGGCGGTGGCTGCCATGTTGGCGATGGGTGCTGTACAGCTGCGGCGCGTTGATTTCCGGGGCTGGCGCTTGTGGGCGCTGCTGCTGGCCTTGGGGGCGGTACTGGCACTTGCCACTGCAGACCGTTTTTGTGCCATCCATCTTTGCCATACCCCCGCGCAGCGCTCTGCGCCCCCCCTGAGTCTGGAACTGCTACAGGGCAACATCCCGCAGGACGAGAAATTCCAGCAGGGCAGCGGCGTGCCCCAGGCTCTCCAGTGGTATGCCCAGGCGCTGCGCGATGCCAAGGCCGACCTGGTGGTGGCGCCGGAAACCGCCATCCCGCTGCTGCCGCAGCAGCTCATACCGGGCTATCTGGAAGGTATCCAGCAGCGCTACGCGCGAGGTCCGCAGGCCGCGCTGTTGGGCATTCCGCTGGGCGACGAGACGCAGGGTTACACCAATTCGGTGCTTGGCATGAGCCCCGCCACCCAGGCCACGCCCTACCGCTATGACAAACACCACCTGGTGCCGTTCGGCGAGTTCATCCCGCCGTTCTTCAGATGGTTCACGGCCATGATGAACATCCCGCTCGGGGACTTCAACCGGGGGGTGGTGGGGCAGCCTTCCTTCGCTTGGGCGGGCCAGCGTATTGCGCCCAACATCTGCTATGAAGACCTTTTTGGCGAAGAGCTGGGGGCCCGCTTTATCGACCCGGCACAGGCGCCCACGCTGTTCGTCAACTTCAGCAATATTGGCTGGTTTGGCGACACCGTGGCCATTGACCAGCACCTGCACATCAGCCGCATGCGCGCCCTGGAGTTTGAGCGACCCATGGTGCGTGCCACCAACACCGGGGCCACGGCCATCATCGACCACCGAGGTGTCGTCACGCACCAGCTGGCCCGTCACACACGGGGCGTGCTCCAAGGCGAGGTGCAGGGCCGGGGGCTGGATGCGCAAAGTGGCTGGCATATCACGCCGTATGCCTGGTGGGTCTCGCGCTGGGGCCTGTGGCCACTCTGGATTTTGGGGGCACTGGTACTGCTGCTCGCAATCGGGGTGAAGTGCAGGGGGGGCAGTGCAAGCCGGTATTGATGCAGGTCAGGCCCCTTCCGGCTGGGGCGCAGGGGTTGGCAGGCCATTGTTTAGAGGCAGCTCCCTATGCCTTGATAATAGAGCCCCGCAAGCTGGGGCTGTATTGCGTACAACGATGATTTGAAGCGGGGCAACCGCTGTTCTGGAGCACGACTGAAAATGGCAGATTCCTTTTCCTACGAACAACTGATCGCCTCGGGCGAGGGCCGGCTGTTCGGCGCTGACAGCGGGCGCCTGCCGCTGCCACCCATGCTGATGTTTGACCGCATCACGCACATCGACAGCGATGGGGGCGCGCACGGGTTGGGGAAGATCCGTGCGGAACTGGACGTCAAGCCCGACCTGTGGTTTTTCGCCTGCCACTTCCAGGGTGACCCTGTCATGCCTGGCTGCCTGGGGCTCGATGCCATGTGGCAGCTCATCGGTTTTTACCTGACCTGGCTGCAACTGCCGGGTCGTGGCCGTGCGCTGGGCGCTGGCGAGGTCAAGTTCACTGGTGAAGTGGGCCCCGATGTGAAGCTGGTCACCTACGAAATCGACATCAAGCGCGTCATCAAGCGCAAGCTGGTCATGGCCATTGGCGATGCCCGTTTGCTGGCCGACGGCAAAGAAATCTATGTCGCCAACGACCTGCGTGTGGGCCTGTTCAAGCGCGAGGAAGACGGCAAGGACGCAGCATGACCACCAAAAAGCGCGTAGTCATCACTGGCGCGGGCATCGTCTCGTGCATTGGTAACGACCTGGCCACGGTAGAGGCCTCGCTGCGTGCGGGCAAGAGCGGCATCAAGGCCGTGGAAAAGTTCAAGGAACTGGGCCTGCGCAGTCAGGTCGGCGGCGCGCCCGAGATCGACATCGAAGCGCGCATCGACCGTAAGCAGCTGCGCTTCATGGGCGATGCGGCGGCCTACGCTCAGATCGCTCTGGAAGACGCGATCCAACAAGCAGGCCTCACGCCCGAGCAGGTCAGCCACCCCCGCACCGGCCTGATCATGGGCTCGGGCGGCGGCTCGCCCGCCAACCAGATCGAAGCGGCCGACACGCTGCGCGAGAAGGGCATTCGCCGCGTGGGGCCCTACCAGGTCACGCGCTGCATGAGCTCCACCGTGTCTGCCTGCCTGGCCACCAACTTCAAGGTCAAGGGCATCAACTACTCCATCACCTCGGCCTGTTCCACCTCGGCGCACTGCATTGGCGCGGCAGCCCAGCAGATCGCCTGGGGCGTGCAGGACGTGATGTTTGCGGGTGGCGGCGAAGAACTGTCCTGGGGCATGTCGCTGCTGTTTGACGGCATGGGCGCCATGTCCAGCAAGTACAACGAAACGCCCGAGAAGGCCTCGCGCGCCTACGATGCGAACCGCGATGGCTTCGTGATCGCAGGCGGCGGCGGCGCCGTGGTGCTGGAAAGCCTGGACCACGCTCTGGCCCGTGGCGCGCACATACTGGCCGAAGTGGTGGGCTTTGGCGCCACCAGCGACGGCGAAGACATGGTGGCCCCCTCGGGCGACGGTGCCATTGCCTGCATGCAGCAAGCCATGGAAGGGCTCGATGCCCCCATCGACTACATCAACACCCACGGCACCTCCACGCCCGTGGGCGACATGCAGGAAGTGCGCGCCATGCGCGCCCTGTTCGGCGACAAGGTGCCACCGTTCTCGTCCACCAAGTCGCTTACCGGCCACTCGCTGGGGGCGACCGGCGTGCAAGAGGCCATCTACTGCATGATCATGCTGAACCAGGGCTTTATTGCGGGCTCGGCCAATGTCGAAACGCCCGACCCGGCTCTGGGCGACATGCCCCTGGTCACCCAGACGCGCGACGCGCAGCTGACCACCGTGCTGTCCAACAGCTTTGGTTTTGGCGGCACCAACGCCAGCTTGGTGCTGCGCCGCTGGCAGGCCTGAGCGATCCTTTGGGGCGCCTTGCGCTTCCCCCCCTCTCTTGAATTGCCACGCAGTTCTGGAAGGGGGACGCAGCCAGCGCGCGCCAGTGACATGCTGTGGGCCCGCCGGGTTGTGCGGGTCACTTCATGCCCGTCGCTCCGGCTGTGCCGACAGGGCCTCGTGCAGTGCGCCGGGCAGCATGGCCAGCATGCGTGTGGCCTGCAGGCCCGGCGGAAAAGCCCGTGCGTGGTAGCTGTACAGCGACATGGGCGCCAGCTCGTGCAGTTCCTGCGCTGCCATCAGTGTGGGGTCCAGCCCTTTGGCGGTGAGGAAGTCCACCACTGTCCAGCCCATGCCCCTGCGCACCAGCTCCAGCGCAAGCCGCGAGGTCTGCACCTGGATACCCGGCCCTGCGGGCGATCCCAGCCGCTGCGCAATCTCGTCAATGGCCTGGCGCATGGGGTCGTCGCCCACCAGGCGGATCACGGGCACCTGCGCCAGCCGCGCCCCCAGGCTGGCTGCGCGGGGCGCGCGAGTCCACACAGAGGTTGCTACCGCCAGATACAGCCTGCCGCTGACCAGCAGGTCGCTGGTCACTTGGGGGTGAGGGTGCTTGTAGAAACCCAGACAGAAGTCCACGCTGCGCGTGAGCAGTGCCTGCGTCATCTGGTCCTGGTGGATGGTGCGCACCTCCACGCCGACCTGCGGGTGCTGCTCGGCGTGGTGCTGCAGCAAGCGTGGCAGAAACTCGTGGGTGATCGACGGGATGGCGCCCAGGCGCACCTCGCCCGAATCACTGGTGGCCAGGTTGCGCGCAGTGCGCTTGAGGGCGTCCAGTTGCCGGTAGATGCCCGTGGATTCGGCTGCCAGCACCTGGGCCTCCGGGGTCGGGGTCAGGCCCGAGGGCGTGCGGTTGAACAGGCGATAGCCCAGCTGCAGCTCGGTGTGCGCGATGGCCTTGCTGACGGCCGAAGGCGTGATGCACAGCAGGCGTGCCGCCGCACTCATGTTGCCGGTTTGCAGCACCGCCTGAAAGACTTCCAGTTGCCGCAAGTTCATTGCAGGGCCGCTCCTGGGGTGTGGCTGACCAGGCCCGCCGACCGGGGTGGTGCCATGGTGTTGGTGGTGTGAGTGAATTTCATAGGGGTGGGTCAATTATTCCGCATGGCTGTGTGCGTGTTTCTCATAGGATGCGGCACCGCTTCACGGGCGGGTTTTGCAAAGCGCGGCGCAAAGCGCGCCGCCAACCCCAAAAATCAGGAGACACACTCATGCGAATTTCTTCCTCTCACACCGCCAGCCGCTGGCTTGCGGGCCTGCTGCTTTCGGCCGCGTCTGCGGTGGCCCTGGCCCAGGCTGCCAAGCCCAATGTGATCGTGCTGGCCACGGGCGGCACCATTGCGGGTGCCGGTGCATCGGCTGCCAACAGCGCCACCTACGCCGCCGCCAAGGTGCCGGTCGACAAGCTGCTGGCAGGCCTGCCAGAGCTGGCCAATGTGGCCAAGGTGTCGGGTGAGCAGGTGTTTCAGATCGCGTCTGAAAGCTTTACCAACGAGCACCTGCTGCGCCTCGGTCAGCGCGTGTCGGCCCTGGCCAAGCAGGCGGACGTGGACGGCATCGTGATCACCCACGGCACCGACACCCTGGAAGAAACCGCGTACTTCCTGAACCTCACCGTGCGCACCAACAAGCCCATCGTGGTGGTCGGCTCCATGCGTCCCGGCACGGCCCTGTCGGCTGACGGCGCGCTGAACCTGTACGACGCCGTGACCGTGGCTGCCAGCAAGGACGCGGCAGGCAAGGGCGTGCTCGTCACGATGAACGACGAAATCCAGAGCGGCCGCGACGTGCACAAGCACATCAACATCAAGACCGAGGCCTTCAAGAGCCAGTGGGGCCCACTGGGCATGGTGGTGGAGGGCAAGAACTACTGGTTCCGTGCCCCCGTCAAGCGCCACACCACCCAGTCCGAGTTCAATATCGATGACATCAAGGCGCTGCCCGCCGTGGACATTGTCTATGGCTACGGCAACATGAACACTACGGGCATCGAGGCCTATGGCAAGGCCGGCGTCAAGGCGCTGATCCACGCTGGCACGGGCAACGGCTCGGTGGCGGCCCAGGCTGTGGAATCACTCAAGACCCTGCGTGGCCAGGGCGTGCAGATCATCCGCTCGGCCCGTGTGCCCGACGGGTTTGTGCTGCGCAATGCCGAGCAGCCTGACGACAAGTACGACTGGGTGGTGGCCCACGACCTGCGCCCGCAAAAGGCCCGCATCCTGGCCATGGTCGCTCTGACCAAGACCAACGACAGCAAGGAACTGCAGCGCATTTTCTGGGAGTATTGAGAAGACCCCCTGAGGCGCTTCGCGCCTTCCCCCTGAAGGGGGACGCCCCCAGCGCGGCGGGGCGGCCCTTGCGCGGGGGCACTGGCCCAGGCAGCGCCTCGTGGTGGCGCTGTGGGCCCGTGAGACGGACAGTGAGTTGATTTGACTTGGCGCACAACACGTGCGCCGACGGGCTACCCGCAAAGGTGGTCACTGGTACGCACCGGCTAATAGCCTGCGTCACTGGTTGGGAAGGCTGGGGCTCCAAAAGGGCACCGGCCTTTTTTCATGGGCGCGGGCCGATGTTGCTGGCGCTGCCGCAGCACGTGCGGCTGCGCGCCGTAAAATCAACGGTTTGCGCGCGCGAGGCCCGTCCTTGCTACCTTTTTGGTGGCTGGTGCCGGGGCTGGCATCCGCACCGCCTTTTCTTCTTTCCCCTTACTTGCCCGGCCCTGGTTTGCCAGTGCCTCAGCCACAGACGCCATGTTGACATTCCAGCAAATCATTTTGAAGCTGCAGTCCTACTGGGACGCGCAGGGTTGCGCCCTCTTGCAACCCTATGACATGGAAGTGGGCGCTGGCACCTCGCACACCGCCACCTTCCTGCGCGCCATCGGCCCCGAGCCCTGGAAGGCCGCCTACGTGCAGCCCAGCCGCCGCCCCAAGGATGGCCGCTACGGCGAGAACCCCAACCGCCTGCAGCACTACTACCAGTACCAGGTGGTGCTCAAGCCTGCACCGGCCAACATCCTGGAGCTGTACCTGGGCAGCCTCGAAGCCCTGGGCTTCGACCTGAAGAAGAACGACATCCGCTTTGTGGAAGACGACTGGGAGAACCCCACCCTGGGCGCCTGGGGCCTGGGCTGGGAGGTGTGGCTCAACGGCATGGAAGTGACGCAGTTCACCTACTTCCAGCAGGTCGGCGGCATCGACTGCAAGCCCGCCACCGGCGAAATCACCTACGGCCTGGAACGCCTGGCCATGTACCTGCAGGGCGTGGACAACGTCTACAACCTCAAGTGGACCGACACCCTGAGCTACGGCGACGTGTACAAGCAAAACGAGGTGGAGCAGTCCACCTACAACTTCGAGCACAGCGACGCCGACTTTTTGTTCACCGCCTTCAACGCGCACGAAAAGCAGGCCAAGTACCTCATGGAGCAGCAGCTCGCGCTGCCTGCGTATGAGCAGGTGCTCAAGGCCGCACACAGCTTCAACCTGCTGGATGCGCGCGGCGCCATCAGCGTGACGGAACGCGCTGCCTACATCGGCCGCATCCGCAACCTGGCCCGTGCCGTGGCGCAGAGCTACTACGAAAGCCGTGAGCGCCTGGGTTTCCCCATGGCACCGCGCGAGTGGGTGGAACAGATGGTCAAAAAGGCAGCGTGAACGAGCGAAAGAACAAGAACATGACGACCCAAAACCTCCTCGTTGAACTCTTTGTCGAAGAACTGCCCCCCAAGGCGCTGCAAAAGCTGGGCGATGCCTTCGCCACCGTGCTGGGCGACCAGCTCAAGGCCCAGGGCCTTGCTTCCGCAGCCTCGGTGGTCACCCCCTTTGCCTCGCCCCGCCGCCTGGCTGCGCATGTGACCGCCGTGGCCGATAAGGCCGCCGACAAGGCTGTGCAGCAAAAGCTGATGCCTGTGACCGTGGGCTTGGACAAAGACGGCAACGCCACGCCCGCGCTGCTGAAAAAGCTGCAGGCGCTGGGTGCCGATGTGTCCAACCCCGCAGCCGCCGTGGCCGCCTTGAAGCGTGCGCAGGATGGCAAGGCCGAAGCCCTGTTCTACGACAGCGTGGTGCCCGGTGCGACGCTGCAGGCGGGCCTGCAAAAGGCCTTGGACGAAGCCATTGCCAAGCTGCCCATCCCCAAGGTCATGAGCTACCAGCTCGAAACCGATTGCGAGCTGCCCGGCTGGACCAGCGTGAACTTTGTGCGCCCCGCACACGGCCTGGTGGCGCTGCATGGCAGCACCGTGGTGCCCGTGAAGGCGCTGGGTCTCACGGCTGGCAACAGCACCCAAGGCCACCGCTTTGAAGCCGCCGTGTCGCCCGTGGTGCTGGCCGATGCCGACAGCTACGCCGCCACCCTGAAGAAGGACGGCGCCGTGATCGCCAGCTTTGCCGAGCGCAAGGCCGAGATTGCCCGCCAGCTGGCCGCTGCCGCCGCCAAGGTGGGCAACGGTGCCCGCCCCATTGAAGACGAAGCCCTGCTGGACGAAGTGACCGCGCTGGTGGAACGCCCCAACGTCGTCATCTGCCAGTTTGAAGAGCAGTTCCTGGGTGTGCCGCAAGAGTGTCTGATCCTCACGATGAAGGCCAACCAGAAGTACTTCCCGCTGCTGGACGCCGCTGGCAAGCTGACCAACAAGTTCCTCGTGGTCAGCAACATCAGCCCCGAAGACACCAGCTTTGTGACCGGCGGCAACGAGCGCGTGGTGCGCCCGCGCCTGGCCGATGCGAAGTTCTTCTTTGACCAGGACCGCAAGAAGACGCTGGCCTCGCGCGTCGAAGGCCTGGGCAAGGTCGTGTACCACAACAAGCTGGGAACCCAGGGCGAGCGCGTAGAGCGCGTGCGCGCCATTGCCAAGGCCATCGCACAGCAGCTGGGCGATGCGCAACTGGTGCAAGACGCCGATCTGGCCGCGCAACTGGCCAAGACCGACCTCGTGACCGACATGGTGGGTGAGTTCCCCGAGCTGCAAGGCATCATGGGCGGCTACTACGCCCTGAACGACGGCCTGGGCGAGACCGTGGCACACGCCATCGAAGACCATTACAAGCCCCGCTTTGCGGGCGATGCGCTGCCGCGCAATACCGCTGGCGTGGTGGTGGCGCTGGCCGACAAGCTCGAAACCTTGGTGGGGATGTTTGGCATTGGCAACCTGCCCACGGGCGACCGCGACCCGTTCGCGCTGCGCCGCCACGCGTTGGGCGTGATCCGCATGCTGGTCGAGAAAGAGTTGTCGATTCCGTTGGATCAACTGTTGAAGCTGACCTTTGGCGCGTTTTATCAACTCAACGAAAACGTAGAACTCGGATGGGATTTGGCGTTTGATGGGCGAGCTCCAGAAGCGAAATCCGCTCTGGCCGACTTCATCTACGACCGCCTCTCCGGTAACCTGCGCGAGCAAGGCTACAGCGCCCAGGAAGTCGACGCGGTGCTAGCCCTGCGCCCGCAGCGTCTGGCCCTGGTCGAAAAGCAACTGGCCGCAGTCCGCGCCTTCGCCGCCTTGCCCGAAAGCCCGGCCCTGGCCGCTGCCAACAAGCGCGTCGGCAATATCCTGAAAAAAGCCGAGGTCGAAGGCCCGGTGGACGCCCACGTCAACCCCGAGCTGCTGCAGGAACAGGCCGAGAAGGACCTCTACGCCGCCCTGCAGCGCTTTGTGCCCGAGGCCAACGCCCAGTTCGACGCAGGCGACTACACCGCCAGCCTGCAGACCCTGGCCGTGCTGCGCGCCCCGGTGGATGCGTTCTTTGACGATGTGATGGTCAACGCCGAGCAGCTGGATGTGCGCATGAATCGCCTGGGCCTGCTCAAGATGCTGCACAACGCGATGAACCGCGTGGCCGACCTGTCCCGCCTGGTGTCCTGATGCATCCCCCTGAGGCGCTACGCGCCTTCCCCCTTCTCTCACATCGCTGTGCGATGTGGGAAGGGGGACGCCGCCAGCGCACGCCAGCGAAGCGCCGCATGCGCAGCTTGGCGGCCCTTGCACGGCGGCCGCTGGCCTCGGCAGCGCGCGTTTTGTGGATCGCGAGCGGGGCACAACGCCGCGCCTCTGTTACCCACGCCTTCTGCTAGGCTGGCGGTTCTCACAAGGTAAACCCCTCCTATGAAACTCGCCATCCTCGACCGCGACGGCACCCTCAACCCGCTGGCGGACGACTACGTCACCGCTGCCGACGAGTGGACCGCTGTGCCGGGCGCGCTCGAAGCCATTGCGCGCCTCAACCATGCGGGCTGGCATGTGGTGGTGGCCACCAACCAGCCGGGCCTGGGCCGGGGCTTGTTTGATGTGGTGGCGCTCAACGCCATCCACGCCAAGATGCACCGCCAGGTGGCGGCGGTGGGCGGGCGCATCGATGCCGTCTTCTACTGCCCCCACGCGGCCGATGAGGAATGCGCGTGCCGCAAGCCCGCCCCCGGCCTGCTGGAGCAGATCAGCGACCGCTATGGGGTGGAGCGTGAGGATGTGCAGGTGGTGGGCAGCTGCATCGCGCACCTGCAGGCAGGTGCCGCACTGGGTGCGCAGTTGCACCTGGTGTGCACGGGGCAGTCGGCGCAGTTGCATCCGGGCGGCCCCCTGCCGGTGGGGGTTCCGCCAGGCACGCGCGTGCACGCCAGCCTGGGGGATTTTGTGGACCAGCTTTTGCCTGCCGCGCAGCCTGCTGCAGCGCCTCTGGCGGCAACGCCCCTGCCAGCGCCGGGCGGATTTGCTTCCTGATGCTATATTTTTAATAGCTGTTGGCGCTTGGTGGATAAGCGCTAGCGGCCGAAATGATCCTCAAAATGGCCTTGATCCGTTCTGTCATTCACCTTCTCTGGATGGGCACCACCGTGGTGCCCTATGCGCTGGCCATCATGCTGGGCACGCTGCTGGGCGTGCGCGGCAAGCCGCTGTACCGCATTGCGCGCGCGTGGCTGTCGCTGTGCATCAGCGGCGCCCGCGTGATCCTGGGCATCCGTGCCGAGGTGACCGGCATGGAGAACCTGCCCCAGGGCGATAGCGAAGGGGCTGTGCTGCTGGTCAAGCACCAGTCCACGTACGAGACCTTTCTGATGCCGGTGATCATGCCGCACCCCCTGGCCTATGTGTTCAAGAAGGAGCTGCTGCGTGTGCCCTTCTTCGGCTGGGCCATCGGCCGCCTCGACATGATCCACATCGACCGCGACCAGCGCACCCAGGCCTTCAACAAGGTGGTGCAGCAGGGCAAGGATCTGCTGGCCCAGGGCATCTGGATCATCATGTTCCCCGAAGGCACCCGCATCGAACGCGGCCAAAAGGGCAACTACAAGACGGGCGGCACCCGCCTGGCCATCGACACGGGCGCGCCCGTGATCCCGATTGCCGTCACCTCGGCCAAGGTCTGGCCGCGCAAGGCCTTCATCAAGCGCCCCGGCGTGGTGGAAGTGTCCATTGGCAAGCCCATTTCCAGCGTGGGCCGCAAGCCCGACGAGCTGATGCGCGAAGTGGAAGCCTGGATCGAGGCCGAGATGCGCCGCCTGGACCCCGACGCCTACCCCGCCGTGGTGATCCCGCCCGCCCGCGCCACCGACACGGCCAGCGACAAGTAAGCCCACCGTGATGCAGCGGCTTGTGCAACTGGCGCTGGACCTTTTCGACCCGGCCCCCCCACCGGCTGCGGCACTGGAGCCTGTACCGGCGCCGGCCGCAGCGCCGGGGGCGCATGTTGCTGATATCAAGCCAAAAATGCCTCCAGCGCTTAATGGACAAGCGCTAGCAGCTCCTGAAAAAGTAGCAAATAGGCCGATGCCACCCGCAGTGCCTGCAGCACCCGCAGTGCCATTGCCCTCGCTGCTGTCCCCTGCCGAATTCCGCCACCCGCAGGCCAGCCGCGAAGTGCTGCTGGGCGATGCTGTGGTGGCCTATGCGCTGCAGCGTGCGCGGCGCCGCACCATCGGCTTTACCGTGGGGGCCGATGGGCTGTCGGTGCGTGCGCCCAGCTGGGTCACCTTGGGTGCAGTCGATGCCGCCCTGCGCGAGAAATCCGACTGGATCCTGCGCAAGCTGTCGGAGGCGCGCGAGCGCCACCAGCGCATGGAGGGTGGCCGCATTGTCTGGGCCGACGGCGCAGTGCTGCCCTACCTGGGCGAGCCCTTGACCGTGGTGCTGGACCCGAGCCACGGCTTTGCAGGCAAGGGTGGGGCGCTGGTGGCGGCGGTGGAGCCGGGGGGCGGTGCTGGGCCCAGCCTGCACATTGGCCTGCCCCACAGCGCCAGCCCCGCGCAGATCCGCGACGCCGTGCAGGCCTGGCTCATGCGCGACGCGCGCCGCCACTTCACCGTGCGGCTGGACCACTTTGCCCCGCTCTTGGGCGTGCGCTGGGCCAGCCTGCGCCTGTCCAGCGCCAACACCCGCTGGGGCAGCGCCAAGGCCGATGGCTCCATCCGCCTGAACTGGCGCCTGCTGCACTACCGCCCGGCCATCATCGACTATGTGGTGGCGCACGAACTGGCCCACTTGCGCGTGATGGACCACAGCCCGCGTTTCTGGGACACCGTGGCCACCGTGGTGCCTGACTACGCGCAGCTGCGCAGCCGCCTGCGTGACGAACCAGCTCCCCTGTGGGATTGAAAGGACCTCGAAGATGACTGAATCAAAGATTTCTCCCGCCGACGGCTATGCCGGTGATGTGACGCCTCAGCAGGCCTGGCAATGGGTACAAGCCGGGCAGGCCGTGCTGGTGGACGTGCGCAGCGACGCCGAACGCGAGTGGGTGGGCCATGTGCCCGGCGCCGCTGCCGTGGCCTGGAAGCAGTGGCCCGGCATGGCCATGAACGCCGACTTCGACGCCCAGATGCGCGCCGCCGTACCTGCCGGAACGCCCGCCGTGCTGCTGTGCCGCAGCGGCGTGCGCTCCATCGCCGCCGCACGCCGCGCCACCGAGCTGGGCATCACGGCCTACAACATCCTCGAAGGGTTTGAGGGCGATGCGGATGCGCAAGGCCAGCGCGGCAAGAAGGGCGGCTGGCGCTTTCATGGCCTGCCGTGGAAACAGAGTTGATGCTCCTAAAAAAAAATAGCTGTCAGCGCTTTTCTATCAAGCGGTAGCAGCTATTTTGGCTTGAAATGTGCCTTGCGGCGTCACTGGGACTGCCTTCGTTGCAGCCCCGTTCCCACAGGCTTTCGCACTACCCCCGCCAGTGCACCCGTGGAACCGGCTTAGCCGGGCCAGCGGGTGCGTCCCCCTTGGGGGAAGACGCGCAGCGGCTCAGGGGGTTACTTCAGTGCAGGGATGCGCAGCTTCTGGCCGGGGTAGATCTTGTCGGGGTGGCTCAGCATAGGCTTGTTGGCCTCGAATATCACAGGGTACTTGTTGGCGTCACCGTAGAACTTCTTGGCAATGGCGCTGAGCGTGTCGCCGCGCACCACGTCGTGGTACTGGGCTTCGGGCTCGGGGTTGGTGACCTCCATCAGGTTCTCGACGCTGGTCACCCCGGCCACGTTGCCACAGCACAGCGTGATTTTTTCCTTGGCGGCTTGCGTGGGGGCTGTGCCCTTTACCGTGACCTTGCCTTCGGGACCTGCGAAGGCCACCTGCACATTGCTGGCACCCAGGTTCTGGGCAGCGATGTAGGTCTCGATGGCCTTACTTGCCTTGGCGTTGAGTTCATCCTGGCTGGGGGCAGCGGTGGTAGTGGCCTGTGCTTCTTTGCCGCCGAACAGTTTTTCACCGGCTTCCTTGATGAAACTGAAAAGACCCATGTCGTACCTCCAAATGTTGCAAAAACGGGAAGAACCACTGTAGCGGCAATGGGCGACTGGGTCGTGTCGGACATGGGCGCGACACGATTTTTCACAATTTGGGGCGGCGAGACGCAAGGCCGCCGTTGGCTGTCGCCCTCGGGCAAGGGCGCATCGCAAAACTCGGGATAATCCGCCGCATGACTTTTCTGGCCATCGACGTCGGTAACACCCGTCTCAAATGGGCGTTGTACGACGCTCCCCGCCCCGGGGCTGCGCTCATTGCGCATGGCGCCGAGTTCCTGGACCACATCGACCGCCTGGCCGAAGGCAGCTGGGCATCGCTGCCCCACCCGGAGCGCATGCTGGGCTGTGTGGTAGCGGGTGATGCCGTCAAACGCCGCGTGCAAGAGCAGATGGAAATCTGGGACGTCACTCCCTCGTGGGTGGTGTCGTCGGCGCAGGAGGCGGGGCTGACCAACGGCTACGACCATCCCTCGCGCCTGGGCTCGGACCGCTGGGTGGCCATGATCGGTGCGCGCCACCATGTGCTGGCGCGCGGACCGGCACGGCCGCTGGTGGTGGTGATGGTGGGTACGGCGGTGACGGTGGAATGCATCGACACTGAGGGTCGTTTCATGGGCGGCCTGATCCTGCCCGGCCACGGCATCATGCTGCGTGCGCTGGAGACCGGCACCGCCGGCCTGCACGTGCCCACGGGGGAGGTGCGCCTGTTCCCCACCAACACCAGCGATGCGCTGACCAGTGGAGGCACCTACGCCATCGCGGGTGCCGTGGAGCGCATGTTCCAGCATTTGTTGCAGCACTCCGGCCAGGAGCCCGCCTGCATCATGACCGGCGGCGCAGGCTGGAAGATGGCGCCCAGCATGACGCGGCCGTTCGAGCTGGTGGACAACCTGATTTTTGATGGGCTGCTGGAGATTGCTGCGCGGCGGTTTGGGGGTTGAGGGCCTTGTAGCGCCGTCGCTGCATCAATGCGAACCGGTTTTCTAGGATCATCGACCTGCAAAACTGGCGCTGCCCACGCCAGGGACACCGAGCAAGGGCCGCCCCGCAGCGAGGGTGTCGTCCCCCTTCCCGAATGGCGTAGCCAGTCGAGAGAAGGGGGAAGGCGGGAAGCGCCTCAGGGGGATGCCCCTTATTCTTCTTCCAGCTCACTCCGCGCCATTTCCACGTCCAGCCGTTCCATGGCATCCATGGGCTCGGCGGCCGCGGCTTTTTCGTAGAGCCCGGTCGCTTCCTTCATCTTCTTGTCGCCTTCCAGCATGACGAGCGCGTTGGCGTATTCGATCATCGCGATGGCCGAGCCCGGGTTGAGCTTGAGCGCTTCCTGAAACAGCTTGAGGCCTGTGTCCTTCTTGGCCCCGTAGGTCATGCCGCCAATCAGCGAGCCCACCTTGTCGATCACCTCGGCATGGAAGGCACCCAGCGCAATGCGCGCATCGGCGTGTTTGGGTGACAGGGCGATAGCTTTCTCCAGTGACTCCTTCACCTTGCCGCCCAGGCCCTGCGCCAGCGCCTTGGCCACGCTGATGCCCTGGCTGTAGCGGCCCAGCGCGTAGGCATGCCAGTACCAGGCGTTGGCGTTCTTCGGGTCTTCACTGGCCTGGGCCTCGGCACGTTCGGCTACCTGCGTGAACAGGTCCAGGCGGGTTTTTTCTTTGGGTTCGAGGTAGTTGGCGTAGATGGACGTTGCCTTGTTGGCCACGGTGATGCCTGCGCCACCGGCGGCCAGGCCTGCCGTGGCGGCTTTTTCGAAGTCGCCGTTGTGAAACAGTGCCCAGGCTTGCAGCACTGCCGCGTCCTTGGGGCAGGGCTCGGCATCACCGCCATGCAGGCGCGCCCAGTGCTTCTTGACGCTCGCGGCATCGAACGTGTAGTCGCCAGCGTGGGGGAAGGGGGTCCATTGGGCCATGGTGTGTGTCTCCGGAGGTTTTTCGAGTTGCGATGGGCTGATGGTGCTGGTGGTGCGCGCTGTCCGTCAGCCAGGCGATGGGGCGTAGGCACCCACCAGCTTCAGCAAGTGGGCCCGCTGGCCGCTTTCGAGGTAGGGCATGAGCAGGTTCAGCACATGGTGAGCCCCACGCAGCAGCGCTGCCTGGGCGCTTTCGGGCTCCAGCGCGCGGCGCGGGTCGCGCACGTATTCAAAGCTGAGCCAGTAGGTGAGCACCACCACCATGCTGGTGGCTGTGGCCTCCAGCTCGCGGGAGTCGATGTGCAGGGTGTCTGCGCGCCCCATGCCGTCCAGCATGGCGCGCACAGCGCGGGTCTTGTTCTGGAGGATGGCCTGAAAGTGGGTCTCCAGGCGCCGGTTCTTGGACAGCAGATCGTTGAGATCGCGGTACAGAAAGCGGTGTTGCCAGATCAGCTCGAACAGCGAGTGCATGAAGAACCAGGCGTCCTCCACATTGCGCACGCCATCGGCGGCGGCGAGCAGTTCGGTGAGCGAGCTTTCGTAGCGATCAAACAGCGCGTTGATCAGCTCGTCCTTGGCGGGGTAGTGGTAGTACAGGTTGCCGGGGCTGATGCGCAGCTCGGCCGAGATCAGGGTGGTGGAGACGTTGGGTTCACCGAACCGGTTGAACAGGTCCAGCGTCACTTCCAGAATGCGTTCTGCGGTGCGGCGTGGCGCTTTCTTCACCATGTGTGCAGGCCCCTTCGCTTCGTTGTGTGTCGTTGTTGTGTTGTCTCTGATGGCTACTCTAACCCACGCGGTCATGCTGCAGTGCGGCATGCCACGAGAGCTTGGAGCGTGTTTGCGCCCTTGCAAGGGGGCCTTGGGGAGATGTCAACACGTTCCTATGCCGCACCCAGATCGCTTGTAGCGTACTTCACGGGTTTCACCAAAAAAAGAAAAGCGGTCCAGGCACCGTGGCGCGTGGACCGCTTTGGGCGGGCTGGGTGCTTGCCGGTGGCAAGCCGTGATCAGCTGGCCGACGACGTGCTGGTGGCTGCGTCGGCAGCGGCACGTGTTGCGGTTTTCTTGGCTGCTGCTTTCTTGGCCGGGGCTTTGGCGACAGGCTTGGCTGCGGTTTTGGTGGCGGCCTTGGCAGGCGCGGCCTTCTTGGCTGGCGCCTTCTTGGCGGGGGCCTTCTTGGCGGTCTTGGCTGCAGCCTTGGCAGGTGCTGCTTTGCTGGCCTTGACCAGCGCGTCCACGCGTGCGCTCAGGGCTTCCAGGTCGCGGGCGGAGGGGACGCCCAGCTTGGTCAGGGCCTTGGCCACGCGGTCTTCAAAAATGGTTTCGAGTTTGTCCCATTGGCCCTGGGCCTTGGAGCCGATGTCGCTGGCCATGGTGGTCACGCGGCTGGTGGCTTCGGTGATCTTTTCTTCGGCCACGGCCTGGGTCTTGCGCTGGATGGTCAGGCCTTCCTTGACCAGGGCTTCAAACACCTTGCCGCCTTCTTCCTGTGCCTTGGAGAAAGCGCCCAGGCCTGCCAGCCAGATCTGCTGGGCGGAGTCCTTGACGGTGCTGGACAGTTGGGCGTTGCTCTTCTTTTTGTCGGCGCTGAGTTTCTGCAGTTTCTTGACCATGGGGCCTCCGTTGTGCGGTTGGTTGGGTTTGCCGGGGCGGGTTGCCTTCGGCGCATGGCCGCACTGTACGCCGCACGGCGCGCAAGGTGTAGGCACGCGCTCCTAAAAATGTAGAGCGTGCCATCTAGCGGGGGCGGGCGCTGGGCACCTAGCATCGGCGCGGGTTTGTGCTGAATCGGTGTGCACGGGCCTTGGGCAAGAATGAAGTGATCTCAGAGGAGCTATCCATGCAGTATTTCGTGACGGGGGCAACGGGGTTCATCGGCAAGCGGCTGGTCAAGAAGCTGCTGGAGCGCAAGGGGGCGGTGGTGCATTTTCTGATCCGCAAGGAAAGTGCCGACAAGGTGGCTGACCTGCGCAGCTTCTGGGGTGTTGGGCCCACGCGTGCGATCCCTGTGTTTGGCGACCTCACCGCGAAGAAGCTGGGCGTGGCGGCAGACGACGTGAAAAAGCTCAAGGGGCAGGTAGGCCATTTCTACCACCTGGCGGCGGTGTACGACCTCGCCGCCGACGAAGAAACTCAGGTGGCCGTGAACATCGAGGGCACGCGCAACACCGTGGACCTGGCCAAGGCGATTGATGCCGTGCATTTCCACCATGTCTCCTCCATCGCCGCCGCAGGTCTGTATGAAGGCGTGTTCCGCGAAGACATGTTCGAGGAAGCCGAGGGCCTGGACCACCCGTACTTCCAGACCAAACACGAGAGCGAAAAGATCGTGCGCCAGGACTGCAAGGTGCCCTGGACGGTGTACCGCCCGGCCATGGTGGTGGGCGACAGCACCACCGGTGAGATGGACAAGATCGACGGGCCCTACTACTTCTTCAAGCTCATCCAGCGCCTGCGCCAGCTGCTGCCGCCGTGGATGCCCACTGTGGGGCTGGAAGGGGGGCGGGTCAACATCGTGCCCGTGGACTTTGTGGTGAACGCACTCAACGTCATCAGCCACCATAAGGACATCACCAAGAAGTGCTACCACCTTGTGGACCCGGTAGGGTACCGCGTAGGGGATGTGCTCGACATCTTCAGCCGCGCTGCCCATGCGCCGCGCATGAACCTGTTCGTCAACGCGGCGCTGCTGGGCTTCATCCCCAAGAGTGTGAAGAAGAGCCTGATGGCGCTGGCGCCCGTTCGCCGCGTGCGCAACGCGGTGATGAAGGACCTGGGCCTGCCCGAGGACATGCTCACGTTTGTGAACTACCCCACACGCTTTGACTGCCGCGAAACCCTGGCGGCGCTCAAGGGCTCGGGCGTTACCTGCCCCAACCTCAAGGACTACGCCTGGCGCCTGTGGGACTACTGGGAGCGCAATCTGGACCCCGAGCTGTTCATCGACCGCACGCTCAAGGGCACCGTGGCGGGCAAGGTGGTGCTGATCACGGGCGGGTCGTCCGGCATCGGGCTGGCGGCAGCGCACAAGTTTGCCGAGGCAGGTGCCACCACCGTCATTTGCGGGCGCGACCAGGACAAGCTGGACGAGGCATGTGCCGAGGCCAAGGCGAAAGGCTACAGCTTCATCGCGTATTCGGCGGATATCGCGGACATGGCCGATTGCGACCGCTTTGTGCAGTTGCTCATCGATAACCATGGCGGTGTGGACTTCCTCATCAACAACGCGGGTCGCTCCATCCGCCGCGCCATCGAGTCGAGCTACGACCGCTTCCACGACTACGAGCGCACCATGCAGCTCAACTACTTTGGTTGCCTGCGTGTGACCATGGGCCTGCTGCCTGGCATGGTCGAAAAGCGCAAGGGCCATGTGGTCAATATCAGCTCCATCGGCGTGCTGACCAATGCACCGCGCTTCTCGGCCTATGTCGCCAGCAAGGCGGCGCTGGACGCGTGGACGCGCTGTGCATCGAGCGAGTTTGCGGACCAGGGCATCACCTTCACCACCATCAACATGCCCCTGGTGCGCACACCCATGATCGCGCCCACCAAGATCTACAACAACGTGCCCACCCTGAGCCCCGAAGAGGCGGCCGACATGATTGCCCAGGCCTGCATTTTCAAGCCGGTGCGCATCGCCACGCGCCTGGGCATCACCGGCCAGTTGCTGCACGCGCTGGTGCCGCGCGTGGCGCAGATCACCATGAACACGAGCTTTCGCATGTTCCCGGATTCCACGGCCGCCAAGGGCAGCAAGGATGCCAAGCCACAGTTGTCGGCCGAGGCCGTGGCCCTGCAGCAGATGATGCGTGGCATCCACTTCTGATGACCCGCCGGCCCGGGCAGAAATACCCGCGTTGAACTCTGTTACCCGGGGGCCGGGCGGGGTGGGATAATCGTGGGTTCTGCCGAGCTGGCATTTCACACGGCCCTCCCTATGATTCTGGTTACTGGCGGCGCGGGTTTCATCGGCGCCAACTTCGTTCTTGACTGGCTTGCTGCCTCCAGCGAGCCGGTGGTCAACCTTGACAAGCTCACCTACGCGGGCAACCTGCACAACCTGGACAGCGTGCAGGGCGATGCGCGCCACATTTTTGTGCAGGGCGATATCGGCGACACGGCGCTGGTTGCGCGTCTTCTGGCCGAGCACAAGCCCCGCGCGGTGGTGAACTTTGCGGCCGAATCGCATGTGGACCGTTCCATCCACGGGCCGGAAGACTTCATCCAGACCAACATCGTGGGCTCTTTCCGCCTGCTCGAAGCCGTACGTGCTTACTGGACTGCGTTGCCCGAGGGCGAACGTGCCGCCTTCCGCTTCCTGCATGTGTCCACCGACGAGGTGTACGGCTCGCTCTCCCCCACCGACCCGGCCTTCGCCGAGACGCGTGGCTTCGAGCCCAACAGCCCTTACAGCGCCAGCAAGGCGGCCAGCGACCACCTGGTGCGCGCCTGGCACCACACCTACGGCCTGCCGGTGCTCACCACCAACTGCAGCAACAACTACGGGCCGTATCATTTCCCCGAAAAGCTCATTCCGCTGATGATCGTCAACGCGCTGGCTGGCAAGAACCTGCCGGTGTACGGTGACGGCATGCAGGTGCGCGACTGGCTGTATGTGAAGGACCACTGCAGCGCCATCCGCCGCGTGCTCGAAGCCGGTGCCCCGGGCCAGACCTACAACGTGGGCGGCTGGAACGAGAAGCCCAACATCGAGATCGTGAACATGGTCTGCAGCCTGCTCGACGAGCTGCGCCCCCGTGCCGATGGCCAGAGCTACAAGGCCCAGATCACCTACGTGAAGGACCGCCCCGGCCACGACCGCCGCTACGCCATCGACGCTCGCAAGATCGAGCGCGAGCTGGGCTGGAAGCCCGCCGAGACCTTCGACACCGGCATCCGCAAGACCGTGCAGTGGTACCTGGACCATACCGACTGGGTGGCCAGCGTGCAGACCGGCGCCTACCGCGACTGGGTGCAAACCCAGTATGCGCAGGAGGCCCCCGCTGCGGCCGTCACGGGCGCTAGTGCATGAACATCCTGCTGTTTGGCAAGGGTGGCCAGGTCGGCTGGGAGCTGCAGCGCAGCCTGTCGGTGCTGGGCACCGTCACCGCGCTGGACCACGACAGCACCGAGCACTGCGGTGACTTCGCCAACCCTGCGGGCGTGGCAGAGACCGTGCGCGCCTTGCGTCCCGACATCATCGTCAATGCGGCGGCCCACACCGCCGTGGACAAGGCCGAGAGCGAGGCCGACTTTGCCCGCACCCTCAACGCCACCACGCCCGGAGCCCTTGCGCAGGAGGCCGCGACGCTGGGTGCTTGGCTCGTGCACTACAGCACGGACTATGTTTTCGACGGCAGCGGCAGCCGCCCCTGGGTGGAGACCGACACGCCCGCCCCGCTCAGCGTTTACGGCCGCACCAAGCTGGAGGGCGAACAGCTGATTGCCCAGTCGGGTGCCAAGCACCTGATCCTGCGCACCAGCTGGGTCTACGCCGCGCGCGGTGGCAACTTTGCCAAGACCATGCTGCGCCTGGCGCAAGAGCGCGAGCGGCTCACGGTGATTGATGACCAGTGGGGAGCACCCACCGGTGCCGATCTGCTGGCCGATGTGACCGCCCATGCCCTGCGCCACCTGCAGCAGCACCCGCAGGACGCGGGTCTGTACCACTGCGTGGCTGCGGGCGAGACCAACTGGAATCAATACGCAAAATACGTGCTAGCGCAAGCCCAGCAAGCGCAAGCAGCTATTGAAATAATAGCAAAAGAAGTTGCTCCCGTGCCTACCAGCGCCTTTCCCACACCGGCCGTGCGCCCTCACAATTCGCGCCTGAGCACCCACAAGCTGCAGTCCACCTTCGGTTTGCAGATGCCCCACTGGCAGACAGGTGTGGCACGCATGCTCACGGAAATTCTCTGAACGGATCCCAGACCATGACGCAACGCAAAGGCATCATCCTCGCAGGAGGCTCCGGCACCCGGCTGCACCCCGCCACGCTGGCCATCAGCAAACAACTGCTGCCTGTTTACGACAAGCCCATGATCTATTACCCGCTCAGCACGCTGATGCTGGCGGGTATCCGGGACATCCTGGTCATCAGCACCCCGCAGGACACGCCGCGTTTTACCCAGTTGCTGGGCGATGGCGCCCAATGGGGCTTGAACCTGCAATATGCGGTGCAGCCCAGCCCGGATGGACTGGCGCAGGCGTTTGTGATCGGGGAATCTTTTCTGGATGGGGCTCCGAGCGCCCTGGTGCTGGGAGACAACATCTTCTACGGGCACGATTTCCATGAACTGCTGGGCAACGCCCAGCAGCGCACGGCGGGCGCCAGTGTGTTTGCCTACCATGTGCACGATCCGGAGCGCTACGGTGTGGCCGAGTTCGATGCCCAGGGCAAAGTGTTGTCGCTGGAGGAAAAACCTGCGCAACCCAAGAGCAGCTATGCCGTCACCGGGCTGTACTTCTACGACAGCCAGGTTGCGCAGATGGCCCGGAGCCTCAAGCCATCTCCCCGTGGCGAACTGGAGATCACCGACCTGAACCGGTTGTACCTGGAGCAAGGGCAGCTCAATGTCGAGATCATGGGCCGTGGCTATGCCTGGCTGGATACCGGCACGCACGAAAGTCTTTTGGAAGCCAGCCAGTTCATTGCGACGCTGGAACACCGCCAAGGCCTCAAGATTGCATGTCCTGAAGAGATTGCCTGGCGCTCGAACTGGATCGACAGTGCCCAGTTGCAGCGCTTGGCGCAGCCTCTGGCAAAGAATGGCTACGGCCAGTACCTCCAGCGCCTGCTGAACGACAAAGTCTATTGACCCGCCATGCAAGCTATCCGGCAATCCATCCCCGATGTTGTGCTGATCGAACCCAAGGTGTTCGGTGACAGCCGAGGTTTTTTTTACGAGAGCTTCAACCAGCAGGCTTTCCGCGAAGCTACGGGGGTTCAGTGCGATTTTGTGCAGGACAACCACAGCCGCAGCAGCCAGGGCGTGCTGCGCGGCTTGCACTACCAGTTGCCACCCCGGGCCCAGGGTAAGCTGGTGCGTGTGGTGCGCGGCGCCGTGTTCGACGTGGCGGTAGACATCCGCAAGGGGTCACCCACTTTCGGCCAGTGGGTGGGGGCCTTGCTGACAGAAGACAACCACCGGCAGCTTTGGGTGCCCCCGGGCCTCGCCCATGGCTTTCTGGTGTTGTCCGAATCGGCCGATTTCCTCTACAAGACCACCGACTACTACAGCCCCGAGCACGAGCGCTGCATTCGCTGGGACGACCCGCAGCTTGCCATTGCTTGGCCTGCGGTGGAGGCGGCCATTCAGCTTTCGGCCAAAGACCAGGCGGGGCGCTGGTTCGCTGAGGCTGACCTTTGACAATGGCGCCAGGGCCTGCAAAGGCAGCATCGACAGGCCGTCCTGCCAAGCTGCGCATCGCCCTCCTGGGGGCCCGAGGAATCCCTGCGAGCTACGGGGGGTTTGAGACCTTCGCCGAGCAGCTTTCGGTGCGCCTGGTGGAGCGTGGCCATGAGGTCACCGTGTATGCGGAAACCAGCGAGTCGCCCCAGGAAGACATGTTCTACCAGGGTGTTCGCGTGCGCCACAAGCGCCGACCCCGCTGGGGCGCTGCGTCGGTTCTGGCTTACGACTGCGCCTGCCTGTGGGACGCCCGCCGGGGTTACGACCTGGTCTACATGCTGGGGTATGGTGCAGCATGGGCATGCTGGTGGCCCCGGGTCTTTGGCGTTCCGGTGTGGATCAATGTGGATGGCCTGGAGTGGGCCCGCAGCAAATGGGGGCGGGCCGCGCGCATCTACCTGCGCTGCATGGAGTGGGTGGCCAGCAAGGTGGCCACGCGCCTCATTGCAGATGCCGAGGCCATCGGGCGGCGGTTTCGCGAGGTCTATCCCAAAGGGGCTCCGTCGAGCTTTATCGCCTACGGGGCGGAACTGGTGCAGACCGGTGACGTCGATCCCTCCGTACTCTCAGTCTGGGGGCTGCAGCCTTATCGGTACATGCTGGTCGTGGCGCGGCCAGAGCCCGAAAACCACATTCTTGAAATTGTCCAAGGGTATGGGATGCACGGCGGTGACTGGCCGCTGGTCGTGGTGGGCGATGTGTCCGGTTCCTCGGCCTACCAGCAACTTCTGAGGCAGCACGCCAGCGAGCGTGTGCGTTTTGTGGGGGGCATCTACGATGCCGGGCAGCTTGCCAGCCTGCGCGTGCATACGGCGTGCTACCTGCATGGTCATTCGGTGGGGGGCACGAACCCTTCGCTCCTGGAGGCACTCGCTTGCGGGAACTGGGTCATCGCGCATGACAACCCGTTCAACCGCGAGGTGGCGCGCGATGCTGCCGACTACTTTGAAACCCCCGAGCAACTCGCCCGCAGCCTGGATCAGGTGTTCGTCCAGTCGGACTCTTTGCGGCAGCAACGCAGCCAGCACGCCCGCCGCATCGTGTCGGAGCACTACACCTGGGATGCAATCGCAGATGCCTATGAGGCATTGATGTACTCAGAATGCCGGTCCCATGGCCGTGCTGCCGCTGGCACGGGGACCGTGTGATCGAGCCGACGGACGGAGTGGCTCCGAGCGGGGGCTTGGCCAGCACTTCGCTGCAGCAGCAACCGCCCCAGCTGGTGGATGTGCTGCTGGCCACCTACAACGGTGCGAAGTACCTCCCTGCCCAGCTCGATTCGCTGCTGGCACAGACCCACCAGAATTTTCGACTTCTGGTCAGTGATGACGGCTCTTCGGATGCAACGATGGCCATCCTGGAGACCTACCGGGCTCGATTTGGAGCGCGCCTGGTACTGGTACCGAATGCCCAGCGTGGCATGGGCGTGGTCCGAAACTTTGAGAACCTCATGGCGGCCAGCCTGCACGATGGTGTGGCGGCCTGGGTGGCCTTCTCTGACCAGGACGATGTCTGGCTCCCCCTGAAGATCGAGCTTTGCCTCCAGGAAATCATGCGGATGGAGCAAGAGGGTGGGGCAGGCTTGCCTTGCCTGGTGCACTCCGATCTGACGGTGGTGGATGAGCACTTGAACGTGATTTCAGAGTCCTTCGCCCGATACCAGCGAATGGACCCGTGGCAGTGCTCGCCGCTGTCGTTGCTCAGCGTCAACCAGGTGACGGGATGCACGATGATGGTGAACCGTACCCTGCTGCAAATGGCCTTGCCCCTGCCGCATGAGACCATCATGCACGATTGGTGGTGTGGCCTTGTGAGCGGGAGCGGCCGCAGGCGCTTCGTGTCAACTCCGCTAATCCTGTATCGCCAGCACGGCGCTAACCAGGTAGGCGCCAAGGATCGCAGCCTCAAGACCCGCTTGTTCCGTTTGTTGACGAATGGCCTGGGGATCGTCCGGCGTGTCCGGGCGTTGGGGCTTGCCACCTATCGGCAGGCCCAGGCACTGCAGCTGCGATTGCGCGCTTTGGGGTTGGAGGGGGGCTACGTGTCAGAATACTTGGCGTGGCGGGATCGGCCTCTGGTGGCGCGCGTCGTGCGGTATCGCCACTATTATGTCGGCCCCGAACTGGATCGTTTAAGCCGCTGCTTGCTGTGGTTCAGATTCAAGTGATTCTCTTCGGCCGGTGAGGCCGGTCGTGCCTGGGTACCGGGCTCGGTACGGGTGTTGGTTGGTTGGAAGATTGTTCAAAGGCGTTGGTGATGAAGCTCTCGGCTGAAGTACGTGAAGTGGAAAGCGTTGATATCGCTGCGCCCAGACTCGGGGAAATGCTTCTGGCAGACCAGAAGCTGTCCCGCAATGACCTGGAGAGGGCGTTGGAGGTCCAGCGTTCCATGGGCGGGCGCCTCGGGCGCCTGCTCATCAGCCTGGGGCTGGTGTCGGAGGTGGATGTGTACTCGGCCCTCGCCCGGCAGGCCGGATTGCCCTTGGTTCGCCAGGACGCCTTCCCCAAAGAAAAGCCCGCAACCTCCCGGCTGAACACCAGCTTTTTGCTGGCCAACAACCTGCTGCCCCTGGGGAGCGCCGAGGATGCCGAATCCACACCGGATTTCGCTTCGGTCGACCCCAAGAGCCCGGCCTTGCGGGATGCGCTGCGCCTGGTCTTCGGGGATGCGCCCAGGGTCTTTTTCGGTCTGGAATCGGAAATATCCAGCCAGCTCAACGCCTGGTATGTGCAGGAATCGGAGCCGGAAGGCGAAGTCGTTGCGGACCAGTTCGAGGCGTCAGAATTCATCGAGCACCTGCGGGACATGGCCTCGGAGGCGCCCATCATCCAGCGCGTGAGCCACATCCTTTCGCAGGCGGTGGCGGCGCAGGCTTCCGATATTCACATCGAAACGTACGAAGAAAAATCGGTGGTTCGCATCCGGGTGGACGGCGAGCTGTACCCCATCGACGAGATCGACAACAAGGATGCCCCCGCGGTGGTGTCTCGCATCAAGATCCTGTCGCAGCTGGACATTGCCGAGCGCCGCATGCCGCAGGACGGGCGCACCAAGTTGCGCGTGCATGGCAAGGAGATGGACTCTCGCGTGTCCACCATACCCACCATGTTTGGCGAATCGGTCGTGATGCGTCTGCTCGAAAAGAACTTCGACCTGCTCTCGCTCGAAAGCCTGCATTTCACGCCGCCCACGCTGAAAACCATGCGCCAGCTGCTCAGCGTGCCGCACGGGATTTTTCTGGTCACCGGCCCCACGGGCTCCGGGAAGTCCACCACTTTGTATGCCTCCATGCAGGAGCTGGAGGGCGAGAACCTCAAGATCCTGACGGTGGAAGACCCGGTCGAGTACCGGCTGCAATGGCTCAACCAGGTGCAGGTCCAGCCCCAGATCGGGCTGACCTTTGCAAAGGTGCTGCGGTCCTTCCTGCGCCAGGACCCGGATGTGATCATGATCGGGGAAATGCGCGATGGCGAAACGGCAGAAATTGCCGTGCAGGCTGCGCTGACCGGTCACTTGGTGATGTCCACCCTGCACACCAACAGCGCGCTGGGTGCCATCGTGCGGCTGATCAACATGGGGGTGGAGCCCTATCTGATCACAGCCTCTGTAATTGGTGTGCTGGCCCAGCGCCTTGTGCGCAAACTGTGCGAGGAGTGCAAGGCGCCCTTGTTGTCAGAGCAGGCGCAAGCGGCTGCGGCGTCCCTGGGGTTTCCGCTGGACGAGGGGCAAGTCATCTACCGTTCCGTGGGGTGCCCTGCCTGCCGGGGCACGGGTTACCGGGGGCGTTTGGCCGTGCATGAGCTGCTGATGATGTCAGAAGACGTAAAAAAGGTGGTGCTTGAAAGGGGGTCCTCCCTGGGCAGTGGCGACGGTGCCTACGCCGGGGGGAACTTGTTGCAGGATGGCGCCACCAAGGTATTCCAAGGTCTGACGACCGCCGAAGAAGTCCTGCGCGTCGCGCGTCACAATGATTGAATTTCAATACGATGGAACCACGTCCGACGGCAAAGCCTGCCAAGGGACGATCCGCGCGTTGAACGTGGAGACAGCCCGGCTGCGACTGATCGGGCAGGGCGTGACGCCGGTGCGTATTGCGCAAGAGTCGGCGGTGGCGGCCCAAGAAGTGCAGCAAAGCCGGGCGGGCAAGCTCAAGCGCGGCGAAATCCTATTGTTCAGCCGCGAGATGGCGCACCTCAAGCAGGCCAACATGCCGCTGGACAAGGCCTTGGTCATGCTCAAGGAGACTGCCACCACAGAGCGTTTGAAAGCGTTCATCACCAAGGTCGAGGAAGGGGTGCGCGGCGGGAAGTCCTTGTACCAGTCGCTGCTGCCGTTTGAGCGGGATCTTGGGCGCCAATATTTGGTGCTGATCCGGGCCGGGGAGACCTCGGGCTCGCTGCATGTGGTTCTGAAAGAACTCACCGTGCAGCTGGAAGCAGAAGACAAACTTCGCAACTACGTCATTTCCTCCATGACCTACCCCGTCATCTTGCTGGTGGTGGCGGTGCTGTCCGTGGTGATGCTCCTCGCGTTTGTCGTCCCCCAGTTCCGGGAGATTTTCGACTCGATGGGGGACAAGCTTCCCTACTCCACCCGACTCGTGGTGGACCTCAGCGATCTGATCCGCGCCCACTGGATGGCCATCCTGTTAGGCTTGACGGTGGTCTTGTTCCTGGGCTCCCGCTGGGGCGCCACGCCCGCCGGGCGGCTGCGCATTGACAGTGTGCTGCTGGACTTGCCCTTGTTTGGCAAGGTGCTGCGGAATCTGCAGTTCGCCGTTTACTTCCGTACCTTTGGCATCTTGCTGCAGCGTGGCGTGCCGATGGTGGATGCTTTGCGAATCGCCGTCGACACACTGACCAACACCGCATTGCGCAAGGACATTGAACCGCTGGTGGGGATCGTCAAAACAGGCAAGCGGCTGTCCACGGGCTTTGTCTCTCCGTATTTTGGTAGATCCAGTACCCCGCAGCTCATTCGGGTTGCGGAGGAAACAGGGCAGCTCGACATCACCCTGCTGGGCCTGGCGGATCGCTACGAGGATGAAGGTCGGCGCACCATGGGGCGTGTTCTGGCCGCCATGGAGCCGCTGATTATTATTGTTCTGGGTGCCTTGGTCGCTTTTATTATTATTGCGATTCTGGGTGGTGTTTTGTCTATTAATGACACGATCTGATTTTGAATTGTTGAGAGCTATTGGAATGAATATGAATGATTTTGCTCAAAAAACCTTCGCACGAGCGCGGCGCTCTGCCGGTTTTACGCTGATTGAATTGCTGGTGGTTCTGGTGATTCTGACCTTGCTTGCCGGGCTGGTGGGCCCCAAGGTACTGGATCAACTCGGCGGGGCCAAGTCCAAAACGGCCCGCATTCAGATTTCGGAAATTGAACAGAGCCTGGATCTCTTCAAGCTGGATGTCGGGCGCTACCCCAATGATGCGGAGGGGCTGCGTGCCCTGGCAGAGCGGCCCGCAACGGCCCAGGGCTGGAATGGCCCCTACCTGAAGAAGGGCCTGCCCTCTGATCCTTGGGGTGCCGCCTATCTCTACAAGAACCCAGGGCGCAATGGCGGGCCTGACGTGTTCTCTTTGGGCTCAGACGCCAAGCCAGGCGGTGATGGTGAAAGCGCGGACATCTATAACTGACCCTCGGCCACGCATTTGACCCCCCGGCGCCCAGTGCAGTCTGGTGATTTCTTGCGCATGACCAGCCCCTCGCTGATGCCAGTCCCACGCATCCGCGGCTTCACGTTGTTGGAGATGCTGGTGGTGCTGGTGTTGGCCGCCATTACGGTGGCGGTGGTGGGGGCGGGCGGGCAGGCCTATATGGATCGGTCCCGCTACAACCAGGCGGTACGGGACGTCTCCAGTCAACTCAACAAAGCACGCGCGCTCAGCGTCCAGGAGGGGCGCTCGGTGACTGTCACCTACCAGCCAGAAATCCGCCGATTGGTGGTGGACGGGCAACTCGCGCTGGAAGTGCCTGGCGCATTGGTGGTCCAGTGGGAGGCGATCGAGCGCAATGCACGGACTGGCAAAAACGAGGCTGCCGTCGGAGAGCCGATTTTTGTGTTCAATTCGGACGGCGGCGCGCGCGGTGGGCGGCTTGCCGTGCTCAGGGGCGGGCAGGGGGTCAGCTTTCGGGTGAATTGGCTTCTCGGAACAGTCGAGCAATCCATGGTCGCGGCCCAGTCATGAGCGTGGTGTGTGATTTGTCGTTGTTGATTGCGCCATGTAACCCGTCATCCAGAGGATTGCAGCGGAGTCAGCGGGGCTTTAGTTTGCTGGAGGCTTTGGTCGCTATGGCCATTGCGTCTATCGCGCTGGCCAGTCTCTACCGAAGCGTAGGCCAAGGCTCCAAGAATGTAGTGGATGTCGAGGCCCGCGTGGAGGCCACGCTGGTGGCCAGGTCGGCGGTGGCCGCAGGAACCTTTGCAGAGGACCTGATGCGGCAGGATTCCGGGCGTGCGGGCGAATGGCATTGGCAGATTCAAGTGGCGCCTGAACAGATCCAACTGATGGACGAGAACGGCGGCCCGGTTGCCGGGCCACCCTTGCGCGCAGCGCGGGTAACGGTGGAGGTCCGCAAAGACGGCGCGACGGCTGTTACCTGGACCACATGGAAGCCTTACCGGTCCGCGCCATGACTGCCGCCTTTCGCAAAACCTCCCACGGTTTCACCTTGCTGGAACTGCTCGTGGCATTGGCCGTGACGTCTGCTGTGGTCGCTTTGGTGTTCGCCGGCGTCGGTGTGATCGGGCGTTCCGAAGAGCGTAACCAACGCGTCATGGAACGCTCCGAGCGCATGCTGGTCGTGAGCCAGTGGCTTGGGCGCAAGTTTGATGCGCTGCGATTGTTGAGTCGGCGGGATGAGAATGTTTTCGTCAATTTCTTCAGCGGGAATGCGGCGGGCGCAATCTGGGTTGCCCCCTTGCCGGAGCGCGGAGACGGGGGCGGGCTGTATGTGTTTCGCACCACGCCCTTGCGCCACGCCGATGGGCGCGTTGACCTGTCGGTAGAAGCAGTGCCATACGATGGGGCGCTGATGGCGCTGGATTGGGGCAAAGCGCTGCGCGAAACGCTTCTGGCAGATGTGCGAACGCTGCAGTGGCACTACCAGGACGGGCAGACGGGGCAGTGGACGCAGCAATGGGACTCAGCGAAGGCGCAGTACCCGGCGCGTATCCGGGTGGAAATTGCCGACGCACGCGGTGAATGGCCTCCTCTGATTTTTCAGCTGGCGAGGGCCCGATGATGCGCTTGCGGTCTGGGGGCAACAAGGGGGCGGCGCTGATTCTGGTGCTGTGGCTGGTGGCGTCATTGTCACTGGTCGTGATGGCCAGTTCGCGCGGCATTCGCCAGCAAACGCAGCGGGCAGCGCTGGATTTGGAGCGCTTGCGGGCTGAGTCGGTGCTGGATGCTGCCATCCAGCTGACTGCGCAACGGATGTTGGCCGAGAAGAGTGCGGACAGTGTGTACCGTATTCAGCGATTGCCGATGGGCTCGTCCGACATCTGGGTAGAGGTCATCCCCTCTGGTGGGCTGGTGGATGTCAACGTTGCCAGCGAAGCTTTGCTGCAAGCGCTCTTCCAAAGGGCGGGGGGGCTCTCTCCTGGGGAGGCTGCCATCTTGACTTCGCGTGTGCGTGACTTTATTGATCCTGACGACACGCCCGGCGGAGTGGGCGGTGCGGAAGCGGCACAGTACCGCGCCGCTGGCTGGCCCTCAACGCCACGCAATGGCGCGTTGGATGACCTTTCCGAGCTGAGATCGGTGCTGGGAATGACCTCAGAGCTCTATGAGATAATCGCGCCCCATTTGGGTATCAATGGGCAGCAACGCATCGAGATCGACTCAGCCCCCCCCGCCCTGATTGACGTCCTTTCTGGACAGCCAGGTCTGGGTGCTCGCATTCACAACTCCCCACCTGAAACGCGGGCTGGCGTGCTTCTGGCAGGACCCACCGCAGAATTCTTTTCGCCTACCCGTGCGGGTGGCGGTTTGACAGTGCGCCTCAAGGCGTATGTATTGGCGGAAGGTGATCGGTGGTGGCAACGCGAGGCATGGATTGATCTCAGCGAGCGTCCCGGCGGTCTGACACCCTGGACAACGCTCTCGTTGGAGCCGACACGTCGCTTAAACAAGCCGGAACAGGAATTCAAGCCATGACAGGTTGGGGGCAGCTATCACTACGTGCACACAAAGCGCTGGACCGAATGGCCTGGGGTTTCGGTGATTTCAAGCGAGTTCTTATGGAGCATGGCGCCTGGCCTGCGGTGGCTGGTGCGGCTGTAGCGTCTGATGGAGGGCGATGGACCGTCATTGGAACCCGTACGCGCAAGCGCTCCAATAACCGAAAGGCTGCTAGCTTATTGGTGGCTGAGTCCGACTGTCTCTGGGGAAGTGTGCAATTGCCAGACATGCCGCAAGACGCACTGGCGGGTGGGGTGGAAGAGGCTCTTTGGCGCGTCTCCCCAATGCCCCCAGAGCAAATTGTGGCCGCTTGGTGGGCAGAGCCCCAAGCCCAAGGGGGGTGGCTGGTGGAATGGGGTATGTGCCGGCGCAGCACCCTGACCCAGCAAATGGCGCAACACGGAATTGCTGAAAACGCCCCTGTGTATCTGATGCGCGGAGGGCGTGCGCTTCCTGTTCGCACAGCAGCATGGCGCAAACAGTACCGTCGTCAGCGGTGGATGGATGCGTTGGGCGCAGGGCTGTTGCTCGTTCTGCTGGCGGCATTGGCACTGCCTGCTCTCATGCCGCTGGTTTTGAAGCGCCAGGCGGTCGTGCGTGCCGTGGAGCACGTCAGCATGCTCGAGCCCAAGGCCGCCCCCTTGCGCCTACAAATGGATGAATTGCGTCGCCAGGCAGAACTGGCAGAAGAGCTTCGTAAGAGCATCAGCACGGACCTCCCGCTCGCCAGTGTCGTGAATGCCCTTTCCGCTGCTATTCCTGCCGACACGTGGCTGGATCGCATCGAAGTCAACGGTAGTGAAATCCGGATCACAGGTTTGACGGCAAATGCCACCGAACTCATTGGGCATCTGGGGCGTCAACCAGGGTTGGTGGATGTGCGCGCCACCGGTGCGAATGTCCGCGACGGCACACTGAATAAAGAGCGGTTTACCTTCGAAATGCGCTGGCGGGGTGAGGGAGCAAAGCCATGAAAATGAACGTATGGCGCCGCCACGCGGTGGTTTTGTTGTTGGTGCTCTCGGTGGGTGCACTGGCCTGTGCCGCAGTGATCTACAGCGCGCTTTGGGCGCGCTATGGCAGAGCGCTGCTCCAGTTGGAGCCGCGCAGCGAACGCCTGGAAGGGGTGGTGAATGCTGGCTCGGAAATCGAAACCCTGCTCAGTACGGCGAGCGGGACCGTGGCACCGCTGCTGCACCCCGCCAGTGAAACAGCCCAAAACGATATTCAGCAAAAGCTTCGCCAGATGATCATGGCGTCCGGCAGCACCCTGGTTTCATCCCAGGTCGCGCTGGAGCCCGGGGTGGACGGCAAGCTGGCGCGCATACGCTTGACGGCAACTGTCACGGGCGAATGGGTCAAGTTGCTGAGCTTTATGGAAAGTCTGCAGACGTACCGCCCCCCCTTCTGGGTGCGTACCGCCAACATCACGCGTGAGGGTGCCAGTTCGGGTGCGGGGCCGCAGAATGCGCGTTTGTCTTTGCAACTGGAAGCCCCCTTGGCTCCTGAAAAGGCCAAACCATGATCAAGCTCTGGTACGTTGGTCCTGTCCTTGGTGCCGTGGCCGTGGCAGCCAGCGCCTATTGGTGGAATGCCGAAAAAGAGCGCTGGACGCCTCCTCAGGCGCGCAAACCGGATCTGCCAAAGGTGGAACCTATGCCGCCGGCGATCAAGATTCGGGCCAAGCAGGCAGTAGATGCTCCTCTGCTATGGGCGTCGCGGCGACCAGTGGTGGTCGATGAAAAAAAGACCAGCTTGGTGACGGAATTGTTGCAGGCGCGGCTCAGTGCGGTGTTTGAGTCGGGCAAAGAGCGCGTGGCGATCTTGCAGCGCCCTGACGGCAGCACCCTCAAGATCACGGGGGAAACCAAACCCTGGCGAGTTGAATCCTTTGATGGCCGAAAGGCCCTCTTTGTGTCTGCAGATGACCAGCGTGTGGAACGGCCGCTGGAACCGGGAAGTGCGGCGACTGTGAAGGCCGGACCCATCGGTGACCGTCTGCGCAGACCGGGCGCAAATCAGTAAGCCGCGAGCGGCGAACCCCATATTGGAGCTATCTCTATGAATATTCGGCCATCCATCCTCGTTCTCGCATTGCTGGCGGCAGGCTGCGCCAGCACCC
The DNA here is from genome assembly GCA_964031875.1 of Acidovorax facilis. Classification (GTDB taxonomy): domain Bacteria; phylum Pseudomonadota; class Gammaproteobacteria; order Burkholderiales; family Burkholderiaceae_C; genus Acidovorax; species Acidovorax facilis_A. The sequence goes on from CAXIRU010000015.1 coordinate 41,124, forward strand.
AGGGTGGTCCTGCAGCGTCTGACTTGGCAGAACCCAAGGTTGCGGCGGGAGGGGCAACCGGTCCGTCGCAGCCGCAGGCTGTGTCGGCGCCTGCGCCTGCGCTTGCAGCACCGAGCCCTGCACAGGCTGCATCAGCGCCCAAGGACCAAGCGCAAAAGAGTGCCTCGTCAAGCACCAAGCTCTATCCCGGCAACGATCAATTCTTCAAGCGTGACAAAGCGCCTGCGATAGATCCTGTATTGGCCAGGGGGGACAAGGTATCGCTCAATTTTGAAAATGTCACGGTCAGCAATTTGGCTGCAGCATTGCTGGGCGACCTGCTCAAGCTCAACTACACCGTGGATGCAGGTGGCGAAACGGTGGTCAGTCTGAATACGCGCCAGCCCTTGCTGCGCAGCCAGGTTCTGGATGTGCTGGACGCGGTCTTGCTGCCCCATGACTTGGCCATCGTCCGCGACAACGCGGGGGTCTACCATGTGACCAAGCGTACCGTCACTGTGGGCGCGCGCCCCGTGGTGGGGGCGTCTAAATTCAAGGATCTGTCGGGTGCCGGGACCGTTATCGTCCCGCTAAACCATATTGCAGCGGCCGAAATGGCCAAGATTCTTGCGCCCATCGCCCCCCGCGAAGCCATTGTCTACGTGGACTCCATGCGCAACTTGCTGGTGCTGCAGGGCAGCAAGGCACAGTTGGGAGGGTGGCTTGAAATGGTGGAGGCTTTCGACGTGGACTTCCTCTCCGGCATGTCGCTGGGGGTGTTCGTGTTGGAAAACGCCAATGTCAACGTGGTGCGTGATGCCCTGCAGGCCATGCTCGGCTCTGACAAGTCTTCTGACCCCTACAGCGGTGGAGCTGGTGCAGCCTCGCCCACGGGGGCGGCGCCCAACGCATCCGGTGGCGCTGCGGGGGGCGCGTCTGCCAGTGGCGGCGGCAGCAGTGCTGCCACAGCGCAGATGGCCACCCCCTTGGGGGGCTTGATTCGTGTCTTCCCGGTGGAGCGCCTGAATGCCCTGGTGGTGGTCACGCCGCGCAGCCACTTGTTGCCCCAGGTAGAAACCTGGATCCGGCGTCTGGACCGGCCGACCGATACCCTGGAAGCCAGCCTCTTTGTGTATCCGGTGCAAAACGGGTCTGCATTGCAACTGGCAGAAATGCTCAACGGCCTGTTTGGCGGACAGTCGGCGCAAGCCGGCTCCAGTGGCGTGGCTTCAGGCTCGGCACCTACACAGTTTTCGCGGGGCACGGGCAGTTCCGGGCTGAGCGGTACGGGCAACACCAGCAACACCAGCAACCTTGCCAGCAGCAGTGGCTTGGGCGCTGGCAGTGGTTCTCTGAATTCTGCCTTGGGTGCGGGTGGGAACCGGACGTCATCGAACAACACATCCCTCACATCCACCAGCCAGCTCAGTGGCAACGTGCGTGTTGTTGCAGACGAGAAGCGCAATGCCCTGCTGATTCGCGCACCGCGCACGGAGTACCGCCGTATCGAGCAGGCGTTGCGAGAACTCGACAAGGCGCCGATGCAGGTGCTGATCGAGGCCAGCATCGTGGAGGTCAGCCTCACGGGCAACCTTGAATACGGGGTGGAGTGGTTCTTGCAGAACGGTTTGAGCAGGGACCGCCAAGGCGGGGCGCTATTGGACTTCGGCAGCAGCGGCATAGGCCCCAAAGTGCCGGGTTTTTCGTACACCATCAGCAAGGCGAACGTGGTTCGCGCCGCGCTGAACGCCGTTGCCACGAAAAATCAGGTGCGGTTGTTGTCCAGCCCGTCGCTCTTGGTTCTGAACAACCACACTGCCAACATTCAGGTCGGAGACCAACAGCCCATTCTGACTTCAACGGCGGCCGCTACGGGTAGTAATTTCATTACTCAGTCCATTACATACAAAGACACTGGGGTGCTGCTCTCCGTCACGCCATCCGTCAATGCGGGGGGGTTGATCTCCATGGATATTTCTCAACAGGTGACAGATGTGGGGGGAAAGGATGAAGTAACCCAACAACGGTCTTTCCAGACGCGGCAACTTCAAACGCGGGTCGCAGTGCGTTCCGGTGAGTCCATCGTGCTTGGCGGGTTGATTCGTGAAAATGACACCAACAACCGTACCGGCTTGCCGGGGCTTGCAGACGTCCCGGTGTTGGGGGCCCTATTCTCAAATACGTCAAACCAGCGTACACGCACAGAGCTGCTGGTCCTGATGACGCCCCGTGCGCTGGAGGATGATGATCAGCTGCGCTCCGCCAGTGCAGAGATGCGCGAGCGCATGCGGTCCTTGTCCTTGCAGGCGCAGCCCATGAGCTTCCGCCCGCCGGAAGCCACCTTGCAGCCCTCGCGATGACCGGCTTGGCAGCCTTAGCCCACCGTTACCAGCCCATTGAGATTCAATAGTTAGTCAATCAGGAGAATCTGTACATGACAAAACCTGTTACCCGTCGCCACCTTGTCGCAACCCTGGCTGCGCCTGCGGTTTTGGCGGTGCTGGTGGGCTGCGCGGCCACCGGCGGCGCCGTGGTGTCGCCCGAGGATGATCGGGCAGCGCTTCTCGCCAGGGCAAAAGCCTATTGGGCGCTGATTCAGAAAAACGACCGCGTAAGCGCGTGGGTTTACGAAGAGGCATCCAAGGACCCGGGTGCTACGCTTGAAGCTTACCTCAAGCGCGGTGGCATTACCTTTGATGCGACCGAAGTGCGGGAAGTGCGCAGCATTGAGGGCGATCGCGCAGTGGTGAATGTGTGGATGCGCTACTCGCTGCCCTTGCTGCGCTTGAAGAAGCAAGAGGCTGCCACCGAGGACGAGTGGCGCCGCATTGACGGTGTGTGGCACCATGTGCAGCGGCGCAGTGTCATGTTTCCAACAGCCCAGTGATACTTCGTTGTTTGGGTGCAACAAACAAGAGTGCGTTGGGTTTCTGGTGGAAATAGGTTGAAAAAATCGAAGGTATCAGTATAAGATTGCATCAACCCAAACGGAGTACGGATGGGTTGCAGATCCCGCACAGGGTGGGAAAGCTTCCTTCAATTATCTAAGGACTGAGAAGATGAAAAAATTTGCAATGGCAGCCGTTGCAGCCGCTGCGCTGAGTGCTGGTGTGGCGCAGGCGTACACCGTGGGTACGTTCAGCAACGGTTTCGTGGTTCCTAATGTGATCCACAACGGCAATGCCGATACCACTGCTGTGGGTATGATCAACCAAACTGGCAATGTTGTGCCTGTGTTCTGGACGTTCTTCGATGCGAACTCCAACCACATCACCGATGGTTGCTTCCCGCTGACCAATAAGGACTACGAGCCCTTCATCTGGGCGCAACAGTCCGGCACCGGCTTGGCTGGCACCCGTGGTTACCTGGTGTTCGCTGTGGGTACTAACACCGCTAGCACCACTGTTGCTAACGCTTGCGCTACATCCAACGCCGCTGCTGGCATGGGCACTGGTCAAGTTGCCGCTAACGCCTTCCAAGTGAATACTGGCACGCAAGACGTGGCTTTTGTTCCAGTGATCGATGGTCCTCTGACTCTGACTACCGGTTCCGACCTTACTACCCTGGGTCCATTGAACCTGGTGGCTGTGGCTGGTGCTGCTCCAGCATCTAGTGGCGTTGCTACGGGTCCTGTGTTCAGCATGCGCTACGCTGTTGATGGCAGTGCTGGTGGTCTCGATACCCGCATTGTGGTGTGGTCGACTGGTGACCACCGTGGTACCCACACGGTCAACATGTACGACGCGGCTCAAAACCGTAAGTCCGTGAACTTCGCTCTGGATAAGGCAGAGCTGTCGTTCTTCGATCCTGAAACCATCGCTGGCCGTCCAGCAAACTTCACCGATGGCTTCATCGAGTGGAACTCGATGGCTGCTGAGCCATCGGACTATCCTGGTACTGCCGGTCAGTCGCTGTTCTCCCTGGGCGGTTCCGTGTTTACCTACAGCCTGATCAGTGCACCTGCTTTCGGTGCTGTGCAATCGGTTCTCGGTTCGCATAGGTAATATTTCTTGACGCGTGCTGTGCTCTGGCGCGGCATGCGTTGACAGAAATAAATTTACCAGCATCCCTGGGGAATGCTGGTAAAGAAATGGCGCCAAATTGGCGCCATTTTTTTTTGCTTGTGGAGTTTCTTTCTATGAAATTGTCTCGTGCTATTCCCTTTTGCTGGCTGAGTGCGGTCTCATGCCTTTTGATGTTGGGGGGGTGCCAAATACGGCCAATCTCAGGTGCTGGCGCGGTTGCCGCATCCCCTGTGGGGTTGCCGGTGCCCTCGGTTGACCATGGCCGGATCAAAATCGAGGCACCTATGGCATGGGGTGGGGAGGCGCGTTGTACTCCCTCCATAGGTTGTCGCCTCGTGCTGGTCGAGCATGAGGAGGGGCGTGTGGCGTTGCACAAAATTGACGGTAAAACTTCGCGCTTGCTCGATCGTCAAACGGTGGCTTATCACCCGGATTCTGCAATCTGGTTGTCGGACAATCTGGTGGCGGCAGCGGTGGAGGCAACGGGCAGTCTGGATATTTTCCGTATTGAGGGCGAGCGCATGGTGCTCATCCACCAAGCCGTTGTCGGATTTGCACCTCGAGATGTGATCCTGGTCAGTGCCTCCCAAGGACGTTACAAATTCTTGGCGACGCCTTACAGTGGCAAAGAAGTGTCGTGGATCGAGTGGAATGAAGACAGCCGCCAAGCCGTTACGCCCAGAAAAACACGCTGGTGCGAAGCGCCGTGGCATCCTGTTCATGTGAGCAAAATCCCCGGTACGCAGGGGGGGGGCTTTGCTGCGGCGTGCTTGGATGACCGCAAGGTGGTGGCTGTATCGGATGCGGACCTGTATGCCCCTCCGCGCGTCCTCGCAACTTTTGGCGCGGTGGCTCGGCAGACTCGCCCGTCACCATCCGGTCAGTGGCTGTATGTATCCCTGGAGACTGGCTCGCGCAACGCCCGAATCAATATGCAAAGCGGGGAACTCCAGTGGATCCCATCCCCTCTGACCGGCAGTGTCGCAGTAGCGCCGATGTCTGACGATCTTGTGGTCTGGGGCGAAGATGCAAAGCTCTATTTGCAGCGTCTTGATGCCGATGGCAAGGTGCTCGAAACCCGATGGTTGAAGACCAGTGGATTCTCCACGGGTTTGCAGTTGATCGATCTGAACGGTGACGGTGAGCGCGATCTGGTGGTGCTCAACTCGGTGGATGCCGTGGTGGATGTGATTTACGGTCCGCTGTGGGACCGCGCGGTCGGGCACCAGTGACTATGTGTACTCCTTAGGTATTGCTATGACTCATTTTTCGCGCAACTGGAATTTGCCAAAAGTCTTTGTTACAACTGTTTTGGTGGTTGCTGCGTCCACGGCTGGCGCAGCAGATATCTTGGTGCGGTTTGCCAATGGTGAATCCATAACGCAAGCTGACCTTTCCGAGTATCTTGCTCGGCGTGTGGATTTGCGCGCCGCAAGCCGGAGTGCATGGGGTGTGCAGACAACTTTGCGTGACATGGCCATGGTTCGGGCGCTGGCACTGGAGGGGGCTGCGATCGGTGAGCCTAAGGGCGAGGGGCGTGAAAAGCTCCGCTTTGACGATTCGTATGCCCAAGCCGTATACACCAAGATATCGCCGGTCTGCAAGCCTCCCGCTGACGAGGCCGCCGCTCGAAAGTTTTTCAACGACAACCCTGAAGCTTTCAAGGTGCCTCCTATGGCGCGGCTGAGTCGGGTGATTCTGCCCGCTACTGAGTCGCTGGAGGGGGAGCCTGCGGCCGCTTGGCTCATGAAGCAAGCTCAGGCAGTTGCTTCTGGTGCTAAATCATTTGAGGATGTAGCCCAGCAAGCGGAATCTGTTTACAAACTTGATGTCCAGGGAGATCTGGGGTGGGTCACGCTTTTTGAGGAGGACTCTAGTGTTCTGCGTGTGCTTGCCACCACCAAGCAAGGTGAGATGGTGGGCCCCATCCGGGAGGGCGATTTTGCATATCTTTTCAAGGTGAGCGAAAAGCGTGAATCCCGTCAGTTGGCGTGGGTTGAAGTCGCCGTTTCGGTGCCAACGCGTGCAGTGACCTACTGTCGCCAAGAGGGTGGAAAACGGGTTCGGGAAGATCTTTTTAAGAAGTATGGGGTAGAGCTGGACGGCGCTGCTATCCGAGCCCTGTTCGCAAAACAGTCTGCAGCAAAATAATAGGTTGTTGCATTTTCGTGGAAGGTCAAAACCCTCTAGCGCGGAGGGCACACGGTAGAATGGTTAGTTTTGCGAATCGCTAGGCCAATTGCTCCGAGTCGGTGCTGTGCGTCTGGCGTTGTTTCCTGAGCAAGACCTTGCTGCACTAGACAATGACTGAAATGCGCGCCTCCGTGTTGATTCCCGTCAAGAACGGAGGGCCCTTGCTGGGTCAAGTGCTGGATGCCGTGCTCTCCCAGCAGGCGCCTTGGCCCTTCGAGGTCATTGTGGTCGACTCGGGCTCTTCCGATAATTCGGTGGAGTGTGCGCGACAGCGGGGTGTCCGCGTAGAGACGATTCCTCCGGCAGAGTTTGGCCATGGCCGCACCCGCAACATGCTGGCTTCCATGGCGCGAGGGAAGTTCCTGGTGTTCATTACGCAAGATGCGCGACCTGCCGGGCCGCATTGGCTCTACAACATGGTGCAAGGTTGTGACGCTCAACCCGATGTGGCGGGTGCTTTCGGCCCCCATCGCGCTCACCCCGAAGCAAGGCATGTGACCCATTGCGAACTCAATCAGCATTTTGCGGGTTTCGGGGATAAGCTCTCGGTTGTTCGACTTGAAGATCCCGCGCGGTTTGCACAAGATCCTGGATACCGGCAATGGTTACATTTCTTCTCCAGCAACAACTCATGCATCCGCCGCTCCGTTTGGGAGCAGTTGCCCCTGCCGGAAGTGGCATTTGCGGAAGATCAGACATGGGCTTTGCGTGCCATTGAAGCGGGGCACGCGAAGGCTTTTGTGCCCGATGCCGTGGTCTATCATTCGCACGATTTCGGTGTGTGGGAAACGCTGCAACGTAACTTCGACGAAGCGCGCTCATTCAATCTCTATTTTGGTTATCGCATTCAGGACAGCTTGCCGCAGGCTGTGAAGTCTGGCTTGTATTTGGCCAAGCGTGATCTTGGGTGGTTGCGTAGCGGGGGGCTCCAAGGCTGGCGCCTTTGCAAAAATGCGATCTATATGGGCTTTATTGAAATGGCCCGCGTTGCGGGGCAGTACCTGGGCACACGCCATGACCGTTTGCCGAATTGGCTGTTGCGGTCGGTGTCGCGCGATGAGCAGCTGCAGCGCGCGGGGACGGTTTGACCATGGCGTTGAATCTGTCCAAAAAAATCTGGCGTGTAAAGGAAATGGCGCGCAAGGAGGGGGTTCTCGCTGCATTGCGTGCGGTGGTGCGTCGCCTTCGCCAGGGGCCGGGGCGTTATGTGGATGTCTTTCGGCACTACGACTTTGCGCTTCCCTATGTGCTGCACGCTCAACCCGGCGAGCCCAGGCTGGGAACCCTGCTGTGGTTCATTCCTGATTTCAACGTTGGATCTGGCGGACATCTCAACATCTTTCGCACGATCTGGCACCTGGAGCAGATGGGGTACGCCTCCAGCATCGTGATTGGCAAGCCCGTCATGCACCTCGATGCGCAAGAAGCACGCGATGCTATCCGGCAGCATTTTTTCCCGCTGCAGGCGCAAGTGCTACTCGGCCTCGAGGATCTGCCACCCTGTGAATTTGCCGTTGCCACAGGATGGGACACAGCCTACGCTGTACGTGCTTTCACCGGTGCGAAGCACAAGCTCTATTTTGTGCAGGACTATGAGCCGCATTTCTATCCCGTAGGGTCTGAGTCGGTCCTGGCGCAGAACACATACAACTTCGGGTTTTTCGGTATCACTGCAGGCGGTTGGCTGGCCAGCAAGCTTGCGAGTGAATATGGCATGACCACCCACCCGGTAGGTTTTGGTGTGGAACTCGAGCGCTATCGGCGGTTGCCGCGCAGGGAGCCGGAAATCCGTAGGGTGTTTTTTTATGCGCGCCCTCCCACGCCGCGCAGGGCTTTTGAGATAGGCCTCCTGGTGCTGAATGCCGTGTGGAAGCGCATGCCTGACACTCAGTTCGTACTCGCAGGCTGGGATACTGCGGGCTATCACATTCCGTTCCCACACCTGGGGTGTGGTACGGTGGCGCTGGATGATCTGCCGGACCTTTATAGCCAATGCGATGTGGCGCTGGTCTTGTCTCTCACGAATGCATCCTTGCTGCCCCTGGAGTTGATGGCGTCCGGTTGTGCCGTGGTTTCGAACCGGGGCCCCAACGTGGAATGGCTGCTTAATGACGACGTGGCTGCCCTGGCAGAGTCTTCGCCCGAGGGGCTGGCGGATGCAGTGTGTGCCTTGTTGCAGAACGACGAGCGGCGCCATGCTCTGAGCGCACGCGCAGAGAAGTTTGCTCGGTCGCAAACTTGGGAAATGGTTGCCAAGGACTTTGAAGCAGCGCTGGTGCATGCTCGGACCCAGCAGCAGCCGGAGGCTTCCTGATGCGTTGTGCGATTTTGGGTGGGGCAGGGTTTCTGGGGCGCCATATTGGACGTGCCATGGCGTCTGACGGCGCTGAGGTGTGGTCGGTGGACCGCTCGTTGCCAGCCCCAGGGAGTGCCCCCTGGCTGGCGGGGGAGGTGCAGGCTGATTGTTTTGAACTGTCCTCCTGGTGGGATGTGGTGGGCGGGGCTGATGTGATCGTTCATCTTGCTTCCTCTACGGTGCCGGCAACGGCCAGTGAAGATCCTGTCCAGGATGTGCAGACCAATTTGGTGGGGACTTTGCGTCTTCTCCAGGGATTGCGTAAAAGAGCTGCTCGCCCCAGAGTCCTGTTTGCCTCATCCGGAGGGGCTGTTTACGGTCGACCCCAGTATGTGCCGTTGTGTGAGGCTCATCCGACCATGCCCATGGGAGCCTACGGTGCGACCAAACTTGCGATTGAGCACCACCTGCGCATCGAAGAGGCGCAGCATGGCCTTTCGTACCGGATACTGCGCTTGAGTAATCCCTACGGAGAATGGCAGCAGCCCCATGGGGTGCAAGGCGTGATTGCTGTTTTTGCGCACCGTGCGCTCAATGGGCAACCGCTGGATGTGTGGGGAGACGGGTCCGTAGTGCGAGATTTTGTTTACGCTGCTGATGTGGGTCGCGCATTTGCAGCAGCGGCGCGCCATGATGGCGACACGCGAATATTCAATATTGGCGGTGGAACGGGGCACAGCGTTAACGATATCGTGAGCTCCCTGGAGAAGTTGTTGGGGCATACCGTAGAACGGCGTGTGTTTCCAGCGCGTCCTTTTGATCCGCCGGTCAATGTGCTGGACATTCAGCGAGCCCAGAACGAACTGCTCTGGAAGCCTGTGATGGCTTTTGAGGATGGTGTGGCCAGATCGGTCGAATGGTTGCGGACGGTGGCATGACGCGCCCTGTTCCCCATTCCAACGCGGTCTCGTCGGCAGCTCCGCGTAACCCGCGCCAGTTGTGGGTGCTCTGGCGCTATTGGATGGTTCGTGAGTTCAAGACCCGCTACGCCGGTTCGGTCTTGGGTTTTGCCTGGGCTTTTGTGCAGCCCGTTGCCACGCTAGCGATCTTCTATGTACTCTTCGGCCTCGTGCTGGCGGTGAGAGTCCCTGGGCTGAATGTAGACAACGGTTACCTCCTGCATCTTCTGGCTGGGCTTGCGGTCTGGCTGCCCTTTACCGATGCGATCGGGCGGGGTGTTGGGTCGCTTGCCGCCTACGAGGACTTTCTGCGTAAACAGCCCATGCCTGCAGAAATACTTCCTGCAGTTTCTGTGGGTGGTAGTCTGCTTGTTCTGGGGATCGGCTATACGCTACTGATCGTCTTGTCGGTGGTACAGGGGGTGGGGCCATACCCGTCACTGGCTTGGTTACCTGTCCTAGTGCTGGCCCAGATTGCGCTGACCTTCGGTCTCACGCTGTTGCTGAGCATGGCCCATTTTTTGTGGCGTGATGTGGGGTCCATGGTGGCCTTCGCGCTTCAGCTCTGGTTCTACCTGACACCTGTCGTATACCCGCTGTCCCAGGTGCCCGAGAAATTCCATCACTGGTTCCTTCTGAATCCCGTAGCTTGCCTCGTACTGATGGTTCAAGGCACCGTATTGCACATGCCGGTACCACCGGGAACGCCTGTGGCTTTGGCCATATGGGTGGTGTTGTTGGGCGGTGGTGGGTGGTGGTTCTTCCGCTCCATGAAGTCTGCTTTGGGCGAGGCCTTGTAAAGCCATGACGATTCGCTTCGAAGGCATTGAAAAAACCTACATGGTCTATGGCCGACCGCAGGACCGGCTCTGGGAGTGGGTGACGCGCAAGCCGCGCCATCGTGTTCATGTGGCCTTGACCGATGTCGATTTCGAAGTGCAGGCAGGTGAAACGTTTGGCCTCATCGGCGAAAACGGAGCCGGTAAAAGCACCTTGCTGAAAATCGCTGCAGGCACAATCCGCCCCACCCGCGGGCAGGTTTCTCAAGAAGGTCGTGTGGCCGCATTGCTAGAGCTTGGTGCCGGATTTCACCCGGAAGAATCCGGTTACGACAACATCCGCTTCATGGCAGCGCTGCATGGGCTGGAAGGCGCTGCCATGGAGGACTTTGTTGTCTGCGCCACCGCATTCTCGGAGTTGACCAAGGAGACGCTGGAACGGCCGGTAAAGACCTATTCATCGGGCATGTTCATGCGGCTGGCTTTTGCGGCTGCAACGGCCATCGATCCGGATGTATTGATCGTGGATGAGGCGTTGTCTGTGGGAGATCTGCATTTTCAGAAGAAGAGCCTCAACCGCATTCTTGAGCTTCGGGAGCGTGGGGCCACGGTGCTATTCTGTTCGCACAACCTGTATCAAGTGCGAAGCCTTTGCCAGCGTGCTGCGTGGATACATGGGGGCCGCGTGCAAGCGATTGGATCCACCGAGGACGTGGTGACCGCATACGAATCCCATGAGCGACGTAGATATGCCCATCTGCGCGTCGAAGCCCATGAGGCCGCCAAAAAAGACGAAGCGGCGCAGCCCGCGCCGTCGTCTTCGTCGGGTGCGCCCCTGGTCAAAATTGCGGGCCTCCGGATTGAAACAGGGGACGGCATCAACCCGGCTCAGGTAGATTCGTTCCAGGACCTGTCGGTAGAGATCGAGATCGAGTCCTATGGCGATGCGCCGTTTCATGTGCTGTTTGCGATCGTTCGTCCGGACAAGGACAACGTTTTTGGCACGAGCACGCAGTTCCGTGCGGAGGGGCAGCCGCTGCGGGGCGTGGGCGGTCACCGAATTCGCGCACGGTTCCCGCGGTTGCCGTTGCTATCTGGTGAGTATCTCTGGAGCGTCTATGTCCTGGATGATTCCGGCATTCAGGTGCTGGACATGGCCGAGCTCATCCAGCCCTTTACGGTGCTGAACCAGAAGCACCGAGAGTTTGGTGTTGCCTGGCTGGAACACGAATGGGTACAGGTGGAATGACGCGAGCCTGGTCTCTGGACCTGCTTTTTCCGTTGATTGCCCGGCTGCCCACGACGCTTCCCTGGCGGCTGGCCGCCCGGGTGGGGCGTGAACCCGCCGACGAGCGTGAGCGGTTGCTGCGCTGGCTAGAAAGTCTGTTTGCACGGGTGTTCCCGCAAGCGACAGCAGAGCAGCACGCGGATTGGGCTCGCGAGCATTTGGCCATGCTGGCGCAGGAGATGGTGGATGCGATGGCGTTCCATCGACTGGGCCGTAGCGGAGGGCCCGCCATTGAATTGAAAGGCGCTGAGTTTGCCAGGGGGCTGGCCCGCCAAAGCAAGGGATTCATTCTGGTGTTGAATCACTATGACCGGCTCCTGACCGCCCCGGTCGCTCTGGCCAGAGAGGGTATCGCCACCAATGTCCTGACCATGCCCGTCTTGGACAACCCGGAGCTTGGGGCCGCACAGCGGCGCTTTTTGCTTCGCAAAATCCAAGGCTATACCGAGGTGACCGGTGGAAAATGGCACACCACCAGCGAGGGGTTGCGACCGGTGCATGAAAGTCTGCGGGCGGGGCAGGCGTGGGTGATTCTGGCGGATGCCTGGCGGCCTGAGTTTGGCCGATTGCGCGGTCACCCGTTTCTGGGGGGCAGTCTGAACCTGCCCACGGGAATTGAGCGCCTGGCGCAGTCCACAGGCGCTCCGTTGCTGCATGCTGTAACTTGTTCCCGGCGTCCTGACCATATGGAGGTTGTCATTGAGCCATTGCCTGACAATCCAGGGCAGGCGATTGACAAAGTGATCCAGCGTCTGGAGCAGGATGTTTTGGCCCGGCCTTGGGCATGGTGGCAGTGGGGGCTGTGGGATCAGATGTGGCAGCCTGAACCGGTACCCAAGCTGGAGGGAAATCGATGAGCAATATTGAGCGATACGACTACGCCTTCGACCCTGATGGCGAGGAATGGGCCGCCCGGTTGCTGCGCCGCGTGCCGCCAACGGGAGGCTCGGTTCTGGAACTCGGACCAGGGCCGGGCGCAATGACCCGTGTTCTGCGGGCTCGGGGCCATCGCGTCACAGTGGTGGAAAACGACCCTGAGGCACTGGAAGTGCTCAAAACCCTTGATGTGGAGGTTGTCACAGGCAATCTGGACAATACCGATTGGCTGGACGCGATCAAGGGTCGGCAGTTTGATGTGGTGATGGCTTGTGATGTGCTGGAACACCTCAGAAGACCCGAAGAGGTGCTGCAGCGGCTGAGCGAGTTTGTGGCTCCCATGGGTTGCCTCGTGATATCCATCCCGAATATCGCCTATGCTGGGGTGCTGGCCTCAATGCGTAGCGGCATTTTTGACTACTCTGACAAGGGACAGCTGGACAGGACCCATGTCCGGTTTTTTACCAAACGCAGCATCGAGAAATTGCTGCTCGACTGCGGCTGGGCTCCCAGGGTCTGGGAAGCCAACAGGGTGCCCGTTGAATGCAGCGAATTTGCAGGGTACTGGAGTGGGTTGTCGGGGGACCAGCGTCAGGCGTTGATGGCGGGGTGGCAGGATTTTGATGTCTACCAGTGGATGGTGGTCGTCACGCCTTCGGTCGATGCGCCAACTTGGGAGCTCAAAGAGGCGCGGAGCATGGCAGACGGCTTGCGCGACGAATTGCAGGCATTGACGGTGGTACACCAACGCGAACGTGCTTCGTTGCTGGAGCACCAGAAGGCCTTTGCCGAAGCCAAGGACCTCATTGCGAAACTCCAGCAGGAGATTGCCGATGTGCGTGCAGAGGTAGCCTCGCTGCAGTCCGAAAAAGCTGCAGTGGCAACAGAGCTTGGAATCACAAGCATTGAGCTGCAGGCCCGGACACAAGAGCTGAACGATCGCACATGGCGCAGTCGCTGGCGTAGGCTCATGGGCTCGCACCAGAGCCGGTGAGCGGAACTCACATGATGCTGGGAATCCCTGATTTCACGACCTCGCACGCAGGGGTTGATCGCATGGGCGCCGATTGTCGGGTTGACCCATCTGTTTCGGTCATGCGTTTCGGAGAGCGTCCCGATGTCTTGTGTCTTGCCGACGGTGTCAGTATCTATGCCCAGACGCGGCTGGTGCTCGGCGACGTAGTGGCGGATCCTTGTGTGGGTATTCGCATCGGAGCACGCACCATCGTCAATGTGGGGGGCTATCTGTCCGGTGAAGGTGGGCTGGACATCGGCGAGGACGTCCTGATCGGTCCTCATGCAAAGCTGCTGTCCGCTGGGCATGCCATCGATGGTGGGGATGTTGTGATTGCCCGCAACCGCATCACCCGCGCCAGGATCGTTGTGGAAGATGGTGCCTGGATTGGTGCGGGTGCGATCGTCTTGGAGGGGGTGACGATTGGTCGTGGCGCGGTCGTCGCTGCCGGAGCACTGGTGCGACAGGACGTCCCGGCGGGCATGGTGGCTGCAGGTATGCCTGCAAGGCTGATTCGTTCAAGGCGCGGACAAGCAGGGCCAGAGCCAGAGCACGAGGTGAAGGGTTCCTGGTTCCAGCGTTTCGGAGCCGGTCTGAAAGGTCTCTTTGGCGAAAGGCGCGAGGTCCCATGACAACAATGATTTTGTGGAGCCAGGCGTCCGAAAGGAATGACCACCGGTCTCTCGGGTCGAGCGTGCGTGTTGCTGCCTTGGCGGTTTTCCTTCTGCTGGCGTGGTTGCCATCCTCCTGGGCGAACCAGATATGGGAATTTGTGGATGGGGACGGCGTCACACACATCGGGAATGTGCCTCCATCCGGGGCTTCGCGGGGGGTGGTCTGGCTCAACCGTGTGCCTCCGGCCTCGGCGATGAAGGGGAAGGAGCGAGCCCCTTCGGCGCTACAGTACCCTGGCTACGACGATGTAAAGCAGCACCTGGAAGCAGCGGCGGTGGCGCAGTCTCTGGACCCTGCATTTGTGATCGCCGTTGCCGCCGCCGAGTCGGCTTTCAATGTGAAGGCTGTTTCGCGCAAAGGTGCTTTGGGGTTGATGCAGGTCATGCCGGCAACAGCTGAACGCTACGGGGTTGCAGGGCGCGCTTCTTCGGATGGTGAGCACGCAGCGATGGAGCCCAAAGTGAACGCTCAGATCGGCACCCGCTACCTCGCTGATTTGTTGCGCATGTTCGATGGTGACAAAGAGCTTGCGCTGGCGGCTTACAACGCGGGTGAAGGGGCTGTGATCAAGTACGGGCGGCGCATCCCCCCGTATCCCGAAACACAGCAGTATGTCGAAAAGGTGATGCGGTTTTACCGTGGCATGCTTCGTTAATGGCTGCGGGTTCTGACCCCATGAGTCTTGTCATCGTGCCCTTGAAGTTGCCGGCAGGCGACTGCCGGAGAGCCTGGAAGGCTTCGGGGCAAAATTTTCCGAATGGAATGGCATTTGTTCACGCTGCTCCCCCCAATCTGCGCGCCAGGGGGGGCGTGGATAGCTCTTTCTTACAGGTGCTCGGGCTGAGTACGGGTACCATCGGCCGCTCATGATCTGGTTATCTGTGGTGGCATTTATCGTTGCAGCGTTGGCGGCAGGGTTCATCGTGCGGTGGATGCACAGCCATGCCTCCGTGTACGGCAGCGGCATGCCCCAACGCTTTCATCTGGGAGATGTCCCCCGCTTGGGCGGTGCCGCACTGTTGCTGGGCATTGGGTGCAGTTGGGGGCTGGGTGTTCTGCAGTCCACCCATTGGGGCGATCCCGGCTCACTCAGGCTCGGGGCTTGGGTGGGTGGATGGCTGGTGGCGTTGCTCCCTGCGGCACTGGGTGGCATAGCAGAGGACATGACCCAGCGCCTGTCCGTGCGATACCGCTTGACTCTGACCGGCGCGTCCGGCGCTCTGGCTGTGATCTTGCTCGACCTCACCTTGTCACGCACGGGATGGCCCTGGCTGGACTCGCTTTTGGTGGCCGCGCCTTGGCTGGGGGTTGCCGTTGTTGTCCTGGCCGTTGCAGGGCTGCCCCATGCTTTCAATATCATTGACGGGTACAACGGTCTGGCGGGCATGGTGGCATTGATAGTCTGTCTGGCCTTGGCCCATGTGGCTTTGCAGGTGGGGGATCGCTCCCTGGCGGCCTTGCTGGTGTCCACGGCGGCTGCGACGGGGGGGTTTCTTGTCTGGAACTACCCGCGCGGCATGCTCTTCGCCGGAGATGGCGGTGCTTATGTTTGGGGGGGCGTGATTGCCCTGGCCAGCATTTCCCTGGTGCAGCGCAATGCGGATGTGTCCCCGTGGTTCCCCATGCTTTTGCTGATCTACCCCGTGTGGGAAACGATCTTCTCGATCTACCGAAAGGCGGTCCGGGGCGTTTCTCCCGGTGTGGCCGATGCGCTGCATTTTCACCAATTGATCTACCGCCGCATCGTGCGGGGGGTGTTTCATGACGATGAATCGCGCCGGGTGTTGATGCGCAACAACCGCACATCCCCCTACCTCTGGGGCTTCACCCTGCTGACGGTAGTGCCCGCAGTGCTGTTCTGGAGCAATACCCCGCTTTTGATGGCGTTTTGCGGCTTGTTTGTCATCAGCTATGTGATGGCGTATCTGGCGATCGTGCGATTCAAGGTGCCCAACTGGTTGCGTCACTGACGGCATCTGTGTTGGTCAGCCTGGCGTTCCTCGCGAATGCGGCACAATTTGCGCCTCACCGTTTTCTCTGGATGGCCCGCCTCCATGACCGACCTTCTTTCGATTGCCCCGCGCGACAAGGCTGAAATACTGGCCCAGGCGCTGCCCTACATCCGCAAGTTCCATGGCAAGACCATGGTTATCAAGTACGGCGGCAACGCCATGACCGACCCCGCACTGCAGGCCGATTTTGCCGAAGACGTGGTGCTGCTCAAGCTCGTGGGCATGAACCCTGTCGTGGTGCATGGTGGTGGTCCGCAGATTGAGACGGCGCTGAACCGCCTGGGCAAGAAGGGTCAGTTCATCCAGGGCATGCGTGTGACCGATGCCGAGACCATGGAAGTGGTCGAATGGGTGCTGGCTGGCGAAGTTCAACAGGATATCGTGGGCCTGATCAACCAAGCTGGTGGCAAGGCCGTCGGCCTGACAGGGCGCGACGGCGGCATGATCCGTGCGCAGAAGCTCAAGATGGTAGACAGCAAGGATCCGAACATCGAACACGACGTGGGCCAGGTGGGGGACATCGTCTCCATCGACCCGAGCGTGGTCAAGGCATTGCAGGATGATGCGTTCATTCCCGTCATCAGTCCGATTGGCTTTGGCGAGAACAACGAGAGCTACAACATCAATGCAGACGTGGTGGCCAGCAAGCTGGCCACAGTGCTGCAGGCCGAAAAGCTGATGCTGCTGACCAACACACCCGGCGTGCTGGACAAGGCTGGCAATCTGATCACTGACCTCTCTGCCCGCGAGATCGATGCGTTGTTTGCCGATGGCACGATCTCTGGCGGCATGCTGCCCAAGATTGCCGGAGCGCTCGATGCGGCCAAGGCTGGGGTCAATGCCGTGCACATCATCGATGGGCGTGTGCCCCACGCCATGCTGCTCGAAATCCTGACCGACCAGGCCTACGGGACCATGATTCGGTCGCACTGACCTTGCCGCGTGATTGCACCATGCGCCTGTTGTTGGTCGAAGACGATGTGATGGTTGCCAGCGGCATCAAGCTGGGGTTGACCGATGCGGGGTATGCGGTGGATTGGGTCGGAAGCGGTGAGCGTGCCGAAGAGGTGCTGCGCACCGAATCGTTTGACGCGGCCATCATCGATATCGGCCTTCCAGCCATGGATGGCCTGGAGCTCACCCGCCGCCTGCGCCGCCCTGATATGGCAAGCCCGGCCCTTCCGGTGCTGATCCTGACCGCGCGCGATGCACTGCACGACCGCGTGCAGGGGCTGGACCTGGGGGCCGACGACTACATGGTCAAGCCCTTCGAGCTGCCCGAACTGCTGGCACGCCTGCGCGCCTTGCTGCGCCGCTCGCAGGCCGCTACCACGGCGGTGCTGAGCTTTGGCCCGCTGGAGCTGGACACGGCCGGTCGCCGCGCCAGCATTCGCACTGAGGCGGGGGAGCAACTCATTGAGCTCGGTCCGCGTGAATGGACGGTGCTGGAATACCTCCTCATCCATGCCCCTAAGCCTGCCAGCAAAGACAAGCTCTTGCAGGCGCTGACAGGCTGGGACAAGGAGATTACGCCCAATGCCGTGGAGGTCTACGTGTCCCGGCTGCGCGGGAAGCTGGAGCCACATGGCGTGGCGCTGCGTTCCATCCGTGGGTTCGGCTATCGGCTCGAACTCCAGGCAGCCTGAACGCAGCCGGCCGGGCCCCAGCAGTCGGTGAGCAAGACCACGATGACGCCGGACCGAACCACCTACCTCCAGCGGCCCGGCCTGCGCGCCATGACCTCCGACCTGCGCAACCGGCTGCTGGTCTTGCTGGTGCTGCCTTTGTGTGCGCTGGCCTTGGTGGGCGTGTGGCTGGACTACCGCTCGGCCGACGAAGCTGCCAGTCGTCACGATCAGCGCCTGCTGCGGCTGTTGCCCGCGCTGGCGGACTCCGTGCTGGCCCCATCGCTGCGCGACAACGAGCCGCCCCTGCTGCTGCTGGCGCCACCGGTCGAAGATTTTCTGCGCCAGAACGCCGGCTTTGCGGGGTACAGCGTGCGCGACACCTCCGGCCGTCTGCTCTTGGGCGACAACTGGGTGCACAGTGCCGTGCCCACCACACAGGCGCCGGAGTTCCACAGCGTCGAATTTGGCGGCGTGACCTACAGAGTGGCCGTGCAGCGTGGTCGCACCGGAGCGGGGGAGCTGGTGGTGGCGCTGGCCGATGGGTCAGATCCGCGCCAGCAATGGGCGCAGCAGCTTCTGCTGCGGGTGCTGCTGCCCAACCTCGTGCTGGTGGCCGCCGCCGCGCTCGCCATCCACTGGGCCGTGGGCCGGGCGTTCAAACCACTGGTGGATCTGGCGGAAGCGGTGGAACACCGTTCGCCGCGTGACCTGAGCCCCATTGATGAAGCCTCGTCGCCCGCCGAAGTGCGCCCGCTCGTGCATTCACTCAACCGGCTGTTTGCACTGGTCAACGCGCAGGCAGAAGGGCAGCGCCGCTTTGTAGCCGACGCGGCGCACCAGCTGCGCACCCCTCTGGCGGGGCTGCAGGCACAGGTCGAAGCCTGGGCCATGATGGCCAAGGCGGCAGCACCCCCCCGCGTTTCACTGTCAAATTTTGAGGGAAAAGTGCCGCTAGCGCATGATAGTCAAGCGAAAGGCGCTATTGTTTTGGGAGCTGATCAGATTGAGAAACTGCGCAATGCCACCCGCCGCACTTCGCAGCTTGCCCACCAGCTACTGGCACTGTCGCGGGCCGATGCGCGCAGCCTGGACGCGCAGCCGCCCCAGCGGATTGACCTCAAGGATCTGTGCGAAACCCTGCTGGAGACGTTTCTCGACCCGGCCACCGGCAAGGGGCTGGACTTGGGGCTGGAAGTCCAGCCTGTGCATGTGACGGGCCATGGCTGGTTGCTGCGCGAGTTGTTGTCCAACCTGGTGGACAACGCCATCAAATACACCCCGGCGGGCGGCATTGTGACCATACGCTGCGGCATGCGCCAGTGGCGCGCAGGCCCGCCACGTGCGTTCATCGAGGTGGAAGACGATGGGCCAGGCGTGCCCGATGCTGAACGGGGCCGCGTCATGCAGCGGTTTTACCGAGTGCCTGGCACGGTAGGCGAGGGCACAGGTCTCGGTCTGGCCATTGCAGATGAAATTTCGCGTGTGCACCGCGCTTCCCTCACGTTGGGCACCGGCTCGCAGGGGCATGGCCTGCTGGTGACGGTGGTGTTTCCGCTGTAGAGCTTGTGCCCAGTGGCGCGTGCTGGTGCGCCACCAGGCCGCTGCAGGGCCTGTGCGAGAATCATTTCCACACATGATTTACGCCCTGCCGCAGGCCGGTGCATGCCGATCGCGCATGAGAACCCGGCGCAGGGCGCCACTGGCCGCATGGCCTTACCCGAGCCCTTGTTCCTGCATGTCTGAACCTTCGCACCTCCCCGAGCCAGCCAGTACCGACGATGCGGGCGAGACGCCAACTGCGCGCAAGCGGCCCAAGCCAGGGGAGCGGCGTGTGCAGATCCTGCAAGCGCTGGCGGCCATGCTGGAACAGCCCGGCGCAGAGCGCATCACCACCGCCGCGCTGGCGGCGCGCCTGTCCGTGAGCGAGGCGGCGCTGTACCGCCACTTTGCGAGCAAGGCGCAGATGTTCGAGGGGTTGATCGATTTCATCGAACAAACTGTTTTCACGCTGGTAGCGCAGATCACAGGCCGCGACCTGCCCGATCCCGCTCAGTCGCCCGAGGTAGGCTCTCGGCAGGCCGCCCGTATCGTGGTGTTGCTGCTGCAGTTTGGCGAACGCAACCCTGGCATGGTGCGTGTGATGGTCGGCGATGCACTGGTGTTCGAGCACGAGCGTCTGCAGCAGCGCATGAACCAGTTTTTTGACCGCATCGAATCCACCCTGCGCCAGTGCCTGCGTCCCTCTGTGGCGGGTTCTGCCACACCGACGGTGGACGCCCAGGTCGCGGCCAGTGTACTTACCGCGTTTGCCTTGGGGCGCCTGCAGCGCTACGCACGCTCAGGCTTCAAGCGTCTCCCAACGGAACATCTGGAGGCCAGTCTGGCGCTGATCCTCTAATGCTTTGATACGCGCGCCCTTATGCTGCCAGCAGAGGGCGCTTGTGACGCGGTCGAAGGAGTGGTGGGGTGCGGTGCCGGGCGGGGCGGTTGGTGGCTCCGCCACAACGGGGCATTTGGGGCGGCTCCCTATTTTTTTCGGGGGTTTTGGCTCAGGAGAGAATTTGCTGCAGAATAGAACGAACGTTCGTTTTTATTTGCCCGCATGCCCGCTACCTCTCCCTCCAGCCAGGTCACCCGCATCCCGCGGGCTCGCAGTGTTACGGGACGCGCCCTGCAAAAAGGCCAGCAGACCAAGGCGGCCATTGTGGAGGCTGCTCTGGGCTTGGCCACCCACATCGGCCTGGAGGGCCTGTCCATCGGGACGCTGGCCGACGTCACGGGCATGAGCAAATCCGGCGTGTTTGCCCATTTCGGCTCGCGCGAAGAATTGCAGATTTCCGTTATCCGCGAATACCACACGCGCTTTGAGCAGGAAGTGTTCTACCCCGCCATGTCCGCGCCGCGCGGCCTGGCGCGGCTGCATGCGCTGTATGACAACTGGATGAAGCGCACTTCTATCGAAATCGACTCCGGCTGCATCTACATCAGTGGTGCAGTGGAGTTCGACGACCGCACCGGCCCTGTGCGCGATGCGCTGGCCAGCTCAGTGATGACCTGGCACGCCGCCATGCGCCGCGCCATTGAGCAATGTAAGGAGCTGGGTGAACTGCAGGCAGATGCCAATGCCGAGCAGATGCTGTTCGAGATCCATGGACTCATCCTGGCGCTGCACTACGAAGCCCGTTTTCTGCGCAACCCCGGCTCGCTCGCGCGCGCCGTGACCGGTTTTCACAACATCTTGTCGCGCTACGGCGCGCCTGCCATGACCGCCCCGGTACCCGCTGCCAAGGCTCCCACGACCGGGCGCCGCAAAGTTTCCAACCAAACCACCACCTCCAAGGAGTAAACCCATGCCAGCCTACACGCCGCCCCTGCGCGACATGCAATTCGTCATGCACGAAGTGCTCAAGGTCAGCGATGAATTCAAGGCGATGCCGCCCCATGCCGAAGTGGATGTGGACACCATCAACGCCGTGATCGAAGAGGCTGGCAAGTTTGCCGCCGAAGTCGCATTCCCGCTCAACATCAGCGGCGACACCGAAGGCTGCGTGCTCAACAAGACCACGCACGAAGTGAAGACCCCCACGGGCTTCAAGGAAGCCTATGCCAAGTACGTGGAAGGCGGCTGGGCGGCGCTCTCCTGCGACCCCGCCTATGGCGGCCAGGGCTTGCCCTTCGTGCTGAACCAGTGCCTGTACGAAATGCTGAACTCGGCCAACCAGGCCTGGACGATGTACCCCGGCCTGTCGCACGGCGCGTACGAAGCCCTGCACGCCCACGGCACCGACGCCCAGAAGGCCCTGTACCTGCCCAAGCTGACCAGCGGCGAATGGACCGGCACCATGTGCCTGACCGAACCCCATTGCGGTACCGACCTGGGCCTGATGCGCACCAAGGCCGAACCCCAGGCCGACGGCACTTACAAGATCACCGGCAACAAGATCTTCATCAGCGCGGGTGAGCACGATATGGCCGCCAACATCGTTCACCTGGTGCTGGCCCGCCTGCCCGATGCGCCCAAGGGCAGCAAGGGCATCAGCCTGTTTGTGGTGCCCAAGTTCCATGTGAACGCCGACGGCTCGCTGGGCGAACGCAACCCGATCTTCTGCACGGGCCTGGAGCACAAGATGGGCATCCACGGCAACGCCACCGCGCAGATCGCGCTGGACGGCGCCATCGGCACCATGGTGGGCCAGCCCCACAAGGGCCTGGCGGCCATGTTCGTGATGATGAACGCTGCCCGCCTCGGCGTGGGCAACCAGTCGCTGGGCCTGACCGAAGTGGCCTACCAGAACGCTCTGGCCTATGCCAAGGACCGCATCCAGTCGCGCAGCCTGTCGGGCACCAAGGCCAAGGACAAGGACGCCGACCCCATCATCGTGCACCCCGACGTGCGCAAGATGTTGCTCAGCGCCAAGGCCTATGCCGAAGGTGGCCGCGCGCTGCAGCTGTACTGCACGCTGCTGCTCGACAAGGTGCACAGCCACCCCGATGAAAAGGTGCGCAAGGACTCCGAAGAACTCGTGGCCCTGCTGACTCCCATCGTCAAGGCCTTCATCACCGACAACGGCCACATCAGCACCAATGCATGCATGCAGGTCTTCGGCGGCCACGGCTTCATCAAGGAATGGGGCATGGAGCAGTACGTGCGGGACAACCGCATCAACATGATCTATGAAGGCACCAACACCATCCAGTCGCTGGACCTGCTGGGCCGCAAGGTGCTGGGCAACAACGGCGCCACGCTGAAAAAGCTGGGCAAGCTGATTGGTCAGCTGGTGGAAGAAGAGGGCGTGAACGAGCGCATGGCCGAGTTCATCAACCCCGTGGCCATGCTGGGAGACCAGATGACCAAGTTCACCACCGAGATCGGCTTCAAGGGCATGCAAAACCCCGACGAAGTGGGCGCCGCTGCCGTGGACTACCTGCGCGTGGCCGGCCACCTGGTGTTCGGCTACCTGTTCGCCCGCATGGCCCAGGTGGCGCTGCGCGAGATCGCCGCTGGCAACACCGACCCGTTCTACGGCGCCAAGCTGCAGACCGCACGCTTCTATTTTGCCAAGCTGTTCCCCGAAACCGCCACGCTGATGCGCACTGCCCGCGCCGGCAGCAAGGTGCTGATGGACACCGATCTGGCCCTGGCCTGATCGATGCCGGATGCGGATTTCAAGCCTTTTTGCCACGGAGCGCTTATGTATCAAGCGGTAGCAGCTATTGTTTTGGTAGCGGCTGCGCTGCCGGCCTGGGCGCAGATGACGCCCGAAGGCCTGTGGCGCAACATCGATGACAAGACCGGCGAGGCCAAGGCCGAGATCCGCATCCGCGACATTGGCGGCGGCGTGCTGCACGGAGCGCTGGAAAAGCGCCTGTCCAAGGACGCCAAGCCCGACGAGGTCTGCGACGAATGCTCGGACGACCGCAAGGGCAAGCCCATTCTCGGGCTGGAGATCATCCGTGGCGCCAAAAAGGCTGACGGCAAAGAGGTGTGGGAGGGCG
This sequence comes from Acidovorax facilis, assembly GCA_964031875.1. Classification (GTDB taxonomy): domain Bacteria; phylum Pseudomonadota; class Gammaproteobacteria; order Burkholderiales; family Burkholderiaceae_C; genus Acidovorax; species Acidovorax facilis_A. The sequence continues at coordinate 64,345 of CAXIRU010000015.1, forward strand.
GCAAGATTCTCGACCCCGAGAACGGCCGCAACTACACCCTGCGCATGACCCCCGTCGAGGGCGGCAAGAAGCTCGAAGTGCGCGGCTCGATCGGCCCGTTCGGCCGCACGCAAACCTGGATCCGCGTCCAGTAAACCCCATTCCCGTGGCCTTGCGCACCCCCTGCGGTGTTCCGCAACGCCCCAACCAGGAACCCAACCCATGTCCAGATTCCAAGTGAAAAAAGTCGCCGTGCTCGGCGCAGGCGTGATGGGCGCGCAGATTGCCGCCCACCTCGTCAACGTCAAGGTGCCCGTGGTGCTGTTCGACCTGCCTGCGAAGGAGGGCCCGAAGAACGGCATCGTCACCAAGGCCGTCGAAGGCCTCAAGAAGCTCAAGCCCTCGCCCCTGGGCGTGGCCGACGACGCGGCGCTGATCCAGCAGGCCAACTACGAAGAGCACATGCACCTGCTCAAGGAATGTGACCTCGTGATCGAGGCCATTGCCGAGCGCATGGACTGGAAGCTGGACCTGTACACCAAGATCGCCCCCCATGTTGCCAAGCACGCCATCCTGGCGTCCAACACCTCGGGCCTGTCGATCACCAAGCTGTCCGAAGTGCTGCCCGAGAGCATCAAGCCCCGTTTCTGCGGCATTCACTTCTTCAACCCCCCGCGCTACATGACGCTGGTGGAGCTGATCAACACCCCCACCACCCAGCCCGAAGTGCTGGACCAGCTCGAAGCCTTCGTCACCAGCGGCCTGGGCAAGGGCGTGGTGCGCGCGCACGACACACCCAACTTCGTGGCCAACCGCGTCGGCATCGCCGGCATGCTGGCCACGATGAAGGAAGTCGAGAACTTCGGCCTGACCTACGACGTGGTGGACGACCTCACGGGCAAGAAGCTGGGCCGTGCATCGAGCGGCACCTTCCGCACCGCCGACGTGGTGGGCCTGGACACCATGGCCCACGTCATCAAGACGCTGCAGGACAACCTGAGCGGCGACGCTACCAAAGGGGCTGCACAGTTTGATCCCTTCTACGAAAGCTTTGGCACGCCCGCCGTGCTGAAAAAGCTGCTGGAGCTGGGCAACCTGGGCCAGAAGGCCAAGGCAGGCTTCTTCAAGAAGGTCGGCCGCGACGTGATGCGCTTCGAGCTGGACAGCGAAGAGTACGTGCCCGCCGGCCAGAAGGCCGACGAGGTGTATGCCCGCATGCTCAAGAAGCCTGCTGCCGAGCGCCTGCGCCTGCTGCGCAACGCCGAAGGTGCGCCCGGCCAGTTCCTGTGGGCCATTTTGCGCAACAGCTTCCACTACGCCGCCGTGCACCTGGCAACCATTGCCGACAACGCCCGCGATGTGGACCAGGCCATGCGCTGGGGCTTTGGCATGAAGCAGGGCCCCTTCGAGCTGTGGCAGGAAGCCGGTTGGCTCGAAGTCGCGAAGATGATTCAGGAAGACATCGACGCTGGCAAAGCGCTGTGCAAGGCACCGCTGCCCGAGTGGGTCTTCAAGGGCCCCGTGGCCGAAGCCGGTGGCGTGCACACCGCGCAGGGCTCCTGGAGCGCATCGCAAGGCAAGTTTGTGCCCCGCCGCCAGCTGCCCGTGTACGAGCGCCAGATCTTCCCCGAGGCCCTGCTGGGCGAGACCGCTTTGCCCGATTGGCGTACCGCCGGTACGACCATTGCCGAGTCCAAGGCGTTGCGCACCTGGACGCTGGACGGTCAAATCCTCATCGCCAGCATCAAGAACAAGATGCACGCCATCAGTCCCGAGGTGATGGAAGCGCTGATGGAGGGCCTGGAACTGGCCGAGTCCGAATACCAGGGCATGGTCATCTGGTCCGGTGACGCGCCGTTCAGCGTGGGCGCTGACCTGGAAGCCACCATGCCTGCGTTCATGGTCGGCGGTGCCGATGCGGTGGAAAGCATCGAGCAGGAACTGCAGAACCTGATGATGCGCATTCGCTATGCGCAGGTGCCTGTCGTCGCTGCCATCCACGGCATGGCGCTGGGCGGTGGCTGCGAGCTGGCCGTGTATTCGGCCAAGCGCGTGGCGCACATGGAAAGCTACATCGGCCTCGTGGAAGTGGGCGTGGGCCTGGTGCCCGGCGCGGGTGGCCTGACCTACATCGCCCGCCGCGCGGCCGAGAACATGGCCGCTTCTACGAGCAAAGACCTGCTGCCGTTCCTGACCGAAGGCTTCACCGCCGCCGCGATGGCCAAGGTGGGTACCAGCGCCATCGAATCGCGCAAGCTGGGCTTCCTGCTGGATAGCGACGTGATCGTGCCCCACAAGGACGAGCTGCTGTTCGTCGCCATCAACGAAGCCAAGTCCATGGCTGCGAGCGGATGGCGTGCGCCGCACAAGCGCTTGTTCCCCGTGGCGGGCCGCAGCGGTCTGGCCACCATCAAGGCCCAGCTGGTGAACATGCGCGACGGCGGCTTCATCAGTGCCTACGACTTCAAGATCGGCGCCATGATCGCCGAGGTGGTCTGTGGCGGCGATGTGGATGCGGGCTCGATGGTGAGCGAGGAGTACCTGCTCACGCTGGAGCGCAAGGTGTTCTGCCACCTGATCGCACAGCCCAAGACGCACGAGCGCATCCTGGGCATGCTCTCGACAGGCAAGCCAGTCCGCAACTGACCGGCATCACCATGACGAGCCAAGCCCCCAACAAACTCCAGCGCTCGCTGATGCGCCTGGACGAGGCGCCCGCCTTCATGCGCGGGTTCGTGCAGAACATCATCCTGCGCCGGGCCGTGCCCTTTACCGGCACGGCCGGGGTGAAGTTCGTGTCGCTCACGCCGGAGCGTGTTGAAGTGCACCTGGCCAATGAGCGCCGCGTGCAAAACCACATCGGTGGCGTGCACGCCTCGGCCATGAACCTGCTGGCCGAGACGGCCACCGGCATGGTCGTGGGCATGAACGTGCGCGACGACTGCCTGCCGCTGGCCAAGGAGCTCTCCATGGCGTTCAAGAAGCGCGCCACGGGCGGCCTCAAAGCCGTGGCCACGCTGACCGCCGAGCAGCGCGCCGCCATGTTGGCCAGCGACAAGGGCGAGGTGCAGGTGAAAGTCACCGTGACCGACGAAGCCGGTGTGGAGCCGGTCGAATGTGTATTTACGTGGGCCTGGGTTCCCTCCAGCCGCCCCCCCAAGAATTGAAGGAGTTTCACCATGGCTCAAAAACAAGTCCAGGACGCCTACATCGTCGCCGCCACGCGCACGCCCATCGGGCGCTCGGGCCGCGGCTATTTCAAGAACACCCGCCCCGACGACCTGCTGGTCGCCGCCATCAAGAGCGCCATGCTGCAGGTGCCCACGCTGGACCCCAAGGCCATTGAAGACGCCATCATTGGCTGCTCCTTCCCCGAAGGCGAACAGGGCATGAACATGGCCCGCATCGCTGTGGGCCTGGCGTTTGACCACCCCGTGGGCGGTGTGACGGTGAACCGCTTCTGCGCATCGGGCATCACCGCGCTGCAGATGGCCGCCGACCGCATCCGCGTGGGCGAGGCCGACGTGCTGATCGCCGGTGGCGCCGAGTCCATGAGCCTGGTGCCCATGGGTGGCAACAAGCCTTCGTTCAACGCCGAGGTGTTTGCCCGTGACGAAGACGTGGGCATTGCCTACGGCATGGGCCTTACCGCAGAAAAGGTGGCCCAGCAGTGGAAGGTGAGCCGCGAAGCGCAGGACGCGTTTGCGCTTGAATCCCACCTGCGCGCCATCAAGGCGCAGAAAGATGGTGAGTTCACCGACGAAATCACGCCGTTCGAGATCGTGGAGCGTTCGCCCAACCTCGCCACCGGCGAAGTGGTGGAAAAGCGCCGCACCGTGAGCCTGGACGAAGGCCCCCGCCCGGACACGTCGCTGGAAGGCCTGGCCAAGCTCAAGCCCGTGTTTGCCGCACGCGGCAGCGTCACGGCGGGCAACAGCTCGCAGACCAGCGATGGCGCGGGTGCCCTCATCGTGGCCAGCGAAAAGGCCGTGAAGCAGTTTGGCCTGACGCCACTGGCGCGCTTCGTGAGCTACGCCGCGCGCGGCGTGCCGCCAGAGATCATGGGCATTGGCCCTATCGAAGCCATCCCGGCAGCGCTGCGGTATGCGGGCCTCAAGAGCGATGACATTGGCTGGTACGAGCTGAACGAAGCATTTGCAGCGCAGTCGCTGGCGGTCATCAACACGCTGGGCCTGAACCCCGCGAACGTGAACCCGATGGGGGGCGCGATTGCGCTGGGGCACCCGCTGGGGGCCACCGGTGCGATTCGGGCGGCGACGGTGGTGCATGCGCTGCGCCGCCACAAGCTGAAGTACGGGATGGTCACGATGTGTGTAGGCACAGGACAAGGCGCCGCCGGCATCATCGAGTCTTTGTGATTGGCTACTGCGCGGGCCATCTGCGTCGTTGGGCGGTGCTCGGAATCCTCACGTACCGCAAGTACGTTCCGGTTCCTGTGCTCCGTCCGCCTAGCAGCTGATCCCGCTCGCTACGCCCTTGGGGGCGGGGTGTGAAGGCAGGGGAAAGTGCACTGCCTGTTTTTGTTTTCCATTCAAGCCGACGCAGATCGGCATTGAGCTAAGGAGACAGACATGAACAAGCAAACCTTGCAGGTCAACGGGGCAGTGTCTTTGGCGCTGCGTGTCTACGAACCCGAGGGCGCTCCGCGTGCCAGCGTTGTCATCGGCGGCGCGATGGGGGTGCGGCAGTCGTTCTACGAGGCCTTTGCGCTGTGGATGGCGCAGCAGGGGTTTCGGGTCACGACGTTTGACTACCGGGGACACGGCGATTCGCTGCAGGGCCCTATGCGCGATGTGAAGGCGAATCTGTTCGACTGGGCCGAGGACTACGAGGCGGTGATCTCCGCCGCCAAGGATGCGTTGCCGTCACAGCCTTTGTTTCTGCTGGGCCACAGCCTGGGGGCGCAGTTGCCGGGCTTGCTCAAGAAGCCAGAGCAGGTGGCGGGCCTGCTGAGCGTGGCCGCAGGCAGCGGCTACTGGCGTGACAACGCGCCGCAGCTCAAGCGCATCGTTCCCTATTTCTGGTGGGTGCTCGTGCCGCTGGCCACGCGGCTGTGCGGGTACTTTCCGGGACGCACGCTCAAGAAGGTGGGCGATCTGCCTGCGGGGGTGATCCTGCAGTGGCGGCGCTGGTGTCTGGACCCGGCCTACAGCGTGGGCGCCGAGGGGCCTGCGGTGGCGCAGAGTTATGGTGCGGTGCGGTTCCCGGTGCTGGCGCTGTCCATGGCCGACGACGAGCTGATGACCTTGCGCGGAACGCACAACCTGGTGAATTTGTACGCCAACACCGAACGCCGCGTGGAGAGCATCACCCCGGCCGACTTGCAGGTGCGGCGCATTGGGCACTTTGGCTTCTTTCGCGACCAGTTCCGCCAGAGCCTGTGGCCGCGTGCAGCGGCAGCGCTGGCGGCCCTGGGCGGCGGTGTGCCACACGCCGAAGTCTCCGGCACGACGGCCTGAGCGGTGGTTTCGCGGCACACTCGCAGCATGACTTCTTCCTCCTATTCTTCCACTGCGTCCGCAGCCCATCCGCTGGACGACGCGGTACAGCTGACGGCCTCGTCCTCTTCTGCGGCGGGCCAGTACGAAGGTCAGACCCACCCTGGCTACTGGAACATGGTCGGCCCGTTTGGTGGCGTTACCGCCGCCACGCTGCTGCAGGCCATCCTGCAGCACCCTGATCGGCTGGGCGATCCGCTGTCGCTCACCGTCAACTACGCGGGCGCACTGACGGCTGGCGCACTCACCGTGCAGGCCACTCCCGTTCGCACTAACCGCTCCACCCAGCACTGGACGCTGTCGATCCTGCAAGCTGACCCCAAGAGCGGCGAGCAGGTGGTCACCACCACTGCCACGGCTGTCACCGCAGTGCGTCGCGAGACCTGGAGCGTGGGCGATGTGCCCATGCCCGACGTCCCATCGCCATCCGCGCAGGCCGCCATGCCCCGAGGTTTGGGCGTGGAGTGGCTCAACCGCTACGAGATGCGCCCCATCACCGGCGCCATTCCACGCCAGTGGGACGGTAGCGGCGACCACAGCCTGACGCAGCTGTGGATGCGCGATGCGCCGCCGCGCCCGCTGGACTTTTTGGCGCTGGCCGCGTTGGCCGATGTTTTCTTTCCCCGGGTATGGCTGCGCCGCGCTCACCATGTGCCCGCAGGGACGGTGTCCATCACGGTGTACTTTCATGCCACCGCAGCCCAGCTGCAGGCCACGGGCACGGGGTATCTTCTCGGCCAGGCGCGCGGGCAGGAATTCCGCAACGGTTTCTTCGACCAGACCGTGCAGCTGTGGAATGAGGCGGGCACCATGCTCGCCACCAGCCATCAGATCGTTTACTACAAGGAGTAGGAGGTCGGCCTGTTGCTCTGCACTGCGCATTCCTGTCCCCGCCATCATCATCACTGACCCTTCACCACCATGACCGAAGCCACCCAAGACATCCTCGTCCACTCCGAAGCGGGCGTGACCACCATCACCTTCAACCGTGTTGACAAGAAGAACTCCATCACGCGCGACATGTATGCCGCCATGGCCGACGCGCTGGACGCCGCCAAGGCCGACGTTAGCGTACGCGTGGTGGTGTTCCAGGGCGACGTGGCGATCTTCAGCGCGGGCAACGACATTGGCGACTTTCTGCAGCAGCCGCCTGCCACGCAGGATTCGCCCGTGTTCCGCTTTCTGCGCGGCATCGCCACCTTCCCCAAGCCCGTGATCGCCTCGGTCTGTGGCCCGGCCGTGGGCATTGGCACGACGATGCTGTTCCATTGCGATCTGGTCTATGCGGGCGACAACGCCGCGTTCTCCATGCCGTTCGTCAACCTGGGCCTGTGCCCCGAGGCCGCATCGAGCCTGCTGGTGCCGCAGATGCTGGGGTATCACCGCGCTGCTGAAGCCTTGCTGTTGGGCGAGCCTTTCATGGCTGAGGCCGCGCTGGAGGTAGGCCTGGTGAACCGTGTGGTGCCGCCCACCGAATGCAATGGGGTGGCGCAGGCGCAAGCCAAGAAGCTGGCGGCCAAGCCGTTGTCGTCGCTCATCGAAACCAAGCGGTTGATGAAGGGTGGGCAGACGGCGAAGGTGCTGGAGGTGATGGCGGAAGAGGGCGAGAGCTTCGGGCGCATGTTGCGCGAGCCCGCAGCGCGGGAAGCGTTTTCGGCGTTTATGGAAAAGCGCCGTCCAGACTTCAGCGCAGTCTGAAGGCGGGTAGCCGCGTCAGCGGCGTGGACTGCGGAGCAGGCCGACGGGCTTTCGATAAAAGAGAAAGCCTGATTTCAGCAGGAGCTGAAATCAGGACGCCGCGTGAGCAGCAAGGACCGCGCAGCGGGCCGGAGATCTTTCGCTAAATGCGTCGACCGGATTCCGGAGCTTTCTGGGGTCTCGGATTTTGGTCAATTTGGCTGCTGGCGCTTATCTAGCAAGCGCTAGCAGCTATTGTTTTTGTAGTTTTGAGTCTTTTCTCGACCGTTCGGGCTGAGCCTGTCGAAGCCGGGGCTTGCGCGCTGGTTTGGGCGGTGTGCTTGTGTTGAGGGCGGAGGCCGGGTTGTCGCCCCGGCAGGCGACTCACTTTCTTTTGCTTCGCCAAGAGGGTGTAGAAGAAATAAATTATGATCCTGTAGCAAGACCGCAGTAAGAGCAACTCAATGGCAAAGACAGGCCGACCACCCGTGATAGCTCCTGGGG
>CAXIRU010000016.1:0-30068 GCA_964031875.1 Acidovorax facilis
GACAAATCCACCCCCGCCACGCCGATTTGGGAAAATCCCAGCTCGCGGGCCCACTCCTGCATTTGAGGAACGAGTTGACTGTTGCACCACATACCGGCCAGATTGTAGGAAGCGGCACCGCTGCCCCGGCCGCGCCCCCTGCAGAAGCCCCGCGCCAACTCACCTGGCACAGCGAGGGCGACACCGCCGCCTTTGCACAGCACCTGGCCGCACAACCCTTGCTGGCCAACGCCTTCCTGACCCTGCACGGCGACCTGGGCGCAGGCAAGACCACACTGGTGCGCCACCTGCTGCGCGCTCTGGGCGTACAGGGCCGCATCAAGAGCCCGACCTATGCGGTGGTGGAGCCGCACGAAGCCCCAGGCCTTGCCATCTGGCACTTCGACTTCTACCGCTTCGACGACCCGCGCGAGTGGGAGGACGCGGGCTTCAGGGACATTTTTGCCAACCCTGGCCTCAAGGTGGCAGAATGGCCGGAAAAGGCTGCAGCGCTTACCCCGCTTGCGGACCTTGCTATCCACATTGAAGCAATCGATGACGCCGAAAGGATGGTCACACTGCGCGCCCACACCGCCACCGGGCGCAGCCTGCTGCAAGCCCTCTGAGACGCCGTGAACGAACCCACCCTGCCTGCCCACTCCACTGCCGCCCCCCTGCCCTCGCGCCGCGCTGTGCTGCAGGCGGGCACGCTGGTGCTGTTGCTGGGCACCCAGCAGATTGCACGCGGAGCGACCATCGTGGCCGTGCGCGTGTGGCCCGCTCCCGAATATTCCCGGGTGACCATTGAATCGGACGCCGCCCTGGTGGCCAAGCAGTTCTTCGTGACCACACCGCCCCGCCTGGCGGTGGACATCGAAGGCATCGACCTCAGCCCTGAGCTGCGCGAGCTGGTCGCCAAGGTCAAGCCCGACGACCCCAACATCGCCGGAATCCGCGTGGGCCAGAACGCACCCGGCGTGGTGCGGCTGGTCGTCGACCTGAAACAGGCAGCCCTGCCCCAGGTGTTCACGCTGCCCCCTGTGGCGGCCTACCAGCACCGGCTGGTGTTCGACCTGTACCCAGCCGAACCGGTGGACCCGCTGGAGGCGCTGATCGCCGAGCGCCTGCGCGAGGCACCCGCCAAGGCAGCCCCAGCCCCCAACCCACCGCTCACAGCTGCGGCCGCAGCGACTGCCGCCACACGGCCACCAGCCCCGACCGCAGAGCACGACCCCCTGGGCGACCTGATTGCCCAGCGCAGCCAACGCCCCGGCCCGCCCGAGCCGCCCCCCATGGTGGCTAAGGCGCCGCCCCCTGCAGAACCCACGCGCCCCGGCAACCGTGCCACGGCCACCCAGACCGACCGCATCATCATCGTGGCGCTGGACCCCGGCCACGGCGGCGAAGACCCCGGCGCCATTGGCCCTGCAGGAACCCGTGAAAAAGATGTGGTGCTGCGCGTGGCCCACCTGTTGCGCGACCGCATCAACGCCACCACCGTGGGCGGCAACCCCATGCGCGCTTTTCTCACCCGCGACGGCGACTTCTTCGTGCCCCTGGGCACACGGGTCGAAAAAGCCCGGCGCGTGCAGGCAGACCTGTTCATCAGCATCCACGCCGACGCTTTCACCACCCCCGCAGCGCGCGGTGCCAGCGTGTTTGCGCTGAGCCAGGGCGGCGCCTCCAGCACGGCGGCGCGCTGGCTGGCCAACAAGGAAAACCAGGCCGACCTGGTCGGCGGGTTGAACGTGCAGAGCAAAGACCGCCATGTGCAGCGTGCACTGCTGGACATGAGCACCACAGCCCAGATCAACGACAGCCTCAAACTCGGCAGTGTGCTGCTGGGTGAGATCGGCAACGTGGGCAAGCTGCACAAGCCGCGCGTGGAACAAGCTGGGTTTGCAGTGCTGAAGGCGCCCGATATCCCCAGCGTGCTGGTCGAAACCGCCTTCATCAGCAACCCCGAAGAAGAAAAGCGCCTGCGCAGCAGCGCCTACCAGGAGCAGCTGGCCGATGCGCTCATGCGCGGCATCACCCGCTACTTCGCCAAGAACCCGCCGCTGGCGCGCAGCCGGTCGGTGTGATGCGGCGTTGCCTCAATGTGGCGCACCCACTTTAAGGGGCACCCAGCACGCGCAGGCAAAGAAGGAGCGCGTCACACAATGCAGGACGGCTGTGGCGCCGACTGGCAGTTTCGTCGGAGTCGGTGAAACGATACGACAAGACAGAATAACGACGCCACGTTTGAAGCGTGTCCACGCCCAAGTGGGAGTTCAATACAGAACAGGCGGAGGGGAAAGCCATCGCTTTATGTAGTAGACTACATAAAAGAAAATCACCCGCAATGTTCGAGCTCAAAGACCTACCCAGCTATGACACCCTGGAAGCTTTTGCTGCTCGCTACGGCAATCCGGATGTGCGTGGGCTTCAAACGTGGCTGATATGGTCGGCCGCGACCCAGGAAATGTTGTCGGCCTTTGAGGCCAACCTCGCACGTGCAAGCGGCCTGTCGCAGACGCAGTTCTTTGTGCTGCTGCTACTGAAACGGAATCCCGGAGGTTTGAGTGTAGGGGCCTTGGCTGAAGGGGTGTCGGTGACATCGCAAACCATGACCCGAATGATCGACCGGATGCTGAGCGCGGGCTTGTGCCGCCGCGACGTGGATCCGCTTGACGCCCGCGCAAGGCTGGTGAGCATCACCCACGCGGGTGAAGGCATGCTGGACAAGGCCTTGCCGAGTCACTACGTTTGGGTAGCTCAACTGATGAGCCACTTCAGTGAAGAAGAGCGCCAGATGCTCAATCAACTGATGCTCAAACTTCATCAGGCTGGCGTGCTTCCAAGCACTGAGAGCAAGACGGACTGATTTTTTTGTTTTATGTAGCTGGCTGTTTATTTGATCGCACAGGCAGCCCCAGTACTTGCCAGCCTTCCTGTTCCGCAACTCGTGGCTTGTCTGCGCGCTTGCGATGGTATCCCTGCCAAAAAGCAAGAAGGGGCGGCGATTGATGAGTCGCTCACAAGCATGCGTCGACCAAAACTTGAAACACGGAGCTTCAATATGTCTTTTCTACTTCTGACCTTAAAAAACTGGCTGGCTTTTGCCTTGCTGGTGCCCGCCATGGCACTGGCAACCGAACGCATTGCCGAACGCATCACCGTCGAGAACGTGGGCTTGGCATCGCCGGAATCGATCGTCCACGACACAGCAGATGACGTGTACTACGTTTCCAATATCCATGGGGGAATCGCCGACAAGGACGGCAATGGCTTCATCAGCCGTCTTGCGCCTGACGGGCAGATGTTGGCTCTCAAATGGATTGACGGGGCGACCCCAGGCACCACGCTGCACGCGCCCAAAGGGCTCGCGATCGCGGGTCGTACCTTGTACGTGGCCGACATTGATACGGTGCGCTTGTTCGATCTGGCGACTGGTAAACCTCAGGGCGATATTCCGATTCCTGGGGCGAGCTTCCTCAACGGGCTGGTCGCGCTGCCTTCAGGAGAAGTATTTGGAACCGAGAGCGCTTTGCGGGTAGAGGGCACGACGGTCACGCCGACTGGTCAGGATTTTGTATACCGCATCGGCACCGATCGGCGCGTCAACATCATCGCGCAGTCGCCTCAGCTGCAACAGCCCAACGGCATCACCGCACTGCCTTCCGGCAACCTACTGGTGGCCACGCGCGGCGCGGCAGAGGTCTATGAACTAACCCCCGCAGGCGAAAAACGCAACGTTCGCACGCTGCCGGGTCGCATTGTCGATGGCGTCGGCCAGACACCGAACGGTCGCGTGTTTGCTTCTTCCTGGGAAACGTCCGAGGTATACCAAATCGCGCCAGATGGCACGGTGTCAAGCCCCTTCGGCAAGCTTGCCGCACCCGCAGCAGACTTCCACTTCGATCTTGGGCGAAACCGCATTCTGCTGCCCTTGCTTCGTGCGAACAGGGTGGTGTTTGCACCCCTTCCCTGAACCCCATTTCGCTGGAGATCTCCCATGTTTCAATCTGGTTATTACGTCACTGCTGAACTGAGGCTCAAAGATGTTGATCGCCTTGCCAGTGCCCGCCAGGAGTTGCAGCAACTGGCACAACAGACGCTGGACGAGGCTGGCTGCTCGGTATTCACCGTACACCATGACCCTGCCGAGCCAACCCGTTTCTTGCTATGGGAACGGTTTGACGATGAAGCAGCGTTCAGACAACACTTTGAACAACCGCATACGAAAGCATATCTGGCACAGGATCTCACTGAAATCGTCCAGCGCTTTGTCACCAACGTGATCTGAATTTCAGGCTTGGCTGGCATAGCCACCCAAGCCCGTAAAAGTTGATTCACAGTGCGTTGCGTTGCCCCTGCCTCGCAACACGCAAAGGGCGCCTGCCTGGATACTCGCGTCACGGGCTCTGCTGCCACTGCTCTGATGGTTCATCCGGCGCTGCGCACTTACTGCCCCAGGCGGAACACGCTCACGATCTGGGCCAGCTTGGCCGCCTGGTGCTTGAGGCTGTCGGCCGCCGCCGCGCTCTCCTCCACCAGCGCCGCGTTCTGCTGGGTCACCTGGTCCAGCTGCGTGACCGCTTCGCCCACCTGGCTGATACCGATGGTTTGCTCGCCCGTGGCGCTGGATATCTCGCCGATCAAGTCGCTCACGCGTTGAACCTGCGCAACGATGTCCTCCATGCTCTGCCCAGCGTTGCCCACCAGGTGCGTACCCGCATCGACCTTCTCCGCGCTGGCACCAATCAGGGCCTTGATCTCCTTGGCAGCCTCCGCACTGCGCTGGGCCAGATTGCGCACCTCGCTGGCCACCACGGCAAAGCCCCGGCCTTGTTCGCCCGCCCGGGCGGCTTCGACGGCCGCATTGAGCGCCAGAATATTGGTCTGAAAGGCGATGCCATCGATCACGCCGATGATGTCGGTGATCTTGCGCGATGCGGCCGAGATGTCCTGCATCGTGCTGACAACCTGCCCCACCACCTCGCCGCCCTTGACAGCGGCGGTCGATGCAGTGCCCGCCAGGAGGGCCGCTCGCTGCGCGGTATCGGAGTTGTTCTTGACGGTACTGGTGAGCTCCTCCATGGAGGCAGCGGTCTGCTCCAGGTTGCTGGCCTGCGTTTCCGTGCGCTCGCTCAGGTCCGCATTGCCCATGGCGATCTCGCGCGAGCCCGTGGCGATGGCCTCGCTGCTTTCCCGCACGTCCCCCACAATGCGGACCAGCGAGGTCTGCATGGCCTCCATCGCCCGCATCATGTCGGCCACCTCGCCGCGCCCGCTGGCATGGATGGGCTGCGACAGATCCCCACCACCAATGCGCTGCGCCACCGCACTGACCTCGCCCAGCGACCTGCGGATGCGCCGCACCACCACCCACGAAAGCACCACCAGCAACCCCAGCGCGGCAGCGCCCGCTGTCAACACCGTCAGCCGGTAAGACTGTATGAGTTCGGCCGCCTCGGCGGCCTGCTCCGCCGAGCGCTGCACCTGGTAACTCACCATCTTGTCTGCCACGGCGTTGTACTGGGTCAACACCGGCGCAAATGTGCCCAGGGCGTAACTCTTGGCCTGCGCCATGTCGCCGGCCTTCTTGAGCGCAAGGGATTTGTCGCGCGTTTCGAGGTAGCTCTTGCGCACGGCAGCCAGCTCCTCCTGGATGCGCAGGCCTTCAGGGCTGTTTTCCAGCTCGGAGTAGCGCTTTTGCACCTTGCTGGTGTCTGCCGTGGTGGCGGCCATGACGTCCTTGAAGTAGTTCTGCAGGTCATCGCCCTCGGTCTGCACAATCGAGAACACCCGCGTGGAATTGACAGCGATGTTGCTGCGCCAGCGCAGGGCCAGTTCCAGCCGCTCCACCTGCTCCGTAGCCAGGCGGTTGACCGTGTTGCCCAGATGCTGCACCCGCACCAGGCTCAGCGCCAATATCAGCACCAGCGCCAGCACGGCCACACCCACGATCAAGCCCATCTGCTGGGCCACAGTGAACCCGCCACCATAGGTTCTGTACGCACCGTCTGGGCCCTGCTGTATCGAATCGCTCATCGCTCGTCCTTTCGGGGGTTGTGTGATTGTTGTGGGGATAAGAAATCATCGTGCGACCCACATGGCCTGGCAACCGCCATCGCCACGCTCGGAAACCCTGATGCACGTGGCGCTCATCGCAGTTGCCACAACGCCACGCAGCGCGCACCGGCTCCATTGCGGCAGATAGGGCGATGGACCGGGACGGTCGGCAGGCAGGCAAAGGGCATGCCCTGCGTCCTACATGCGTGCGTCCACCGTGCCTACCTCTGCGCCCAGGGGTAGCAGCCATAGTCAGCGGGCAGGTCAACACCACCCGCACTCACTGCTGCGCTTGTTGTTGCTCTGACCACTACCAAGGACTCCTGCCATGAACCACCGTCACTTCCTTCTCGCATTCACCTGCACTGCAGCCCTTGCCCTGGGTGGCTGCGCTTCCAACCCCTCTGGTGCACAGGTTGGCACCGGCGTAGGCGCTGTCGTCGGCGGCGTGGCCGGTAACGCCGTGTTCGGCGGGCCAGTGGGCACCATTGGCGGGGCAGCGGCTGGCGCCCTCATAGGCCATGAGGTCGGCGAAGACCGCGATCAGCGCAAACCTGATCGCCGTTAAATCGCTTTGCACAGCCCACAGCCTTATCGGGCAAGCACAAAAATGACCGCCAGCGCTTTACAGAAAAGCGCTTGCAGCTATTTTTTCCATAGCATTTCAGCGGAATTTCAGGCCGCCTTGGCCTGCCGCCCCGCCCGCCAGGCACCAAAGATGGCGATCAGGCCGGGCACAATGATCAGCGCCCAGATAATCTTGTCCAGGTGCTCCCGCACCAACGGCAGGTTGCCGAAGAAGTAACCGGCCGTGCAAATGCCCAGCACCCAAATCAGCGCGCCGCCCACGTTGTAGGCGGTGAATTTGGCCCGGTTCATCTCGGCCACCCCCGCCACGAAGGGGGCAAAGGTGCGGATGAAGGGCATGAAGCGCGCCAGCACGATGGTGATGCCGCCATACCGCTCATAAAAGTTGTGTGCCTGATCGAACGCCCGGCGGTTGAACCAGCGCGAGTCCTCCCACTGGAACACCTTGGGCCCGAAGTAACGCCCGATCGTGTAGTTGCACTGGTCGCCCAGGATGGCCGCCACGATCAGGATGGCGCATGCCAGCGGGTAGCTCATCATCCCCGCGCCGCACAGCGCCCCCACGATGAACAGCAGCGAATCGCCAGGCAGAAATGGCATCACCACCACACCCGTCTCCACAAACACGATCAGGAACAGCAGCGCATACACCCACGCACCGTAGGTCTGCACAAACATCTCAAGGTACTTGTCGACATGCAGGATGAAGTCGATCAGAAAAGTGACCAGTTCCATGGGAGGGCCGGGAGAACGCCGGGCATTGAAAAGACAGCGGGCATTATCCCCATCGCCCGGCGCCCACCGGCCGATGTCCCTGCGCAGCCCCCGCCCTAAAATCTGCCGGGTGAACGACATTACCCCCAGCCTTGCAGCAGCCCAGCCTGCCCCCTCGCCCGCTCCCCTGTCTGCGCGCCGCCCCATCCGCGACCTGCCCGACGAGCTGATCAGCCAGATCGCCGCCGGTGAGGTGGTGGAGCGCCCCGCCTCGGTGGTGCGCGAGCTGGTGGACAACGCACTGGACGCCGGGGCCACGCAGATCACCCTGCGCCTGTCGGCCGGGGGCGTGCGGCTGATTACCGTGGAAGACGACGGCGGCGGCATCCCGCAAGAAGAGCTGCCCGTGGCCCTGCGCCGCCACGCCACCAGCAAGATCACCAACCTGAACGACCTGGAGACCGTGGCCACCATGGGCTTTCGCGGCGAGGCGCTGGCCGCCATTGCCTCGGTGTCGGAGATGTCGCTGCTCTCGCGGCCTGCCGCCCAGGCCAGCGCCTTCTTGCTGGACGCCCGCAGCGGTGAGCTGCGCCCCGCCGCCCGCAGCACCGGCACCACGGTGGAGGTCAAAGAGCTGTTCTTCTCCACCCCCGCGCGCCGCAAGTTCCTGAAGACTGACGCCACCGAGCTGGCGCATTGCATTGAATCCGTGCGCCGCCACGCGCTGGCGCGGCCCGACGTGGGCTTTGCCATCTGGCACGAAGGCAAGCTGGTGGAGCAATGGCGCGCCACCTTCGTGCCTGGACAGGGTGATGCACAGGACGCACTCGCACGCCGCCTGTCAGACGTGCTGGGCGAGGACTTCGTCACCCAATCGGTCGCCGTGCAGCACCGCGTGGGCCCCGTCACCGTCACCGGCCGCGCAGGCCTGCCCGACGCGGCCCGCTCGCGCCCCGACCACCAGTACTGCTACGTCAACGGCCGCTTCGTGCGCGACAAGGTGCTGACCCATGCTGCCCGCAGTGCGTACGAAGACGTGCTGCACGGCCACAAGCAGCCCATCTATGCGCTGTATGTCGAGATCGACCCGGCCCGCGTGGACGTGAACGTGCACCCCACCAAGATCGAGGTGCGCTTTCGCGATAGCCGCGAGGTGCACCAGGCCGTGCGCCACGCGGTGGAAAACGCCCTGGCCGCACCGCGCGCCGCCGCACTGGCAGCGGCTGCGGGAAGTGCCGCAGCAGATGCGGGCTCCACAGCACTGGCCCCCACTGAAAATTTCAAGCCCAATAAGGCTCTAGCGCTTAACAGACAAGCGCAAACAGCTATCAAATTTGAAGAACGCGGCCACCACGTAGCCGACCTGCAGGCCCTGTGGGGGCCCCGCAAAGACAGCGCAAGCTCACCCACGGCAGGACTCGCTGCCCCAGTGGTTGACTGGGGAACTGTGACCTCCAGCCCCGAGACAGGTACGGCGCCGCAACCCAGCGCAGCCCCACCCTCTTCGTTGGCTTCGGCGCCAGCTGCAGAAAACACAGCATCGCCCCAAGCGGGCCACGAAGCCACCTGGCCCCAGAGCCAGGGCGGCGCCCCCGCGACCACCTGGCCGCTGGGCAGGGCTGTGGCCCAGCTGCACGGCGTCTACATCCTGGCCGAAAACGCCCAGGGCATGGTCATCGTGGACATGCACGCCGCGCACGAACGCATCGTGTACGAGCGCCTGAAGGCCCAGGTGGACAGCGGCGCCCGCATTGCCAGCCAGCCCCTGCTGATCCCCGCCACCTTCGCCGCCACCCCGCAAGAGGTCGCCACCGCCGAAGAATCGGCCGACGTGCTGGCCACGTTGGGCATGGAAGTCGTGCCCTTTTCCCCCAAAACCCTGGCCGTGCGCGCCGTGCCCACCACGCTGGCGCAAGGCGACCCGGTCGAACTGGCCCGCAGCGTGCTGGCCGAGCTGGCCCAGCACGACGCCACCACCGTGGTGCAGCGCGCCCGCAATGAAATCCTGGGCACCATGGCCTGCCACGGCGCCGTGCGCGCCAACCGCAAGCTCACCATCGACGAGATGAATGCGCTGCTGCGGCAGATGGAGACGACGGACCGCAGCGACCAGTGCAACCACGGACGGCCGACATGGCGGCAGCTCAGCATGAAGGAGCTGGACGGGCTGTTCCTGCGGGGGCGGTAAGGCAACCGTAGGCACAAAAAATCGGCCTCGCGGGCCGATGAACTACCTTCCAATCAAGCCCAACGGCTGCCGCAACCGGCGCGCACTCAGGCCAGTGCACCCGTGGAACCGGCTTTGCCGGGCCACCGGGTGCGTCCCCCTCAGGGGGATGGCGCGCAGCGCCTCAGGGGGCTTCTCAGTTGTCCCGTGCCGCCTTCGCCGTATCCGGGA
Source organism: Acidovorax facilis (assembly GCA_964031875.1). Lineage (GTDB taxonomy): Bacteria > Pseudomonadota > Gammaproteobacteria > Burkholderiales > Burkholderiaceae_C > Acidovorax > Acidovorax facilis_A. The sequence goes on from CAXIRU010000016.1 coordinate 9,737, forward strand.
AGTCGCTGAACACCCCATCCACACCCAGGTTGTAGAACAGCTTGTACTCGGCCTTGGGGTCGCCCTTGTAATCCGATGCCAGGCGCCGGGCCTCGCTGCGGAAGGTGTAGGGGTGCACCATCAGGCCTTCGGCGTGGGCGTTTTTCACCACGTCGGTGGCGGGCATCATCACGCGGTCGCGGTCGTCGATCTTGCCGTCGCCGTTCAGGTCGTCGGGCTTGCCGTCCTTGTTGGCGTCCACCTGCTTGGAGGGGATGAGATACGGCTTCCAGGGACCAATGCCGTCAGCGTAGGTCTTGACTTCCTTGAGGCCTGCGGGGGTGAGCAGGCTGGCAAAGGTACGCTTGTCACCGGCCACGGCAAAGTCGTAGGGCTTGTCGTAGGGCGCCACCAGCGACATGGTGCCATCCGGGTTCACGTCGTCCGCGTCCACCAGTTGCACCAGGCGGATCTGCGTCTTGGTGCGCAGGTACTTGAGGTTGGAGACCTCGAACGACTGCACGATGACCGGCGAGCTCTTGGTGGTGTAGCTGTACTTGGCCAGGACCGTGAGCAGGCGGTCTTCCAGCGGCAGGCCCAGGCGCACGTGGTAAGTGGGGTGCTTGGTTTCGGGGTACACACCCACGGTGCGGCCCGCCTTGGCGCCTTCGCTCTTGGCCAGGTCCAGCACTTCTTCCAGCGTCGGAATCTGGTATTTGCCGTTGTGCGACTGGTCGCGCTCGGCCATGGGCTGGATGGCGCGCAGGGTCTTGATTTCGGCCAGGGTGAAGTCCGAGGCAAACCAGCCTTCTTCTTCCACGCCGTCCACGACCTTCTTGGTCTTGCGGTTGGCAAACTCTGCGCGGGTGGACACGTCGGTGGTGCCGGTGATGTTGGGCTCGTGGCGGGCGATCAGCACGCCGTCCTTGGTGGCCACCAGGTCGGGTTCGATAAAGTCGGCCCCCAGTTCAATGGCGCGCTTGTAGCTTTCCACTGTGTGCTCGGGCAGGTAGCCGCTGGCACCCCGGTGGCCGATGACCAGGGGCTTGTCGCCGTTCAAAGTGGGGTACAGGCTGTCATCGCTGCCACCACAGGCCGCCAGCGTGGCCACCAAGGCCAGCGCGCCCAACTTCGCACCAGAAATGTGCATGCTCTTCTCCTCGTTGTGTTCAGAACCGCCGAACTGTGGGCCCGGCGGGTGACAAGATCGTGACGCCCTGGTTGCGAACCGGTGACAGCATCACCCCCATCGCTCACTCAGAGAAGTGACCAGCAAGCAGCCGCCGTCCCCGCCATTTCTCTCCGGTTCTCTCCGTTTCTCTGCGTTTTGCAGAAAGTGGGCACAACCCGTGCTTCGTGGACCAGAACTTTCCCCCGCGAAGCAGAGTCTGTCTCAGCCATGAAACGCACCCACCTCCTGCTCTCACTGGCCCTGGCTGTCGCCGTGACGGCGGGCTGCGCCACCCTTGACGCCAAGCAGCGCGAGTGGATCTTCCAGCCCAGCGACCGCAGCTGGGGCGGTGCGCAGTCCACGGCCGACATGCAGGATGTCTGGATCGACTTCCCATCTGCCACCAGCGGCAAGGCCGAGCGCCTGCACGGCCTGTGGCTGGCCCATGAACGTGCCGATGCGCCCGTGCTGCTCTATCTGCACGGTGCGCGCTGGAACGTGGCGGGCTCGTCGGGCCGCATCCGGCGCATGCAGGAGCTGGGTTTTTCGGTGCTGGCCATCGACTACCGGGGCTTTGGGCAAAGCAGCGCCGGGTTGCCGTCCGAGGCCACTGCCAGCGAAGACGCCCGCGCCGCGTGGGACTGGCTGGGCCAGCAGCAGCCGGGCAAACCCCGCTACATCTTCGGGCACTCGCTGGGCGGCGCCATTGCCATCGACCTGGCCCGCCAGGTGACCGATGAGCAGGGCACCATGGTGGAGGGCACGTTCACCAGCATTCCCGACGTGGTCAGTACCTTCAAGTGGGGCTGGCTGCCAGTGTCGGGCCTGATCACGCAACGTTTTGAATCCGTCCGCAAGGTGGCCGAGATCGGCTCGCCCTTGCTGGTGGTGCACGGCAGCCAGGACAGCCTGATCCTGCCCGCCCTGGGCCGCAAGCTGTTCGAGGCAGCGCAGGAGCCCAAACAATTCATCCTGGTCGAAGGGGGCTCGCACCACAACACCAACGCGGTGGGCCAGGGGCTCTACCGCGAGGCCATGGCCTCGCTGTTCCAGTTGAAGTAGGGGCAGGCCGCCTACCCCCTTCTGCAGCGGGCGGGGGATGCAGCCGGTGTTGCAGGGCGGGCCCCGGCGTGCTGCCCTGGCCTGCGCAGCGCCAGAATCGAAGGCCCGTCTGTTACGCTCCAACTGTTATGTCTGCTCCCTCTGCCGCAGCTGCTGGCGCTGCTTCCCCTGCCTCCATCCAGCCCGGCATGGCCATCCTGGTGCTGGCCATGCTGCTCTCCATCCAGCCTGTCACCACCGATCTGTACTTGCCCGCATTGCCCGCCCTGACGCGCAGCCTGGGCGCGCAGATGGCAGCGGCACAGCTCACGCTCAGCGGGCTGCTGCTGGCGTTTGGCTGCTCGCAGATGGTGTGGGGGCCGCTGTCAGACCGCTTTGGCCGCCGCCCCATCCTGCTGGCGGGGCTGGGCATCTACACCGTGGCGTCGCTGGGCAGCGCCTTTGCGCCCACCATGGCGCTGCTCATCGTGTGGCGCATTGCCCAGGGCGCCGCGATGGGCGCGGTAGTGATGTGTGCCCGCGCCATCGTGCGCGACCTGTACACCCCGCTCGACGGCGCACGCGCCATGTCCAAGGCACTCACCGGCCTCGGGATTGTGGCCTGCATCTGCGCGCCGCTGGGGGGGGTGCTGAGTGAATGGCTTGGCTGGCGCGCGGCGCTGATGGCGCTCACGGTGTATGCCGTGGCCACGCTGGCGCTGGTGGCGCTGCGCCTGCCCGAAACCCTGGCGCACCGCAACCCCAAAGCCCTGCAGCCCCGTGCTCTGGTCGGCACCTGGATGCATGTGTTGCGCAGCCCCACCTTCTGGGCGTTCTCGCTGCAGACAACGGCCACCTATGGCGGCCTGTTCACGTTTCTGGCTGCGTCTTCTTTTGTGTTCATCGACGTGCTGGGCCTCAGCCGCACGCAGTTCGGGTGGACCATGGCCTCTGCCTGCGTGGCGTACCTGGCGGGCACCTTTCTGTGCCGTCGCCTTCTGCTGCGCCAGGGCCTGCTGCGCACGGTGGCCATTGCCGGGGCGCTGAGCGCAAGCGGCGGCACGCTGATGGCTGCCGTGGCCTTCATGGGATGGCACCAGCCCTGGGCACTGCTGCTGCCGTTCTACCTGTTCATGCTGGGCCACGGCATTCACCAGCCCTGCGGGCAAAGCGGTGCCGTAGGGCCGTTTCCCAAGGCGGCGGGCGTGGCATCCGCGCTCAATGGTTTCATGATGATGCTGGCTGCATTCGGAATCGGCGGCTGGCTGGGCATGCGGCTCGATGGCACAGTGTGGCCGCTGGTCAACGGCATCTGGTTCTGGTCGGTGGTGCTGGCACTGATCTCGTGGACGCTGGTGCAAAAATTTGGAGCCCCGCGTGAGCACGCCTGAGCCCCTGTGGCACACCACCCTGCCCGCCATCGCCCTGGCGGGCCCCACGGCCTCGGGCAAAACGGCCGGCGCCCTGGCGCTGGCCGCCGTGCTGGGCAAGCAAGGCAGGCCGGTAGAAATCATCAGCGTGGACTCGGCCCTGGTGTACCGGGGCATGGACATCGGCACCGCCAAGCCCACGCCCGACGAACTTGCTGCCGTGCCGCACCACCTCATCGACATCCGCGACCCGCTGCAGGCCTACAGTGCGGCCGAGTTCGTACAGGACGCCACCCGGCTCATCACCGAGATCCGCGCACGCGGCGCCCTGCCGCTGCTGGTGGGCGGCACCATGCTGTACTTCAAGGCGCTGTTTGACGGCATTGACGACATGCCCGCCGCAGACCCTGCCGTGCGCGCACAGATCGAAGCCCAGGCGGCCGAGCAGGGCTGGCCCGCGCTGCATGCCGAACTGGCCCGCGTAGACCCCGTGACGGCCGCACGCCTGGCCCCGGCCGACAGCCAGCGCATTCAGCGCGCGCTGGAGGTGTGGCAGGTGTCCGGCCAACCGCTGTCGAGCTTTCACACTCCTAAAAAGATAGCTGGTAGCGCTTGCGGGATAAGCGCTGGGGCCTTGTTTTCCTTAGAACCTGAAGACCGCGCCTGGCTGCATGGCCGCATTGCCCAGCGTTTTGACGCCATGCTGGCCAACGGCTTCATCGACGAAGTGCGGGCCCTGCGCGCACGCGGCGACCTGCACCCCGACCTGCCCTCCATGCGCTGTGTGGGCTACCGCCAGGCGTGGGAAGAGCTGGACTACCAGGCCGCCAAGGGCCCCGACGCCCCCCTGAACCTCGCCTTTCTGCGTGAACGCGGCATTGCGGCCACACGCCAGCTGGCCAAGCGCCAGATCACCTGGCTGCGCAGCATGCCCGAGCGCCACAGCATTGCCTGCGACCAGCCCCACGCTGTGGCCCAGCTCGTGCAGGCCGTGCTGCAGCAGCTGCAGCAGCAGCCGGGCGGACAAGAGCCCACCACCCCATGACACTGCTGCGCGCCGAACAACTGGGCAAACACTACGGCGAAACGCCGGTGTTCTCCCACGTGAACTTCACGGTCGAGCCCGGCGAGTTCGTGGCCATCGTGGGCGATTCGGGCGTGGGCAAATCCACCCTGCTCAACTGCCTGGCCGGGCTGGACACCTGGGACACCGGCCGCATCACCCACGGCACGACCGACCTGGGCACGCTCGACGACACGCAGCGGGCCCTGTGGCGCCGCGCCCATGTGGGTTTTGTCTTCCAGGCCTTTCATGTGCTGCCGCACTTGGACGTGGCGCAGAACGTGGCCCTGCCGCTGATGCTGCTGGGCCAGGGCGACCCGGCACGCGTGCAGAAGATGCTGGACGCCGTGGACATGGGCGCACTGGGCGCGCGGCTGCCGCAGCAGCTCAGCGGCGGGCAACTGCAGCGCGTGGCCATCGCCCGCGCGCTGGTGCACCGCCCCGGCCTGCTGCTGGCCGACGAACCCACCGGCAACCTCGACCCCACCACTGCGGCACGCGTGATGGACCTGCTGCTCGCGCAGACGCGCGAACACGGCGCATCGCTGGTGCTGGTCACGCATTCAGACGCTGCAGCAGCGCGGGCCGACCGGGTGCTGCGGCTGACGGCCAGCGGCATCGCCGCATAGCCCCCCTCTCGGCGGCAGGTCGACGAGAAGCACATATTCAATGTTCAACCGCCACGCGGCCTTGTTCACTTTCTTGGGCAAGTTCAACGTCAACGCACCGTTGTCGTACTTGACCCTGGGCTGCACCGCCTCCACATGGGCAGACCATTGAAAGCTGCGGGCCACGGCGTTCTTCATAGCGCTCCCTGCGCAGCAGCTTTTCTACTTCGCGCTGCTGACTTCCCGGGGTGCTTTGGCTGTATCAAGGCCACTCGCACCCCTTGCCAAGCGTTATTCGCTCGATACAACTCCGAGCACCAGAACCGTCAACGGTTCAACACTCACAACGCCTCCAAGGTGCCCACCACACCACGCTGCGCCAAACTCGCAAGGTGCGGTGCCAAAGCGCTGGCGAAGGCATCGTTGTGCTGCAGGTCGCCAAAGACCTGAGGCAACTGCAAAAGTACTCGCGCCCGTTGCATCGGGTCGCTCAAAGCCTGAGCTTGCGCACTGAGCCGCCTCAGGGTCTCTGCCAAGGGGTCATCCACAGGGTAGTGCCGCCCAGTCTCATCCACACCCTGCAGAAAGTGCAACCACGCAGCGACGCTCAAGGCCAGGTGATGGATCGAAGCACCCGCTGCCAAACGATCGCGCACGGCCCCCAGCAGTCTTTGGGGGAGCTTCTGCGAGCCATCCATGGCAATCTGTTGCGTCTTGTGGGCCAACGCCGGATTGGCGAAACGTCGCAGCAAGCTCTCCCGGTAGGCCTGGCTATCGAACCCCAACAATTTCGGCAAGGTCGGTTCGATCTCGTCGCGCAGGAGGCTCTCCACAAACTTGCGCAATGGCATCTGCATCAAGGCATGATCCACAGTAGGCCAACCCGCCACGACGCCTAGGTATGCCACGCTTGAATGGGTGCCATTGACCATGCGCAGCTTCACTGTTTCCCACGGTGCCGCTTTTTCCACAAAACGGGCGCCTCCCAGATGCCAGTCGGGGCGATCCGCTACAAATTGGTCTTCAACCGCCCAATCCAAAAACGGCTCAGCCATCACAGGCCAAGCGTCGACCGCCCCCAACGCGGCGGACACCTGCGCCCGATCCCCATCGGTGGTGCGGGGGACAATGCGATCGACCATGGAATTTGGAAAGCTGCAGTTCGCTTGGATCCAGTCGGCAAGTGAGGGCGCGATGTCATGCGCCAACTCCAATACAGCCGCACGCAAGACATTGCCGTTGGAGGGCAGATTGTCCAGCGACATCAGGGTGATACCACGCAGACCTCGGTCACGGCGCCGCTCCATGCCACGCACCAGATACCCGATAGCGCTGCGAGGATGATGGCTATGCCGATCGTGTACAACGTCCGGGTGGTCCTTTTGCAAACCCAAGGTCGCAGGATCGTGGCAGTAGCCTTTTTCTGTCACCGTCAGGCTTGCGATACGCACGGTGTCACGGGCCAAGAGCTCCAATACGGCGTCCGGATTTTCGGGAGCGACCAGAACCCCTTGCACGCAAGCGACGACTTGCAACCGTTGGCGGGGCGTCCCATCCTCATGCGTGTCACGCAACGCAACGGTGTACAAGCCTTGTTGAGGGGCCAGCGCATCGCGCGTGTCCGTCTGCCGCAGCGACACACCCAGAATGCCCCAACGCAAATCGCCCTGTGCCATTGCGGCTTGCGTCACAGGTGCGAGATGCGCACGCATGAATGCGCCAATGCCCAGGTGAACAATGCCCGTGCGCAACGCGCTCCGGTCATAGCGCGCACACAAGACCTCTGGCGCAAGGTTCGGGAACTGGGCAGGTGTGAGTCGATCCATTGTGGATCACCAATGCCAAAGCGTGCTGTCGTGCTGCAGACGATTGACGGGTAGGTAGGCGCGTTGATACGGGTACTTCGCAGCGAGCTTCTCATCGATGTCCACGCCGTGCCCCGACCTTTCGCCAGGGTACAAATAACCGTCCTTGAAGGTGTACGCATGCGGAAACACAGCATCGGTCTCCTCTGTATGTCGCATGTACTCTTGGATGCCAAAGTTGGGCACCCACAAATCAAAATGCAACGCGGCCCCCATGCAAACCGGAGACAAATCGGTGGCACCATGGCTTCCAGTACGCACCTGGTAGAGAGAAGCCAGATCAGCAATGCGCCGCAGATGGGTGATGCCACCCGCATGGACCACCGTTGTGCGGATGTAGTCGATCAGTTGGTTCTCGATGAGATCCTTGCAATCCCAGATGCTATTGAATATCTCCCCTACGGCCAGTGGCGTGGTGGTGGTTTGACGAATCAGACGGAAAGCCTCCTGATTCTCGGCGGGCGTCGCATCCTCCATCCAGAACAGGCGATAGGGCTCCAGATCCTTGCCCAGGCGTGCGGCCTCCACGGGAGTGAGGCGGTGGTGCACATCGTGCAGCAAGTGATGGTTCCAACCCAGCTTGTCCCGCACCGCTTGAAAAAGTTTGGGAGTGTGATCCAGATACTTGGCTGTATCCCAATCGTGCTCCGAAGGCAGGCTGGCATCGGCAGGCTCGTAAAACATGTTGCCACGACCGACCCCATAGACCTTCTCCAAGCCTGGCACTCCACTCTGCGCACGAATCGCCTTGTAGCCCATGCCTGCGTACTCCAGCACGCGATCCGTGGTCTCTTCGATATCACGACCATTTGCGTGACCATAGACCATCACTCCAGCACGGCTCGCACCTCCCAATAACTGGTATAGAGGCATACCAGCCGCCTTGGCTTTGATGTCCCACAGTGCCGTGTCAACGGCGGCGATGGCCGTCATCGTCACCGGGCCTCGACGCCAATATGCGCCTCGGTACAGGTATTGCCAGATGTCTTCGATCTGATGCGGGTCACGTCCGATCAGGCAAGGAATCACATGGTCAGAGAGATAGCTTGCCACCGACAGCTCCCGCCCGTTCAGGGTGGCGTCACCCAGGCCCGTCAGGCCCTCGTCCGTCTCGATCTTGAGGGTCACGAAGTTGCGGCCAGGGCTGCAAACAATGACACGCGCGTTGGTAATTTTCATGGGAGTGCTCCGGGTTTATCCATGCCAGCCCAAATGGCCGAGAAAGTCGCGCGTGCGCTCCTCCAAGGGATTCTCAAAAATTTGCTCTGGGGGGCCCTGCTCGACCACCTTGCCGTGGTCAAACACCACCACCCAATTGGCAACACAGCGAGCGAAGGCCATTTCGTGCGTGACGACCACCATCGTCATGCCCTCTTCGGCCAGGCGTTTCATCACACTCAGCACCTCGCCAATGGTTTCAGGGTCCAGCGCCGAGGTCGGCTCGTCAAAGAGCATGACCTCGGGTTCCATGGCCAGTGCACGCGCAATGGCCACACGCTGCTGTTGCCCACCAGAGAGATTGCTGGGGAAGTTCTCTGCCTTGTCGGCCAAGCCCACTTTTTCCAGCAGGGTCATCGCACGTTGACGCGCGTGGGCCTCGCCCATGCCCAGTACGGTGATGGGGCCGATGGCGACGTTGTCCAAAGCGTTCTTGTGGGGAAACAGTTCAAAGTTCTGAAACACCATGCCCATGCGGCGGCGCACCTGCCGAGCGCCCGCCTCTTCGGTGGGAAACGCCACGCCGTCAAAAAGCACCTGACCGCCGTCTATCGCTTCCAGCCCGTTGGTGCACCGCAAGAGAGTGGACTTGCCCGAACCCGAAGGTCCGATCAGGCACATGACTTCACCCCGATGCACGCGCACGGTGACGCCATCAACGGCCACAAAGTCGCCGTACAGCTTGCGTACGTTGTCGTAGACCACCACGGGTGGACGGTCCGCCCCTTTGCGGGGTCGCGGTCGCGCAGGAGCACTGGTGTTCATTCCCGAACCTCAAACTTCTTGTGGATCCAATCGACGATCTTGGCCTGCGGATAGCCCATGAGCCAGTAGATAACCGCCATCGCGGTGAGCATCTCCAGGACACGGAAGGTTTGAGAGCGGATTTGCAGGGCCACATGGGCCAGCTCTCCCACAGCAATGACCGAGAGCAAGGAGGTGTCCTTGAACAAAGACACCCAGGTACTGGCCAGCACCGGGAGCACCCGTCGCCATGCTTGCGGCACAATGACCGTGCGCATGGCTTGCCAGCGACTCATGCCCATGGCGATGGCAGCCTCCATCTGGCCCTTGCGGATGGAATTGATCCCCGCGCGGAAGGTTTCGGCGTTGTAGGCAGAGACGTTAAAGCACAGCGCCACCAGGCCGGTCGTGAATGCCGAAAACTCGATGTGCAAGAACACAGGCATCACATAGAACGCCCAATAGACCACCAGGATGAGCGGCAGATTGCGAAAAAACTCCACGAACCAGAGACTGGCCGTGGACAGCACCTTGGACTGAGACAGGCGCATCAGCGCCAGCGCAATACCGGCAGGCACCGCGAACAGCATGGTCGACACCGTGAGCAAAATGGTCAACTGCGCACCCTGCCACAGTTCGGCACGATGGTCCCAGACGACGCTCCATTCCAGGTTCATGCGGACTTCCTCATGAGCGGCCCAGATGGGCCACACGCTTGTAGAGCCGATCCACCATCCGAGTGCAGGGGAACAGCAAGAGAAAATAAATCACCATCACGACCGTGAACACTTCAATGGGGCGGTAGCTCTGCCCCGCAATCGTTTCCGCTCGCTTCATGAGCTCCGGCACCGCAATCACGGTGGCAATGGCGGTGTCTTTGATCGTGACGGACAAAATGGAGCCGAAGGCCGGCAACATGCGCACCATGGCCTGCGGCAGCACCACCTTGCGCACCACCTGCGCGCGCGACATCCCCAGGGCCAACGCGGCGCGCACTTGGCCCGGTCGAATCGACTCAATGCCCGCCCGAACGATCTCCGCGACGTAGGCCGCGATGTGCAGGGTCAAGGCCATCAGCGCGGCCCAGAAGGGATGGAAGCTGATGCCTGTGAGGATGGGCACGGCAAAGTAAAACCACACCAAGATGACCAGCACAGGAATGGCCCGTTGGGTGTCGATGTAAAACACAATGAATGGGTGCAGCCAGCGCGGGCCATACACCCGCCCCAATCCCAACGCCGTCCCCAGCACCAGGCTTCCCACCGCCGACAACAGCGACAGCAGCACGGTGAGCCCTAAGCCGCCCAGCAGATACTGCCAACTGTCGATGAGCGGAGAAAAATCCAGGTCCATGGTTCAGGCCCACACCATCACATGGAGTCGATCACGCGCTTTTCGTCGGCGGTGAGCTTGGCTTTCATGCTCTCGTTGAGCGCCTTGAGCCAATTGAAGTACTCGGGCTGGTTCTTGTCGATGGCCAGCCCAATCGGCGTTGCCATCTCCGTGCTGTCCTGACAGTTGTTGCCGTCTGGAAGCGCCTTCAGTCCCTTGACCTTGCGATTCAGCGCAGTCCATGGAATGCGGTTGATCGGTGTCACGTCGGCGCGCTTGGCCATGATTTCCTCAACCGGGGCCGCTGTGCCTGCGGTGGATACACCGCGCAGCTTGGCGTTGGGGAAGCGCATCTTGACCCAGTTCTCCTCACCGCCGCCGGTGAAGTACGCCACTGTCACATCGGGGCTGTTGAAGTCGTCGATCGATTTGGCGTTGGCCACCTTGGGGTTGTCAGCTCGACCGAACACACACAGCGCTGTCGACGAGTAGGTTACAAAATCCACCACCTTCAGGCGCGCGGGCGTGACCGACAGCGGAGAGATGGTCATGTCCGCTTGGTTCGATGCGAGAACCGGCACTTTGGTCTCATGCGAGACCGGCACGGGTTGCAGTTTCACACCCAGTTGCTTGGCAGCTTCGACAGCAAGCAGCCAGGCAGGCCCCGCCCAGGCGTCGCCCGAGCCGGTGGTGTTCTCCACCAGCCATGGCGGGTTCGATAAAACCGCTGCGCGCAACACACCAGACTTCTTGATGGCGTCAATGCGCGGGCTGGCCCCGGGCGCGGGAACCGTGGGCTGCGCCCAGACTTGCGTGGCGAATAGCGCAGTTGCCAGAGTGGCCGCACAAACCATCGAGCGGCGCGCAAGTCCGCGAATATTTGTCTCCATGATGTTCTCCTTCATTGCTCTTTTGGACACGGCTGAAATGCTCCGCAAGCGAAGCGGCTGGGAAAATTGTGGAACGCTTCGCCCTGCGAAAGCGCCCGCTGGTGGGCTATCGCCAGGCGCGGGCGAACTCGCCGATCACGCGCTCAATGTGGTCTCGCATCGCAGTACGTGCGCCTTCGGCATTGCGCGCCAACAGGTTGGCAAAGACGCGCTCATGGTCTTCGTGCGAGGCCTTGCGCAGCTCCGGCGAGTGAAAATGGTTTTCCATCTGCGACCAGATCGGCGCGCGCGCGTGGTCCCACATGGCCGCAACCATTTGACGCAGCACGCTGTTGCCCGTCGCCTCGGCAATGCGCAGGTGGAACAAGCGGTCCGCCTCCTGATTGGCGTCCTTGTCGTGCAACTGCATGCGCAATTGCGCCAAGGCCGCGAAGACCTGGTCGAGGTCCGAATCTTTGCGTGACTGCGCCGCGAGAAACGCCACCTCGGACTCAATCAAGCTGCGCGCGCGCAGCAACTCGAAAGGACCCGCGCCCACTTCCAGCGAGAGCCCGCGCACATGCGGTGCCGCCGACGGTTTGCGGCTGACGTAGATGCCCGAACCACCACGCACTTCAACAATGCTTTGCAGTTCGAGCGCAATGATGGCTTCGCGAACAGAAGTGCGACTGACCTCGAATCGCTCCGCCAAAGCCCGCTCTGAGGGAAGACGCTCACCCACACCAAACTCGCCGTCTTCGATCAAACCTTGAATTTGCGCAGCCAGCCTTTGATAGGTCCGGTCGGGCACCGCGTCGCGCGTCTGGTCGGGCCCCATCTCCACCTTCGAGACCGCCAGCTGGGGTTTCGTTTGCGCCGTCATGTAGGTACCTCTCAAAAATCGCCTTGTTAATCTGGCAGGACCAATAGCAACATTGGTCCGACAGAGCAGTTTAGTGGTAAACCATTGACTGAGACCGCCGTCTGCCGCACCAGCGCATGACGGCGGCAACGATTCATCTCAAGGCACAAGAAAGGTCCGAACCTCACCAGGATAAAGATCGATCAACAACTTGGCACTGGCATAGTCCGCTTGCTTGAGGAGGTCACGCACGGTTGACGCACCCGCAAACGTCAGCGTGAGAGCAGACTGCCTTTGCATGGTGGGGTTGATGACGGCGTAATAGGTGCCCGACGCAGAGTTGATGCGACGAACCACCACTTGGCTGTTGCTGCTGATTCCGGTCACCGTGGTCATGGGCAATGCCGGCAGGGAAAGCAGCGCTTGGTTGAAGCGGCGCACGTAGGCCGGGAAGCCACGACTCATGCTGGACGGCTCGAGATAACCGATATTGATCGGGTTGCCATTGGCCAAGGCTCTGGCTTCCGCCAAGGTGGAATACCATTCCGACCGCTCGACCGCAACGGACAAGTAGCCGAACTTCGCGTCAAACGCATCGGAAAGTTTAATGGGCCGCAATGTCGTGCAGGTGTTGTTCTCAAAGCCGTTGCCATCATCCTCGTTCAGAGGGAAATGATGGACCAGACTGGCTCCGGCCGAATTGTTGTATTCGTTCAGCAATGCCGCATCATCCACCGTGTAGAGGCCGTTGCCAAAAGACAGCGTCATCGCTAGCCCACTGTCCGATTGGTAATTCTGCGGGTCCGCAGGGGGTGTGCTGTGCCCGAGTTCGGGCCAGCCGTTAGCCCAAAGTTGGTAGGGTTTCCTGAAAAAGCGCAGCCCATTGCTATGGATTCTTTGCGACAGCGCCACAGCGGGTAACGTACCCTTCCATTGCCATTTGAACCATTCATTGTCTCCCGTTACAGCCAGGTTGTTCGCGTAACTAGACCACCATGCGGGATCATCGGTCACCAGATCCAAGGGGTCGGTGACGCCCACTACCGGATCAGGCGTGTAGGCGCGGGGAACCGGTTCGTCCGCATAGGGTGTGAAGTGCACTTGCAGGTTGCTGTCGCCCATTTGCGCCCGTGCGTAATCGCGTATGGCAATGAGAAATGCACGCCGCTTGCCGTACCACCAGGTGTAGTAGGCCGCGCGAGAGCTCTCCGTCGTCCGCAACTGCACCAACGTGCGCGTGTTGGCAGGGTTGTCGGCGTTGTAGCGCGCGATGGTTTCGGCCGAGAAACTCATGGGCAATTTGGTCTGCCGCATGCGCAGCCACAGGCCCTGGAACTTCGCTTGCCCCTTGTAAGTCACCAGGAGCTTGTCGACCACTTTTTTCAGATCAGTGAGCGTGTCCGGGTCGGTCAGGTCGGCAGAGTGGCCCTCGGTCCACCAGTGCCCGGTGTATCGATCTTTCGTCGCTTCACCGTCGCCCGAGAGCTCCCCGTGGAAGAGCTTTTGCGTGCGGCGCTGAAAGCCCAGACTTTTGTAATTGCCCGGTGTCTTGTCACAGGGGTTGCCAGGAGAGCAGTTCGAACCCAGGCTGCCGCCGTACTCCAGATAGGGCATGACGTAGAGGTCGCGTGCGGCGGCCTGCGCCACGATTTGCGCCCAGATGTTGACCATGAGACCCTGAGCGTTGTTCATCCACACCGGGTCGCCCGCGTTGAAGCCTTGGTTGTGCCCCCACTCCATCATGTCTTTGCCCACGGTGTTGAAACCCAAGGCACGCCCCATGTCCATCTTGAAAGCAAACCAATCGATCGGATTGGCCACCGCCCGCTTGGCGCTGGTGCTGGCCATCACCGCCTCATCGGCCATTTCCTCACGCCAATACACATGACGGCGCGGCAGGCTCCCCGGATAGTTGATGGCCGCAGGCAGACTCGATGAATTGCGCACTTTGTAGAGGCGGATCTTTCCAATCGCCACGCCGTTGTTGCGCGGGTCGTTGTACTGGTTGGTCTGGAACACCGTCACGTCAAAACCATCGGCAGGCAACAGGTCGCGCTTGGCGCATTCTGCATTGCGCTGGGCCGTGCGCTCAGAAAAGCGCTCATGCAGATAAAAAAGGCTGCGGTAATTTTTCCAATTACCGCTTTGTGGATACGCCAGGGACTCCAGGGTGCCCTCTGTGTAGGTGCGGCGAGCGTCACCAATCGCCTTGCCGGTGGCAAAGCCACGCACAAAATCAGCACCGCGATTGGCTACAAACATGGCGCGCGACACGTCATCGGGATACTCAATGTCCAGCACATAGGCCTGCTTGGCCTCCAGACCCTTGCCCGCCCCGAGTCGATAGGTCATGAAACGTGCCGTTTCGCCCGGGCTCATCACCCGCGCAGACTTCGCCATCACCGTGCTCACACTACTTACATTGGCGGGAATCTGCTGCGCGGGGACCGTTGTCGCCGTGTCGATTTCGTCCACGAGGTCCAATTCGCCAAAGGGCTGCTCGTCCAGCGGCAGCGGGGCAGGCAGCACCGTGTCGCCATCGGAAAGCGTCCGCACCGTGAGCAACACTTCAATCGACTTATTGCCAGCAGCATCTTCCGCCTGCAGCGAGTAGCTATAAACGGTGTTCGGCGCAAGCCCCGTGTCGGAATAGCTCAACGTGCCCGGCGTGAGCGTTGCGATCACGGTGTTACCGCGTTTGAGCACATAAGACGTCACTCCAACGTTGTCGGTCGCTGCACTCCAGCGGAGCTGAATGGATGTGGTCGTAACACTCGTCGCAGACAGGTCATTAGGCAATGTCGGTGCCGTTGTATCAGGCCCCGAGTTGAGAAGCGTCCGCACCGTAAATGACACTTCACTCGACTTATTGCCAGCGGCATCTTCCGCCTGCAGCGAGTAGTTATAAAGGGTGTTCTGCGTAAGCCCAGTGTCAGAATAGCTCAGCGTGCCCGGCGTGAGCGTTGCGATCACGGTGTTACCGCGCTTGAGCACATAAGACGTCACTCCAACGTTGTCGGTCGCTGCACTCCAGCGGAGCTGAATAGACGTGGTCGTAACACTCGTCGCAGACAGGTCATTTGGCAATGTCGGCGCCGTTGTATCAGACCCCGAGTTGCCACCACCATCACTGGCAAGGATGGTGCAAGAAGAACCCGGCATCACCACAGTGCTTCCAGGAATACACCCTGACGAATTACTGTCCACGGCAGAAACTGGGGTAATGGACTCAATCCGCAGAGCCACTAGAGTCTGGTTTTCGACAGGTACTGACACTGTGCCCGCCGATGCCGTGACCACACCTCCATCCGGATTGGTCATGAATAGAGCCGAAGTAGCAGCTGCAAGTGCATCCTTCACAGCGTAGCTGCCTGCACCCAGCGACACCAGCACTGCCAATGCAAGACCCAAGACTGACCTGCCGCTGCCCCCTTTCTTCATTGCAACGACAGCCACCAGGGCCAACATGAGCGACAGAACGATCATCCCCCACTCTGTCACTGTAGGCACCGCGGTGCTGCTGGTGGGAGCGTAACTCACAGTGACCTGCGCGTTTGCAAGCCTGTGCGTTAGCGCGAACCCAGCCAGGGCGCATGTACTTCCAATTTTCTTCAAAGCCACCATCTCCACTCTCCATCGGTAAGTCTTCTAACCATTGCGCGGATTGCACTCACCCTGGGGACCACCCCAGGCCGCCTTCCAGGCTTTCGCGAATCCCATCAGCGCCGAATACCGTCCCCAGGCAAAGCCGAAGACGCCGGGGTGTGAGTCGCCCAAAGTGTCAGTCCCCGATCCCTCGCAAGTTGCCACCCTCTTGCTCGTGCGAGGCGCCTGCGACGATCCCCGCCGCGCACGGACGCAGAGCAGCCTCAAGTCCTATGGCATGACGACCTCTCTCGCCCTTTGGGCAAAACGTCAACGCCGACCTGGCCTCAACCCGCACTCAAAAACAAGGGCGCCAAACGGCGCAGTACCTTTAGCCGTCAGCAACTGCACACCTTCGCCGGTGCGCGCTTATCACCCCCGCACCCGAACAACCGCCCCACAAATCCACCTCCACCAGTAAAGTGGATGCGCACAAATTGGTCCAACCAATACTAACACTGGTCCAACAAATTTTTGATTGGTGTACCACTCAATCGACAAACGCCTCGTGAAGTGTTGTTTTTGACCTTTGGAAACATCTAAAACCCAAGTTTTCAGCGTCACCCTTTGTGCTGACCTTGTGAACACTGCGAGCCTGCCGATCCGTCGAGCGAGCCAGGTTCAGCCCGAACGGTTGGTTCCAACGCAAAGACAGCGACTTCATGGGCCAGGCCTGCGGCATCGGGGCTACAACGGGCTGAGGTGCAACATGAAGGCGATTCAAACACCGGAGCCCCTCACTCAAGCGGCCACAATGCAAGCCATGCTCGCCCTGCTCCGCACCTTCTCATGGCAAGACCTTCGCCACCACCCCTGGCGCAGTGCTGCCGCAGTGGTGGCGGTGATGCTGGGGGTGGCGCTGGCGTTTGCAGTGCATGTGATCAATGCGTCGGCGCTGGACGAGTTTTCGCAGGCCGTGCGCGCCGTGAACGGGCAGCCTGATCTGGAGCTGCGCGCCATGCAGGGCACCCTGCCCGAGGCGCTGTACGGACAGCTTGCCACGCACCCCCAGGTGGCGCGCGCCAGCCCGCTGCTGGAACTGTCCGCTGTGGCGCGGCCGCTGCAGCCGCAGCCGGGCACGGCATCTCCCGGGTCTCCCGCATCTCCCGCAGCAGCCGGCACGCCGCTGCGCGTGCTGGGTGCAGACGCACTGCTGCTGCCTGCCGTGGCCCCCGCGCTCATGCCGCGGCCCTGGGCGGGTGCCGACCGACTGGCCCTTTTTGCCCCGGCCACGGTGTTCCTCAACGCTGCGGCGCTGCAGGCTCTGGGCCTGCCCGCCGCGCCCCCCTCCGCCACAGAACTCGCGCCGCAACTGCTGCTGCAGGCCGGCCTGCAGCAATGGCCGGTGCAGGTGGCGGGCACGGTGGCCGCCGGGGGAGCGCCGCTGGCGGTGATGGACATCGGCGCCGCCCAAGACCTGTTTGGCCGCGCGGGCCAGCTCAGCCGCATCGACCTGCAGCTGCAGCCCGGCACCGACCGCAGCGCGTGGGAGCAAGCCATGCGCACCCTGCCCGGCTGGCCGTCGCAGGTGGTGTTTGCGCAGCCGGGCGATACGGCGCAGCGCATCAGCAATTTGTCGCGCGCCTACCGCGTCAACCTCACGGTGCTGGCGCTGGTGGCGCTGTTCACAGGGGCATTCCTGGTGTTTTCGGTGCTCGCGCTCAGCGTGGCGCAGCGTGCACCGCAGTTTGCGCTGCTGGCGGTGTTGGGCACCACGCCGCGCCAGCGCCTGGCACTGGTACTGGCCGAATCCGCCGTGCTGGGCCTGGTGGGCAGCGTGGCGGGCATCGCCCTGGGCACAGCTCTGGCCGCCACCGCGCTGCGGCTGCTGGGGGGCGACCTGGGTGGGGGCTACTTTGCCGGGGTGCAGCCCGTCTTGCAGTGGAGCGCGCCAGCGGCCCTGGCCTATGGTGCACTGGGTGTGCTGGCGGCCCTGGTGGGCGGATGGTGGCCCGCCCGTGCCGCGCAGACGCTGCCGCCTGCACAAACATTGAAGGGCCTGGGCACCGTCTCCAGCCGATCCGGCCCAGGCTGGGTCGGTATCATTTTTATAGCTGCTGGCGCTCTGCTGACAAGCGCTCCACCCATTTTTGGCATACCACTGGCCGCGTACCTGGCTATTGGCCTGCTGCTGGTGGGCGGCATTGCCGCACTTCCCTGGGCCATGGCCTGGCTGTTGCACCACCTGCAGCCACTGGCCGCACGCCATGCCCTGGCGTTGCTGGCACTGGAACGGGCGCGGCGCATGCGTGGCACGGCTGCCATCGCAGTGGGCGGTGTGGTGGCCAGCCTGAGCCTGGCGGTAGCGCTGACCGTGATGGTGTCGAGCTTTCGCGGCTCGGTCACCCAGTGGCTGGATGCCGTGCTGCCCTCGCCCCTGTACGTGCGCTCGGCCCTGGGTGCACCCGGCAGCGAGGCCGCACTGCTACCGGCGGGCTTTGCCGAGGCTGTGGCGCAGTTGCCGGGGCTGGACCGCATGGAGCCCCTGCGAGCCAGCCCGCTGCAGCTGGATGCCACGCGCCCCGCGCTCATGGTCATCAGCCGCCCGCTGGGCACCGAGCCCGCCCGCAACCTGCCCCTGGTGGGTGAGCCCCTGCCCGTGCCCACCGGACGCACCGGGGTGTACATCAGCGAGGCGGTGGTGGACTTGTATGGACTGCGCCCCGGCATGGAGTGGCCTGCACTTTCTGATGCTTTGAGCCCCCTAGCGCTTGATAGGAAAGCGCAACCAGCTATCTTTTATATAGCAGGTGTATGGCGCGACTATGCGCGGCAGTCGGGCACGGTCGCGATGGACCGCGCCGTGTGGCTGCGCCTGACGGGCGATGCCCGCACCAGCGACCTCGCACTGTGGCCAGCCGACGGCGCAGACATCTCGGCATTGCAGGACGCCATTCGCGCACTGGCGGCCTCGCAAGCAGGCCGTGGGCCGCAGACCGGCGGCGGCGCCAGTGTTGCGGACGAGGCGCTGGTCGAATTTGTCTCCGCAGGCGCGATCCGCGAACGCTCGCTGCGCATCTTTGACCGCAGCTTCGCCGTGACCTACTGGCTGCAGGCCGTGGCCATCGGCATCGGCCTGTTTGGCGTGGCCGCCAGCTTTAGCGCACAGATCCTGGCGCGCCGCAAGGAATTCGGCCTGCTCGCCCACCTGGGCCTCACGCGGCGCCAGATCCTGGCGGTGGTGGCGGGCGAAGGCGCCGCCTGGACGGGCGTGGGCGCCGCTGCCGGCCTGCTGCTGGGCCTGGCGGTATCGGTGGTGCTGGTGTACGTGGTCAACCCGCAAAGCTTTCACTGGACCATGGACCTCAGCCTACCTGCCGGGCGGCTGCTGGGCTTGTGCGTGGCCGTAGTCGCATCGGGAACCGTCACGGCGTGGCTGGCGGGGCGGGCTGCGGCCGGGCCAGATGCGGTAATGGCTGTGAAAGAAGACTGGTAGCCAGCGGAACACAGCCCCACAACGGCCCAGCAGGCCATGCAACAAATTGGTGCAAACTCGTCACAGCAACCAAATTTTGTTTGCAAATTGCAAACTCTTTCACGAAGATTGTGGACACGCTACAAAAATCATCGCGCTGTAACCAGCAAGCAGGCCGCAGGCATCCGCCCGAAACGCGCCTCACTGTGGTGCAGCATTTGCCTGATCAACGAGGGAAAATCCAATGCAACGAAAGATCTCACGCCTTCTGGCCGGTTGTGCCATGGCCTTGTGTTTGTGCGCCCCTGCGGCAGCGCAAATTGTCATTCCACCCGGCGCCTCGCTGGACGCTCCAAGTGGCTCCATCGTTGATTTGAGTTGTAGCACCGTGGATATGCAAGGAACTCTCAACATCGGCGGCACGCTGAGTGTAGACAGCGACGTTACCTTCGGCTCCAGTGCCATCGTCTCCGGTAGCAACGGGATCATCTCGGTGGGTGGCAATCTCTCCGCCACAGGGCCCATCGATACCGGCAACAACACGGTGGTGCTGCGCGACGGCTGCGATCCCGGCAACACCAGCCAGATCAGTGGCAATTTCGTATTCCAGAACCTGACCTTGTCCAGCACCAGCGGCCGCACCTTTGTCATCCCCGCTGGCGTCAACATCACCGTGCTGGGCACCCTGACGCTGCAAGGAACGCCAGGGCAAAACATCCAGCTGGTCTCCTCGGGTGGCGGCACTGCCGTCATCAACCTGGGCCCCGGCGCAACGGTTATCCGCGACAACGCCACTGTCAATGGCGGCGTGCAAATCGGCGGCGCAGCAGCAGCCACCAACATTCCAACTTTGAGCGAATACGGCCTCATGCTAATGGCATTGTTGATGGGCTTGGCAGCCTTGTGGCACCAACGCCGTGCCCCAGGCGCAACGGGCAATCGACGCTTCTGAAACCGTCGGAACCAGGAGTTTTCATCCATGAAGTCATCTTGTCATCCTCTACGTCTGATCTGCGCCCTGAGCGCTGTCTATGCGCTGCACACGCCGCTAGCCCTGGCAGCCGATCTCAGCTTCACCCCGCCCAGCGGCGGCGGTTTTGTGATCAAGAGCCCTGGCGGTGCCCAGGAGCGGTTTCGTGTGCAGGGCACA
>CAXIRU010000017.1:0-71400 GCA_964031875.1 Acidovorax facilis
CGGTGCGCCTGGCGCCAAGGCGCACCACCAACGTGCCCAGCGCCACCACAAAGCAGCCCAGGCTGAGCCACGCGCGCCACAGGTTGGCGGCATTCCACCGGTCGCGCACCTGGGCCCAGTCGGCGGGCAGGGCCTGGGGGTTCCAGGCTTCGGTGGTGTAGTTCAGGGGCAGGTTGACCTGGTGGGTGAAGGCAATGATGCCCAGCAGGTAGGCCACACCGACCAGGGCCAGCAGGCGCCACCACAGTGTGCGGTGGTCCCGCCATGCCGTGGCCAGGGTCAGAGCGCACCACGCGGGTGGGCCAAAGAACATCGCAAAGAACAGGGCATGCCGCACGTTGCGATTAAAGGCCGATTGCACGGTGGCGTAGGTGGTGCCATCCATTTGCAGCATGGCCAGGTTGACGTTGGCGCTGTAGGTGCCGAAGAACCCGGCCATGAGGCCGAGCCACACAACGGCGAGGGCGTGGGGCAGGAGGGAAAGCAGTACTGGCGAGTGGTGCAGGGGAGCAGTGGTGGTCATGTCCAGGACCTTGGTAACGAGGTGCCCACACTGTGCCGGTGGCACCCGCCCCGCGCCTTATCCTTTGATAAGCCCCATCTCGCTGCGCAGGCGGGAGAGCGACACATCGGTCACGCCCAGATAGGACGCCAGATGCTTGAGTGCGATGCGTTCGGCCCACTGCGGGTGCTGCTCCAGCAAACGGGTGTAGCGCTTGCGGGCGCTGAGCTGCAGGAACTCCCGCTCGCGCTGCATCTTGCCGTCGAGCAGGGCGCAGAGCACCCGGTGCTCCAGGGTGGCCCACGGTGCCCAGCCCGCGCTGGGCAGCGGCGCGTTCGCGTCGGCAGGCAAGGGCAGCGCCCACACCACGCTGTCTTCCATCGGTTCCACGTGAAACATCACCGGCTGCTGGCGCAGTGTCGGGGTGATGGGCCAGCACAGGGCACCGTCCAGAAAGAAGTTCTTGTTGGACTCTGCGCCGTCGCGGTCCAGGTAGTACAGCCGCAGGGCGCCGCGCTCTACCCACCACAGGTGCCGCCAGTGCTCGCCCGCGCGGATCAGGGGCTGGCCGCGTTGCCGCTGCAGGCACTGGGCGCTGGTCCACCAGGTCTGTACGGCTGTCGGTGGCGGGCCGAGCACCTGGGTCAGGAAGAGGGTGAGGGGCGTAGAAACAGACACGGTCTGCGCAAAGTGGGAAAATCGCGGGTTGCCTGCTGGGGCGCCGGGTGCGCCCGCCACCAGCAGGGCCGGTGTGCGGCGCCTTTGACAGGGCGCCCTGGTGCACCGGATGTTTTGATTATCGGGCCCGCCAGGCCCCGGAGTGTTCCCCATGTTGTACCCCCAGGAATTTGATGTGATCGTTGTCGGCGGTGGCCATGCAGGCACCGAAGCCGCGCTGGCCGCTGCGCGCATGGGCAGTAAAACGCTGCTGCTGACCCACAACATCGAGACACTGGGGCAGATGAGCTGCAACCCCAGCATTGGCGGCATCGGCAAGGGCCACCTGGTGAAAGAGGTGGATGCGCTGGGCGGGGCGATGGCGCTGGCCACGGACGAGGGCGGCATCCAGTTCCGCATCCTCAACAGCAGCAAGGGCCCGGCCGTGCGCGCCACGCGCGCGCAGGCCGACCGCATTTTGTACAAGGCGGCCATCCGCCGGATGCTGGAGAACCAGCCCAATCTGTGGCTGTTCCAGCAGGCGGTGGACGACCTGATGGTGGAGGGCGACCGGGTGGTGGGTGCCGTGACGCAGGTGGGTATCCGTTTTCGCAGCCGCACCGTGGTGCTGACGGCGGGCACCTTCCTCGATGGCAAGATCCACGTGGGCCTGAACAACTACGCCGCTGGCCGGGCAGGGGACCCGCCCGCCGTGTCGCTGAGTGCGCGCCTCAAGGAGCTGAAACTGCCCCAGGGCCGCCTCAAGACCGGCACGCCACCGCGCATCGACGGGCGCAGCATCGACTTCTCGAAGTGCACCGAGCAACCCGGCGACGGCATGCCGGGCGGCGTGAACGAGGGCACGGTGCCCGTGTTCAGCTTCATGGGCAATGCGGCCATGCACCCGAAACAAGTGCCATGCTGGATCACCCACACCAACGAGCGCACGCACGAGATCATCCGCAGCGGCTTTGACCGCAGCCCCATGTTCACCGGCAAGATCGAGGGCGTGGGCCCGCGCTACTGCCCGAGTGTGGAGGACAAGATCAACCGCTTTGCGGACAAGGACAGCCACCAGATCTTTCTGGAGCCCGAGGGCCTGACCACCCACGAGTATTACCCCAACGGCATCAGCACCAGCCTGCCGTTCGACATTCAGTACGACCTGGTGCGCAGCATGCCGGGGCTGGAGAACGCGCACATCCTGCGCCCCGGCTACGCCATTGAGTACGACTACTTTGACCCGCGCTCGCTCAAGAGCAGCTTTGAGACGCGGCAGATTCAAGGCCTGTTCTTTGCGGGCCAGATCAATGGCACCACCGGCTACGAAGAGGCGGCAGCGCAGGGCCTGTTTGCGGGCATCAACGCCGCGCTGCAATGCCGTGGCGATGCTCCCTGGCTGCCCGGCCGCGACGAGGCGTACCTGGGCGTGCTGGTGGACGACCTCATCACCAAGGGCGTGACCGAGCCCTACCGCATGTTCACCAGTCGGGCTGAGTTCCGCCTGCAACTGCGCGAAGACAACGCGGACATGCGCCTGACGGAAGTGGGGCGCCAGATGGGCCTGGTGGATGATGCGCGCTGGGATGCTTTCAGCCGCAAGCGCGATGCGGTTTCACGTGAAACAGAACGCCTCAAAGCCACCTGGGTGAACCCGCGCAACCTGCCAGCCGCCGAATCCGAGCGCGTGCTGGGCAAGAGCATTGAGCACGAATACAACCTGTTCGAACTGCTGCGCCGCCCCGATGTGAGCTACGCCAACCTGGTGTCGATGGATGGCGGCAAATACGCATCCACCGATGTTTCACGTGAAACCCTGGGTGACCTGAGCGAGCCGGTGGTGGAGCAGGTGGAGATTGCCGCCAAGTACGCGGGCTACATCAACCGCCAGAAGGACGAAGTGGAGCGTGCCGCACACTTTGAAAAGCTGCGCCTGCCGCCGGACCTGGACTACATGCAAGTCACGGCCCTGAGCATTGAGGCGCGCCAGGTGCTCAGCCGCCACCGGCCCGAGACCCTGGGCCATGCCTCGCGCATTACGGGCATCACGCCCGCGTCGATCTCGCTGCTGATGGTGCATTTGAAAAAGGGCGGGTTCAAGGAGTTCGCCGTGGCACCAGCAACGCCCACCAAGGTAGAAGGCGAAGTGGCAGCATGACGATGGCGGTGAACAGCAACAACGACAGCCTGCGCCAGCAACTGCAAGCCGGGGCTGATGCCCTGGCGCTGGGCCTGAGCGATGCGCAGGTCGGGCTGTTGATGGATTTTCTGGCGCTGCTGCAGAAGTGGAACAAGGTCTACAACCTGACGGCTGTGCGCGACCCGCAGGAGATGATGACGCACCACCTGCTCGACAGCCTGGCCGCCGTGGCGCCGCTGCGTCGGCATGTGGCGGGCCTGCAGCAGGGTGGGGTGGCGGCTGTGAAGCTGCTCGATGTGGGTTCTGGCGGCGGCCTGCCCGGTGTGGTGTTTGCCATCTGCTGCCCGGATGTGGATGTGAGCTGCGTGGACACCGTGGGCAAGAAGGCGGCGTTCATTCAGCAGGCGGCGGTGGCGCTCAAGCTGCGCAATCTGCATGGTGTGCATGCGCGTGTCGAGACGCTGACCACGCCGTTCGACCTCATCAGCTGCCGCGCGTTTGCCTCGTTGCCAGACTTTGTGACCTGGTCGCGCAGCGCACTGGCCTCGCCCCATGGCGTGTGGCTGGCCATGAAGGGCAAACACCCCGAGGATGAAATCGCCGCGCTGCCTGCGGATGTGGCGGTGTTTCACGTGGAACAGCTTGCTGTGCCGGGGCTGGATGCAGAGCGTTGCATCATCTGGATGAAGCCCGCCTGACCTTCGGGCACCGACTTTTCAACGAGCGGGGCGGAGGGCTCGCGTAAACTCGACTCCTCACTTCGGGTGCATCGATTCTGTGCACCCATCCAGCACACCGGGAGAAACCATGTTCGGCATCGCAGACTACGGCGCCTTTGTCGCCGCCATCGTGTTGTTCCTGGCCATCCCTGGCCCCGGCAATCTGGCGCTCATCACCTCCACCACCAAGGGCGGCATACGCGGCGGTTTGGCCGCCACCCTGGGCGTGATTGCGGGCGACCAGGTGCTGATGTGGGCCGCGGTGGCGGGTGTGGCCACGCTGCTGGCCACCTACCCGGCCGCCTTCAATGCCGTGCAGTGGCTGGGCGCGGCCTACCTGGCGTGGCTGGGTTTCAAGATGCTCACGGCCAAGCCGGGCGCCCAGCCCATCTTGAACATCGAGCCGCGCCACTACTTCAAGCAGGCCGGGCTCATCACCTTGCTCAACCCCAAGGCCATCGTGTTTTACATGGCGTTCTTCCCGCTGTTTGTGGACCCGGCCCGGCACCAGGGTATGCTGACCTTTGGCGTGATGGCGGCCACGGTGGCGATGCTGACATTTCTCTATGGCTTGATCGCCGTGCTGCTCACCCACCACCTGGCCGAGCGCATGCGCGCCAACCCGCGCATCGGCCGCATGCTGGAAAAAGTGGCGGGCGTCTTCCTGATTGGCTTTGGCATCAAGCTCGCCATCTCCAAATAAAACAACGACAACTACAACACGAACTGCAGCACCCACATGGCCAAAATCTTTTGCGTTGCCAACCAGAAGGGTGGCGTTGGCAAGACCACCACCACCGTCAACCTCGCCGCCGGCTTGGCCAAGATCGGCCAGCGTGTGCTGATGGTGGACCTGGACCCGCAGGGCAACGCCACCATGGGCTCGGGCGTGGACAAGCGCAGCCTCGACCTCACGGTGTACGACGTGCTGCTCGAATCTGCCTCGGTCAAAGAGGCGGCCGTGCTGTCGGAAAAATGTGGCTACTGGGTGCTGGGCGCCAACCGAGAACTGGCGGGCGCCGAGGTGGAGCTGGTGGCGCTGGAACACCGCGAAAAGCGCCTGAAGGCCGCCCTGGCCGAGGCCGATGGTGACTTCGACTTCGTGCTCATCGACTGCCCACCGTCGCTCTCCATGCTCACCCTCAACGGCCTGTGCAGCGCCCACGGCGTGATCGTGCCCATGCAGTGCGAATATTTTGCGCTCGAAGGGCTCACGGATTTGGTCAACACCATCAAGCAGGTGCACGCCAACCTCAATACGGACCTGCAGATCATCGGCCTGCTGCGCGTGATGTTCGACCCGCGCATCACGCTGCAGCAGCAGGTGAGCGACCAGCTCAAGGGCCACTTTGGCGACAAGGTGTTCAACAGCGTGATCCCGCGCAACGTGCGCCTGGCCGAGGCGCCCAGCTACGGGTTGCCGGGCGTGGTGTTTGACCCGCTGGCCAAGGGCAGCCAGGCTTTTGTGGAGTTTGCGCAAGAGATGGTGGACCGTGTGAAAAACATGCCCCCCGCCGCGTCTTCCATGGCAAAAATGGCACCTGGCGCTTGATAGACAAGCGCTAGCAGCTATCAAATTAATAGCAATGAAGGCCTCCAACATCCTGCTGCTGCCCGGCTGGCAGAACTCCGGCCCCGACCACTGGCAAAGCCGCTGGGAGGCCCGCCACGGCGACCAGCGCGTGGAGCAGCACGACTGGATGCGCCCGCTGCGCGGCGACTGGTCCGCGCGCCTGGAAGAAACCGTGGCCGATGCCGATGGCCCGGTGGTGCTGGTGGCGCACAGCCTGGGCTGCATCCTCACGGCCTGGTGGGCGGCGCACACCCGCCATGCGGCCAAGGTGCGTGGCGCGCTGCTGGTGGCGCCGGGCGATGTGGAGCGGCCCGACCTGGCTGCACAGATTCACGGCTGGGCGCCCATTGCGCGGCAGCCGCTGCCGTTCCCGTCCGTGCTGGTGGGCAGCCGCAATGATCCGTATTGCAGCTTCGAGCGCGCTGAGGGGTTGGCGCAGGCCTGGGGCGCACGGTTTGTGGACTACGGCGCGCATGGGCATATCAATGCCGAATCTGGCCTGGGCGACTGGGAAGAGGGGCGGGGCTGGCTGATGCAGCTGGCCGATTCCGTATGAGACGCTGGACCCTGTGGCGCAAGCGCCCCTCCGCAGACGACCTTGCTGGCACGGCGGCCCCATCAACGACCCCATCAACGGCCAACTCACGGCACACGGCCTCTGCGGCCCACCTGTGGGGTTTTGTGGAGGCATTGCCTGCGCTGCTGGCCTGGGTCATGCCCAGCGGCGCCGTGGTGATGGCATTTGTGGGCCAGCTTTTGCTGGCGTTGCTATTGATCACGCTGTCGGCAGGCCTGTGGCTGCGCCTGTGGCGGGGGCGCCGTCGTCGCCAGCGCCGCACCTGAATATCGTTTGAGAAAGTTTTTGCAATGGTCACCAAAAAACCCAAGGGCCTTGGCCGAGGCCTGGAGGCCCTGCTGGGCCCCAAGGTCGAAGAAAAAGTGGAACAGGCCCAGGCGGCCGAAGCCGGGCTGCCCAGCAGCCTGCCGCTCTCCGAGCTGGTGCCCGGCGTCTACCAGCCCCGCACGCGCATGGACGAGGGCGCGCTGTACGAGCTGGCCGAGTCCATCAAGGCCCAGGGCATCATGCAACCGATCCTGGTGCGGCGCCTTGCGAGCGGGGACAACGCGGGCAAGTACGAAATCATTGCGGGCGAGCGGCGCTTTCGGGCCTCGCGCCTGGCGGGCCTGGCCGAGGTGCCGGTGCTGGTGCGCGACGTGCCCGACGAGTCGGCGGCCGCCATGGCGCTCATCGAAAACATCCAGCGCGAAGACCTCAACCCGCTGGAAGAAGCCCACGGCCTGCAGCGCCTGGTCAAGGAGTTTGGCCTCACGCACGAGCTGGCCGCGCAGGCTGTGGGCCGTTCGCGCAGCGCCGCCAGCAACCTGCTGCGCTTGTTGAACCTGGCCGAGCCCGTGCAGACCATGCTCATGGCGGGCGACATCGACATGGGCCATGCGCGTGCGCTGCTGTCGCTGGACCGCGCCGCGCAGATCACGGCGGGAAACCAGATCGCAGCCAAAAAGCTCTCGGTGCGCGAGGCCGAGGCCCTGGTCAAGAAGATCGGCGCCGAATTCAGTCTGGTGCCGCAAAAGCCCCAGAAAGAAAAGTCGCGCGACCTCAAGCGCGTAGAAGAAGAACTCTCGGACCTGCTCATGGCCGAGGTCGAGGTGCGCGTGAAAAAGCGCGTCAAGCGCCACGGCCGGGTGGAAGACATGGGCGAGCTGGCGATCCAGTTTGGATCGCTGGAAGCCCTGAACGGCCTGATCGACCGCCTGCGCGGCTGAGCAGGACTCCGCCCCCTGGGTCGCCTTGGGTGCCTCGGTGCAGCCGCCATCAGCCCCAGGGGCACCCATGGGTTCGCCGGCCCTTCGCGCACTGTCCGCATTCCAGGCCGCTGGCCTGGCGCGTGAAATAGCGCACACAAACAGTTTCCATACGTAACTTGCACAGGCAAAATGCCTCGGAGAGGGGCCTACACTGCGCTGCGTTCAACCTGGAAACGGCAGTTGGACGCGCTGGCGAGTACCGCGATCGACCAGCCAGCTAGCAATGCGAGGCGACGCGGCGGGCTCTTGCCCGCAAGGAGCACCCCATGACGACCAACCAGCCTGAGGCGCCTATGACGCACCTGCAGTATTTGCAGCCCCTGCAGCCCACGCGCGCGCTCTCAGATTCCGTACACGGTGCCCTGGCCCGTAGGCATCCACGTGCCTGAGGCCTGTTTTGCATAAATTTTGACCATGACGCTGCGCATGCCCTGGCCCCTTCCCGCGTTGGTTGCGTGGGCCTGCGCCTGGCTGGTCTTTGTAGCCCTGCAGCGCGTGGCCGTGCCCCCCGTCGGCGCTCTGGTGCTGGCCTGTTTGCTGGGCACGGCGGCCAGTGTGCTGGGGGGCACCTGGTGGCGGCGTGGGTTGATCGCAGCGGGGTTTCCCCTGTCGCTGGCGCTGCTGGGTGCGGCCAGCCTGCCCACCTGGGCGTGGCTGGTACCCCTGGCGTTGCTGCTGTTGGTCTACCCCCTGAACGCCTGGCGCGATGCGCCGCTGTTTCCCACGCCCCACCATGCGCTCAAGTCCCTGGCCTCGCAAGCCCCACTGCCCCTCGGTGCCCGGGTGCTGGATGCTGGCAGTGGCGTGGGCGATGGCCTCAAGGCGCTGCGCCACGCCTACCCGGCCGCACAGCTGGAGGGCATTGAATGGAGCTGGCCCCTGCGCCTGCTGTGCGCCCTGCGGTGCCCCTGGGCGCGTGTGCGGCGTGCCGACATGTGGGCCGAGGACTGGAGTTCCTACCGCATGGTCTACCTGTTCCAGCGGCCCGAGAGCATGGCCCGCGCCGCCGCCAAGGCCCAGGCCGAGCTGGCGCCCGGCGCATGGCTGGTGAGCCTGGAGTTCGCGGTGCCCGGCGTCCTGCCCTGTGCGCAGCTGCGTGCGCCCGGTGGCCGCGTGGTGTGGCTGTACCGCATGCCACTGAACCCGATCGAGGCATGAAATGGCGTGTTTGCACTGTGATTTGAGCGGTTCGCCACGGTTACAGAAAAGATACAAGCTTTTGCTACATTGCGTCCCTGGCTACAACCCCATACAAAACTACCAAGAAACTCACAGCCAGCGGGGGCTGCCAGCAGCACGTGAACGCACCGGGAGGGGGCGCACAAGCCGCCAGCGCTCTCCCTGTCCTGCCCTCCCATTGCGCAGTCTGTATCCGCCTCTGCGGTGCACTCCCTTGACCGGTGTGCCTGCGGCGCGGTGACGTCTTGCATGTGGGCCTGGCCGGGGTTTTCTGGTGCACCACTGATCGATCTGCAAGGAGCATTCATGACCGCCCACCCATCCCGTTTCCGCCCGCGCCTCCTGTGGGTACTGGCCCTGAGTGCTGCCCTCACGGGTTGCGCCACCATGCAGAGCCACGACAAGCTGGCCACCGACATGCAGTCGGCCGGGCGCAGCGGCGGCATTCCTGCCGCGCTGGCCAACCTGGAAAGCACGGCCAAGACTGAGGAAGAAAAAACCGCGCTGCTCTACAACATGGAACGCGGCGAGCTGCTGCGCATGGACCGCCGCTACCCCGACAGCACCAACGCCTTCTTGCTGGCCGACAACAAGGTCAAGGAATGGGAAGAAACTGCCAAGACCAACCCCAGCAAGCTGATGGGCACCGTGGGCGCTGCGCTGATCAGCGAACGCATGAAGGTCTACGAAGGCCAGGACTACGAAAAGGTGTGGCTGACCACGCGCCTGGCGCTCAACCGCCTGGCTGTGGGTGACTTTGACAGTGCTCGCGTGGACATCAAGCGCACCCACGAGCGCGAAGCCATCATTGCCGAGTTCCGTGCCAAGGAAACCCTGGCCGCAGAAGAAGAAGCCAAGTCCAAGGGCGCCACATCGGGCGGCAAGGAGCTCAACGGCTACCCGGTTGAAACGCTCAACGACCCCGAGGTGCTGGCCCTCAAGAACGGCTATTCCAACGCCCTGAGCCACTACCTGGCCGGGTTCCTGTACGAAATGCTCAACGAGCCCGGCCTGGCCGCGCCCGGCTACCGCAAGGCCATCGAGCTCAAGCCCGACACCCCTGTGCTGGAAGAAGGCCTGCGCGGCCTGGACAACCGCACCGGCTTTACCTGGAAGCGCCGCCAGCGCATGACCGACGTGCTCTTCATCGTCGAGGCCGGTGACGCCCCCGCCCGCAAGCCCAAGGCTTTCACCATTCCCGTGCCCACTGGGCGCGGTTTGGTCACGGCCAGCATTTCTTACCCCGTGATCGAGCCGTCCACCGATGCGCTGCTGACCACCCTCTCTGCCGCAGGCACCGACCTCAAGCTGGAAAAAGTGGTGGATGTGAACGTGATGGCCCGCCGCGCGCTGAAGGACGAAATGCCGGGCATGGTGCTGCGCGGCTTCACCCGCGCCGTGGCCAAGGGCGTGCTGCAGAACGAGCTGCAAAAGCGTGGCGGCCTGATTGGCGGCATCATCGGCGCGGCCGCCTCGGTGGCCACCGAGCAGGCCGACGACCGCATGTGGCGCATGCTGCCCGGCCGCGTGTACGTGGCCCGTGGCTACCTGCCACCCGGCGAGCACACCGTGAGCGTGAATGGCCGCCAGTTGCCCCTGCCCGTCAAGATCGACGGCCAGTACGCCCTGGTGCCCCTGCGCATGTATGACAACAGCGTGCTGATGGGCGACGTGGCCACGCTGGGCCAGCTGCCCACCGTGGCGGCTGCACCGCAGCCCGCCGCCGCTGATTCGGCCACCACCGTTCGTACGACGACGACTACGACCACTACCAGCCGCACGCGCTCGGTGCCCAAATCGGCGGTCAAGCCCACCGCGGCCACGCCCGCCGCCAAGAACTGACACTGCATCTGATCCATTTTTTCAAGGAGCCTCTGGCATGAGAACCCGTTTTGCCCTCGCTGCCGCCGCACCCGCCGTTGCGTGCGCGGTCCTCGCGATGACCCTGGCCACCACCGCCCGCGCCCAGCTGCACGACCCGGCCACGCCACTGGCCGTGGCAGCCAAGGTGGCGCTGCGTGGCGAAGCCAACAGCATCGCCGTGCGCGAGATGCGCATCGTGCGCAAGAACGACATCCTGGTGGTGCAGGCCGACATGGCCAACATGGGCCGCACCGACCGCACCGTGTTCTACCGCTTCAAGTGGCTGGACAACGTGGGCAACCAGGTGGGCGACGGCGAATCGTGGAAGCAGATGAGCGTGCTGGGCCTGGGCCAGCAGACCGTCAAGAGCGTGGCGCCCACGTCTGCGGCTGTCGATCTGCGCCTCGAAATGAATGTGGAGCCGCGCTGAGATGAAGCACCCCCTGAGTCGCTGCGCGCCTTCCCCCTCTCTCACGCTTCGCGTGGGAGGGGGACGCAGCCAGGGCGGCGGGGCGGCCCTTGCCCGGCTGCCCGCGCCTGCGCCTCGCCAGTTTCAAGCGTTAGCTACAGCGTGAACCGCTATGTCTTACTAAGGAATACCAAACCATGACCCCAAATCCCATCCAGCGCAGCGCGCTCATCCTGGCCTTTGCGGCCAGCACCCTGGCCCTGTCGGCCTGCCAGAACCTGTCCTCCCCCACCGTGCGTTTTGACCGCCAGGTCAACTACGGCGACGCCAAGGCCGTGGAGCTGGTGACCAACGAGTTCGGCTCCACCGACCTGCAGATGATTGCCGAGAAGATGACTGGCGGTTTGCTCGAAACCGGCATTTTCCAGGGCCGTCCCACGGTGACCATCTCCACCGTGAAGAACAAGACCAGCGAATACATCGACACCACCAATGTGATGAACTCGATCCAGACCTCGCTGGTCAAGTCGGGCAAGGTGCGTTTTGTGCGTTCCATCAACGAAATGCAGGCCGGTGTGGACGAGCTGCAGCGCCAGAACCAAAGCGGCCTGTACAAGCAGGGCACCACCGCCAAGGTCGGCCAGATGACCGCCGCCAAATACAGCATGGAAGGCGAGCTGACCAGCATCGTCAAGCAGAACAACACGACCAAGGACGTGTACTACAAGTTCACGCTCAAGCTGTTTGATGTGCAGGAAGGCACGATCGAATGGCAGGACGAAAAGGAAATCCGAAAGACAAGCAAGAGGTAAGCCCCTGAGCGGCTGCGCCGCTTCCCCCTTTCTCTCGCGCTGCGCGCGGGAAGGGGGACGTCGCCAGCGCGGCGGGGCGGCCCTTGCGCGGCGGCCGCTGGCCTGGGCCGCGCCAGTTTCGAAGGATGTCGGTGCTATTGCTCGCATCCCTCGATAAATCCATGAATTCCCGTTAGCTCACAAGGAGCACACCATGCAACGCAGAACCACCCTCCACACGGCTCTAGCCGTGATCGCCGCCACCACGCTGGCCTGGGGCACGGGCGCGCAGGCGCAGCAGCCCGGCGCGGCGCCCAAGATCGCCGTGACCGACCTGGCCTACGCCCAGCGCGTGTCCGAATACTTCGTGGCCGGCACCTACCAGCGCAGCAGCCAGATGAGCGCGGGCGGCAGCCACAGCGGCGGCTACAGCCACGGCCCCTACGGCGGCAGCGGCTCGCACTCGGGCAGCCACTCGATGCAGGCCTCCGAGCAGGCCAGCGGCACCTATGTGGCGGGGCGCTACAGCTACATCGAGCAGCGCGAGCTGGGCGGCTACACCAACGACATCAAGGGCGCCATCCTGCAGGGCACGTACTTCCGCCTGATTCAGGGCAAGGGCTTCGATGCGGGCAAGCCGCAGCCCAGCAAGGCCGAGCAGGTGCTCAACCAGGTGCAGGGCGGCAAGATGGCCACACCCCAGGCGCAACCCCAGGTGGCCGATGTGATCAGCCGCATCAAGAAGGGCGAGTTCAACGGCGCTGACTACGTGCTGTTTGGCGTGGTGTCGAGCATCGACTTCACCGACGCGCTCTCGCCCCTGCAAGGCACCACCAGCGCCACGCGCCAGTATGGCCTGCAACTGCTGGCCGACTTCTCGCTCATCAACACCAAGACCTACGAGATCAAGGCCGCGTTCTCGGCCCAGGGCGAAGGCAACGACACCAAGATCCTGTCGATCCGTGGCGATATCCAGCCGCCCAACCGCGCCAAGGTGATGCGCGAAACCTCGCTGTCGCTGGCGCAGGACGTGTACCAGCAACTGGCCATGCAGCTGGGCTACACCGACGCCAACCTGGCGCGCGGCGTGCGCCCGCCGCCGGTGTACCCGCAGGGCGGCCAGCCCATGCCCGTGCCGCAACCCCAGCAGCCCGAGCAGGTCATCATCCTGAAGTAGTGCGAGCCCCATGGAACGGGCTTTGGCGTACGCTGCAGTACGCCTCGTAGTAGGCCTCGCAGTAAGCCTTTCTGTGAAATAGCTCTCATGGCCTGAGTGGCGCCGTTACCCAGGCCATGAAACCCGGTGAGGTGTCGCACACTATCCGGCACTGAAAACCGCGCTTTTGCCGCCAAAGCGGTGTTGCAAATCCTCGCGATACTTGCGGGTACCGCGGTGATTTGCGCCCGGCCCTGGCCAAAAATCCACCGGTCTTCCTTGCGCCGTCCAGCATGCAACACCCCACCAGACCGTTGAAGCCCCCCTGCCTCGCCCTCGGGCCCCTCCACCCCCGCTCCCCACACCCTGCCGCCGCCCCGCGGCGCCCCGGGGCCCGCCCTGTGCTGGCCTTGTTCGTTGCCACGGCCCTTGCCATGGCGCTCGGCGGGTGTGCTTCGCCCCCGCCGTTCTACGCAGCGGCCGCGTCGGAATCGCTGGTGAACGTGTACGGGCCAGAGGCAGCGACCGCGACACCCCCAACGGCCCCGGTGCCCGCGCAAGCCCCGGCAACGCAGCCGACCGCCCCGTCGGAGGGTTTTGTACAGCGGCCCTTGCCAGGCGCCGGTGGTGCCACACTCCAGGCCCTTGTGCGCAACGAGCGCGCCGCCCCGCTGCGCTACCGTGTGATCGTCATCCCCGGCTCCGGCTGCGCCGGCATGGGCCCGATTGCCGAGCGCTACTTTGCCGGCTTGTTGCACGCCCAGGTGCTGGTGTTGAACAAGCTCGGCGTCCACCCGCAGGCGCGCACGGCCCCGGCAGACTGCCCTCGCGACTTTGTGCAGCAAGACCGCCTCTCCAACTGGCTGGCCCACGCCCGTGCGGCGTTGGTGGCAGATGCGCAGCAACGCGCGCGCGAAGGCGCTCCGGCGCTACCGCAACTGCTGGTCGGCATCTCCGAGGGGGCCGAACTGCTGCCCGCCCTGGCACCCGAGGTGCCGCAGCTCGCGGGTCTGGTCGTACTCGCGTCGAGCGGGCTGGACCCGCAGGAGGCGGGCGCCCTGCAGGCTGAGCGCCTGGGTGCCCAGGCCGACTGGGAGGAACTGGGCCGCCTGGTGGCCGGGCGCCGCCCCGACAGCGCCGTGACCCAGGGCCGCAGCCTGGGCTACTGGCGCGACCTGTGGAACTGGCCCTTGACCCTGCCGCTGGTGCAAAGCCCTTGGCCGTTGCTCCAGGTGTGGGGGGGCGACGATGCCCTGGTGCCCCCGGCGGCCTACGAGCGTTTTGCAGAACTGGCCTCCGTGCGCACCGTGCCCTACTGCGCGTGGCGCATCGACGGCGCCGACCACGGGCTGCAACGCCGCCCTCCCGGTGGGGATGCGGTGGACGGTGTGCAGCAAGTCTGGGCCTGGGCGGAGCAGTGGGCGCGGGAGCCTGCGGCTGGCATCTGCGGCCCCCTTTCGCGTTAGAACGTGTTTACGATCTTTTCAGGGCCGCGCAAGTGCCTTGCCGGGCGGTGTGCGGCGTGACAGCTCACGGTCTACATGAGCAAGCCCTCGTCGGCATAGCCTCGACCCACCTCGCTCTGTGGAGCGCTACGGTGAACTCAGCGCACCGGGCGCATACGACATCGGGGCATCAGCCGGGCAGCTGCCCGCCCGGCGGCGCCGGTATTGCCGCCGCTTGCACCTGGAGCCAGTGGCAGAACACGTCCAGCCGGGGCAGGGGGGCGCTCGTGCGGCGACGCGCCACATAGTCATACCCGGAAGCGACAAAACCCAGCGGTGCCACGAGTCGGCCTGCCTGCACGTCGTCCATCACCAGATGCCACGGGGCCATGGCAATGCCCAGCCCGCGCACAGCGGCCTCCAGCGTGAAGTAGTAGTGCTCGAACTCCGGCCCCGGCTGCGAAGGTGTGGGCACGGGCACGGCAGCGCCCGCCGCTGCCCCCCACATGGCCCAGGCGTTGCGCCGTGTGCGGGTATGTAGGCGCAGCGGCCCCAGGGCGGGGTTGCCCAGGTCCGAGGGCTTGCGCAGCGCCACCCGCTGCGCCAGCTCGGGGCTCAGCACGGGGCCCAGCTGTTCGTGGAACAGCAGCAGCTCTCTGTGGGCGTCCCGCGC
This sequence comes from Acidovorax facilis, assembly GCA_964031875.1. Lineage (GTDB taxonomy): Bacteria > Pseudomonadota > Gammaproteobacteria > Burkholderiales > Burkholderiaceae_C > Acidovorax > Acidovorax facilis_A. The sequence goes on from CAXIRU010000017.1 coordinate 14,935, forward strand.
GCCGGTGGCCTCTTCGGCGGTGATGCTCAGGTCTGCCCGCATGCGGCCTGCCTCGGCGCTGGCGCCGCTGGTGTGCAGGCGCACTTCAATGCCCGGATGTTGTGCCTGGAACTCGAACAGCCGGGGGATCAGCCACTTGACGGTGAAGGTGCTGAAGCAGTCCACATCCAGCACCCCTCGGGCCGGGTCACTGACTTCGCGCACGGCATCGGCGATGTGGCTGAAGGCGTTCGTCAGTACCGGCTGCAGCACCTGGGCTGCAGGCGTGAGGGTGGGGCGTGCCTTGCTGCCGTCGAACAGGGTGACGCCCAGATGCTGTTCTAGCTGGCGCACCTGGCGGCTGATGGCGCCCGGTGTCACCGACAGCTCGTCGGCCGCCGCTGTCATGCGCCCCAGTCGGGCTGCGGCCTCAAACGCACGCAGGGCACTCAGCGGGGGCAGACGGTGGCTCATCTATGTGATTTTAGTGCACATAAAAGCAGATAAATCATCGCTTTTGTCAACAGACATTGATAGGAACAATCGTCTCCCATCAAGTGCTAAAGGCTTGATTTGCCAGCGTTGAAGACGGCGCTGGCAAGCATTCTTTATTTGATCTCAATGAATATAGAAAGAGACCATGCCCTTTATCCGCACCAACGTTCCGCAAGACACCCCCGCTGCTGCGCGCGATGCCATCGTGCAAGGCATTCACCAGGCACTGGTGGACGCCATCGGAATGCCGCTCGATGAGCTATTCAACCTGGTGGCAGGCTATGCCCCCGGCGAATTTGCCTGCAGTCGCACCTTCAACGGCGTGGCCCGCTCTGACCGCGTGGTGGTGGTCGAGATCACGCTGCGGCGTGGGCGCAGCGACGCCATGAAGCGCGCTCTCTATGCCGCAATCGTGCACAACCTTCAGGCCATGGCGGGCGTGGCACCGGCCGATGTGTTCATCTTCATGCACGAGAACGACTATTCGGACTGGTCCGTAGGCCACGGCCAGTTTGCGATGAATCTGGTGCAGAACACCGCAGCTGCCATCACTGCCTGAACTGCCGCAGCTTCCGTACCCACTGCACCCACTGCACCCACTGCACCCACCTTACCCTCTACCGGGGCCGGTACATCTTGAACAACTGCTCCGGCCCCACGGTGAAGTAGTCGGCCGGGCCGCCGCCGCGCAGGATGTGGCCCGCATTGGCCGTGTCATAGACGCCGTTTTTGAGCAGTGCTGTGTCGATGTGCACGGCCACCACCTCGCCCAACACCAGCCAGGTCTCCACCGGGGCCCCGTCTACGCCCTGCAGCTGCAGGATCTGTGTGCTGCGGCATTCAAAGGTGACCGGGCTTTCGGCCACGCGCGGCGGGCGCACACGGGTAGAGGGCAGGGGGGTGAGGCCGGTCAGGTCGAACTCGCTCACCTCGGGCGGCACGGCGGCGCAGCTCTGGTTCATGGCCTCGGCCAGCCCGCGTGTGGCCAGGTTCCACACAAATTCGCCCGTGGCCTGCACGTTGCGCACCGTGTCCTTGAAACCGATGCTGGCAAAGCCCACGATGGGCGGCACGTAGTTGAAGGCGTTGAAGAAGCTGTAGGGCGCCAGGTTGGTGCCGCCGGTGGCGCTTTGGGTGGAAATCCACCCGATGGGGCGCGGCCCCACGATGGCGTTGAACGGGTCGTGCGGCAGGCCGTGGCCCAGGCGGGGTTCGTAGCTGTGGAAGGTGCGTGGGGGTGGCGTGGTGGTCATGGTGGGTGCGGTGCTGGCAGCGAATGTGCCGCCACCTTAGCGCCACCGGGCAGGCGTCGCTGGCACCTGGGCATCAAGGCGCTATTAATTTAATAGCTATTTGCGCTTGTCCATCAAGCGCTAGGCCCCATTTTTCTCAAAATTCTTCGAGAGCGAACTCAGCGCGATGGCCCGGTGCGGTGCTCGGCGATCCAACCCAGCACACTTCGCGGTATCTCGCAGCGGCTTACGCGGCGCTATGCCCGGGCTGCTGCTGCCCCAGAAACCGGCCGGGCGGCTGCCCCATCGACTTGCGCACCATGGCGCTGAAGGCGCTGGGGCTGTAACCCAGTTCGGCGGCAATCTGGCCCATGGGCATGCGCCCGGCGGCCAGCGACACGGCCTTGGCCAGGATGACCTGCTGGCGCCACTGGGTGAAAGTGCTGCCGAGTTCGGAACGGAACAAGCGCGCCACGGTGCGGGGGCTGGCGCCGGTGTCCTGGGCCCAGTCGGCCAGGGTGTCGTGGCGCGTGGGGTCGGCCAGCACTGCTTCGCACAGGTGGCGCAGGCGCTTGTCCTGGGGCAGGTCCACGCCCAGCTTCACGGCGGCGGCGCGGGCCAGTTCGTCACGCACCAGGGCGCTCAGGTGTTGCTCGCGCAGCAGTTCCGCGGGCTTGGGGGGTGGGCCGCCGTCGGGCGCGGTGGGCATTTCGCGCACCAGCGATCGCAGCAGGTCGGACACCTCCAGCACGCGGCACTGGCGCCATGCGGCGGTGTCGCCATCGCTGCGCTGGTGGGGGCTGCCGCTGCCCAGCGCACCGGGCCCGCACTGGCCGCGGGCCTGGTGAAAGTACAGCGTGCGCAGGTCGGCATCTTCCACCATGGTCACGGCATGTTCCACGCCGGGCGGAATCCATAGCGCGCGCGAGGGCGGCACGATGTAGGTGCCGTGGTTCACCGTCAGGCGGATTACGCCCGTGGTCGAGATCGCCACCTGCGCCCAGGGGTGGCTGTGGGGCATGACCTGGGTGTCGGCGGCCAGCCAGCGCAGCTTGGCGCGCACCGGGCGGGCGGCGGTGGGCACAAACAGCTCGGGTGTGAGCGAGCCCACGTACGACAGCCCGCGTGGGCTTCCGGCCTTGGGGCGCGGTACCACCTGGGCGGCAAAGTGCTCCACCGCTGGTTCGGCGGGCATGGCGGGCAGGCTGGGCGGGTTTGGCATGTTTGCGATAGAACTTGTCCGGCTATCGTAAACCTGCCGAGGGCGGCCTGCCTAAGATCAAGCCCATGACTGCTTCTACCTCTGGCGCCAGCGCCACCGCCGCCCACCCCGTCCCGCTGCGGCAGGACGCCCGCACCATTGGCCTTGTGGGGCTGGCCCATGGCAGCTCGCACTTCTTTCACATGCTGCTGCCGCCGCTGTTTCCGTGGCTGATCGGCGAGTTCGGCTACAGCTACTCCGAACTGGGCCTGGTGGTGTCGTTGTTCTTTGTGGTGTCGGGCGTGGGCCAGGCGCTGTCGGGCTTTCTGGTCGACCGGGTGGGTGCACGTCCGGTGATGTTTTTTGCGCTGTCGAGTTTTGCGGCAGCGGGCGTGGCGGCCTCCATGGCGCAGGGCTACGGGGGGCTGCTGTTGGCGTCGGTGCTGGCCGGGCTGGGCAATGCGCCCTTCCATCCGGTGGACTTCACGATCCTGAACAAGCGCGTGTCTCCGCAGCGGCTGGGGCACGGCTATTCGGTGCATGGCATCAGCGGCAACCTGGGCTGGGCCACGGCGCCGGTGTTCATGGCGGGCATTGCCACGGCCACGGGGTCGTGGCGCACGGCATGCCTGTGCGGTGGTCTGTTTGCCCTGGTGGTGCTGGCCGTCATGGTCTGGAACCGCGATGCGCTGGACGACCGACAAGGCGCGTGGGCCAACCCGGCCAAGGGTGGGGCGGGTGCCGGGGCTGCGCAGTCCGAGCACCCGATGGCATTTCTCAAGCTGCCCTCGGTGTGGCTGTGCTTCTCGTTCTTCTTCTGGAGCACTTGCGCGCTGAGCGCCATCCAGAACTTCGCCAGCCCCGCGCTGCAGTCGATGGCCGGCCTGCCGGTCAGTGTGACGGCCATGGTGGTCACCGGCTACATGCTGTGTGGCGCGGCGGGCATGCTGGTGGGCGGCTTTCTGGTGGGGCGCGTGCAGCGGCTGGAGAAGATCATTTCGGTGTGCCTGCTGGGTTCGGCAGCGCTGCTGGTGCTGGTAGGCACAGGCATCCTGCCCGGCATGGCGGCTCTGGTGGTGGCTTCAGCGGCAGGGCTGGGCACGGGCCTGGCGGGCCCTTCGCGCGACATGCTGATCAAGCGCGCGGCGCCCCCTGGCGCCACGGGCCGGGTCTATGGCACGGTGTATTCGGGGCTGGACCTGGGTTTTTGCCTGGCGGCCCCGGTGTTTGGCGCCATGCTGGACCACGGCATGACCTCGGGCATCTTCTACGGCTCGGCCCTCACGCTGACGCTGAGCGTGGTGTCGGCCGCTTTGGTTGGGGCAGGGCTGGTGGCGCGGATGTCATCTGCTGCTACGGTCTCCGGGGTCCGGGGCTGACAGCGCCAGAGCCTGTCTGGAGTCCTGACAGGCTTTGGGCCTGTGCAAAAAAACTGTGGCCATTGAGATGAGAGCTTCTCACGCCTGCTGCAGCCGCCCTTTGCCGCGCTGCTTGCCTTGATACAACGCGCTATCGGCCATGCGTAACAGACGGGCTGGTTCGTGGCCAGCATCTGGCGCAATGGCATAGCCGATAGTGAGTCCGACTCGTATCTCCTCGCCTGCAACGTGGACCGGAGTCTCGAAGAGCGAGAGCAAATGTTCTCCTAGGTGTCTTGCCTGCGCCGGATCGGCCAGACTGCGGGCAACCATTACAAATTCGTCGCCTCCCAGTCGCGCTACGACGTCACCGCTGCGCGTACCAGCGCGCAGGCGGTTCGCCACCTCAATCAGCAACTGGTCGCCAAACTCATGTCCGCGGGTATCGTTGACCTCCTTGAATTCGTCAAGATCGATCAGGTACACCGCCAGCATGTGGTGCGGTGAAGCACTCACCAGGGCCAGCGACATGGCATCCGTCAGACTGCGACGATTGGGCAGTCCGGTCAGCGCGTCCGCGTACGCCATGGAACGCATCACCTCGTGCTCGGTCCGTGCGTTTTCGCTGGCCTTTCGCAGTTCGGTCGCACGCACGATCAGCACCAACGTGAAGGCGAGTATGTGGCACATCTCGCCGAACGTCAGCGAGTGCAGTGTCCACACATTCGCGGGAAGCTTGCCGCGGATGGTGGTGGTCGTGACCACCACGGTGGTGATGTAGAAGGCAAATGCCAGCAGCAGGTAGAACCCAATTGCGTCGCCCTTGGCGACTTTGGACATGAAGCGCGGCAGGCTGAGCAACAGCGGCAGCGGTCCGAGCAGCACGATCATGGCGGTGAGCAGCTGCGTATTGAATATGTCCAGGCAATAGACGACAAGCAACACGCCGCACAGCGCGGCTCCACCGTTCATGAAGCGCGGGAACCGGTCTGCCGGTTCACCGGCAGTGACGGCTTGTGGCCTGCGCAGTATGTCCCCCAGAAACAGGAAGGTGCCCGCGACGGCTACCAGCGAGCCGATGCCTGCCATATGGCTTTCGAACCAGAACACGTCGCGCCAGACCCATTGCGCGCCGACGCCTGAGAGCAGCAGGGCAAAAAGGAACGATCCGGTGACAAGGAGCGCGTATTTGAGAAACAGTGGCTCCCGCGTTCCCACCCATTGCGCGAGGCTGTACATCAGCATGCAGAGAAAGAACCCGACTTGAATGCCACGCAGCATCTGTTCGGAAATGCTGGCGCGATGGAATGCGCTGGGTTGCATGAATTCGATGGGCAGAATGCTCGCTCCGCGCGATTCGACGCGCAGCATCATGTCGTAGTCGCCAGGGGCCAAATCGAGTGGCATCGCGTGCGATCGGCTGAACAAGGGCCGGGAGGCAAACGTGCGCAGGCTGCCGAGTTCCGCCTTCTGCAGGGTGCGCCCGTCTTGGATCACATAGGCGTCGATGCGGTTGAGTGGCGGGTAGTCGATGTTCAGCACCCATGGCTGGGAGGCCGCTGCGCTGGCAGGCTCCACCCGCAACGGAATGTGCAGCCAGGTGGGCCGCGGCTGCACGCCCAGCGTGGCGTAGCTGGTCTGCGGGCGCTCGAAATCGGCGATGGCAGCGATGGCCTCGGTCACCGTCAAGGGCGTTTGCTTTTCTGACAGCACCGTGACAAACGGCCAGGCTTCGGTGACCGGCGTGGAGGGCTGGAGCCGAAGACGCGCGGGTGGGGTGGACGTTTCGGCCGCCCAGGTGGATGTGGCCCAATGCATCATGGCAAAGAGCCCCCACACCAGCCATGGACCGCGCCCCATGTGGCTACCGATCATGACGGCCCCACCGACCGCTGACAGTCAATCGATCCTCCAAGCGGTTGAGCCAGCCCGGTGCCTTCGCGTCGTCGTCCCATGTGCCCACGGTCGCGTGCATTTGCGTGAGAAGCTGTGTCGGCAGTTTTAGCGGACGGGTTTGGTCCATCAGGAAACGCGTCAGCAGGTGGTACCCGATGACGCGCGAGAACATGCGGCTTAACGAGAAATGCGGCACGGCAAGGCGGACCACGGAATCGATCAGCCGGCCCACAGACATCAGCACTGCGAACAGGAGGCGCGCAAGCAAAGGTTGCCTGCGAGAGATGCCGAGCGCATCGGCCACAGCGCCGCCGCACAGGTAGCGTGTGAACAGCGCGGGAAAGGGTTTGAGCAGTTGGAACGGGATCGAATCGCTCATGTACTTCATGAGCGCGCCGCCCAGCGCCGGGCGTGCGTCGGTGCCGCCCGGGTACACGGTGTCGGCGAGGCAGTGGGTCTGGATGTCGAGAAACAAGCGTTCTGCATCGGCATAGGTAAACGGCATCCACCGCGGCTCAATGCCCAGAAGGTATCCGACGACATTCCAGCAATGCAGATAGGCCTCTTCATCCTTGGCACTCAGTCCGATCCCGAGTGTGCGCATGGCCCGCAGGAAGACAAAGTGAAACGTCAGGAGCGTGAACACCAGCTGCTCCTGGTTGTTGGGCAATCCGTCGCGCGCGACGTTCCAGCCGCTCGCCAGAAACGCGCCGTGCATGGATTGCAAGGGCGCCTGGGCTGCCGGGTTGCCCAGCGGCTGCACCACGGCATTGACCATGGCCTCTGGCGCACCATGCAGCATCAGGTTGCGGATCGTGGCGTGGATGAGGCGCACTTTGAGTGTTTGCGCAACGCCCAGCCCTTCAGGTGTCGTGAGCCCACCGCGCAGCATGACCGGGAACACCATGGCCGCTGTGGAGCGGATGCGGTAGTCGGCGTTGGTTGTGAGCTGCCCGGAAATCTGCAGCACGGCGGCGGCTTTGGGCTGGATGTAGCAATCTGGCAAGCTCGCGCAAAACAGTGACATCACCGACAGCGGGCCGTGCTCCGTAAAGACTTTCTCGCCCCGCGCGATTTTTGCCGGATCGCTCCACGCTGGCAGCCCGCGTGCCGCGTCCAGGTAGGCGCGCAGTGCCTCCGCGATGTGCGGTGATGTGCCGTCTGGTGGTGACCAATTGACCAGCGCTGCATTGTGGGTCCAGGTATTGAGCAGCGTCGTTGTCGTCTGCAGATGGCGCATGCGGCCGGCGTTCAGCGCGAGCAGCGTTGGCAGGTTGTCCTCCCCGGCTGGCAACTCCCAACTGCCCACGATGGCCGCGATGGTGGCGTCTGCCAGCGGATCCGCGCGGTAACGCATCGCGGCGGGGTCGTAAACAGGGGTGGTGGGAATCACCGACGAAACTTCAGGCACGGCCATAGTGAGGGGCGGGCAAAGGTTACAGGTGGATCATTCTAGGGCTGGCTTTCCGATGGGCTGAAGCCAAAAAGTGCCAATTGGAAGCTTGTAGACACCCATGGAGACCCGATACAGTGACTCGGGACATATGAAAGATCGTTTCTCCTATTTGGCAATAGGCGGGGCATAAAAGCAAAATGAATTTCACCGGCCTGTCACATACTGGACGGGTGTTTCTGGCACGGAATCTGCGGTCCCCGTCCTGCAGTTCCGGGGGCCGTCACCCACTGTGGTGCGGTGTGGCTTGTGCTTCTGTGGACCCTGCTCGCTCCTTTCTTTTCATTCTTCCTTCTCTTCCAAGGATTTCATCCATGTCGGCTTCTGTCTTTCGACGCAACCCCTATGCCCTGGGCCTGAGCATTGCCGCGCTGGCCGTGCTGGCTGCCTGTGGGGGCAGCGACGGCCCCACCATCCCGGTGGCCACCCCCGAACCCGGCGAGCAGTACGTGCCGCCTGAGCCGCCCTCGGGCTATACCCCCAAGTCCATCAGCTACGCCAACAAGGACATGGTGGCGGCGGCCAATCCGCTGGCGGTGAAAGCCGGGGTGGACATCCTGGCCAAGGGCGGCACGGCCACAGATGCCGCCATTGCGGTGCAGATGGTGCTGAACCTGGTGGAGCCTCAGTCGTCGGGCATTGGTGGTGGCGCCTTCATGCTGCACTATGACAAGGGTGCCAACAAGCTGCTGGCCTATGACGGCCGCGAGACCGCGCCCAAGGCTGCCACGCCCAACCTGTTCATCGGCGCCGATGGCAAGCCACTGGCGTTTTTGGCAGCGGTGGACGGCGGCCTCTCGGTGGGCACACCGGGCGTGCTGCGCATGCTCGAAGCCGCACACAAAGCCCACGGCAAGCTGCCGTGGAAGGACCTGTTCGAGTCCGCCATCAAGCTCAGCGAAGAGGGCTTTGCCATCTCGCAGCGCATGAGCGTTTCGATCGCCGGCTCGGCCGCACGCATCAAGGCCCAGGGCGAGCCCGGCTCCAGCTACTTCCTCAATGCCGACGGCACCGCCAAGGCGGCGGGCACGCTGCTCAAGAACCCGGAATTCGCAGCCACCCTCAGGGCCATTGCGACCGGTGGTGCCGATGCGTTCTACAAGGGTGACATCGCCAAGGACATCGTGGCCAAGGTCACCAGCCACCCCACCAACCCCGGCAAGCTCGCGCTCGACGATCTGGGCAGCTACACCCCCAAGGTGCGCGAGCCCGTGTGCGGCGTGTACCGCGTGCAATACCGCGTCTGTGGCATGCCCGCGCCCAGCTCGGGCGGCATTGCCGTGCTGCAGACCCTGGGCCTGCTGCAGAGCTTTGACCTGGCGGCCATGAAGCCCAACACGCTCGACTCGGTGCACCTGGTGTCCGAGGCCTATCGCCTGGCCTACGCCGACCGCGCGCTGTATGTGGCCGACCCGGACTTCGTCAACGTGCCCCAGGCCGGGCTGATCAATGCCGACTACCTCAAGGAGCGCGCCAAGCTCATCAACCTGCAAAAGAGCATGGGCGTGCCGGTGGCCGGCATCCCGCCTGGTGTCACCGGCGCCACAGGCAAGGACAGCTCACTGGCCCTGCCATCGACCACACACCTGTCCATCATCGACAACGCGGGCAATGCCGTGTCCATGACCACCACCATCGAAAACGGCTTTGGCAGCCTGCAGATGGTGCGCGGCTTCCTGCTGAACAACCAGCTCACCGACTTCTCGTTCACGGCCACCGATGCGGCGGGCAACCCCATTGCCAACAGCGTGCAGGCTGGCAAGCGCCCGCGCAGCTCCATGGCGCCCACCATCATCTTCAATGCCGCCACGGGCGACCTCGAAGGTGTGATTGGCTCGCCTGGAGGCAGTGCCATCATCCAGTACACCGCCAAGACCATTCTGGGCATGACGGACTGGGGCCTGAACGTGCAGCAGGCCATCAACCTGCCGAACTTTGGCGCGCAGACCAACGCCACCACGTCGATCGAAAAGGGCTCGCTCATCGACACCGCCGCCATTCGTGACGGTCTCAAGGCACGGGGCCATACCGTGGCGCAGACCGACACCTTCACCAGTGGCCTGCATGGTGCGGTGTTCAACGGCGTGCGGGCCAACGGCAACGCGGGCTTGCTATCGCGCAACCCGGGTGCCGGCACCTATGCCGGTGGAGCCGACCCCCGCCGTGAGGGGATTGCGCAGGGCAACAACTGATCAGCGGCGCGCGACAAGGCGCTGTAGTGAAGGCGTGGGCGGGTTTCCGTCCACGCTTTTTTCGTTTCCGGCAGATACTTGTGTGGCGGCCGAAATCGGGCTGGAGAGCCCGTGACGCCATCGCCTGGCACCGCCGCCGCTTCATCCGCACCCCAGGAGACAGCCATGCCCCAATTCCCTTTGCCAGCAGCGCGGCCGCTGTACGCCACCATGACCTTGCCACGCGCACTGCGGGCCACCCTGGCGGCCGCAGCGCTGGTCGGCTGCGCATCGGCCCCGCCAGCGCCTGCTGCGCGGTCTGCAGTGGTAGCCCAGGCGACGGAGACGGCGCCGCTTCCGACCCCTTGTCCGAAGGATGTGGCAGCCATCGCTCGCTGCCTCACGGGCAAGGATTCCGCCGGTGCCTACTACCTCATCGCCATCCCGCAGCAATGGAACGGCCACCTTGTGCTGCACGCGCACGGCGGGCCCACGCTGGGCACACCCAAGGCCGAGCGTGCGGTGGAAGACTTGGAGCGCTGGTCCATCATGGTCCGTGCGGGCTACGCCTGGGCGGGCAGCACCTTCCGCCAGGGCGGGGTGGAAGTGCGTGCAGCGGCCGAGGACACCGAGCGCCTGCGGCAGATCGTTGTGCAGCATGTGGTGCAGCCGCAGCGCACCATCCTGCACGGCCAGTCCTGGGGAGCCAGCGTGGCGGCCAAGGGGGCCGAGATGTTCCAGCGCACGGCCGATGGCAAGCGCCCTTACGACGCCGTGCTGCTGACCAGTGGCGTGCTCGCGGGCGGCACACGTTCGTACGACTTCCGCACCGACCTGCGCGTGGTCTACCAGTACCTGTGCAACAACCACCCCCGGCCCACCGAGGTGCCGTACCCGCTGGACACCGGCCTGCCGCGCGACGCCGCGATGACACCGGCCGACCTGGCTGCGCGCCTGAACGAATGCCTGGCCCTGAACAAGCCCGCGGCCGAGCGCACGCCTGAGCAGCAGCGCAAGCTGCAGACCCTCGTCGATGTGATCCGCATCCCCGCCAGTTCCATCCAGGGCCACATGAACTGGGCCACGTTCCACTTCCGCGATGTGGTGCAACACCGTACCGGGGGCGCGAGCCCGTTTGGCAATGTGGGTGTGGTCTACCAAGGCTCGCCGGACGATGCGGCGCTGAACGCGGGCGTGCTGCGCTACCGCGCCGACCCGCAGGCCTTCGCCCTTTTTGCGCAGGACACGGATCCGACCGGCCAGATCCCCGTGCCCGTGCTCACCGTGAAGGGCGTGGATGACCCCACGGCCTTTGTCGAGCTGGACGCACAGTTCAAGGCCACGATGGACAAGGTGGGCAGCGGCGCGCGGCTGGTGCAGACCTTCACGCGCCACAGCGGCCACAGCTACCTGAGCGACCCCACCTATCCCACGTTGATGGCGGCGCTGCTGCGCTGGCTGAATGACGGCGATGGCGCCAAGCCCACACCCGCAGGCATCGCTCAGCAATGTCCCGCTTACGAGTCCGAGTTCGGCAAGGGCTGCGCCTTTTTGCCTGCCTATGTGCCCGCACCGCTGGTCAGCCGGGTCTACGAGCGTGAACGGCCGCAGCTGCCGCCCCGGTAGCGGCACCCTCCGCGAAACCGTCAACGGGCCCTGAGCACGTGGGCGCTTAGCGAGTCCGCAAAAATGACAAAGGCCCCGCTGGGAGCGGAGCCTTTGGGGGATGGATGCTATAAAATTTATAGCTAATAGCGCTTGATGGTAAAGCGCTAGACGCCTTTTTGGCCTTGAATCATCTGCCGGTTTATTTCACGGACTGCAGGGCCGCGTTCAGCGTGGTGCTGGGGCGCATCACGGCGTCGAGCTTGGCCACGTCGGGCAGGTAGTAGCCGCCGATATCGGTGGGCTGGCCCTGCACGGCGTTCAGCTCGTCCACGATCTTCTGTTCGTTCGCGGTCAGCTGCTGGGCCAGGGGCGCGAACTTGGCGGCCAGTTCGGCATCCTCGGTTTGCGCGGCGAGTTCCTGGGCCCAGTAAAGGGCCAGGTAGAACTGGCTGCCGCGGTTGTCCAGCTGGCCCGTTTTGGGACTGGGGTTCTTGTTGTTGTCCAGCAGCTTGCCCGTGGCGGCATCCAGCGTCTTGGCCAGCAGCTTGGCGCGGGGGTTGTTGTTCTTGAGGCCCAGGTCCTCCAGCGACACCGCCAGCGCCAGGAACTCACCCAGCGAATCCCAGCGCAGGTGGTTTTCTTCCACCAGCTGCTGCACGTGCTTCGGCGCCGAGCCGCCCGCGCCGGTTTCGTACATGCCGCCACCGGCCATCAGAGGCACGATGGACAGCATCTTGGCTGAGGTGCCCAGTTCCATGATGGGGAACAGGTCGGTCAGGTAGTCGCGCAGGATGTTGCCGGTGGCGCTGATGGTGTCCAGGCCACGGATCACGCGCTCCAGCGTGTAGCGCATGGCACGCACCTGGCTCATGATCTGGATGTCCAGGCCCACGGTGTTGTGCTCGTGCAGGTACATCTTCACCTTGGTGATGAGTTCCTTTTCGTGCGGGCGGTACGAGTCGAGCCAGAACACCACGGGCATGCCGGAGTTGCGGGCGCGGTTCACAGCCAGCTTCACCCAGTCACGGATCGCGGCGTCCTTGACCTGGCACATGCGCCAGATGTCGCCTTGCTCCACGTTTTGCGACAGCAGCACCTCGCCCGTGGCCAGGTCGGTGATGTTGGCCACGCCGTCTTCGGGGATCTCGAAGGTCTTGTCGTGCGAGCCGTACTCTTCGGCCTGCTGCGCCATCAGGCCCACGTTGGGCACCGTGCCCATGGTCTTGGGGTCGAACGCGCCGTGCCACTTGCAGAAGTTGATGATCTCCTGGTAGATACGGGCGAAGGTCGACTCAGGCATCACGGCCTTCACATCCTTGAGGCGGCCGTTGGCATCCCACATCTTGCCGCCGTTGCGGATCATCGCGGGCATGGAGGCGTCCACGATGATGTCGTTGGGCGAGTGGAAGTTGGTGATGCCCTTGGCCGAGTCGACCATGGCCAGCTCGGGGCGGTGCTCGTGGCAGGCGTGCAGGTCGCGCTTGATCTCGTCGCGCTGGCTTTGGGGCAGGGTCTCGATCTTGCTGTACAGATCGACCATGCCGTTGTTCACGTTCACGCCCAGCTCTTCAAAGGTCTTGGCGTGCTTGGCGAACGCGTCCTTGTAGAAGATGCGCACGCAGTGGCCGAACACGATGGGGTGCGACACCTTCATCATCGTGGCCTTCACGTGCAGCGAGAACATCACGCCGGTCTTGCGTGCGTCTTCGATTTCCTTTTCGTAGAAGGCCAGCAGGGCCTTCTTGCTCATGAACATGCTGTCGATCACTTCGCGGTCGAGCAGGCTGACCTTGGGCTTCAAGATGATGGTCTTGCCGCTCTTGGTGATCAGCTCCATCTTCACGTCACGCGCCTTGTCCAGCGTCATGGACTTTTCGCCATGGTAGAAGTCGCCAGCGTGCATGTGCGACACATGCGAGCGCGAGGCCTGGCTCCACTCGGCCATGCTGTGCGGGTTCTTGCGGGCGTATTCCTTCACGGCCTTGGGGGCGCGGCGGTCGGAGTTGCCTTCGCGCAGCACAGGATTCACGGCCGAGCCGGTGCACTTGCTGTAGCGGGCCTTGATTTCCTTTTCCTTGTCGTCCTTGGGCTGGTCGGGGTAGTCGGGCAGGGCGTAACCCTTGGCCTGCAGCTCGGCGATGGCGGCCTTGAGCTGTGCGACGGACGCGGAGATGTTGGGCAGCTTGATGATGTTGGCATCGGCCTGCAGCGTCTTCTTGCCCAGCTCGGCCAGGTTGTTGGGAACGCGCTGCTCTTCGGTCAGGTAGTCAGGGAACTCACCCAGGATGCGTGCTGCCACCGAGATGTCGCTCTCCAGCACGTTGATGCCTGCCGGCGCCGCAAACGTGCGAATGATGGGCAGGAAGGATGCCGTGGCCAGACGGGGTGCTTCGTCGGTCAGGGTGTAGATGATGGAAGGTTGCTGGGTCGTCATGGCTTGTCTCACGAAACAGAGTAGGTAGATGTCCCCGGCTGCGTCACAGCGGGGCCAAACGCGGATGCTCTCCGATTCTCCTTGCTCGGGGCTGTCTGTGCCCGCGGTTTTTGCAATCGAATCTCACAATGCAAAATTATCATAAGCGCCGGACACTTTTTTTCACCAAAAAGGTGGTAATCACCCTGCTGCCCCCTGCAGTTTGGCGGCCCTGGTGCGTGCGCGCCACCCCCTTGCAGGCGCTACGAAGTGCCGCCCGGAACGGCCACCACGCGCCCCGGCACGACCGCAAACCGTGCCCAGTGGTCGGGTAGCGTGTGGGGCGCTGTGCCGGTAAAAGCCCCGAACGCAGGCAGGATCAACTGCCCATCGCCCCACCCAAAGCACGGCGCCCGCAGCGCATCCCGCGCCGGGCCGCGCAGCTGCAATGTGGGGTGCAGGTGCCCGGCGATTACCGTGTGGCCCGCCACCGCCTGCGGGTGGTGGCAGGCCAGCACCGGCACATCGGCGCGGGGCTGCCAAGGCTCGTTGACCAGCGCCATCGCCAGCGCGGCCGGTGGGTCGCCCGCATGCAGGTCGTGATTGCCGCGCACCAGGGTCATTGCCGCGCGGGCATGGCGCTGGCGCCAGGGCAGCAACTGCTGCCACAGCGCATCGGCTGCGCCGCTGCGCGCGTGCAGAAAGTCCCCCAAGAACACCAAGTGGTCGGCACCGGTGGCGGCGAGCACCGCATCCAGCCGCGCCAGGTTGTCGGCCGTGGTGCCGTGGGGTACGGGCTGGCCTGCGCGGCGGAAGGTGGCCGCCTTGCCGAAATGCACATCTGCCACCAGCACCGTGCGCGCAGCGGGCCACCACAGGGCGCGCTGGGGCAGCAGCTGCAGCGCGGTGCCGCAGGGCAGGGTGATGGCGTGTGCCCCCGTAGAGGGCGCGCAGGTGTTAGCGGGCAGCATGGTCACCGTGCTCAGAATCCGGGGCGTTTGCGTGTGCGGCGGGGCGTGCTTCCACCCGTTGTGCGGCGTGCGCGCTGCGTGCGCGCTGCGTACGGGGACCAGAGCCTTCTGGCAGGTCCCACACCATGTCCGTGGGCTGTACGGCTTGCAGCGCACGGTGGGTGCCCGTGGTGGCGTCGGCCGCCTGCTCCAGCGCCCGCACCATGCGCGCCAGCCGGTCGGCCAGGGTCTCGGTGCTCAGGCGCTCGCGAAAGCGCTCCACCATCAGCGGCAGGGCGAATGGGGTGGGGCGTTCCAGCGCGTGGATGGACATGGTCTGCGCCTGCAGGCCGCGCAGCGTGCGGGCCAGTCGCTCCATGTCCAGCTCGTTCGCCAGCAGCTCGGCACGGGCCTGGGCCAGCAGCAGGTTGCCCGGGTCGTACTGCGCAAACACGTCGTAGTACAGCGACGACGAGGCCTGCAGCTGGCGGCTGCTGCGCTGCTCGCCGGGGTGGCTTTGAAAGATGAGCCCGGCAATGCGCGCGATCTCGCGAAAGCGCCTGCGTGCCATTTCGGTGGCGTTCAGGCTGGCCAGCACTTCCTCTTCGAGCCCGCTGCCCACGGTGCTGTGCGTGCCCTTGCCGATCAGCTGCGGCAGCAGCGCGGGCCAGTCCACGGGCTTGGCTGACAGCAGCTCCAGCCCATAGTCGTTGACCGCGATGGAGAAGGTGTTGGGCACCTGCTGCGACGCGCGCCAGCCCAGCAGCCCGGCCAGGCCCAGGTGCACCAGGCGACCTGCCAGTGGGTACAGGTACAGGTGCCAGCCCTCGCGCGTGTGCAGGGTCTCGGCCACTAGGCGGCCAGGGGTAGGCAGGGCCGACCAGGCCTGCTGCAGCTCCAGCAGCGGCTGGGCGCAGCGCATCTCGGGCGTGGCGAACTCGCCGCGCTCGGCCTGCGCCAGCTGCTCCAGCATGGCGTCGGCCAGCGTGTTCGACAGCGGCATGCGCCCGCCGCTCCAGCGCGGCAGGGCGGCGCTGCCCCTGGGGGCGATGCGCACATAGGCCGTCATCTGCTGGATGCGCACCAGCTCCAGCAGCCGGCCTGCAAACATGAACACATCGCCCTTGCGCAGCCGGGCGACAAAGCTCTCTTCCACCGACCCCAAACGCCCGCCGCTCACAAACTGCACCTGCATGCTGGCATCGCTCACGATGGTGCCGATGTTGCTGCGATGTCGGCGCGCCAGGCGGGCATCGGGCACGCGCCAGATGCCTTCGTCGTCGGGCACCACGCGGCGAAAGTCCGGGTAGGTGGCCAGCGACGCGCCGCCCTGGCGCACGAACTGCAGCGCCCACTGCCAGGCGGTGTCGGCCAAGGCAGCGTAGGCGGGTGCGCGGCGCACCTCGGCCAGCAGCGCATCGGGCACAAAGCCGCCGCCCAGCGCGATGGTGACCAGGTGCTGCACCAGCACATCCAGCGGCGCATGCGGGGTGTGCCGGTCTTCAATGCGGCCCTGCGCCAGCGCCTGGCGTGCGGCGGCAGCTTCCACCAGCTCCAGGCTGTGCGTGGGCACCAACGTGATGCTGGAGCTGCGCCCCGGCGCATGGCCCGAGCGGCCCGCGCGTTGCACCAGCCGCGCCACGCCCTTGGCCGAGCCGATCTGCAGCACCTGCTCGACCGGCAAAAAGTCCACGCCCAGATCCAGGCTGGACGTGCAGACCACAGCCTTGAGCTGCCCGGCCTTGAGGCCTTGCTCCACCCAGTCGCGCGCCTCGTGCCCCAGCGACCCATGGTGCAGCGCGATGGTGCCCGCCCAATCAGGCCGCGCCTCCAGCAGCGCCTGGTACCAGCGCTCTGCTTGCGACCGGGTGTTGGTGAACACCAAGGTGGACGCCGCCGCTTCGATCGACTGCACCACCTGCGGCAGCAGGCTCAGCCCCATGTGGCCCGCCCAGGCAAAGCGGTCGGCCCGCGCGGGCAGCATCACCTGCACCTCCAGCCGCTTGTCGATGCGGCCCTGCACCAGCACGGCGGGCGGTGGCTGTGGCGCTTCCGCCGTGCTGGGCACGGGCAGCGGCAGCAAGGTGTGCAGGGCCTCCTCCAGGTTGCCCAGCGTGGCCGACATGCCCCACACCTGCAGCGTCGGGTTCCAGCCCGACAGGCGCGCCAACGCCAGTTGCACCTGCACGCCGCGCTTGTTGCCCACCAGCTCATGCCACTCGTCCACCACCACCAGCCGCACGCTGGCCAGGCGCTCATGTGCGTCGGCGCGGGCCAGCAGCAGCGACACGCTTTCGGGCGTGGTCACCAGCAGCGTGGGCAGGCGACGGTCTTGCGCAGCGCGTTCGCCGCTGGCCGTGTCGCCAGTGCGCAGGCCGCTGGTCCAGGTGGGGGCCAGGTCGGGCAGTGGGGCCTGCAGCGCGCGCTGCGAATCGGCCGCGAGTGCGCGCATGGGCGTGATCCACAGCACGGTCAGCGGCGGTGCCGCAGCGCGGCGCGTGCGCAGGGCGGTGCGGGCGTTCGGGACTTTGGGGGCTTGTTCAGGCGCTGGTGCAGCATCTGCCAGCGCCAGGTGCTGCAGCGCGCCCAGCCACACCGCATAGGTCTTGCCCGCGCCCGTGGTGGCGTGCAGCAGGCCCGAGCGGCCCTCGCCCATCGCACGCCACACGTCGTGCTGGAAGCCGAAGGGCTGCCAGCCGCGCGCCGCCATCCAGGCGGCTGCGGCACTCGGTGCCACCGGGGGCAGGGGCTTGCGCGGTCGGCGCGTCGTGCTCATGCCGCAACGTCCTGCCCCGGCAGCAGCGCCATCAGCGTTTGCAAGGTATCGGCCTCGGCCACGGGTTTGTCTTGCCGCCAGCGCAGCATGCGCGGAAAGCGCACCGCAATGCCGCTCTTGTGGCGCGGGCTGCGCGCAATGCCCTCGAAGCCCAGCTCAAACACCAGCGTCGCGTCCACGCTGCGCACGGGCCCAAAGCTCTCGCGCGTGGTCTTGCGGATGATGGCGTCCACCTGTGCAATCTCCGCATCGGTCAGGCCGGAATAGGCCTTGGCAAACGGCACTAGTTGCCGCTGCGGGTCGTCCTGCGGCCCGGTCCACACGGCAAAGGTGTAGTCGGTGTAGAGGCTGGCGCGGCGGCCATGGCCGCGCTGGGCGTAGATGAGCACGGCGTCCACGCTCATGGGGTCGATCTTCCACTTCCACCACACGCCTACATCCTTGGTGCGCCCCACGCCGTACTGCGCGCTGCGGTGCTTGAGCATGAAGCCCTCGGTGCCCATGCTGCGCGCGGCCTCGCGCTGGCGGGCCAGGTCTTGCCAGTCAACGCCTTGCAGCAGCGCGCTCAGGCGCAGGGCCTTGTGGGGCGGGGGAGCGATGGCGTCGTCATCGGGTGGCTGCAGCATGGCCTCCAGCAGCGTACGGCGGGCCTTCTGCGGCTCTTGGCGCAGGTCCTGCCCGGCGTGTTCGAGCAGGTCGTACGTCACCAGCACCACGGGCAGCTCGCGCAGCAGCTTGGAGGTCAGCGTTTTGCGGCCCAGGCGTTTTTGCAGATCGGCAAAGGGGCGGGGCTGGGGCTCATCGGGCAGCCACACCAGGATCTCGCCATCGACCACCGTGCCATCGGCCAGCGGCGCCATCGCGGCCTCGGCCAGTTCGGGGAAGCGGTCGGTCACCAGCTCCTCGCCACGCGACCAGATCCACACCGCGCCGCCCCGGCGCACGATCTGCGCGCGGATGCCGTCCCACTTCCATTCCACCAGCCAGTCTTCGGGCCTACCCAGCAGTGCGGGCATCTCCGCCGCAGGCTGGTTGAACGGGTGGGCCAAAAAGAACGGGTAGGGCTGGCCCGCATCGGCAGCATCCTGCGTACTGGCATCGTCGTCCACCTGCGCGATCAGCGCCCGGTAGTCGCTGGCCTGCGGCTGCCGGCCGATCTGCGTGTAGCCCATCAGCCGGTGGGCGATGCGCTTGGGGTCCAGCGCGCTCACGGTGGCCAGCGCCTGCGTGACCTGCAGGCGCGACACACCGACGCGAAAGTTGCCGGTGATGAGCTTGAAGTACACAAAGCGCTGCTCGGGCGCCAGCATGTTCCATTGCGTGCGCAGGCGGGTATCGGCCTCATCGGGCGGCAGGGCGCGCAGGGGCAGCAGCTGTGCCATCCATTCGGCCAGTGTCAGTTCGGTGGGCTGGGTGGGCAGCGGCAGCAGCAGCGCCAGCGTTTCGGCCAGGTCGCCCACGGCCTGGTAGCTTTCCTCGAACAGCCACTCGGGCAGGCCCGCAGCCTCTTGCGCCAGCGCCTTCAGGCGCTTGGTGGGCGCCATCTGGCGCGGCTTGCCGCCTGCGAGAAAGTAGGTGGCCCAGGCCGCATCGGCGGGCGGTGCCACGCGCAGGTAGGCCACCAGCGCCGCGAGTTTGGCCGACTGCGCGGTGGTGGCGTCGAGCGCCTGGAACAGCTGGGCAAAGGTCTTCATGCCGTCCCCTCGCGTGCGGGTTGGCTGCTGGGATCGGGCGCAGCCTCTGCATCGTCCTCGTTGTCATCGGCGCCGTATTCGGTGGCAAACACCTGGGCGTCCAGCCCTTGCTCGCACAGCCAGCGCACCATCACCGCCGTGCTGCCGTGGGTCACGATGACGCGCTCCGCGCCCGTGGCGCCAATGGCTTTCTGCAAGCTGGGCCAGTCGGCGTGGTCGCTCATCACAAAGCCCCGGTCCACACCCCGGCGTCGGCGTGCGCCGCGCACCAGCATCCAGCCGCTGGCGAACGCGTCGGAGTGTTCGCCAAACCGCTTGAGCCAGGGTGTGCCTGCGGCAGAGGGCGGGGCCAGCACCAGCGCGCGTTTCAGGTCTGCCTTGGTCAGGCCCGGGTCCGTCACGCGCAGCGTGGGCGGCAGGTCCACACCCGCCGCGCGGTACACGGCGTTGAGCGGCTCCACCGCGCCATGCACCACGATGGGCCCAATGCTGGCATCTACGCCATGCAGTAGCCGCTGCGCCTTGCCGAAGGCATACGCATACAGCACGCTGGCCTTGCCCGCCGCTGCGTTGGCAGCCCACCAGGCATTGATGTCGGTGAACAGCGCGGGCTGCGACGGCCAGCGGTAGATAGGCAGGCCAAAGGTGGATTCGGTGATGAAGGTGTGGCAGCGCACGGGCTCGAACGGAGGGCACGTCCCATCGTCTTCCAGCTTGTAGTCGCCCGAGGCCACCCACACCTGGCCGCCGTGTTCGACGCGCACCTGGGCCGACCCCAGCACATGCCCGGCGGGGTGCAGCGACAGGCGCACGCCGTTGTGGTTGATGACCTCGCCGTAGGCCAGCGTCTGCAGATCAATGCCCGCACCCAGCCGGTTGCGCAGCGTGCCCGCGCTGTCCCGGTGCGCCAGGTAGTGCGCCGAGCCCATGCGTGCGTGGTCGGAATGCGCGTGCGTGATCACGGCCCGCTCCACGGGCCGCCAGGGGTCGATGTAGAAGTCGCCGGGCGGGCAGTACAGGCCTTCGGGGCGGTGGACGATCAGGTCGGTGCTGGGCATGCGTGTGGCATCGTAGGCGCACTGCCAAAGCCGGGGGGCTGGCTGGAAATTGCGGGAGGGCGGTTGGCCGTCAAAATTTGAGTAAAAATGGGCTCTGGCGCTTATCCAGAAGGCGCTATAAGCTATGAAATTAGGAGTAATTTGGTCTCTGTCAAACTTGCGGGCTGACTGCCTGCGCTTCATTCCATCATCCTGCACACGTCCCCCCTGTCTTCGGTCCAATACCGTTTTTTGTATGCGCATTGCATTCGCCCGCTCGTCAGATACCTCCGCCATCGCCGTGGTGTTGCGCGAGGCTGCGCAGTGGCTGGCCGATCAGCACAAGCCGCTGTGGGCCGTGTCCGACTTCAGCGATGCCAGCGTGCAGCGGGGCGTGGATGCTGGGCTGTATGTGGCTGCCTGGGTTGGCGATGAGGTGGCTGGTGTGGTGCGGTTCGAGCGCGATGATCCGATCTTCTGGCCGGACGTTGAACCAGGCACCTCCGCGTTCTTGCACAAGCTGGCCGTGCGGCGCGCCTGGGCGGGGCAGGGGGTGTCTGCGGCACTGCTGGCGTTTGGGTGCCAGCACGCTCGCAGCCTGGGCCTGCACACCCTGCGGCTGGACTGCGTGGCCGACCGGCAGCGGCTGCGCAGCCTGTACGAGGGCTTTGGTTTTACGCTGCACGACTGTGTGTGGAAAGGCGGCAGGGAATTTGCGCGGTACCAGATCGCCGTGTAGCCCCGCTCTGCCCGTTTTCAGAAAGGAGCGATGCATGCGCCGCGTTGCTGTGTTCCGTCTGCTCTTCGTGATGCAGTGGTTACTGTGGCGGTCTGTGTGCTCTGCCCATTGGTACACCCAGACGGTTGACACCCTCTCTCCGCGCAGCATTGCTTGCAACGACCCCTTCGTCCAGTGGGCCCACGTGCGGTCGCAGCATGGCGAAAGCTGCCACTGCCTGCTGCAGCGCTGCGCTTATCGCAGTTGTGGCGATTGCGCAGTCGCTCAGGTGATGGTGGTGCATCGCGGTAGCCACACAGGGCTTTCGTGGCTTGGGCTGGCGCGTTTCCTGCTGCATATTGCCGGTTCTCCATTTCGCGAAGGAAATCTCGTCATGCGATTCAAACGTTCCCTGCTGGCGGCTGCCACCCTGGCCCTGGCAACCGTTGCTCCCACCGTGTCGGCAAAACCGTTCAAGTGGGCAGGCTCCAGCGATATCCAGAGCATGGATATCCATTCGCAGAACAGCGCCCTGGGCAACGGCATCCATGCGGCGGTGTACGAGTCGCTCGTCATGTTCAACAGCCGCACCCTCAAGGTCGAGCCGCTGCTGGCCACCGCGTGGCAACAGGTCAGCCCCACGCTGCTGCGCGTGAAGCTGCGCCAGGGCGTGAAGTTCAGCGACGGCTCGGCCATGACGGCCGATGACGTGGTCTATTCGCTGCAGCGCGCGATGAGCAAGACCTCCACGTACTCCATCTACACCCAGGGCATGGACCGCATCGCCAAGGTGGATGGCGAGACCATCGACATCTTCCTGAAGAACCCCAACCCGGTGATCCTGAACCAGCTCACCGAGCTGCGCGTGATGAGCAAGGCCTGGGCCGAGAAGAACAACTCGGTGGAGCCCAAGGACATCAAGGCCAAGGACGAGACCTACTCGCACCGCAATGCCATGGGCACCGGGCCCTTTGTGCTCAAGGAATGGGTGCCCGACCAGAAGATCGTGTTCACGACCAACCCCCACTGGTGGAACGCGGGCAAGGCCGAGGGCAACGTCACCGAGATCACCTACACCCCCATCAAGTCCGAGGCCACGCGCATCGCTGCGCTGCTGTCGGGCGAGGTGGACATGGTGCGCGACACCAGCATCCAGGACCTGGGCCGCCTCAAGGCCAACCCCGCCCTCAAGGTCATGGAGATGGTGGAGAACCGCACCGTGTACCTCGCCATGGACCAGTTCCGCGACGAGCTGGTGGGCAGCAACATCAAAGGCAAGAACCCGCTCAAGGACCTGCGTGTGCGCAAGGCGCTCTACCAGGCCATCGACAGTGCCACGCTGCAGCGCGTGACCATGCGCGGCATGTCCAAGCCCACGGGCGCCATCGTGTCGCCGCTGGTCAACGGCTGGACGGAAGCCGTGGACAAGCGCCTGCCCTTTGACGCTGCCGCCGCCAAGGCCCTGCTGGCCGAGGCGGGCTACAAGGACGGCTTCGAGGTGGACTTTGCCTGCAGCAACAACATCATCATCCAGGACGAGGAGCTGTGCCAGGCCATCACCTCCATGTGGTCGCGCGTGGGCGTCAAGGCCAAGCTGCGCACGATGCCGGCCGTGAGTTACTACCCCATGGCCCAGCGGCACGAGGCCAGCATTGCCCTGCTCAGCTGGGGCGTTCCCACGTTCGATGCGCTGTACACCCTGCAGTCACTCACCCGCACCAAGACCACGGGCGGCGACGGCAACTACAACCTGGGCCGCTACAGCAACGAGCGCATGGACTACATCGTGGACCGCGTGAAGACCGAGACTGACCAGCCCGTGCGCAACCGCCTGCTCACCGAAGGCCTGCAACTGCAGAACGACACCGTGGCCCACATCCCCCTGCACAACCAGATGCTGGCCTGGGCCATGAAGAAAAACGTGGAGCTGGTGCAGCGGCCGGACAACCGGATTGATTGGCGGTTGATCAAGGTGAATTGACGGGCGGGGGCGCGAAAGTACGTCGGGAAACGGATGGCCTTTCGCGGCGCTCTTACGCTGGCAGATTCAGCCGCAGCACGCTGTTTTCACTGCCCACGTACAGGCTGTTGGCATCGGGGCCTGGGCTGATGAACTTCACCGCGTTCAGGCTGGCGGGCAATGCACCCAGGCGCACGCCGACCGGGGTGGGCTGGTTTTGCCCTGCCAGCAATTCCAGGCCTTTGGCCACGGTAAAGCGGTAGATGCCGCATGCGCTGGACAGGAAGACCTCGCCAGGGCGGCTGGGCAGCACGCACAACTGTAGGTAGTGCAGAGAGAACGCATGTGTGACATTTGCAGATGGCAGCGCAAAGGACTGGCGCGTGCCGCCTTCCAGCCGCACCAACTCGGGTACGTAACGCACTAGCTTGCCTTCTGCGGTGGCCACGGTTCGGTTGCACAACACCCACGAGACAGGTGAGCTGCCGCCTTCGAACGCGAGATCCGTCACGTCCATGTACCACGGGCGCTGCTCCAGAGGCGGGTAGTTGGTGGCGGAATGAACCAGCTGCGGATCGCCAGCAACCACCTGAACCTGCCCGGTGGCGCTGATGGTGCCGATCACGGAGACGCCCGAGGCCGGAGGTACTTCGGCAATGCCGGAGAGCGGCACCACCCGCGTCGCAAACCACAGCAGGCCCGTGGTGTCGGTGCGCAGAACCTGTGGGCCGGACGTCGGTAGGGGAGAGCGTGGAATGGGTGGGTAGTGATGGAAATAGGTACTCTGGACCCAGGGTTCCCAGGCATTGCTGGCGCCGCCTTTGGGCGAACGCAGAACCGTGTCGGTAGCCGGATCGTAGGTCAGAAAATAGCCGTATGCCTCTGCCAGGTGTCGGTAGGCTGGAGGGCGTTTGAGCAACAGCGAGGCCACTTGCCCGGTAGGGCTTACGGTACGGATGGGCGCGGGCGCACCGTACCCGGTAGCTTCGGCCGTGACCAGATACAAGAACCCCGAGGTATCCGTACACGCATCAACACCGCTTTCGAAGTCGAAACGGGCTGAATCGCCAGTGCCGTCGCTATGCCCACGGTGGTCTTCCAGGCCCACCCACAGCACAGGTACGGATTTGAGGAACTTGACAAGGTCCAGGCGGTAAAGCGCATCACCGTATGCACTGTTCACGCTCGAAACGCTGACGATCAGGTTGCCGTTGAGGGGGTGGGCTATGGCTGTTTTCACGCGCCCTGGTAATTGCCATTCCAGTTGGCGTGTTCCGTCCAGCGCGTAATGTGCCGCTGTGCCGGACGTAGCGTTCACGCCCCAGTACCTGTTGCTGTCATTCTTGACCGGAGCAACGGGCGTGACATTGGCTGGCCAGCTGTGGGGCAGGATGTTCCATGTGTATTCCCCCGAGGGCGACCTGGCAAGCTCCGCCCATTCCACGACGTTGCTCGGTGATTCGGTCTTGAACCGCCGAACGGCCCCGGCGTGTGAGACGATCAAAAGGCTGTTTCGGGGCGTGGATAGTAGCGAGGTAACAGTTCCATCGGGGGCCAGGGTACGCAGGGTGTCCATCCCGTTCGGATCAGATACCACCCCGTCAAGGAAGTACACCAGGCCATCACCCGCGAGCACGGGACTTCCGAAAGAAGCGATCCGGGCGGCCGATCCCTTGCCGTCCTGCGGCACGGTGGCGCCGAATCCACCGGCTAGGGGCACTGGTGTTCCTTCTTGGAGGAACGAGACCACGTATCCGCTGTCACCAGAGCGGAACTGCGCAACGAGGTAGCGGTCCTGCGCGTCAAAGACCCCAGAGCTAGCCGCATGTGCGAGGGGAAAGTACGACAGGGTGCCCTGCGCGGACACCCGCCCCACCATATTTCCTGCGTCAGGTTCGTTGCCGGAATATCCAATGAACCAAAGTTCCCCCTGGCTATTGAAAGAATGCCCTGCTGCCACTACTGGCAAGCGGGCATCGGTGGAGGTTCCCGCCATTGATCCCGCCCCACCCAACGCGCCCGCCACAAGGCTGAGTGAAGCAGGGCCTGGCGCCGGAGGGGGCGGTGCAGGGGGTGGGGCGGGTGCTTCGCTGCCCCCGCCACCGCCGCAGGCGGTAAGCCCGGAAGTAGTCATCCACAAGGCAAAGTGACGTCGTGTGAGAGCGGAAGCGGCTGTCTCGTCAGGTGGGTTCATGGAGAATTTCCGAAGTGTGAACAAGGTTGCTTTCAGTCAGAGGCGGATGCAGCGCGCGTGCCGTCTCAACCGGGAAGACCCAATCGCAGTACGCTGTTTTCGCTGCCTACGTACAGGCTGTTGGCATCGGGTCCAGGGCTGATGAACTTCACCCCGCTCAGGCTGGCGGGCAACGCACCCAGTCGCACGCCGCCCGGCGTGGTCTGGGCCTGTCCGGCCAGCAATTCCAGGCCCTTCGCCACTGTCCATCGGTACACGGCGCAGGCGTTGGAGATAATGAACACCTCGCCGGGCCGACCAGGCAGGGTGCAGAGCTGGTAGTAGTGCACCGAATACGCATCGGTTCCACTTACCGGGGGCAGGGCAAAGGACTGGCGCGTAGCGCCTTCCAGGCGTACCAGTTCGGGCACGTGGTACTGCACGCCCTTGCGGTCTGCGGTCAGCACGGGGCGGTTGCACAGCACCCACGACACGGGCGAGTTGCCACCCTCGAAGGCGAGGTCCGTCACATCCATGTGCCAGGGGCGTTGCTCCAGCAGGGGGTAGTTGTCGGGTGAGTGGATGAGTTGCGGGTCGCCCACGACCACCTGCACCTGCCCCGCAGCGCTGATGGTGCCGATCAGCGAGACGCCGGAGTTTTTGAAGGGCATCCAACTCAGCGGAATTGGGCGGACCCGCGTGGCAAACCACAGCAGGCCGGTTGTGTCGGCCCGCAGCGTGGACAAGCTCAGGTCGGGGCTCATGCTGTCCAGGAGACTGCTCTTGGCCCAAGGCTCCCAGGCCGTGCCGGCCCCGCCCTTGGGTGTGCGCAGCAGTGTCTTGGTGTCCTGGTCGTAGGTCACGAGGTAGCCATATGCGCTGGACAACAGCCGAAAGCTGGAAGGGTAGGTGACAGTCATCGAAGACACTTGGCCCGCCGGTGTGACCGTGCGCAGCGGCGTAGGGACCGACTGCGGCGGCGTACCGGGCAATGGGATCTGAGCCCCCACAGCCACATACAGCGGGCCCGATGCTTCCGAGGTGGCGCGAGCTCCGCGTTCAAAATCAAACCGTGCTGCATCGCCCTGGCCGTCCGTGTGCCCGCGCTGATCGGCGAGTCCGACCCAGGGCTGCGGCACAGCGGTCGGTGTTTTCACCCTGTCCAGCACGAAGAGTACGCCGGGGCTTTCGAGGGAGGATTGGTCCAGAGGGCCCCGCCACGCATGCGCCACCAAGTGTCCGGTGACGGGGTTGGACACCGCCGCATCCACCCGCCCTGGCAGCTGCCAGACGTCCGTGCGCGTGCCATCCAGCGCGTAGTGGGCCATCGTGTTGAGCTCAGCGTCAAAGCCCCAGTACATGTCGATGCTGCCTTTGACGGGCGCGAAGGGTTCGGCGTGGGCCACACTTCGCCAGTTGTTCGGCAGGACTTCCCAGAAGTATTGGCCTGACGGGGCCCTCGCCAGTTCCGCCCATTGCACGCGGTTGTTCTGAAAATCATCGGTAAACCTGCGCACTGCCCCAGTGGGGGATGCTATCAAGCGGCTGTCATTGGGCACCGGCAGCAAGGAAACCACGGTTCCATCGGGGGCCAAGGTTCGCAGCGTGTAGTCAGTGGAGTCAGCCTCGCGGTCCAGAAAATACACCAGCCCATCGCCCGCCAGCAGCGGGTTCCCGAACCAGAGGATCTGCGCCGCAGGGCCTTTGCCATCCTGCATGGTGGTGGCGTTGGGTTGGCCTGCCAGCGTCACCAGCGTTTCATTGTCGAAGAACGAAACCACAGTGCCGGAATCGCCCAACGCAGCATGGGCGATCACGTACCGGTCTCGCGCATCAACGACCCCGACAGTGACGGGCATCTGTTGGTTGAACGGAAAGTACGACAGCGTACCGTCTGGGGTGATCCTTCCTACTTTTTGTTCACGGCCGTACCTGCCAACGAACCAAAGATCGCCTTTGCTGTTGAAGGCATGCCCCGTCATCACTGGGGGCAAACGCGCATCGGTCAACACGCCGGATAAAAAGCCTGAGCCACCCAATGCGCCCGCCATCAAACTCAGCGAGGCTGCCCCCGGTGCGGGACCGGGCGGTGGGGCTGGCGCGGGGGCGCCCTCTCCCCCCCCACCGCCGCAGGCTGATAAACCAGAGGCGGTCATCCACAGGGCAAAGTGGCGGCGAGTGAGAGCAGAGGAAACCTTCTCGGTCGAGGTGCGCATGGGCAGTCTTGTGAAAGTTGAGAAATCAATACTTATAAAACATCCGTGTAGCGAATGTGGAGGTTGTTACCAGGAGTTGCGGTGACGCCCGTGCCAGCCGTGAGCGCCGAGCACTGTCGGCACGCAGAGTGCGCGGGCGTTAGCGCGCAGGCTGCAGCATGATGATCGCCATGCCCGCCAGCGCGACCAGCACCCCCACCGCATCCCAGGGCGTGGGCCGGATGCCATCGACCACCCACAGCCAGGCCAGCGCTACCCCGATATAGACCCCACCATAGGCCGCATACACGCGCCCCGCGCCTGCGGTGTCATGCAGCGTGAGCAGCCACGCGAACAGCGCGAGGCTCAGCGCTGCAGGGAGCAGCAGCCACATCGGTTTGCCCTGTTTGAGCCACAGCCAGGGCAGGTAGCAACCCACGATTTCAGCCAGGGCGGTGGCGATGAAGAGCAGCAAGGTCTTCGTCATTGTTCGGAGCCGCGAATGGCGGTGGATGGTGGTGTATCTGGACTGGTTGCCAGCCACTGGCGCAGCGCCAGTTCGCCCTTGGCGGTGAAGTGCACGACACGCGAGTCTTGTGCCCGGTGCGCCCATCCGCCGTCGAACAGGCGTTGCAGCAACGCAGCGCCCAGCGCGCCGCCCAGATGGTGGCGGCGCTCGCTCCAGTCCAGGCAAGGGCGGCACAGCATGCGCCGCTGCTGCGCCAGTGCCGTGGTGTCGATGCCCACCTGGGCAAACCACTGCGCGCCTGCGGGCGTCACCGCTGCACCCAGGGGCGTGGCGTGCAGCAGCCCCTGGCGCACCAGGGCTTCGTAGAACTGCACACCCACTTCGCCTGCCAGGTGGTCGTAGCACATGCGCGCGCGGCGCAACGCGGGCTCGCGCGGGCTGGACCGCAGGCGCACGGCACCGGCGCGGAAGGCCACGTTCATGAGCGATTCCAGCAGGTGCGCCACATCGCGATCAGCCAGCCGGAAGTAGCGGTGGCGGCCCTGGTGCTCAACGCTCAGCAGGCCCGCATCGAGCAGCTTGGCCAGGTGGGCACTGATGGTCTGTTTGGTCACGCCTGCCACGGCCGCCAGTTCGGTGGCCGTGAGTGCGCGGTCGGCCATCAGGGCCGTGAGGACTTCAGCGCGCGCGCTGTCGCCAATGAGCGCGGCAATGCGCGCGATGTGGGGGCCGTCTTTCATGGTTCGATCTTGGGCGAACCATCGAAGGACGTCAACCGCCTATCGTGAAGACCTGTCCACCAATGATTTCTGAACACCATGATCACCTGCTTTATCCGCTACGACATCGACCCCTTCCAGCGCGAGCTGTTTGCCGAATACGCGCGCCGCTGGGGCCAGATCATTCCGCGCTGCGGGGGCCACCTGATCGGCTATTTTCTGCCGCACGAGGGCAGCAACTACGAGGCCTGGGGGCTCATCGGCTTTGAGTCGCTGGCTGCCTACGAGGCCTACCGCGCCCGCCTGCGCGCCGACCCCGAAGGCCGCGCCAACTTTGCGCTGGCACAGGAGAAGCGATTCATCCTGCGCGAGGAGCGCACTTTCACCCAGGCCGTGGAAGGCACACTGGGCCTGTCCGCCCACCCGCAGGGCGCCCCAACATGATGGCGGTGATCTTCGAGGTGACGCCCGCGCCGGGCCAGCGCGGTGCCTACCTGGATGCAGCCGCAGCGCTCAAGCCGCTGCTGGCGCAGATCGACGGCTTTGTTTCCATCGAGCGCTTCGAAAGCCTGACCGAGTCTGGCAAGCTGCTGTCGTTGTCCTTCTGGCGCGACGAGGAGGCCGTGGCCTGCTGGCGCCAGCAGGAGGCGCACCGCAGCACCCAGGCGGCCGGGCGCGACCATGTGTTTGCCGACTACCGACTGCGAGTGGCGGCGGTGGTGCGTGACTACGGCATGGACGACCGGGCGCAGGCGCCTGCCGATTCCCGCGCGGTGCATGGCTGACCGCGCGCGGTTCCTCACACTGGCATGAGGCCCGTACGCAGCGCGTGGGCCCACTCCGGCCGACCATTCCTTTGCGCCAGCACTGCCATGGGCTCGTGGTCGTAAGGCACCCGGTGGTGTGTCACCTGCCAGCCTTGCACTGTGCGCTCCGCGATGGCGTAACACGCATCCGGTGTGCCGTTCTCTACCCTGTGCGCCACGGGGTGGTCGTCGCCATAGGCCTGCAGGCCCACGCTGCCGGGGTTGAGCAGCAAGACGCCCGCTTCCAGGCGCACCTGGCGCGGCACATGGGTGTGGCCGCATGCAATCAGCGGGGCGTATTGGCCCGACAGGCGCTCGTCGATTTCGGCCGGGGTGGCGGCGCGTACCGTGGGGCCGTCCAGCGTTTCGAGCAAGTATTCATGGTCGCTGCGCGGCGAGCCGTGGCACAGCAGCATGTCTTCGTCCAGGCGCAGGGTGTGCGTCAGGCTGCGCATCCAGGCAAACTCGGCCTCGGTGAGCTGCGCGTGGGCGTACTGGTCCGATGCACCACCCTGGCCTGGGCGCAGCCGCAGAACCTGGCGCTCGTGGTTGCCCGCCAGCGAGAGCCAGTCCGAGGCCATGAGCCACTGCGCCGTCTCGCGTGGCAGCAGCGGGCCCGAGAGGTTATCGCCCAGGTTCACCACGCGGTCGGCGCCCCGGCGTGCGATGTCCGCTGCCACGGCTTCAAGGGCCGCGAGGTTGCCGTGAATGTCGGAGACAAAAGCGATGCGCATGGGAAAGCCGTGTAGTGGGTGGTTGATGGGTCAGCACGGCGATACGCTGACGCCTTGACTGCTGTAAGTGCGCAGCAGCGTCCTCATCCTATGTGTTTGCTCGCGCAGCTTCCAGCGCCAGCGGCAGGTACTGCGCCAGCTGCTTGTGCGCCAGGTCGTCGATGGAGTGCAGCTTGAGGTGCCTGCGTCCCTTGCCCGCGCCCTCCAGGTGGCCGAATGGGTCGCTGATGCGCGCACCCTGTCCAAACTCCACCGACACATGCGCCTGGTAGGCGAACACGCCGCAGAACGACACCCCCTGCGCGGCAAACAGAATGCCGCCGTACTTCACCTCTTCGGTAGGTTCCTCAAAAGGCGGCTGCAGCACCAGGGCGCGCACGGCCTGCACGATGGCGTACTGGGTTTCGCCGAGGAAGCGGATGTCTTCAAGCAATGCAGGGACAGAACGTGTGGCCATGGAGCATGTGAGGGCTGCGGGAATGCGCAGGGTAGGCGATGTTGCTGTCAACGGGGTGGCAGCAGGGGGGCGCCCGCCGCAATCTGAGGGGCGGAAGAGACGCCGCTGCTTCCAAGCGTGGTGAGCCGGTTGCAGGAATATCCAGCGGTCCTCCGTGCGCTGCAAAAAAATGAGAAAAAATGGCCTTCTGCGCCTGATGGTATTGTGTTTGTAGCTATAAATATAATAGCAATTACAGGGCGAAGATCTTCCCCGGATTCAGGATGTTCTTCGGGTCCAGCGCCCGTTTGATGGCGCGCATCATGTCCACCGCGCCTGCGCCGGTTTCGTCCAGCAGAAAGCCCATCTTGTGCAGCCCCACGCCGTGCTCGCCCGTGCAGGTGCCGCCCATGCTCAGCGCGCGCGCCACCAGCTTGTGGTTCAGGTCTTCTGCCGTCACACGTTCTTCGGGGATGTTGGGGTCGAGCAGGTAGCCAAAGTGGAAGTTGCCGTCGCCCACATGGCCGACCAGGAAGTACGGCAGGCCGCTGTCCTCGGCTTCTTGCACCGAGTCGAGCAGGCAGTCGGCCAGTCGGCTGATGGGCACGCAGGTGTCGGTGCTGATGGCGCGGCAGCCGGGGCGGCTTTGCACGGCGGCAAAGTAGGCGTTGTGCCGTGCTGTCCACAGCCGGGTGCGTTCCTCGGGGGTGCTGGCCCATTCAAAGGCGTTGCCGCCAAACTCGCTGGCGATGTCCTGCACGGTCTCGGCCTGCTCCTTCACGCTCGATGGCGAACCGTGGAATTCCATCAGCAGCATGGGCTCCTCGCGCAGGGTGAGCTTGCTGTGGGCGTTGACCATGCGCACCGTGTGGTGGTCGATCAGCTCCACCCGAGCAATCGGCACGCCGAGTTGGATGGTCTGGATGGTGGTGCGCACGGCGGCTTCGATGCTGGGAAAGGAGCAGATGGCGGCGCTCACGGCTTCGGGCAGCGGGTACAGGCGCACGGTGATTTCCGTCATGATGCCGAGAGTGCCTTCGCTGCCCACCATCAGACGGGTGAGGTCGTAGCCCGCGCTGCTCTTTTTGGCGCGGGTGCCGGTGTGGATGACTTCGCCGCTGGCGGTGACCACTTGCAGCGCCAGCACGTTCTCGCGCATGGTGCCGTAGCGCACGGCGTTGGTGCCACTGGCGCGGGTGGCGCACATGCCGCCGATGCTGGCGTCGGCACCGGGGTCGATGGGGAAGAACAGGCCCGTGTCCTTGATGGCATCGTTCAAGGCTTTGCGCGTGATGCCGGGTTGCACGGTCACCGTCAGGTCTTCGGCATTGATGCTGAGCACCTGGTTCATCCGGCTCACATCAATGCTGATGCCGCCCTGCACGGCCAGCAGGTGGCCTTCGAGCGACGAGCCCGCGCCATAGGGAATGACCGGCACCTCGTACTGGCTGGCCAGCTTCACGGCGTCGGCCACGTCTTGCGTGCTTTCGGCAAACACCACCGCCGAAGGAGGCGGCGCCTGAAAAGAGCCTTCGTCCCGGCCATGCTGCTCGCGCACGGCCTGGGCCAGCGAGCACCGCGCACCAAAGCGATTCTGTAGCGCTTCGATGAGGGCCAGGGGCACTTCGCGCAGATTGATTTCAGGCAGGAGGTGGGCGGTGGCGGTGGGGGCGTTCATGGTGTGTCTCCGAGTTTCGGCGGTGGCGTTCATTCTAGGTTCCGCCCTGTGGCCTGGCGCAAGGCGGGGCGGTGTGCAAGGTCGTTGCGAGCCTGCGCCCGGCGTGAGGGGCGGGTATTCACGGGCTTGTTGGCCGGAGGTTGCGTAAATACATTACGTTCGAAATGTATATTGTGAATACGCCATGAACCACCGTGTTTCCCCCAAGGCCGGGGTGCGCCGCACGCATGCCGAGCGCAGCGCCGCCACGCGCCAGCACCTGATCGCCACGGCCATCGATGTGATTCAGCACCGAAGCCTGGAGGAGATGTCCATTCATGAGCTGGCCAAGTCTGCGGGCATGACATCGGGTGCGGTGCAGCACCACTTCGAGTCGAAGGCGGTGCTGATGATGAACGTGCTGAGCGAGCTGATCGAGTCCACCGTGCGCTCGGGCGAACTCTGGCCCAGCCCCACGCTGCCAGCGCGCGAACGGGCGGCGAAGTTTGTGCAGGCGGTGTGGAGCCTGGTCTACGCCCAGCCGCGCTTCATCGTGGCGTGGAACATCTACCTGGGCTGCCGCAACCAGCCCGAGGTGCTGGGGCACATTGCCGAGCTGCGCCAGAGCGTGCAGGCCCGCATGCACGAAGGCTTCTTCAACGCCTTCCCCGAACTGGCCAGTGAGGCCGACCGCGATGGACTGTTGGGCCTGGTGCTGTCGTCGTTGCGCGGGCTGGGGATGCTGCAGCTTTTTGCGCCTGCGCAGCAGGGCGCACCGGATGCGGCACAACAAGCGCAGCTAGCCTGCCTGGCCGACCTCATTGCCACCCGCTGCGAAACGGCAGCCGCCCGCGCCCCCCGCGCCGCGCCAGTCACCCAACGCTCACGCCGCCGCTAAGCCCAGGCACCTGCGGTCCCAGGCACCTGCGATGCCTGCGTGCACGCGCATCCGACCGGCGCACTGTGCAAACCGATTTCTTCCCCTCTCAAGCTCCAGGAGACACAACACCATGACCCCTTGCTTCCCTCGCGCGCCGCACATCCCGCTGCTGGGCACCCTCATGCTGCTGGCAGGCGCCGCCCTGGCCCAGCCCGCTGCTTACCCGGCCAAGCCGATCCAGCTCATCGCCCAGCAACCGCCCGGCAGCGGATCGGACGCCATGACCCGCGTGTGGGCTGACTGCGCCGCGCGCGAACTGGGCCAGCCCGTGGTGGTGCAGAACAAGCCCGGGGCCAACGGCATCCTGGCGGTCAACTACCTCAAGGGTCAGCCCGCCGATGGCTACCACCTGCTGAGCATCGGCATGTCGCAGATGACGATCACGCCCTATGTGTACAAGCAGGCGCCGTACGACCCGCTGCGCGACTTTGATGGCGTGGCCGTGCTGGGCACATCACCGCTGGTGCTGGCGGTGCCTGCGGGGCAGGGCATCACCAACCTGGCCGATCTGCAAAAGCTTGCGCGCGCCACGCCGGGGGGCGTCAACTTTGGGTCGCCGGGCAAGGGCAGCCCAGCGCACCTGCTGACCTCCGCACTCGTCGAGAAGCTGGGCGTGCCCGGTACCCATGTGCCCTTTGTGGGCGAGGGCGCGGGCCTCACGGCGCTGATGGGCCAGCAGATCCATGCGATGACCCTGGTGATCGGCACGGCCGCCGCCCAGGTCAAGGCGGGCAAGCTGGTGCCATTGGCGCTGTTTGGCGCAGAGCGTTCCGCGCTGCTGCCCGATGTGCCCACGATTGCCGAGGCCCTGCCCGCCGCCGCGGATCTGGCGCGGCCCGCCTGGATTGCGGTGGTGGCCAAGGCAGGCACGCCGCCCGAACTGCTGGGCAAGCTCAACGCCGTTACCGAAAAGTGCCGGGGCGATGCGCAGTACAAATCGCGGCTGGAGGCCATGAACGTCACGCTCACTTCCTCGGCGCCGGGCGATGTGCGCACCTGGGCCTCGCGCGATGCGGCTGTTTGGCGCCCGCTGATCGACAAGCTGGGGCTGGCCACGGAATGACGGTGAGCACAGCGGCTCCCCAAGTCTCGCTGCCCCACGGCGGCCAGCTGCGGGGTCTGTGGGACCAGGGCGTGCGTGTGTTCCGTGGCGTGCCGTACGCCCAGGCACCACGTGGTGCGCTGCGCTTTGCGGCACCGGTGCCTGCGGTGCCGTGGTCCGGCGTGCGCGACGCCACCACCTTCGCGCCCATGGCGCCGCAGCTGGCCCGCGCGGCAAAAGCCGATGCGCCCCTGCTGGGCGGCGAGGACTGCCTGGCCGTCAACGTGTGGGCGCCGCCTGCCGAGCCGGGCGCGGGCTTGCCCGTCATGGTGTGGGTGCATGGCGGGGGCTTCTTTCGCGGGGCGGCGAGCGAGCCGCTGTACGACGGCGCATCGTTCGCCCGGCAAGGGCTGGTGTGTGTGTCGCTGCAGTACCGGCTGGGCATGGACGGGTTCATGCACTTCGAGAGCGAGGATGACGGTGCGCCCGCCAACCGGGGTTTGCTGGACCAGATCGCCGCATTGCAGTGGGTGCAAGACCACATTCACACCTGGGGTGGCGACCCGGCGCAGGTCACGGTGTTCGGCCAGTCGGCGGGTGCAGGTGTGCTGGCGTGCCTGCTGGGCATGCCAGCGTCGCGGGGCTTGTTCCAAAGGGTCATCCTGCAAAGCCCCAGCGTGGCCTGCCAGACGCGGGAGGAAGCCGCCGCCGTGCGCCATGCCGTGGCGGCCTTGGTGGGCGTGGCGCCCCGCCGCGCGGCGCTGGCCTCGGCACCTATCGGCTCTGTACTTCATGCCGTTCACAGGTTGGCGGCAGATCCGGACTTGCGGCTACAGCACGGGCTGGGCGGGCGCAATTTTTTTCCGCTGCGGCCCGTGGTCGATGGCCGGGTGCTGGCGGCACCGCCGCTGCAGGCGATGCAGCAGCGTTGGATGTCCAACCCACCGGATTTGCAGGTGCTGGTGGGCAGCAATGTGGACGAGATGCACCTGTACCACGTGCCGGGCGGCGCCATCGACCGCGTGACCGAGGCGCAGGTGCTGGCTTTTGCGCAGGATGCGGGTTTGCCCCAGGACGCGGTGCGCGCCTACCAGGCCCTGCTGCCGCCTGCGCAGCAGACTCCGGGCGAGGTGCTGTCGGCTCTGCAGTCAGATTTCTATTACCGCGTGCCTGCACAGCGCATCGCAGCGCTGGCCAGCGAATGGGCCCGCAGTGCCCACCGCTACGAGTTTGGCTGGGCATCGCCCCAGTGGCGGGGGCGGCTGGGCGCGGCGCATGCGGTGGAGCTGCCGTTTGTGTTTGCGAATCTGAACACCGCCCAGGGGCAGGAGTTCACCGGGGCCGCGCCGCCCGCCCATCTGGCGCAGGATATGCACCAAAGCTGGGCGAGTTTTGCGCACCGGGGCGACCCCGGTTGGGCGCGCTATGACGGCTCCACGCCCTGGGTGCAACATTTCAACAGCGCATCGCACTGCGAAATCCATAGCGACCCCGCCCGATTCAACGTGTGGGAAGGCATTCTTTGAGCGGAATGGGCAAAGCCCGCTGATACCCGCCTGGACCGCAACCGGATGGTGCGCCACGCTGGTGCATCCTTCTTGTATACCAGTTGGCACGGAACCTGCAATCGGTGGACGGCAATGACCACCGCCACCGAGATCAGCAACCGCATCATCGAAGCCGTGATGGCCCAGAAGCTGGCCCCCGGCTCGCGCCTGGGCGAGCAGCAGCTGGCCATGCTGTTCGATTGCAGCCGCACCATCGTGCGCGAAGCACTCACGCGGCTGTCCACGCGCGGCATCGTCACCGTCAGTGCGCGGCGCGGCTGGTATGTGATCGAACCTTCGGAAGACGAGGCGCGCGAAGCCTTCGAGGCGCGCCGCGTGATCGAGCTGGGTTTGCTGCATCAGCTCAAGGTGGTGGACAAGGCCGCCGTACGCCAACTCAAAAGCCACCTGCAGCGCGAAAAGGCCGCGCTGGCGGGCACCGATGTGGGCATGCGCAGCTTTCTGCTGGGTGACTTTCACGTGTGCCTGGCCGAATGCCTGGGCAATAGCCTCTTGGCCGACACGCTGCGCGACTTCACTGCGCGCACCACCTTGATCGCCATGCTCTACCAGTCGTCGCACGACGCCGCGCAGTCCTGCGACGACCATGTCCGCATTGTCGAGGCGCTGGAGGCGGGCGACATAGCCCGCGCCGAAGCGCTGATGGCGGAGCACATCGGCACCGTGCAGTCGGCCTTGCGCCTGCAGGCCAGCAGCGACCCGCTGGCCGGGCTGCGCGATGCACTGGCGCCCGTGCGCAAGAGCCCGCCCGCGACGGCTGTGGCAGGGGATACCGCCAAGCCATCCCGGCCACGCAGGTCCCGCGCCGCTTCCAAGATTTCCACCCCCCCGGCGTCCGACAAGGACGCAGCGTCTGCTGACACATCCACCTACCTAGGAGCCTTGCTATGACCATCCGCCGCACCCCTGCATCCTCAACCCGTCGCCTGGCCCTGGGCCTTATGGCTGCCACCGGCTTGTCGGCCGCGCTGTTGTCGCCCGCTGCGTACGCACAGAACGCGTTGGACAACATCCTCAAGGCCAAGGAAATCAAGATCGCCATCCCCACCGACTACCCGCCCTACGGCTTTGTCGGCACCGACCTCAAGCCCCAGGGCCTGGACGTGGAAATGGCCCAGTACATCGGCACCAAGCTGGGTGTGAAGGTCGAGCTGATCCCCGTGACCAGCGCCAACCGCATCCCCTACCTGCAAACGCAAAAGGCCGACCTCGTCATCTCCACGCTGGGCAAGAACCCCGAGCGCGAAAAGGTGATTGACTTCACCGCGGCCTACGCACCGTTCTTCCAGGCTGTGTTTGCGAGCAAGAGCCTGAACATCAAGAGCTTTGCCGACCTCGCTGGCAAGTCGGTGGCCGTGACGCGCGGCGCCATGGAAGACCAGGAGCTGGCCAAGGTCGCGCCCGCCGGCGTGGATGTGAAGCGCTTTGAAGACCATGCCGCCAGCATCTCGGCCTTCGTGTCGGGCCAGACGCAGGCCATCGCCACCAGCGCCTCCACGGCGGGCACCATCATGGTCAAGAACCCCAACCTGCAGACCGAATACAAGCTGCTGTTGAAAGACAGCCCCAACTTCATTGGCGTGGCCAAGGGTGAAGACAAGCTGCGCCTGCGCGTGAACGAGATCATTGCCGAGGCCAAGAAGGCGGGCGACATCGACAAGATGTCCAGCAAGTGGCTGGGCCGCCCTGCGGGCGATCTGCCCCTGTGATTGCCGTTGTCTTCCCCCGCTGAAAGAACCGAACAGGACCGTGGCGTGACAAGCGCCACGGGGCATTCGCACCATGCTGATTGCGCTTGATTTTTCTGCCGTGCTCTCCTCGTGGCCGCTGCTGGTGCGCGGCGTGCTCTGGACCATAGGCCTCACCATCGTCGGCACTGTGCTGGGCCTGCTGCTGGGCACGGCCTGTGCGTGGGCACGCGCGCGCAACCTGGGGCCGCGTGCGCTGCCCCTACGCTGGGCGGTGGCCAGCTATGTGGAGCTGGTGCGCAACACGCCCTTCATCGTGCAGCTGTTCTTCCTGTTCTTCGGGCTGCCAGCGCTGGGGCTCAAGCTCTCGCCCGAGGTCGCTTCCGTGTTGGCCATGGTGATCAACCTGGGCGCGTATTCGGCCGAGATCATCCGCGCTGGCATCGAGGCCACGCCACGCGGCCAGATCGAAGCCGCGCACAGTCTGGCGCTCACGCCCGGCCAGACCTTCCGCCGCGTGGTGCTGCCGCCCGCGCTGCAAAAGGTGTGGCCCGCCATGGTCAGCCAGATCATCATCGTCATGCTGGGATCGGCCGTGTGCGGGCAGATCTCCACGCCTGAGCTGAGCTATGCCGCCAACCTGATCTCCAGCAACACCTTCCGCGCGTTCGAGGCCTTCATCCTCGCCACGCTGGTGTACTTGGTGTTGTCCATGCTCACCCGCCGCCTGCTGATGTGGGTGGGGGCCCGATTCCTGGTGGGGAGATAAGCCATGGTGGAATTTTCTCTGTGGGACATCCTGCGTAACCTTTTGCTGGCGGCGCGTTGGACGGTCTCTTTGTCTCTCATCGCCTTCATCGGCGGCGGCCTGGTGGGCCTGCTGCTGCTGGTGCTGCGCCTGTCCAAGGTGCGCGGCACCGAGCGCTTGATCGGTGCCTATGTGCAGGTGTTCCAGGGCACGCCGCTGCTCATGCAGCTGTTCCTGGCGTACTTCGGCATTGCGCTGTTTGGCATCAAGACCTCGCCATGGACAGCGGCGGCTGTGGCGCTCACGCTCTACACCAGCGCCTACCTCACCGAGATCTGGCGCGGCTGCGTGGCCTCCATCCCCAAGGGCCAGTGGGAGGCCGCGCAGAGCCTGGCGCTCAACTTTGTCGAACAGCTGCGCCATGTGGTGCTGCCGCAGGCGCTGCGCATTGCGGTGCCGCCCACGGTGGGTTTTCTGGTGCAGGTGATCAAGGGCACGGCGCTGGCCTCGGTCATCGGCTTCGTCGAGCTGACCAAGGCGGGCAGCATGATCTCCAACGCCACTTACCAGCCCTTCCTCGTCTACGCCTGCGTGGCGTTGCTCTACTTTGCCCTGTGCTTCCCCGTGAGCCTGCTGGCGCAATCGCTTGAAAGGAAACTCCATGGCAACCGCCGCTGAAGCCACCACGGCTACCCCCACTCCCGCCCACGACGGCATCGTGGTGAGCGATCCACCCATTGTCGACATCACGGCACTGCGCAAGTCCTATGGCACCAACGAAGTGCTCAAGGGCATTGACCTGAAGGTGCAGCGCGGCGAGGTGATTGCCATCATCGGCAAAAGCGGCTCGGGCAAGAGCACGCTGCTGCGCTGTGTGAACGGGCTGGAGGTTTTTCAGGAAGGCGCCCTGAGCGTCAACGGCAAGAAACTCATGCACGACAGCCCCACGGCCATGCGCGAGCTGCGCCAGCAGGTAGGCATGATCTTTCAGAGCTTCAACCTGTTCCCGCACCTCTCCGTGGGCCGCAACATCATGCTGGCGCCCACGCTGGTGAAGGCGCGGGATGCCAAGACGGCGGAAACACAGGCGCGCAAGCTGCTCGAACGCGTGGGCCTGGCTGAAAAGTTTGACGCCATGCCCGACCAGCTCTCGGGTGGCCAGCAGCAGCGCGTGGCCATTGCGCGCGCGCTGGCCATGGAGCCCCAGGTGCTGCTGTGCGACGAGATCACCTCGGCGCTGGACCCGGAACTCGTGGGTGAAGTGCTGCGCGTGGTGGAGTCGCTCGCGCTAGAGGGCATGACGCTGATGATGGTCACGCACGAAATGGCGTTTGCCCGCAAGGTGAGCGACCGCGTGATCTTCATGCACCAGGGGCGTGTGCATGAAACGGGCGCACCCGCCGAGCTGTTTGGCAACCCCCAGACGCCTGAGCTGCAGCAGTTTTTGTCGTCGCTGCACGACTGACAGAAAAAAAAGCCCGCCTGCGGTCTGGAGAGTTCCAGGGCAGGCGGGCCTGCAGGCCTCCCCCATGGCCCGCTACATCCCAGAGATCACCCGAAGGCTGGCGCCCGCGCCAGGCCCAGGTGCCCCACGAAAAAATTCAGGACAGCAGGCCTTTTTCGAACTCTGCGGGTGACAGCGCACCGTTCTGGTCCACATCCAGCTCCTTGAAGCGCTGGCTGATGGCGGGCAGCTGGGCCGCTTCCTTCTCCGACAGCTGGCCGTCCTTGTTGGTATCTGCGCGGTTGAATGCCGTGGTGGCCGTCATGGAGAGGGTGCCGGTGCCCGGTCCATACGAGTGTTTGGAGGAGTCCGCTTGAGGTGCCGTCTTGCTGGCTGGCGCGGGCTGGGGCGATGCCGAAGTGGTCTGTGCTTGCAATGCGCCTGCACTGCCCAGGGACATGGCGGCGAAAAGCATCACGCTGCGTGTGTCGAACGAATAGTTGCGTCGTTGCAGTGCTTTCATGGAAGCTAAGCTCCTTCGAAGTTGAACAGGGTTTCATTGCACCGCAGCACCTCGGCGAAAGCCAGCACTCTTGCCAGCTGTTGCCCTGACCAACATTTGCCTGCCCCGTGTAACGGTACAGGCCCGGTGTGTGTGCTTGTGTGACCGGGATGTACCAAGACGTAGGTTTTTTGAGGGCTTGTGACCCTGCGGCGCCTTGGGCGCATGGCGCAGAATCGCGGGGTTACGTTCCCCCCTTTACCTTCCGTATTCAGCAGGGCACTCCATGGGCAACCGACTCACAGAAATCGCCACGCGCACCGGCGACGCTGGCACCACCGGCCTGGGCAACAACCAGCGCGTCTCCAAGAACAGCTTGCGCATCCATGCCATGGGCGATGTGGATGAACTCAACTCCCACATCGGCCTGTTGCTGTGCGAGCCGCTGCCCGATGAAGTCCGCGCCCTGCTGGTCGAGGTGCAGCACCAGTTGTTCAATCTGGGGGGCGAGCTGTCGATCCCGGGCTACGAACTGCTCAAGGCTGACGCGGTGGCGGCCCTCGACGGGGCGCTGGCGCACCACAACGCAGTGCTGCCGCGCCTGCAGGAGTTCATCCTGCCCGCTGGCACCCGCGCCGCCGCGCAGGCCCATGTCTGCCGCACCGTCGCGCGCCGGGCTGAGCGCATGGTGGTGGCGCTGGGCAACGAAGAAGCCATCAACGACGCGCCGCGCCAGTACCTCAACCGCCTGTCCGACCTGATGTTCGTGCTCGCCCGCGTGCTCAACCGCATGGATGGCGGCGACGACGTGTACTGGAAAAGCGAACGCCTGGCCCAGCAAGATGCTACCAAATAGATAGCTGATAGCGCTTATCCAATAAGCGCTAGAGGCCGATTTGAATCAAATTCCCAACCTGTGTGAGGCGCGCGCTCCAGGCCAGGGATGCCAAGCAAGGGCCGCCCCGAAGAGCTGTCACCTGTGGCGACCAGCACCGAGCGGTAGGTGCCTCAGGGGGAAGTCCGCTACCTCGGCGCGAGGATGGCCATGGTCAGCCGCGATACGCAGGTCAGTTCGCCCGCTTCGTTGACCATGTCGATGTGCCACACGTGCGTGGTGCGCCCGATGTGGACAGGCCGTGCGGTGCCGGTGACCCAGCCGCTGGTGGCGGAGCGCAGGTGGTTGGCGTTGATGTCCAGGCCCACGGCGCGGTAGCCCTCTGGCAGGGTGTAGTAGGCGCCGGTGGAGCCCAGTGACTCGGCCAGCACCACGCTGACCCCGCCGTGCAGCAGGCGAAAGGGTTGCACGGTGCGGTGGTCCACGGGCACCCGTGCGCGCAGAAAATCTTCACCCACCTCGACAAATTCAATGCCCAGGTGCTCTACGGCGGTGTTGCGGTTGGCGGCCTCCAGCAGGGCCAGGTCGATGGGTTTTTTCCAGATGGGCATGGTCGTGTTCAGGCTCCGGGCCAGGTCAGTGCAAGCTGCTGATTGTGCCTATTTGACGCTGGCGAGGAGTGGGCGTGTCCGCCCCACCAGGGGCTCGCCATTCCGGCAGGGGCTACCAGGGCCGTCCTACGACAAACCGCACGGGCTGGCGCACAGTTTCCATCCCTTCGTAGAGCTCGGCCTGCAGCTCACCGCGGGTCAGGGGGCTGTCGAAGTTCCAGGTCTGCTGGTGCTCGCTGTTCATGCGCGACCATCCGCCCCGCTCAGCGCGTACCAGTTGCCCGGAAGATGGCTTGAAGGACAGCGTCTTGATGCGCAGCAGAGAGTCATTTCCGGCGATCTGGAGGCTTTTTCCGTCCAGCTTGAACTGCTTGATGTCTACCTCGCCAAGCTTGATGGGACCCGGGCGGTCGGGGTCAAAGGCCTGGGCCGCCTGCTTGGTACGCTTGGCAACGCTGAGGGGGACGGTGCCTTCGAAGATGAGGCCTGTCACGGCCTTTTCGGGCAATCGGTTGATTGCGAGGCTGAAACTGCGCGAACGTGCATCGGCCGAGAACTTGGGAAAGCCTCCCATGTCCGCCTGACCCAGACTCTGGGTGGTCTTGTCGGCGAACACAGCGGTCACGCGCACATCGCCTTTGTCGAGGAATGAATGGGTCCATTGGGTGAACATGCCGGAATGCGCAGTGGCAATGGCGTTGA
This sequence comes from Acidovorax facilis, assembly GCA_964031875.1. Classification (GTDB taxonomy): domain Bacteria; phylum Pseudomonadota; class Gammaproteobacteria; order Burkholderiales; family Burkholderiaceae_C; genus Acidovorax; species Acidovorax facilis_A. The sequence continues at coordinate 57,145 of CAXIRU010000017.1, forward strand.
CTTCCACCTTCTCCATGTCGCCCGTGGCAGCAAAGGGGACCAGGTTCTTGTCTCTGCCTGGAGGAGCCTCAATAAAGGTGACCCCCAGGACTTTGACATCGATGGGGGTTTGGGCATGCAGCAGCGTGCTACCCGCCGCCAGAGCGGCACCCACCACCCAAGGAAAGCATTTCAACAACGCGCGTGTTTTCATCAAGGTCTCACGGGAAATACCGACAGCCCAGGCTCCAAGGCCCATAGGAATGGGGCAAACAGAGGAAGGGGGATGCGCAGGCGTTCATTGCCGCCAGCAGATGAATTTTGCAGGATTGGGGCGGTGAGGTTGCTGGACCTGCGTGCCGATGTATCTTCGGTGCCACGCACGCGGACATCCCAAAAAGAAAGCCCCTGGACCGGGCTTGGATCCAGGGGCTAGGGAAGCGGGTACAGGGCAAGAGTCCTGACTCGGCTCTTGGCGGTCAGTGCCTTGTCAGCCCACAAACTTGCCGTTGGCGCCCATCACCCCCAGGTCCAGAAAGCGCGAGCCTACATACGGCGCGCCGCTGGCGTAATCGATGGACAGGCCGCCCAGGTCGCTGCTGCGGATACCGGCCAGTGCGCTGCGCAGCTTCGCGCGGGTGAGCTCACGTCCGGCGCGCTCCAGGCCTTCGGTCAGCACGCGGGCATTGACGTAGCCTTCAAAGCTGCGCGCTGAAAACTCCTGGTAGCCCAGGGCGCGCATGGCTTTCTGGTAGTCGCGCACCACGGCAAAGCTGGTGCGGGCCGCGTCGGGCAGCACCATCGACAGCGCAATGCCCGAGGCCTTGCCGCCCAGCTGGCGCAGGTTGTCGCCTGACAGCGCCACGCTGGTGGCAGCCAGCGGCGTGCTGGGCGAGACCTTCTTGAACTCGTTCACCAGCGTGGCGGTAACGTCACCTGCGGTACCCAAAAGCACTGCGGCAGCCTTGGCGGCCACGGCCTTGCCCACCACATCGGCCACCTGCGCACCCTGCGCATCCAGCTTGAAAGCCTTGGGCGCGGGTTGCTTGGCGGCTGCCATGGCCTTGTTCACATCGGCCAGAAACTCGCGGCCGAAGGCCGTGTCCTGGTACACGATGGCCAGGTCGTTCATGCCCATGGACACCAGCTTTTGTGTCAGGCGCTGCGCTTCATCGGCGTAGCTGGCGCGCACGTGGAACACCGAGCGGTACTCGGCCTTGCGCAGCGACGTGGCACCGCTTTGGGGGGCTACGTAGGGGATCTGCGCTTCGTCCACCAGCGGCAGGATGCGCTGGTTGTTGGCTGTGCCCATGCAGGAGATCAGCGACACCACGTTGGCATCGGCAATCAGCTTGCGCGCGTTGTCTTCGGAGCGCGCAGCGTCATAGCCGTCGTCCAGGGCCAGCAGCTTGATCTCGCGGCCGTGGATGCCTTTGGCGTTGGCCTGCGCAAAACCGGCGTCCAGCCCTTGCTTGAGTTCCTTGCCCAGGCTGGCCAGTGCACCCGTTGCCCCGATGGAGCAGCCAATGGTCACGCTCTTGGCATCCATAGGGTCTTGCACGCCCACGGCGCGCGACAGGGGGGCAAGCAGCAGGCCGGCGCTGGCGGCCAAAAGGGATTGGGTGAACTGACGGCGTTGCATGGTGAAAATCTCGCTGACAAAAAAGCCACCAGCCCCGGGCAGGGGCTAGTAGGGGTGGACAAGGGGAGAGGTCGGTGGACCTAGGGTTAACCCTGATTTTACCGGGCGATGCTGGCAATTGGCTGTCAAAGGCCCACGGCGCAACGGCCTACTCACCTCATCGGGGGGCCAGCGCCGCGCCCTTACGCGGCGCTGGCCGGGTTGGCGGGCGCGCGCATGCTGCCCGTGTCCACATACCGCTGGTGCCACGACAGCGCCTCGTTCAGCAAGTGCGGCGTGTGCTGGCCCACGGCGCCCTGCTTGGCGCGGGCCACGTAGTCGTGCAGGCCGGGGCGGAAGTCCGGGTGCGCGCAGCGCTCGATGATGATCTCGGCGCGCTGGGTGGGCGAATGCCCGCGCAGGTCGGCCAGGCCTTGCTCGGTGACGAGGATCTGCACATCGTGCTCGGTGTGGTCCACATGCGAGACCATGGGCACGATGCACGAGATGCTGCCGTTCTTGGCCAGCGATGGCGTCATGAAGATCGACAGGTAGGCATTGCGCGCAAAGTCGCCCGAGCCGCCGATGCCATTCATGATGGCCGAGCCCATGATGTGGGTGGAGTTGACGTTGCCGTAGATGTCGGCCTCGATCATGCCGTTCATGGCGATCAGGCCCATGCGCCGGATCAGCTCCGGGTGGTTGCTGATCTCCTGCGGGCGCAGCACGATGCGCTGCTTGTAGAAATCGATGCGGTCGTTGAAGTCCTGCATGGCCGCAGGGCTCAGCGACAGCGCCGTGGCCGATGCGCTTGCCAGCTTGCCCGAGCGCAGCATGTCCAGCATGCCGTCCTGCAGCACCTCGGTGTAGGCCGTGAGGTTCTCGAACGGCCCGTTGTTCAGCCCCGCCAGCACCGCATTGGCGATGTTGCCCACGCCCGACTGCAGGGGCAGCAGGTCTTGGGGCAGGCGGCCCTTTTTTACCTCATGCTGCAAGAACTCGATGATGTGGCCCGCGATGCGATTGGACGTGTCGTCGGGTGCGGCGTAGACGCTGTTGCGGTCGGGCTGGTTGGTCACCACCACCGCAATCACCTTGTTCGGGTCGCAGCGCAAATACGGCTCGCCAATGCGCTCGTCGGGCCGCGTCATGGGGATGGGTTTGCGGTGTGGCGGCACATCGGTGCCGTAGTAGATGTCGTGCATGCCTTCGAGCTGCGGGTTGTGCCAGGCATTCACTTCCAGGATGACCTTGTCGGCCTGGTCCAGCCAGGTCTTGTTGTTGCCCACGGATGACGAGGGGATCAGCCGCCCGTCGGGCAGAACGCCCGCCACTTCCACCACGGCCACATCGAGCTTGCCCAGAAAGCCGAACCACACAAACTGCGCCACGTGCGACAGGTGAATATCCACGTACTGCATGTGGCCCGCATTGATCTGGCGGCGCACCGTGGGGTCAGACTGGTAGGGCAGGCGCATCTCGATGCCGTCCACCTGGGCCAGCGCGCCGTCCAGCTCGGGCGCGGTGCTGGCCCCTGTCCACAGGCCGATCTTGAAGCCATGGCCCTGCGCGTTCAGGCGCTCGATGCGGCGCGCCAGCGCGCCCGGCACGGCCTTGGGGTAACCCGCGCCGGTAAACCCGCTCATGCCCACATGGGCACCGGCAGGGATCAGGGCGGCTGCCTCGTCGGCAGACATGGTGCGGGAGAGAAAGTCGGGGTACAGCACCCGATCGGCCAGGGACATGGAACAGGCTCCGCAAAAAGAAAAGGGCCGTGCGCCTCGCAGGCGGACGGCCCGGAACAAAGCCAGGATGCTAGCGTTTGTTGATTACAAATTAAGGGTTAACCCTTGCAAATTTGCTCGGCCATTTCGACTCAGCCCTTCCGGTTGAGCAAGGCATACAGCAGGATCGCCCCAAACGTGGCCGTGCCAATGCCGCCCAGCGCAAACTGGCCGAACTTGAGCGTGAAGTCGCCCGTGCCCAGGATCAGGGTGATGGCCGCCACGATGAGGTTCTTGTTCTGCGAAAAATCCACCTTGTTGTCCACCCAGATCTTGGCCCCCGCCACCGCAATCAGGCCAAACACCACGATGGACACGCCGCCCATCACCGGCAGCGGAATGGTCTGGATCAGCGCGCCGAACTTGGGGGAAAAACCCAGCACCAGCGCAAACACGCCGGCCAGCAAAAACACGGCGGTGGAATAGATCTTGGTCGCCGCCATCACGCCAATGTTCTCGGCATAGGTCGTCACACCCGTGCCGCCCGCGCCGCCACTGACCATGGTGGCCACGCCGTCGCCAATGAACGCGCGGCCCATGTAGCGGTCCAGATCCTGGCCCGTCATGGCCGTCACGGCCTTGATGTGGCCCAGGTTCTCGGCCACCAGAATGATGGCCACAGGCGCAATCAGCAGCATGGCATTGGCCTCGAACACCGGCGCGGCAAAGTTGGGCAAACCAAACCATGCCGCGTTGGCCAGCGCGGACAGGTCCATCGGCTTGCCCATGCCCAGGCCGTTGGTCAGCACCGCATAGATGATGCTGGCCACAATCAGCCCCACCAGGATCAAGAGGCGCTGCACCATGCCGCGCGTGAGCACGGCCACCAGGCCCACGCTCACAAAGGTCACCAGCTGCATCCAGCTGTCAAAGTTGCTGGCCGCCATGTTCTTGATGGGAATGCCCGCCAGGTTCAGGCCGATCACCGCCACCACCGAGCCCGTCACCACGGGCGGCATGAAGCGCTCGATCCAGCCCGTGCCCACCGCCTGCACCAGCGCGCCAATCAGCGTGTAGAGCAAGCCGCAGGCGATGATGCCGCCCAGCGCCACGCCAATGTTGGCATTGGGCCCCTGGCCCGCATAGCCCGTGGCCGCAATCACCACGCCAATAAACGCAAAGCTCGACCCCAGGTAGCTAGGCACCTTGCCGCCTGTGACCAGGAAGAAGATCAGCGTGCCGATGCCGCTCATCAAAATCGCCACGTTCGGGTCAAAGCCCATCAGGATGGGCGCCAGCACCGTGGCGCCAAACATCGCTATCACATGCTGCACCCCCATCACCGCCGTCTGCGGCCAGGGCAGCCGCTCATCGGGCGCAATCACCCCGCCTCGTTGCAGCACATCGGCGCTCTTCACGCGCCAGTTCATGAATCCCATCTTGTTGGTTCCTTGTAGTTGAGGCGCGAATGCTAGTGGATGGGGGCGGCAATCTCGCGAATCTGCGCGTCTTTCGCCAGGTGCCTGCCCGCCGTGCGCCGGGTTAGCATTTGGGTCAACTCCGCTCGGCCTCTTGTGGTCACCACCGCCATGCACCCTCCGCCGTCCTGCCCTTCGTGCCGCCAGCCCATGGCACAGCACCAGTTCACCAGCAACCTGGGAGGGGGGCTGGAGCTGGACATCTGCTTCGCCTGCCAGGGCCTGTGGTTTGACCGACAAGAAAACCTCAAGCTCACCCCTGCATCGGTGGTCGAGCTGTTCCGCCTGCTGCACGAACACCGCACCGACCAGCACCAGCCGCTGGCCCACAGCATGGCCTGCCCGCGCTGCAACACCACACTCGCCCAAGGCTATGACGTGGTGCGCAGCGGCCGCTACATGATCTACCGCTGCGCGCGCCAGCATGGCCGCTTCAGCACCTTCTCGTCCTTCATGGTCGAAAAGGGCTTTGTGCGCCACATGACGCGCCCCGAGATCGACGACCTGGCCAAACGCGTGGGCGCCATCTACTGCACCAGCTGCGGCGCCCCCGTGGACATCCGCAAGGACCACGCCTGCCCGTATTGCAGGGCTGCGTTCTCCCTCATCGACCCCGATGCCGTCGTGCGCGCCATGGAGGGCTACGCCAAGGCCAGCAATCCGCGCGCCGAGCCGTCTACCCCGGTGGACATCGGCGACGCTCTGGTTGCCCTGGAGCGCGACCGCACGCGGGCCGAGCGCGAGCGGCAAAAGCGCGCGTTGACAGGCACCGGTGACGTCGATGACGGCTCATTCACGGGCGATCTGCTGGCCGCCGGTGTGGAATTGGCGTGGGCCTTGATCAAGACCCGGAGCCATCACTGAGCGGTTCCGAGGTGGAGCATGACAACGCCGCCCACCACGCACACCAGCCCCACGGCTTTGATGACACCCATTGGCTCGCCAAACAGCGCCATCCCCACCACGGCCGTGGCCGCCGTGCTGCTGGCGGCCCAGACCGCATAGGTGATCCCCATGTCCAGCTGGCGCATGGCCACGGCCATGAGCCAGATGGCGAGCGTGTAGCACGCAGCGGCTACGCCAGAGGGGAGGGGTCTGGAGAAGCCATCGGAATACTTGAGCGCGCCGGCTCCGACAACTTCTGCCATGACGCTGGCTGCGACGAGCAGCCAAGCCGATAGGTTTGGATTCATGGGGCACCTTGGCCGAACATGCCCGTTTGTCACTTGTACCGAGTGACACGGGCAGTACGATGAAGCGGTACCCAGGAGGTGAGGGGTTGCAGTGTAGCCACGGCCATGCGATCCATCAAGAACGAACACCCCACCGGGGCGCTGGCGGTTCCTCACGTTTGCGCGCATCATGGACGGCTGACGCAGTGCCCGCGCCAAAGGGCGTGACGGTGTCCCTTCACACACCCGGCCTATCCTCCGCACCACCCTCCCAACCCGTTCACAATGGCGCAGGCCTGTGTTCTGGTGGGCCCCGTCGCACAACAACCAGCCGTGGCCCCCGCAGCCACAGGAGGAGAGGACCTTGCAGCCGCATCCGCCCCCAGCCCGACGCCGTGCCCGCACACCCGCCGCCCAGGCGCAGCGCAACGCTGTGACCGCCGTGGATGGCGCCGGGGCCCCGACACCCTTCCTGCTGCAGCGCCCCCGCCTTCAGGCCGTGCCCAGCACACTGCTGATCCCGCTGGCGGCGCGTGCACGCGGCAGCCACTACTTCCCCTGGCTGGCCTGTAACGATGCGGTGGCCGCAAGCCTGCTGGAGCGCCTGGGGGCCGATGTGGAAGCGTGTCTGGACGACCTGCCCACGGTGCTCAATGTGCTGTGGCGCACGCGCGCCATCCAGGACGTGGGCCGCAGCTTCTTCCTCGCGCACCCGCAGGCCGGCGGCGTGAGCCTGGGCTGCGGCCTGTCGCACCACTTCCAGTGGCTCGATACGGGCGCCAACCAGTGGCTGGATGCCGATCTGCCTGAGGTCATGGACCTTCGCGGGCAGCTGCTGCCGGTGCGCTGCCCGCGCACGCGCCACGCCACGGTGGACATCACGCAGCCTGGGTGGTGGCAGCGGCTGGGGCTGCCCAAGGAGGAAGGGGAGGGCGATGGCGCGGGCGTGCAGCCGGTGTTCATCGTCTGCGAAGGAGTGCTCATGTACCTGCAGCCTGCGCAGGTGCAGGCTGTGCTGTGCGAGTTTGCGCAGTGTGCACCGGCGGGATCGCGTCTGGTGCTCGACGTCATGACACGCCGGGCCGTGGGCCGCGCTGCGCAGCACGCCAGCGTGCGCCCCACCGGGGCGGAGTTTCATTGGGGCGTGGGGCGCATGGACGAGCTGGCTGCGGCCCACCCGCGCCTGGTGCTGCTGCGCCAGCAGAGCGTGTCGGAATGTTATGGCTGGCCGGGTGTGATGCTGGAAACGCTGTGGTGGCCGTGGCTGGGGGCGCCGCTGTACGGCATGGCGACCCTCGGCGTGGACGGCGCGTAGAGCCGCTCATCGGCACGGTGCGTGGCAGCAGGCTCCTACCGCACCCCGCGCGCCAGCTGCACCCACATCGGCGCCTTGCCCGTCAGCTGCCCCACGATGGCGGCCTGCAGCGGCGGTAGACGCCGCGCGCCCTGTAGCACCAGCTGCCGCAGCAGGCGCGGCACGGGCCGCGTGTCGGTGTACAGCCGCACGATGGCATTGGTACCCTCGTACATCGGCCAGGCGTGGCGGTGGTGTGCCCGCGCATAGGCGGCAAGAGCGCCTGCATCGCCGATATCGTGGCCCTGGTTGCGGGCTGTCACCACGGCGGCGGTCAGGCGTTCCACACCGGCCAGCCCCAGGTTGTAGCCATGCGCCGTCACGGGGTGCATGCCCACGGCGGCGTCGCCCAGCAGCGCACAACGGTGGTCTGCAAAACGCTGCGCGTACACGGCCACCAGCGGGTAGGCGTAGCGCTCGCCCTCCAGTTGCAACGGCCCCAGGCGGTCGCCCAACTGGGCCTGCACCGTGGCGGCGAAGGCCTGCGGGCTCTGGGCCATCAGCGCAGCGGCATCGGCGGTGCCTGCCGTGACCACCACCGAGCACAGCGCATGCCCCTCTTGGGGGTCATTGGGCAAGGGCAGCACCGCCAGCGTGCGTTCGTAGCCAAAACACTCGTGTGCCACGCCGCCATGGGGTTGGGCATGGCGCATGCGGCAGACGATCACGGTGCGGCCAAAGTCCGTCGTGCGTGCGCCAATGCCCAGCTGCCGCCGCGTGGCCGAGAAGCGGCTGTCCGCCGCCACCAGCAGCGGTGCCCGCAGACGCTGGTGCGGGGCTGCAGGGGCATCGGCGGGGGCAACTGTGGAAGCCTGGGGCCGGTACTCCAGTTCGGCATGGGTGGATGCCGTAGCCACGCGCACCACCTGGGCGCCGGTCACGATGCGTACACCCGCTGTGCGCGCTGCCACGGCGTAGGCCGTGCGGCGCAGTGCGTGGTTGGGCACGATGAAGCCCAGGGCCGGGAGCCCCGTGCCCTGGGTGCCCAGTTGCAGGGCACTGCGCTGGCCCAGCGGCCCGTCGTGCACCTGTGCTTCGCGAATGGTGCCCACCTCATGGGGTGCAAGGCCTGCCCAGGTGCCCAGCCGCTGCAGCGTGGCCACGCTGGGGTGGGTGAGTGCGATCTCCCGGCCATCGGGCGCAGGCTGGGCCAGTGCGGCCTCGGGTTGTTGTTCGACCACGGTGGCGGTGAACCCGGCCTGCGCCAGGGAAATAGCCAGCGACAGGCCCGCAGGGCCCGCGCCGACGATGAGAACGTCGCTTTGGTGGGTGGTCGTCATGGCAGGTTCAATCCAGCCGGGCCGAACAAGGGGCCGGGCGCCTGCCATTGTGGTCGCAGGCCGCGCCTTGCGGTTTGCTCTGAGTCAAGCCATCCCGGGGTTGAATGCTATATAAAAAATAGCATTTAGCGCAATACCTGAAAGCGCTAGCAACCAATAAGACCATATTCTTGGGGGCAAGCGGTGCGGATGCAGACCGCGTGCCGTGTCGGACGGGGGAGCTCTGCTTCCGTTCAGTCCTTGGCGGCCTTGCGTTGGCTTTTAGCGGGTTTCTTTTTGACCCCGCCCGCCTTCTTGCCGCGCAGGTGCAGCCCCCAGGTCACCAGCAACCACAGGTAAGACACTGGGATGCTGTACGCAGCAACGGCCGCCAGCGACAGCGGCGGCGCGGTGATGGAGCGCGGGTTGGCGATGAGTGCCAGCAACTGGCGCGTACCCGTGCCCACTTCAGGGGTGGTGTGCTGGCTGCCCGAGCGCGCCATGAGCGCGCCCATGAAGGTGAAAAACTCCATGAGCAGCGCGCCGATCAGAAAACACGCGGCCAGTGCCAGCAGCTGTGCAAACGCCCGTCGGTTGCCCTTGGCCAGAAAAACGATGGCCGACACCAGCACCAGGGCGGGCAGTACAAGGACCACGGCGGGCCAGGCGGACATGAGCAGGGGCATGGTAGGGGGCAAGAAGTGGCTGCAGTGGGCTGCGGGTGGCTACGGGAGGAGCAGGCCGCGGTCGCACCGGCAGGAGGCCGCGCCAAGAGCATAAGCCCCGGGCGAGCACCACCTGTGCCGGTGTGGGTGCCGATGATAGGGGCTGCCCGTGGCGTGCACCCAACGGCACCTGGCAGCTGCTGCGCCAAGGCCGGTCTGCACGGCGCGAGGGGCGTGCGATGCGAGCGGGGCGTGCCTGTCGCCCCCGATCAATCCACTTGAACGCGCACGGGTACAGAGTGGCTCACTAAATCCCAGCCGTTGGCATCTACGCCCGAGACGACCACCAGGAACAGGTCGTGAACGCCCCGTGCCAGGCCACCGGTATTGAGCGTAAGGCCCACGCCGTCGTTCCAGGACGTCCAACTTTGCAGTTCACGCACCGTGGCGGACTGCAGGTCCACGGCGTCGCGCAGTTCTATGCGCTGCCAGCCCGATGTTGCATCGTTGCCCACGATGACGCGGCTGTCGTCGGAGTACAGCTCGCGCACCTGCGGTTTGGGCAGGTTGTTGTCCACACCGTCTTCACGCTGCCCGAAGTTGCCGAAGTAGTTTTGTTCGATGAAGTAACGCAGCCGCATAGTGGAGTCGGCATAGATGCGTTCGGTCTGTCGGTTCTGGTTGACCCAAGTCTTGCCGTCCTTGTGCAGGCGGGTGACAAGCTTGCCGTCGTTGAGCCCCTGCGTGCCGGTGTAGACCATCATCTCCAGCAGCGCCCAGCCGCCATTGCTGTCCGGTGCTTTGTGGCTGTCCCAGTAGGTGCTTTTGTCCGTGCGGGAGCGGTTGACGTAGGTCACCAGGCCCGCCACCTTGATCTGGTTGTGCACCTTGATCTCGGTGTCTCCATCGACGATGGAGTTCTCCCAATTCACGCGCTCGTGCTTCCACTGGTAGCTCTTGGCATAGGGCAGACCGTCCAGCAGCATCACATTCCGTACCCAGTGGGCTTTGTAGAAGTGGCGTTTCTCGCCAATCGCGAAGCCGGGGTCAAAACGCCGCGTGGCGTTGAAAGCTTTGGGGTCCTGGGGGGTGAAGAGCACTTTGCCGCGCTGTGCGTCCTGCGCAATCACGGTGGGATGGCCCAGCTCACTGAAAGCCCAGCCATTGCCGTTGGCTATGCGAGCACCTACGGCCGTGGTCTCGATGGGGCCGCTACTACCGCCCAGAAAGGCTTGCGTCACGTTGCTTGTGCCGAAGCTGCCCTCGATACGGATCGTGTCGCCATGCCGGTACACCGTTGCCGCTGTCCACTGGATGGACGCGATGGGCGAGGTGTTGCCCGCAGCATCAAGCGCCTGCACCTGCAGCGTGTAGTTGGTGGCGGACGCAAGGCCCGTGAAGGTGTACTGGGTGGTGGTAGTGGTCGCCACCGGGGTGCCATTCAGGTAAACGCGGTAGCTGGCGACGCCCAGGTTGTCGGTGCTGGCTGTCCAGCGCAGTTCCACGCTGCCAGGTGCATTGGCAATAGCCTGGAGTGCCGTGGGAATGCTGGGTGGAGTCGTATCGGGAACCGGAGCAGGCGGCGGTGGCGCAGCAGGCGGCGGTGGTGCGGATGGAGGTTGAGCCGGCGGCGGTGGGGATTCAGGTGTTGGGGGTGTGGGTGCCGGAGGTGTCGTGGGCGACGGCGCAGGCGTTGGTGCCTGTGGGGGCGCGGTCGGTTGCGGTGGAGAGGGGATAGGCGCGGGGGGGGCCGTGGCCAAGGTGTCCTCTGAGCCACCGCCGCAGGCGGCCAGCCCCGCACCCACAGCGCACCACATCAGAGAAATGGCGACCCAACGCTGCCTTCGGTGCGACCGGTATGCAGGATGCTGCGACAGTGCTTGTGCAGAGCCGGAAAGCGGGGTGTGCGAAGAATTTTTCATGGCTGGCTGGGCGTTGTGGGTGAGTATCGGCACCTGTCCCACAGGCGCAAAAGATCCCACGGGCAGGGGCGGTGAGTGATCGATTTCCGGGATTGCCTTTAGCGGGATTCCCTTCAGCCTCCTACGGATACTGGTGCCCCCGGCGCGTTCTCTGGGCGTGCCCCACAGGCAGGCCCGTCGTCGGGCCGGTGCCCGTGAGCACGCTGGTGCTTGTGACGGTGCTGCCCGAGGCCGCCGTATCAAAGCCATAGGTGCCCTGCCACACGGCCCAGGTCATGTCGTTGCCGGTGCACTCGCTGTCCTTGAACGCCAATGTGTGGCTGCTTTCGGTGAGGTTGGCTGCCACCGCAACCTGTGTGGCCAGCCCCGCCGGGCGGCCTTGGCATGAAAGACCACCATACGGGCTTAGGCTGCCGTTGCTGATGATGTTGTGGCTGATGCGTGTCCCTGCGCTGTTGGGTTGGATGGGGCCCAAACCCAGGTAGATGCCGTGCTTGACGATGGTGTTGTGGTGTACGTCGTGGTTGAGCATGGTGCAGGTGGTCTGCCAGCACTGCAAGCCCAGGTGGATGCCTGCATTCACGAGCAGGTTGTGGTGGATGTGCAAGTTGGCCGAGCCGGCCTGGGCTGAAACCTGTATGCCCATGGGATTGCGGTTGGCGTCCGAGAAGACGATGTAGTTCTCGCGGTGGGTGTTGTACTGCGAGTTGTCCTTTTCGTGGAACCCACCGTTCACCTTGCCCAGGTTCAGCTGGTTGTTTTCGAGCAGCGATTCGCCCGCATCGAACAAGGTGGCGGCGTAGCCGTTGCCGATGAAGGTGCCGAAGTCGTTTTCCTGGATCAGGAGCTTGTGCCGCCAGACCGGACTGGAGTCTCCCCAGCCGAAGATGAACGCCGGGTTCTCCCCGCTGTTGTTGGTGAGGCCATCCAGAAACCGCATGTTGCGGATGACCAGGCCGGCCTTGCTCGGGTCGCTGATGATGCCCCACTGCGTGACGCCCGTGATGTCGAAGCCCTCAAAGCGCGCGGCAGGGGCCGTGTTGGTGCTGACGACGATGTTGTCAGTCTTGTTCAGGTTCAGCGTCACCACCTCGTCCGGGTAGGCGAGGAACTGCTTGGCCTTGGTGTCGTAGACCTTGATGTTGCCGGGCAGGTACGTCCCCTTGCGCAAAACAATGGCCTGGTTGGGGGTGGAGCTGGCCAGTGCATAGGCCAGGGTTTTGTAGGGCGCAGCCAGGGTGCCGCGCCCTGAAGCGTCGGTGCCATTCGGGGCCACAAAGAGAAAGCGCGAGGCCGCCGACTGGATCGTGAAGCTCTGCTCCAGCGTCTTTTGTGTAGCGCCGCTGTCCTTGATCTCCAGGGTGAGCACGTAGGTGCCTTCGGTTGCCGGGGTGAACCGCACAGTGCCCCGGCGCCAATCCAGCGAGACCCCGGTGGTGCTTTGGGGCACACCCCCCAAGGTAAAGCTCTTGATGCGGTACTCGTACGGGAAGATTCCGCCCACGATACCCGGGCGACTTTCGTATGCAATGCCAGGGTAGGCGATGTCGCGCATGCCAAACGACACGGCCAGCGAGGCGTTGGGCAATGTCTCGGGCAGTGTCAGGCGCGCTGCACTGGTGTACAGGCAGCGCACAAACACTGGCGCGCCATCAGCGGGCACAGTGGCTGGCGCTGCGTTGGATACCGCGCACGCCTGGCCCGCAGGCTGTGCCACCACGCGCAAGTCCAGCGGTGCCCCTGCAGCCACCTGTGGGGTGAAGGTGTAAGGCTGGTTGAGCGTTGCATCCAGCGTGGCCGCGCCGTGCCCCAGCTTGAGCGTTGCCCCCAGCCCCAGGCCCTGCACGCGGACATTCAGCGGGACGGCAGCCGCTGCGGGTGGAGGTGGCGCAGGCGGCGGCGGTGATGCCGGTGGGGGCGACACAGGCGGCGGAGGTGATGCCGGTGGGGGCGACACGGGCGGCGGCGGTGATGCCGGTGGAGGCGACACAGGCGGCGGCGGTGATCCCGGTGGAGGCGACACAGGTGGCGCAGACGGAGGCGCCTCAGGTGTCGTGGGGGCTGGCGAAGGCGTCGGTGCCGGTGGTGGTGGTGGTGGTGGCGTGGTCGGTTGCGTAGGGGAGGGGGCAGGCGCTGGGTTTGCCGTGGCCACCGTGTCCTCCGAGCCACCGCCGCAGGCGGACAGGGTCGCGACAGCGCACAACATCAGCGATATTGCGGCCAGACGCTGGGCCTGGCGGGAGGGGTTGTGAGGGCTTGGAGACATTGGCGATACCTGGAAGGGCGCAGGGGCGTGCAGGGTCTGTTGCATGGTGCGGTAGGGGTGTAGGGGTTGTGTGAGGGTGCTGATTGCGCGGACGGTGCGGGTCATGGCGTCACCCCCATGAGGTCTGCGGGTTGCTGGCCAAAGACCTCGATCTTCGAGATGTGGAACGTGGTGGCCTGGTCGTAGCCCGAGTTGGAATAACCCATCAGGTAGCCCTTTTGCCACAGTTGCCGGTCGCCCACCAAGTTGGGCGGGCGGTCCATGTTGGCATTGCGGATGTTGTGCCGTAGCGTGGGGGCGGATTCGCCTTCGTAGCGCACCCAGGTCTGGACGACACCGTCTTTGGCACCGGGCTGTGAAGAAAAGCGCACATGGACGGTCAGGTCCAGGTACTTGCCCCGATGGGTTTCGGTGAACAGCTTGCCGCCGGGTATGCCGCCCACTTGGATGCGGCTGCTGTCACTGGGAGAACCGGACGCGCGCCAGCCTGCCGTCAGCACGGCGTCCTTGCTGGAGCCAAAGGTCCAGTCGGAAATCACCCCCAGGATGACGGTAGGGCCAGTGCCGGCCTGGGAATAGTCATCCACCCACAGCGCCATGATTTTGTCGCCGCCCCACACTGACTTGCCTATGCTGTTGAGCGCAGTGTTGTTGGTGGTGTTGCGGATGGTGCGGGTTGCGCTGGCGCTGCCCCAAATGTCGTAAGCCGACTTCTCAGCCCAGCGCACGAACACACTGGTGGGTGTGATGGAGGAGATGGTGCCTTTGGAGACACCGTCGTGCGCCAGCAACTGGTCGCCCACGCGCCAGCCCGCC
>CAXIRU010000018.1:0-6313 GCA_964031875.1 Acidovorax facilis
GAGGCCGCCACGGTGTAGGGCGATGCCAGGTACACCTGCGCGGTGGCCGATCCCATGCGGCCCTTGAAGTTGCGGGCAGTGCTGGAGATGACCGTGGTGCTATCGCCCACCGTGTCGCCATAACCCGCGCAGGCGCCGCAAGTGGTGGGGAACAGTTCGGCACCCGCGTCCTGCAGCACCTGCAGCACACCCTCGTCGCGTGCGGCGGCCTGGTCCTGCTGGCTGGCAGGCGCCACCATCAGGCGCACACCGGGTGCCACGCGTCGGCCGCGCAGCACGGCGGCGGCGGCACGCAGGTCGTCCAGCTTGGCGCCCGTGCACGCACCGATGTAGGCCACATCGATGCCCTGCCCTGCATGCCGCGCTACCGGCGCAGCGTTGGCCGGGCTGTGGGGCGCGGCGACCTGGGGCGTGAGCGTGGTGGCGTCGAAGGTGTGGCGCGTGAGGGAGGCATCCTCGTCGGTGCGCCAGGCCTCCAGCTCCTGCAAGTCCGCATCGGGTACGCCGGCTGCCAACAGCCAGTCGCGCGTGGTGACGTCGGGAGCGATGAGCCCGACCTGGGCGCCCAGCTCGGCGCTCATGTTGGAGAGCGTCATGCGCTCCTGCATGCCCAGCGCCTGCACGGCGGGGCCGGCGAACTCCACGGCCTGGTACTGGCCGCCGTTCATGCCAAAACGGCCAATCATGTGCAGCATCATGTCCTTGGCCGTCACGCCCTGGGCCAGTTGGCCGCTCCAGTGCATCTGCAGGGTGTGGGGCACGCGCAGCCAGATTTCTCCGGTCACCACCACGCCCAGCATCTCGGTGCTGCCGATGCCAAACATGTAGGCACCAAACGCGCCGCCCGTGGGCGAATGTGAATCGCCGCCCACGCAGAACATGCCTGGGCGAATATGGCCATGCTGGGGCACCACCACATGGCAAATGCCCTGGCCGTCGTAAACATGGGGCAAAGCCTGCTCGCGCGCCCAGTCGCGGGCAATGCGTACGATGCGGCGTGACTCGTCGTCGCGCTCGGGCAGGTAGTGGTCCATGACGAGGACTACGCGGGATTTGTCCCAGATCTGCGCGCCCAGCTCGTCGAGCATGGGTTTCAAACGCCGGGGGCCGGACGAGTCGTGGAACATGGCCAGATCCACGCTGCAGTTGACGATTTCACCGGGCGTGACGCTGGCGCGGCCGCTGGCGTGGGCCACCAGCTTCTGGGCCAGGGTGCTGGCTGCAACATCAGGGGTGGCGGTCATTCGGGTTTGGCTCCGGCAAACTTCACCACCTTGGCCCAGCGCGGAATTTCGGCCTGCACGAAACGCGCAAACTCGTCCGGGCTGTTGCCCACGGGCACGGCGCCCTCCAGCTCCAGGCGCTTTTTCACATCGGGTGTCGCAATAGCCTGGCGTGCGGCATCGCTCAGGCGCTTGGCCAGCTCGGGGTTCATCTGCCCCGGGCCAAACAGGCCGAACCAGGCACTGGATTCATACCTTGGCAGCACCTCAGCAATGGCAGGCACATCCGGAAAGGCGGGCAGGCGCTTGGCACTGGTCACGCCCAAAGCCTTAAGTTTGCCCGCGCGGATCTGTGCCTGTGCATTGCCCACGGCGGCGAACATCAGGTCGACCTGCCCTGCCAGCACATCCTGCAACGCGGGCGCAGTGCCCCGGTACGGAATGTTGACGATGTAGGCGCCCGACTGCATCTTGAAGGCATCGCCCGCCAGATGCAGCGATGAACCCACCGCGCCGATCGCAAAGTTGAGCTTGCCAGGCTTGGCCTTGGCCAGCGCGATCAGCTCACGCACATCTTTGGCAGGCAGCGAGGGGTGGGCCACCAGCACCGAGGGCGAGGTGGCCACACAGGTCAGCGGTGTGAAATCCTTGACAGGGTCGAACGGCAGCGAAGGGTAGAGGCTGGCGTTGATGGCATGGCTGGTGAAGCTCATGAGCAGCGTGTTGCCATCGGGTGCGGCTTTGGCCACCGCGTCGGCGGCAATATTGCCGCCCGCACCGGGCCGGTTCTCGACGATCACCGTGCGGCCCAGCAAGCGGCCCATTTCGATGGACAGGGTGCGCGCCAGGGTGTCGGTGGAGCCACCGGCCGGGGCGCCGACCAGGATGCGGATGGGCGTGGACTGGGCAAAGGCCCGCCCACCCATCAGCATGGCCGGCACAGGGGCAAGCGCTTGGAGGATTCTGCGGCGTTGGATCATGGTGTGGTGTCTCCTTCTACGGTCACAGCGCAGGCATCACCCTGCCTTGGTCAAACGGGATGGCATGGGCGAAGAGCATGGGATTCAAAGCCCCAGATAGGCGCGGCGCAGGTCGTCACTGCGCAACAGTTCGTCGGGCCCGCCAGAAAAGCGAATGCTTCCGTTTTCCATCACGTAGGCACGGTCCGCAATCTCCAGCGACTGACCCACGTTCTGCTCGACCAGCAACACCGCCAGCCCGGTGGCACGCAGCTGGCGAATCAGGCCGAACATCTCCTCGACCAGAAGGGGCGACAGGCCCAGAGAGGGCTCGTCCAGGATCAGCAGGCGGGGTTCGGCCATCAGGCCCCGGCCAATGGCCAACATCTGTTGCTCGCCGCCGCTCATGGTGCCCGCAAGCTGGGTGGTGCGTTCCTTCAGACGCGGAAACGTGGCAAACACCTTGTCGATGTTGTCGGCACGGCGCTCCCGCGCGCGGGTGAAGCTGCCCAGCGAGAGGTTTTCCAGCACGCTGAGGTTGGGGAAAATCTTGCGCCCTTCGGGCACCTGGATCAGCCCGGCCTTGACGACCTCGGTGTAGTGCGCACCGCTCAGGTCCGCACCGCTGAATGCGACGGTACCGCCCCAGGCCTTGTAAATACCGCACACCACATTGTTGAAGGTAGACTTGCCCGCGCCATTGCTGCCCAGCAGAGCCACGGTCTCGCCTGGCTGGACCTGCAGGTCTACACCCCGCAGGACCTCGACGCGGCCGTAGCCGCCGCGCAGGCCCGCCACGCTGAGCAAGGGGCTGGATGCGGATGATGGGACGGCGCTGCTCATGTGGCCTCCTTCGCTGCAGCGGCACGCAGGCGTGCCGCCGTGCCGTGGCCCAGGTAAGCCTCAATCACGCACTCGTCGGACGTCACCACGCCGGGGCTGCCCTCGGCAATCAACTGGCCCTGCGCCAGCACCCACACATGCTCGGCCAGGTTCATCACGGCCTGCATCACATGCTCGATCATCAAGACGGTCACGCCACCGTCGGCAATGCCGCGCACCACGGGAATCATCTCGGCAATCTCCTGGGGGTTGAGGCCAGCCAGCACTTCATCAAGCAGCAGCAAGCGAGGCTGCGTGGCCAGCGCGCGCGCCAGCTCCAGCCGCTTGCGGCCCGCCACCGTGAGGTCGGCTGCAGGCTTGTCCAGTTGGGGCGACAAGCCCACGCGGGCGGCCACATCACTGGCCAATGCGAGCGCGGCGCGGCGGTTGGGCTCCTTCAGGTGCGCGCCCACGGCGATGTTTTCACGCACCGTCTGCGCTGCAAACGGCTGCACGATCTGGAAGGTGCGCGTCATGCCCAGCCGGGCATTGAGGTGGGGCGCCTGGGCGGTGATGTCCTGGCCTGCGAAGCGCACCGTGCCTGCGTCGGGCCGTACAAAGCCCGACATCAAGGCAAACAGCGTGGTCTTGCCCGCCCCATTGGGGCCAATCAGCGCCGTCAACGAACCTTCTGGCACCGCCAGGCTCACGTTTTGCACGGCCTTCAGGCCGCCGAACGATTTGCTCAGGCCACTGAGCTGCAACAGGTCACTGGCCATGGCGGCCTCCCGAACGTTTCCACACTGCCACCACCGACTGCCCAATGCCTGCGATACCACGCGGCAGGAACATCACGATGAGCACCAGCACGACACCGTAGATCACCATATTGATGCCCGGCAGCTGCCCGAACAGGTTGCGCGTGATGTCGGCCAGGATGTGCAGCACCAGGGCGCCCAGCACGGGCCCCCAAACGGTGCCGATGCCGCCCACGATGGCGGCCACCAGGGCCTCTACCGACGTGACCGAACCGTAGGCAATGCCTGGGTCGATGTACTGGAACACCTGTACATAAAACGCACCGGCAGCGCCCATGAAACCGCCCGACAGTGCGATGGCGCCCATCTTCACGTTGAAAGGATTCACGCCAATGGCACGCGCCGCGTCTTCGTTGTCCCGCACTGCCTGCAGCCAGGCGCCAAAGCGCGAGTTCTTGAGCCACCAGCTCACCAGCAGCGCCAGCGTGACCAGCGCGAGGATCAAAAACACATAGCCCTTGCGCGAGCCGAACTGCATGTTGCCCAGCGATTCCTTGAGCGGCAGCATCAGGCCCACACCCGCCCCGGTGAACGGCACCGACAGCGCCAGGATGCGGAACACCTCGGCAAAGGCCAGCGTGACCAGCGCAAAGTACGAACCCTTGAGCCCGTAGCGGAACGACAGCCCGCCCACGAACAGGCCCACCAGCGCACTGCCTGCCACGGCCATGGGCAAGGCCACCCAGGGGTTGATCCCGCCTTGCATCTGCGCGATGGCCTGGATGTAGGCCCCCGTGCCAAAGAACAGTGCGTTGCCGAACGAAAACTGCCCGCCAAAACCACCCAGAATGTTCCAGGCCTGGGCCAGCAAGGCGGCATAGAGCGCCATCATCACGAAGTTGAGCAGCACGCCAGAGTCCGACAGGCCTGTCACGGCTGCCACCACGGCAGCAAATAGTCCAATGATCACAAGCTGCTTCATGCCTTGGCTCCAAACAGGCCCTGCGGCCGGAACAGCAACACCGCGATGAAGATGGCAAAAATACCGATCTGCCCCAGCGATTCGCCCAGATACAGGCCGCCCAGCGACTCCACCACCCCAATCAGCAGCCCTCCCACCAGCGCGCCGGAAAAGCTGCCCATGCCGCCGAGCACCACGATGGTGAACGCCACCAGCACAAAGCCGCTGCCCACCTGTGGGTTCACGTAATAAGCCGGCAGCAGAAAACACGCGGCCGCCCCCAGGCAAGCCAGGCCGATGCCAAAGCTCATCGCGTACACGTGGTCCACATTGATGCCCATGAGCTTGGCGCCATGTTTTTCCTTGGCCACGGCACGGATGGCGCGGCCCAGGTCCGTCTTGCCGACGATCCAGAGCAACACACCCGACACCACGAGCGCCCCGGCAAAGGCCACGAGCTTCGGGAGCGCAATCATGGCGGGGCCTACTGCGACGGTGGTCAGCGTGTAGGTGGTTTCAATGGTCCGCGTGTCGGACTTGAAGAACAGCAGAGCGAGGTTCTCCATCACGATGGAGATGCCCAGCGTGACCAGCAGGATGTTCTCGTCCTTGCCGTGGCTGGCGCGGTTGATCACCAGGCGTTGCAGGCCATAGCCCAGGGCGAACATGCCGGGCACCAGAATGGGCAGCGCAAGGTAAGGGTCCAGCCCGAAGTGCTGCTTGAGCAGGTAAACGGCGTACAGCGCCAGCATCAGCGATGCGCCATGCGCAAAGTTGATGATGTGCAGCACGCCATAGATCAGCGTGAGACCGAGCGCGATCAGGGCATAGACCGCGCCCGTCGTCACGCCGTTCAGGATGGAAGGAAAGAGGATGCTGAGCTCGAACATGGGTGTGGCGTCTGGCGTTAAGGCAAAGGCGCGGCCTGGCGCTCCGCCTGGGAGCGCCTCGCAGCCCCTGCATTCAGGGCCGAAAAGTGGTGGAGGTCAGGCCTTCAGCGGAAAGAGCGGGTCCGCTTCGCGGTAGTCGCGCGGAATGATGACCTTGATGTCCTTGTTCAGCACTTGGGTCATCAGCGGCTGACCGCCCTGGTTTTGACCGTTGACGAACTTGGTGGGTCCGTAGGGCATGATGTGATTGGCAAACGTGCTCTTTTCCAGCGCATCGATGATGGCAGCACGGTCGACTGACTTGGCGCGCTCAAGCGCATCGGCCAGCAGCCACATCGAGGTGTAGGTCATGAACAGCTCATAGCTGAAGAACAGGCCCTTGGCATCCACGCGCTTCTTGAGGTCCTGTGCACGCGGGTCCTTGGGATTGAACCAGTGGTTGCAGTCGATGATGCCGTTGGCAGCCTCCGGAAATTCCTTCACGAACTTGTAGCTCGACGCCGCCCCGCCCAGCACCGAGTAGATGGCTTTGGGCGTAACCTTTTGCTGCTGCATGGTGCGCACCAGCAGCGCGTATTCGTTGTAGTAGTTGGCGGGGATAACGATGTCGGGGTTGATCGCCTTCATGCGCAGCACGATGTTGTTGAAATCGCGCGTGGGGTTGGCGTGTTTGACGATCTCTTTGACCTCATAGCCATAG
>CAXIRU010000019.1:0-10092 GCA_964031875.1 Acidovorax facilis
CAGGAACTGCTTCTTGCCCGCCTCTTCGCTGAACTTCTCGAACATCTGCTTGAACTTGTCATAGCTGCCGATGCCCGGCTTCATCATCTTGGTCAGCGGGCCCTGCTCAGTGTGCTCGGGCGCAATCTTGAGATAGCCGCCCACATGGTGCTGCACCAGCTCTTTGACGTACTCAGGGCTTTTCACGGCCAGGTCGTAGCGCAGGCCCGAGCCAATCAGGATCTTCTTGATGCCCTTGAGCGCACGGCCACGGCGGTAGATCTTGATGAGCGGGCCGTGGTCGGTGGTGAGGTTCTGGCAGATGCCGGGGTACACGCAGCTGGGTTTGCGGCAGGCGGCTTCGATCTCTGGCGAGCGGCAGCCCAGGCGGTACATGTTGGCCGTGGGGCCGCCCAGGTCAGAGATGGTGCCGGTGAAGCCCTTGACCTTGTCGCGGATGTCCTCAATCTCCTGGATGATCGAATCCTCGGAGCGGCTCTGGATGATGCGCCCCTCGTGCTCGGTGATCGAGCAGAAGGTGCAGCCGCCAAAGCAGCCGCGCATGATGTTCACGCTGAAGCGGATCATCTCCCACGCCGGGATCTTGGTTGCGCCATCGTGGCTGCCGTTCTCGTCGGCATAGCTGGGGTGTGGGCCACGGGCGTAGTGCAGGTCAAACACGTAGTCCATCTCGGCCGTGGTCAGCGGGATGGGCGGCGGGTTGATCCACACGTCGCGCGCCGTCACACCCTCGCCGTGGGCCTGCACCAGCGCACGGGCGTTGCCGGGGTTGGTCTCCAGGTGCAGCACGCGGTTGGCGTGGGCGTAAAGCACGGGGTCGCTTTTGACCTGCTCGTAGCTGGGCAGGCGGATCACGCTCTTGTCGCGTGGGGGCACCTTGAGCCGGGTCTTGAGCGCCGGGTTGGCGACAAACTGGATGGGGGCAATCGCAGGATTGGGATTATTTTGGCCGCTAGCGCTTATTCCATCAGCGCTAGCAGCTACAGAATCAGGAGCTCCGCCCTCTTCCTTGCTGCAGGTGCTGCCCTGGGCTGCGGCCTGCTCGCTGGTGGTCATATAGGGGTTGATGTGGGCTTCCACACGACCAGGCTCGTCCACCGTGGTGGAGTCGATCTCGAACCAGCCTTTGCCGCTTTCATCGTCCGGGCGGCGCACAAAGGCGGTGCCGCGCACATCGGTGATTTGCTCCACCGGCTCACGCGCCGCAATGCGGTGGGCCACCTCGACCAGCGCACGCTCGGCGTTGCCGTACAGCAGCAGGTCGCACTTGGCGTCCACCACGATGGAGCGGCGCACCTTGTCGCTCCAGTAGTCGTAGTGGGCAATGCGGCGCAAGCTGCCTTCGATGCCGCCCAGGATGATGGGCACGTCCTTGTACGCCTCGCGGCAGCGCTGGCTGTAGACGATGGCGGCGCGGTCGGGGCGCTTGCCACCCACGTCGCCGGGGGTGTAGGCATCGTCGCTGCGAATCTTCCGGTCTGCGGTGTACCGGTTGATCATCGAATCCATGTTGCCCGCCGTCACGCCCCAAAACAGGTTGGGCTTGCCCAGCACCTTGAAGGGGTCGGCACTTTGCCAGTCGGGCTGGGCGATGATGCCCACGCGAAAGCCCTGGGCCTCCAGCGTGCGGCCAATCACGGCCATACCGAAGCTGGGGTGGTCCACATACGCATCGCCCGTCACCAGAATGATGTCGCAACTGTCCCAGCCCAGTTTCTCCATCTCGGCGCGGCTCATGGGCAGGAACGGGGCCGTGCCAAAGCGCTTGGCCCAGTACGGACGGTAGCTGGTCAGGGGCTTTGCGGCGCGCGCAAAAAAGGAGACGTCAACGGGGGCGTTCATGCAGAGGAGTTTCGCGGCCGGCCCTTGTGCGTCAAGGGCGTCGTGGGGCGCGGCTGTGGTGGTTAGCCCGCGATTTTACGGCGGCAAGCCCTTTTTGTCGCTGCTTGCGCGTTGCCCTTGCATGTTGGAGGTCTTGATGAACATCAGACATATACTTGCCAAAGTCAATTAATTGCATGACAAAGGCATTCATGACCACAACCAGCACTACATCTCAGCCCACCTCCGCAGCCGTGAAGGCGGTGCGGCGTTTCAACCGCTTTTTTACCCGGCGGGTGGGCGTGCTCGACCCGTACCTGGGCAGCGACCTGTCGCTCACCGATGTACGCGTGCTGTACGAACTGGCCCATCGCGAGGCGCCCGTTGCCAGCGAACTGGCGCGCGACCTGGGCCTGGACGGCGGCTACCTGAGCCGCATCCTGCGCCGTTTTGAAGCATCCGGCTGGATCACCCGCAGCGCCAGCGCCAAGGACGCCCGCCAGAGCATGCTCACCCTCACCCCCACGGGGCGCGAGGTGTTCGAGCCGCTGCAACAACGCTCACGCGACGAGGCCGCAGCCCTGCTGACCCCCCTGCCCCCCGCGCGCCAGCAGGAGCTGGTGGACGCCATGGAACGCATCGAAGCCTTGCTGGACCCCGCCAATACGGCGCCTAGGGCCACGCGCATGGCCGTGCTGCGCGACCCGGTTCCTGGCGATATCGGCTGGGTGGTGCAACAGCACGGCGAGATCTACTGGCGCGAATACGGCTGGGACAGCCGCTTTGAAGCCCTGGTGGCCGACATCGCCGCGCAGTTTTTGCACAAGTTCCAGCCCGCATGGGAGCGGTGCTGGGTGGCCGAGCTGGACGGCGAACGCGTGGGCGCCGTGTTTGTCGTGCGCAAAAGCCGCACGGTGGCGCAGCTGCGCATGCTCATCCTGGCGCCCAAGGCCCGCGGCCTGGGGCTGGGCGCGCGGCTGACCGACGAGTGCATCACCTTCGCCCGCGCCAAGGGTTACAAAAAAATGGTGTTGTGGACCAACAGCTGCCTGACCGCTGCGCGGGGCATTTATGCCCAGCGAGGGTTCAAGCTGACCAAGTCGGAGCCCTACGATGGCTTTGGCCAGCAGTTGGTAGGAGAGACTTGGGAGCTGAAGCTGTAAGTTCGAGGACTCTCATCCCTCCTGGGCAGTGCATGCCCGCGCTCCTGGGGGCAAGGGTCGCTGCGACATGGCTCACGCAAAACCGGCCTCAGGCACGCGCATTCCCACGGGGCATTGCGGCTACATGCCGCAGGGGCGATGTGCTCCCCATCTACGAAAAACACAACGAAGCGCCCATGAAAAATGGTCCCGAAGGACCATCTGCAGACTGCAACTCGTCACCCACAACCCCGACAGGCACTCCGTGCAACGCTGCGGCTTGCACGATGTCCAGTTACCACTCCCCCACCTCACGCACCCGCTGGGCCAAGTCTGGGATCGCATCGTCCTCCATAACCGGAGTCGCCTTTTCTGGGGCCACCGCCACCTCATTCACGCTGGGCTGCTCACGTGGGGGCATCCACCGGCCGAACACATGGCTGGCAAGGGTTTCGTGCAAGGGGGCGTTCAAGGGTGTGGCAAACATGGCAGTTCCTTCGCTGATGGCCTGGATGCTGTTGAAGTCGGTTGCAGCAGCGTAGGCGCCAACAACAAGCCTCCAGTGTAGGAACGAGCGCCTTTTGCAGGTGTGACAGAACGCACAAACAACACGGTTTTGCCACGAAGGGCCGGATCGCCACGACGAACGGTGGGAGCACCGTCGCAATTCCGCATCATCTGCCCCCGTACACTCGTCGCCCCATGCCCCAGACCCTGGCTGCGCCCGCGCACAGCGAACTCATCATCAAGAAAAGCCGCTTCATCGGCTGCGTGCAGCCTATGGCCGACCGCGCCAGCGCGCAAGCGGCGGTAGACGCCCTCTGGAAGCAACACCCGGGCGCTGCCCACATCTGCTGGGCGCTGCTGGCGGGCGGCCAGTCTGCCGCGGTAGACGACGGTGAGCCCGGCGGCACCGCAGGCCGCCCCATGCTCGACGTGCTGCGCCACCAGGACCTCGAAGGCGTGCTGGCCACCGTAGTGCGCTACTTTGGCGGCGTCAAGCTGGGCGCGGGCGGACTGGTGCGCGCCTACACCGACACCATTGCCCAGGCCCTGCTGACCGCGCCCAAGGTCACGCTGCAACGCATGAAAACCCTGCAATGCCACGTGCCCTATGCACTGGAGGGGCTGCTGCGCCGCGAGATCGAGGCCGCAGGTGCTGAACTGGCCAGCGTGCAACACGGCACCCTGGTCACGCTGCAGCTGCGCTTGCCCGAGGGCGAGGCCGCCGCCTTTGTGCTGCGCATCAACAACAGCGGCCAGGGTCGTGTGGGCTGGACCGAGCCCGAGGTCTGAGCTGGGAGCGAGGGCGGCAGAAGGAGCTTCGGCTGCAACGCGCGACAAACCGGTCTCGCGCGGCACCACCTCCTGCGCCCAGAGGCCCACCCTGTGCTTGTTGGCAGCACCATGCGGTCCTCGGTTTTCGCACGTTTCGCTTCGATCCCTTCTGCCGCCCACACTTCCAGGGGGCAGCCCAGCCGAACCTGGCGCCGACTCGGAACAAATGCCTTTGCGCCTACAAGCGCTGTAGCGGCAGGCCACCACACTCACAGCTTTACCAGGCTGCTGAGGAGACTCCATGAGCCAGCCACTCGACACCATCATCATTGGCGCAGGCACTGCAGGCCTGGCCGCACTGCGCGAAGTGCGCAAGCGCACAGACCGCTACCTCATCGTCAACGAAGGCCCCTGGGGCACCACTTGTGCCCGCGTGGGTTGCATGCCCTCCAAGGCACTGATCGAGGCGGCCAACGCCTTCCACCGCCGCCATACGTTTGAAGAATTCGGCCTGCGGGGCGCCAGCGCGCTGACCGCCGACCTGCCCGCCGTGCTGCAGCGCGTGCGCACCCTGCGCGACGACTTTGTGGCCGGGGCCCTCCACGCCACCAGCGAACTGGGCAGCGCCCAGGTGTCGGGGCGTGCCACCCTGCTGGGCCCCACTCGGTGGACATCGACGGCACCGCCTATGCCACCCGCAGCATCATCATCGCCACCGGGTCTCGCCCCCGCGTGCCGCAAGAATGGCTCGCGCTGGGCAACCGCATGCTCACCACCGACACCCTGTTCGAGCAAACCACCCTGGGCCCCCGCATTGCCGTGATCGGCATGGGCCCCATTGGGGTAGAGATTTCGCAGGCCCTTGCGCGGCTGGGTTTGCAAGTGGCCGCATTCACCACCGCCCACACGCTGGCGGGCCTGAGCGACCCGGTGCTCAACGCCGAACTGGCAGCGCTGCTCAAGCAGGAAATGGTGCTGCACCTGGGGGCCGAAGCGCAGCTGCGCGAAGTGCCGGGCGGCATTGAAGTCACCAGTGGCCACCACCGCGCGGTGGTGGACCAGGTCATCGCTGCCATGGGCCGGGTGCCCAACATCCAGCACCCGGGCCTGGAGACGCTGGGCGTGCCGCTGGACCAGCGCGGCATGCCCAGCGTCAACCCACAAACCCAGCAAATTGGCGACTTGCCCGTCTTTCTGGCCGGTGACGCCAGCACCCATGCCCCCCTGTTGCACGAAGCCGCCGATGAAGGCCACATTGCGGGCATGAACGCACTGGCCCGCACACCCACGCGCTTTCAGCGCCGCACCCCGCTGGGCATCGTGTTCTGCGACCCCAACATCGCCACCGTCGGCCAGCGCTTTGCCGATAGGGACCCCGCCCGCACCGTCACCGGCACGACCAGTTTTGACAACCAGGGCCGCGCGCGCACCGGACAGCACCACCATGGACGCATCTGCATCAGCGCCGACACAGCGACCGGCCGCCTGCTGGGCGCCGAACTGTGCGCCCCGCAGGGCGAGCACATGGCCCACCTGCTGGCGCTGGCCATTCAGCAAAAAATCACCGTGCATGACCTGCTCGGCATGCCGTTCTACCACCCCACACTGGAAGAAGGCTTGCGCACCGCACTGCGGGACACGGCGCGGCAATTGCCCACCAGGCGCGAGTCGGATTTGGCGGCGTGCGCGGCCATTGGGGTGGCGGCGCTGGAGTAGTCATCTGACCAACGCAGTCACCAGCCATCCCCCCATCGGGGTTGAACGCTTGATTGATGCGGCGGGCAATACCCGCCGAAACCAGTCAGCAGATGGAACCCATACCCAGGGGGAACCGATTCCCCAGGGGGAACCGATTCGGTAGGACAAGGGGAGTGAAATCGGTTTTGGGGACAGCGATCAGAACCCACTGACGTGCTCGGATCCAACACCGCCTCACGCACAATACGGCCCCTCTCCCGCTCCATCAAACACCGCTTTCCATACATCGACCCGCTGCACCACTTGCAGGTCGAACTGGTGCGCCGCTGGCGCGCCGGGCAGAGGGATGAGCGGGTGCAGACGGGGATTCATATTTCTATTAATGGAATTGCGGCGGGGGTGAGGAATACGGGGTAGTCGGCATGGTTCGGTCACCCCACGGTTGCTACGTAAGTATCGAAATAGCCATCGATAATTCGTTTTGAGTGAGAACAAACAAATACTGGAGGGAATATGCGGAATTGGTTGGTTTTTTTCTGGGCGCTTTGTGCCGTATTTTTTTCAAGCGGTGCCCAGGCTCAAACCCCGCATACCCAATGTGTAGAATTTTCGTTGGAGTCCAGTTATTACTGTCGGCTGAAGCCGGATGAATTTTCGGTCTGGTCGTACGGGACTGGTGTCGGCAATCCATCGACGTCCCCTTCCGGCGCGGCCATGAATACAATGGCTGCGTATATGGGTACGCCGCCGCCGCCCGGTGTTTGTAATGTTTCCTACACCCTTGGCCCCGAGGTCGTGAATATTTTGGACGGCTTCACCCTGTCGAATCAGCCGATTCGGACATCAAGGACGATGTCTGTTAGTTGGGGGCAGGTAGACCAGACAGGCTGTGTCGGCGTATATGAAAAGGCTTTTTTTACCATTTGGGGCGACAGGTCAGCGTTGTGCAAGGCACCAAATATCGCACCAACGTATTTAACTGGTATCGATAGCAACGCGTGTATATCGGATGCCATTGCAATGCCTCCGCCCTGTGACCTGTGCCCCAAAACCGCCCTCAAAGGCAACCCCATTCTTGTTCCTACCCGAGAAAAAGTAGAGTCATCGGTGGACTTGGCCAGTGCAGGCCCCATGCCGCTGGAGTTTCGTCGGATTTATCGAAGCCATCGGGCACGGGACAAGGATCTTTGGTTCAGCGGCTACTTTAACGGCCCCGTCCCAAGTTCGATGGGGGCCGGTTGGCTTCATAACCACAACATCCACCTTGCGGTTGCCGGTAAAGATACCAGTCGAGAGATTCATTCTAGAAGCGGCTCTGAAAGCGGCGTGGACGTGGGCACCGGCCCGTTGGCGGTCAGAATTCAGATGGGGGATGGGACGTTTAATTATTTCTATCGTCCAAACACCGGTTCAGCCTTTGTTGGCCGGAACAAGCTTCAAACGCTTGAATTCAATGGTAATCGATGGATATTTAACGATGGCGAAGCCGAGATACGGTATACCTTTGGATCGAAGGGGCTGTTGGAAGAGCAGGTATATCGCAACGGCTGGCGCTTGGTCTATGGCTACAACACGCAGGGCCTTCTGGCCGTGGTGCAAAACAATTTTGGCCAGAGTCTGCAGTTTACGTATGGGGGCGCTCCGAATGGCGCGCTGATCTCTGTGACCAGCAGCGATCAGCGCAGCGTGTCGCTGATGTACTCGGATACGGGGTTTCTAACGTCTGTGCGTCAGGCAGACGGCACCACCATTCAGTACGCATATACCAACGCTACTGCCAAGGTGGGCTCCTTGCTGGCCGGGCGCATTGACGAGCAGGGGGTGCGATACACCACTTTCAAATACGACGCGGAGGGCTGGGCGCTCAGTACAGAAAAAGCAGGCGGAGTGGACAAGTACACGGTGCCCACAAAGGACGGGTATGTAGATCCTCTTGGCACCAACCGCAGTCACAGCTTCCGCATTTATGGGAACGAGCTGGTTTTTGTGGGGGCGTCCCCAGCGCCAGCATCTCCCAATGAATCTCTCATCGCTGCCCGCTCTGTGCGCTCAGATGCTCTTGTGGAGCTCGAATACGACCAGTCCGGCAACCAGTCCACCTACCAGTGGGATGCTCCCCGCCGCCTCCCCACCTCCATCACCGAGGCCGTCGGCACCCCCGAATCCCGCACCACCCAAACCACCTGGCACCCCCAGTGGCGCCTGCCGGTGACCATCACCGAGCCAGGCCGCACCACCACCTACGCCTACGACAACCTGGGTAACCCCCTGACCCAGACCATCACCGACACCGGTGGTGGCTCCGGCAATTCAGGCACCACCCGCACCACCAGCTGGACCTACCACGCCAGTGGCCTCGTTGCCACCGAAACCGCCCCCAACGGCGCCACCACCAGCTACCAGTACGACAGCGCTGGCAACCTGACTCGCGCCACCAACGCCCTGGGCCATGCAGACACTTACACCCACGACGGCGCAGGCCGCGTGCTCACCCACACCGCACCCACGGGGCTGGTCAGCACCTACACCTACGACGCGCGTGGCCGCATGCTCACCGCCAACCGGGGCGGGCAGCTCACCACGCTCACCTACCGCCCCAGCGGCCAAGTAGCCACCGCCAGCCTGCCCCATGGTCACGTCATCACCTACACCTACGACGCTGCCCAGCGCCTCACGGGCTGGAGCGATAGCCGGGGCAACTCCGGCGCCTACACCCTGGACGCCATGGGCAACCGCACCCGCGAAGACCTGCGCAACGCCCAGGGCCAGCTCGTGTGGCGCCTGGCGCGCACCATCAACAGCATCAACCGGGTAGAGAGCGTGACCCTGGGCAACCAGACCACGACCTATGGTTATGACAACAACGGCGACTGGGTGGCCACCACCAACGGCCTGGGCCAGGGCACCAGCCTGAGCCTAGACGCCCTGCGCCGCACCAAGGCCATCGCCAATGCCGAATACGCCACCGCATCGCTCACCTACAACGCCCTCGATGCCGTCACCCAAGCCACCGACTTCAAAGGCGTAACCACCACCACGGCCCGCGACGCCCTGGGCAACGCCACCACCGAAACCAGCCCCGACACCGGCACCGAAACCGCCCAGTACGACGCCCTGGGCCTGCCCAACACCATCACCGACGCCCTGGGCCAGGCCACCACCATCGAACGCGACCTGCTGGGCCGCCCCACGCTCATCACCTTTGCAGACGGGCGCACCACCACCCTGCGCTACGACCTCACGGCCGCCAGCAAAGGCTACCTCGGTGAAATCGTGGACCCCAGCGGCACCACCACCTACGAGCGCGACACACAGGGCCGCGTCACCCAAAAAACCCAGCGCCTCATCAACGGCGACACGCGCAGCGTCAGCTACGCCTACAACCCCCAGGGCCTGCTGGCCAGCACCACCTACCCCGGCGGGCAAGTGCTGCAACACGTGTACGACACCACCGGCCAGATCACCGGCCTGACCTGGGCGGGCCAACCGCTGGTCACCGGCATCACCTGGAACCCCCTGGGCCAGCCCACCGGCTGGAGCTGGAACCTGCCCGGCAGCAGCGCCGCCATCCCGGCCACCCGCAGCTACAACACCGCAGGCCAGGTCACGGCAACGGACTTCAGCAGCTACCAGTACGACGCAGCCGGGCGCATCCAGACCCTCGCGCAAAAACTCTGGCGCCCAGCCAGCACCAACCCCCAGGCCACCACCATCAGCCAGGTCACCAACACCTGGACGGTGCAATACAGCCTCGCAGGCCGCATCACCGGCTTTACCAAAACCACAGCGGCCAACGCCCCCGTGGATGCGGCCACCTTCTCATACGACGCCAACGGCAACCGCACCGCCAGCACCCGCGACGTGGCAGGCACCACCACCAGCCGCACCTACGGCGGTGACGCCAGCCACAACCGCCTGCTGGGCTTTGAGCAGACAGCCACCAGCGCGGCAGGCAACAGCGCCAGCACCAGCGTCACCTACCAATACAACACCGCAGGCGACCTGCTGGGCGACGGCCTGACCACCTACCGGTACGACAGCGAAGGCCGCATGGAAAGCGCCAGCACCGGCCAGGGCGAAGACGCCCCCACCACCAAATACGCCCACAACGGCCTGGGCCAGCGCGTGTTCAAGACCGAGCCGCTGTACGCCA
>CAXIRU010000020.1:0-68954 GCA_964031875.1 Acidovorax facilis
GTCGCCATTGCCCACGCGGCCGATGATGTAGGTGGTGGCCAGCTCGTTCTCGGCCGTGACCAGGAAGATCACCGCGCTCACGGTGGTGATGGCGCGCACAAAGCTGTAGACCAGCGCCGCCACCAGCGCGGGCTTGAGCAGCGGCAGCACCACATGGCGCAACGTTTGCACACTGCCCGCGCGCAGCATCACAGACGCCTCATCCAGCGACCGATCCAGCTGCTTGAACGCTGCAGTACCCGCCCGCACGCCCACCGGCAGATTGCGGAACATGAAGCACAGCACGATGATGAGCGCCGTGCCCGTCAGCTCGAACGGCGGCACGTTGAAGGCCAGGATGTAGCTCACGCCCAGCACTGTGCCGGGGATGGCAAAGGCCAGCAGCGCCGCGAACTCGAACGCGCCCTGCCCCCTGAACTCGGTGCGCGCCAGCAGCCACGCAATGCCAATGCCCAGCGTGGCCGTGAGCGGCGCCGAGATGGCCGCGAGCTTGAGCGTGGTGAAGAACGAGTTCCACGCCGTGCCCGCCCACACCACACCAAACTCGCCCCACTCCACGCTGAATGCGGTGCGAAAGTGCGCCAGCGTGATCGTGTAGTCACGCCCCCAGGTCTGCACAAAGCCGCCGGCCAGCGCAAACAGGTACACGATGAGGGTGAACGCCATCCACGGCAGAGCAATGGAGTGCACCACGCGGCGCACACCGGCAGGCAGCGGCATGGCAATGCCCGCATCGCCCTTGCCCGACACGGTGGTGAAGTTCTGCTTGCCCAGCAGCCCGCGCTGGATGGCGAACACGGTGAGTGCAAACAGCGTGAGGATCCAGGCCAGCGACGCGGCACGGCCCTGGTCGTATTGCGCGCCCACAATGGCGAAGAAGATTTCGGTGGACAGCACCGAGAACTGCCCGCCCACCACGATGGGGTTGCCGAAGTCGGCCATGCTCTCGATGAAACCCACCAAAAACGCATTGGCCAGGCCGGGCTTGAGCAGCGGCAGTGTCACGGTCATGAAGGTGCGGTGCGGGCTGGCGCGCAAGGTTTGCGCGGCCTCTTCCAGGCTGGGTGCCACGCCCTGCACCACGCCGCGCATGATCATGAAGGCGATGGGCGTGAACGCAAAGGTCTGCGCCACCCACACCCCAAACCAGCCGTAGAACCAGCGTGTGGGCGGGATGCCGAACGCGACTTCGAGAAACTGGTTGAACACACCCGCGCGGCCAAACAGCAGGATGAGCCCCAGGCCCACCACAAACGGCGGCGTGATGATGGGCAGCAGCGCCACGATGTTCAGTGGCCGCGCATACCGGCGCGACGCGCGCTCGGCCATCAGCGCCATGAAGGTTCCCAGCAGCGTGGTGCTGGTGGCTGTCATCAGCCCCAGGAACAGCGTGTTCCACGCCACACCACAGCGCTGGCCGCCGCTCAGGCACGCGAGGCCAAAGTTGCGCTCGTGCGCAATGCGCTCCCACACCACCGCCAGCGAGAACGGCCCATCTTCAAGGAAAAACGCTGCCGACAACGCCTTGAGCACCGGGAACACGATGAACAGTGCGAGCAGGCTGCCACAGCCCACCACCGCCGCAGCCACAAAAAGATCGCCCTTGAAGAAGCCCCTGCGCGCCACGCCAAAAGACAGCAGCACCAGCAGTGCCGACAGCACCACAAACCCGCCCCAGCCCATGCCCGGCTGGCGCGCACCGAGCTCGCCCAGGCTGGTATTCATCCACTCAAAAGCCCAGCCGCGTGCACCGATCGCAAAGCCACTGAGCAACAAAGCCGCCAGCCCCAGCGCGCCCCCCGCCACCAGCACGGCGCCTTGCTTGCGACCCGCAGGCAGGCAGGCACCCAGACCCGCCACGACCAGGCCGACCAGGCCCAGCCAAAGCCAGGGTCTGCCAAACAAGGCCGCCTGCATCAGCCCGTTGGCGGCCTGTTCGCCGCTGAAAACCTGGCCCACCGCAAGCAGGCCATTGGCATCCTGTTGCGCATACCAGGGGAGTACGAGGTAACCCAGCACGCCCACCACCACCCAGACCCACAGAGGCCGGTTGACCGATGCGCTGGGTACTGTGGTCCGGAGGGTTGCGTGCGCCGCCGCTGCTGCTGCCGACACCACCACCCCTTAACGCGCCGCGTTCTGCACGTCTTTTTCCCAGCGCGCAATCAAGCGGCGGCGCTCTGCGCTAGCGCCGTACTTGGCGTAGTCGTAGTTGATGAGCTTCATCTTGGCCGGATCGATCATGCGCGGGTCCTTGGGCACCTGGGTGTTGCTGGGCAGCTGGAACTGCTTGGCCGCCAGGCCAAACTGCTGGCCGCCGGGTGTGAGCGCCCATTCGTAGAACTTCTTGGCGGCCTCGGTGTTGGGGCCGTTCTTGACGATGCTCATGGAGCCCACCTCGGCGCCCGTGCCTTCGGCGGGCGTGACCGAACCCACCGGGAAGCCGTTGACCGCCTCGGTGGTCACGTCGTGCACAAAGCTCACCGACACCGTGGTTTCGCCCCGGGCTGCCGCCTTGACCGGCGCCGTGCCCGAGCGGGTGTAGGTGCTGATGTTGGGGTGCAAGGCCTTGAGGTATTCAAACGCCTTTTCCTCGCCCATGATCTGCACCAGCGTAGCGATCATGGTGTAGGCCGTGCCGCTGGAGGCGGGATTGGCCATCTGTACCTCGCCCTTGAATTCGGGCTTGAGCAGGTCGGCCCACGACTGCGGGGCTTTCAGCTTGCGCTTGGCCAGCAGCTCTGTGTTGTAGCCAAAGCCCAGCGGGCCCAGGTACACCCCCACAGTGCGGTATTTGGCATCCGCCGCCTGCTTCTGCGCCCAGGGGTAGAGCTGCGCCAATTGCGGCGACTTGTATTCGAGCGTCAGGCCTTGCTCCGCTGCCTGCAGGTGCGGGTCGCCCGTGCCGCCAAACCAGATGTCGGTCTTGGGGTTGGCGCGCTCGGCATTGAGCTGCGCCAGCGCTTCGCCTGAGCCCTTGGCCGTCATGTTCACCTTGGTGCCGGTGGTCTTGGCGTACACCGTGGACATCAGGTTGCACCACTCGGCCTGCACCGAGCAGATGATGTTGACTTGGCCCTGGGCCCAGCTGCCCGGCGCAGCGGCCACCAGGGCAGCACCGGCCAGAAGTTGTGTCAGCAAAACTTTGCGCATGGAAGGCTCCTCGGTATCTGGATAACGTGATGGAGGATGCTATGCGTGCAGGGCCTGCGGGGGCCAGGGGGGAAACGCCCAGGCCCGGTGCAAGCAGGTTGAAAGGCAGGGATCACGCACCCCCCGCCGTTTTGGGAACCAAGTTACATTAAGAGCGGCTAGGAGCGGATAACAAAACTCAGCGAAGCGGTTCTGGCTAGGCGCTGCGTCGTAGGCAGTACGAGTAGTACGACAAGACGCGGCAACGACGCCAGAAGAGTTTTGTTAGCCGCTCTAAGCAAAACCTGTTCGAAGGCCTCACCTGAGCAGCCCGCGCTGCACACCCTGACTGAGACATGCTCGACCGCATCACCGCCTCCCTGCCCTCCCTGGCCCCCGCTGAACAGCGCGTTGCCCGGCTGGTGCTGACCGACCCACGCACCTTTGCACGCCTGCCCGTGCGAGAACTGGCCGAACGCGCGCATGTGAGCAAACCCACGGTGGTGCGCTTTTGCCGCAGCATGGGGTACGACGGGCTCGCGGATTTCAAGCTCAAGCTCGCGGGCAGCGTGAGCGAAGGCGTGCCCTTCATCCACCGCAGCGTGGACGCCGATGACAAGACCGGCGACGTGCTCGTGAAGGTGGTGGACAACGCCGTGGCGGCCTTTTTGCAATACCGCAATGCCGCCAGCACTGTGGCACTGGAACGCGCGGCCGAGGCGATTGCCGCGACCTGGAAGACTGGCAAGCGCATCGAGTTTTATGGCGTGGGCAACTCCGGCATCGTGGCGCAGGATGCGCAACACAAGTTCTTTCGCCTGGGTGTCACGTCGATTGCCACCAGCGACGGCCACATGCAAGTAATGAGCGCCACCCTGCTGGGGCCGGGCGACTGCGCGGTGATCATCTCCAACTCGGGCCGCACTCGCGACCTGATGGACGCCGCCGACATCGCCCGCAAGAACGGCGCCACCACCATCGCCATCACCGCCAGCGGCTCGCCCCTGGCCAGCACCTGCCACATCCACCTGGCCGCCGACCACCCCGAGGGCTACGACCGCTACAGCCCCATGGTCTCGCGCCTGATGCACCTGCTCATCATCGACGTGCTGGCCACCTGCGTGGCGCTGCGCATTGGCGGCTCGCTGCAGCCCATCTTGCAGCAGATGAAAGAGAACCTGCGCACCAAGCGCTACGCTTGACGGCAGGCTCCAGCGCGGTCAAGCCAACCTTCAAAGCGCACTGAACGAGCCCTCGCAGGACGGCGCCTACACGGCGGCAGCCTCCCAACGCTTGAGCACCAGGGTCGCATTCACCCCGCCAAACCCAAAGCCATTGAGCATGGCGTGCTGCAGCGCCATTTTGCGGGGCTGCAGGGCCACCATGTCCAGGCCTTCGGCCAGCTCGTCAGGCTGCTGCAGGTTCAGCGTGCCGGGCACCACCTGGTCGCGCAGGGCCAGTGTGGTGAAGACGGCGGCCACCGCACCTGCAGCGCCCAACAGGTGCCCGGTGGCTGATTTGGTCGAGGCGATGGCGACCGACTTGCCCGTGCCAAACACGCGCCGAATCGCGGCCAACTCGCCCCGGTCACCCACATGGGTGGACGTGGCATGCGCGTTCAAATGCTGCACGTCACTGGCCGCCAGGCCTGCCTGGGCCAAGGCCATCTCCATGCTGCGGCGGGCACCGTCGCCATCTTCAGGCCCTGAGGTGATGTGGTACGCATCGGCCGAGGTGCCGTAACCCACCACCTCCGCCAGGGGCGTGGCACCGCGTGCCAGCGCATGCTCCAGCGATTCGAGCACCAGCATGCCAGCGCCCTCGCCCATCACAAAGCCGTCACGCGCCACATCGAAGGGGCGTGAGGACTGCTCGGGGTGGTCGGCAAAGCCCGTGGACAAGGCTTTGGCTGCGGCAAAGCCGCCCAGGCTCACCCGGTCGATAGCGGCCTCGGTGCCGCCGCACACGGCCACATCGGCCTCGCCGTAGCGGATCATCCGCGCCGCATCGCCAATCGCCTGCACGCTGGCGGCGCAGGCCGTCACTGGTGCGCCGATCGGCCCCTTCAAACCGTGGCGGATGGACACTTGGCCGGCCGCCAGGTTGACCAGGAACGACGGTATGGTGAACGGTGACAGGCGCTGCGGGCCACGCGCATCGGTAGTGCGCACGGCCTCGGCAATGGCACCAAAGCCGCCGATGCCTGAGGCAATCACGGTGGCGGTGCGGGCCCTTGCGCCTTCGTCCTCGGGTGCCCAGCCCGCCTGGGCCAGCGCCTGTTGTGCCGCGCCCAGCGCAAAGGGGATGAATCGATC
Source organism: Acidovorax facilis (assembly GCA_964031875.1). Classification (GTDB taxonomy): domain Bacteria; phylum Pseudomonadota; class Gammaproteobacteria; order Burkholderiales; family Burkholderiaceae_C; genus Acidovorax; species Acidovorax facilis_A. Next base: position 5,448 of record CAXIRU010000020.1, read on the forward strand.
CATCTTGCGCAGGTCCTTGGCGGATGCCACGGTCTCAGGGTTCCAGCCGCCTTCAGGATCTTCTTCCGCCGTAGGCACCACGCCACCAACCTTGGCTGCAAGGCCCTCCACCACCGCATCGGGCAAGCGGCGCAGTCCCGATGCACCTTGCAGCAGGCGGCCCCAGGCCAGCTCGACCCCGCAGCCCAGCGGAGACACCAGCCCCATGCCGGTGATCACCACCCGCCGCACTTGCTGCGCTGCGCCTGTCGTGCCTTGCGTACCATTGTTTGTTGTTGCCATGCTCAGTCCTTTGAAGAGCGGCGCGGTTGCGCCAGCTATTTATGATTACGATCATCATCATAAAGGCGCACGGCTTTTTGCTTACGATCATCATCAAAAACCAGCTCGCCATGAAAGTCTCCAAAACCCAGTCTGCTGAAAACCGCCAAGGCATCGTGGATGCCGCAGCACGTCTGTACCGGGAGCGCGGCCTCGCGGGCGTAGGGGTGGCTGACATCACGCGTGACGCGGGCCTGACCCATGGCGGCCTGTACCGCCACTTCGAGAACAAGGACGCCCTGGTGCGCGAGGCCTGCGCACGCGCCTTCGACTGGTCCATCGCACCGCTGGATGGTGTACAACTGCGCGGCGAAGCGGCCCCCACGGGGCTTGCAGCCAAGGTTGCCAGTTACCTGTCTGCGGAGCACCGCGACCATCCTGGCGAGGGCTGCCCGGCGGCGGCGCTGGCGGTGGATGCTGCCCGTGCAGGCAGCGAACTGTCTGCAGTATTTGCGCAGGGCATTGAGCGCAACATCGAACGCTTTGCCCTGCTGGTGGAAGGCCTGGAACAAGGCAGCCCCAACCCCGAAAGCCGCCGCCAAGCCATGCACATGCTGGCCACCATGGTCGGCGGCCTGGTACTGGCCCGCGCCACCGTGGCCGCCAATCCCGCACTTTCCGACGAAATCCTGGCGACGCTGCGCAAGCACCTGACCACGCCCACCGAAGCCCCCGAGCCACCGCCAAGGCAGCGCCCAAGTGGTGTGACCCGCCACGATCACGCCCCGGACAATGCTGCAAGGAAATAAGTGCTTTTTAGACCTCTAACGCTTTACAGACAAGCGCTAGCAGCTATATTTTTAATAGCAATTCTCTGATTCAGCAGCATCGGACTGCGACAGGTGCACCCGGCAGGGCCGCGCGCGGCCCATGCTCTGGCGGTCGCGGGCTGCTGCAGTGTGGCGCCACCGCGCCACCGCATCCCCATTCAGTTCGCAAAGCTCTTGGTGCTGTACAGCTCTACGGGCAAGCGCTTGAGCGTGGGAAGGCCTGTCGCGGCATCTTTGGCCTGCTTGTCGATGTAGCTGAGGAACACGTCCGCATCCAGCACGCCAATGTCCAGGCGGCGTGCGGCGGGCACGGCAGCCAAGGTCTTGTAGCCGTCGCCACCGGTGGCGTTGAAGCTCAGCACAAAGAGCTTGTAGGTCTTCGCCAGGTCCAGCGGCCCCCAGGTGCCCGTGGCGGGGTTGCGCACCTCGATGTTGCTCACGCGCTGGCCCAAAGCGGCCTTGGCGTTGACGTCGTAGCGCAGGCCTCCGGTGTAGGGGTATGGGCCGGTGGAGCCGCCCGTGCCGTACACAGCCTCCAGGCCATCTTCGAGCATGCCCTTGGCCTCCTGGCCCGTGATATCCAGGCGGTACAGCATGTTGCCGAACGGCAGCACCTGGATCACCTGCGCAGCCGTCACGGTGCCCAACAGCGGGATGCGTACACCGCCACCACTTTGCAGCGTGAAGTCAGCGCCTCCGTATTTCTCGTTGGCCACGTCCAGGTAGGCCTGGGCCACCAGTTGCTGGATGTCGCCGCCGCGCAGGCTGACGCTGCCTTCGGCATTGCAGGCGGCGCTGGAGCGACCGTAGTCCACCGAGCCCACCCCGCCCGGCACGCGGCGCGAGCACAGCTCCTGCGGCACCACGGCCACCTGGGTTTTGTTGAACACGGCCACGCGGTCCTTGAAGGGCTGGAGCACTGCCGTAGCGGAGGCAGACGGTGTGGTCAGGCGCAGCACGCCGGTGGCAGCGGCGCTGGCCTTCAGGGCTGTTTTTTCGGCCTCGGTGGCAGCCTTGCCAGCGATGGTGAAGTTGTCGCCAATCAGCACATGCGGCGTGCCGGCGCACTGTGTGACTTCGCCCTGGGCGTTGAAGCTGACCTTGAGTTCACCCACCACCTGCGCGTATTCCCAGGCCTGCACGATGCACACGGGCTTGCCGTCCTTGTCGGTGGTGCGTGTGGGGTAGGCGCCTGCGGGCGAGCCGACGCCGCTGGTGGTCAGGGTATTCGGGCCCAGCAGGGTGTGCGAATCGCCGCCCACTACCACGTCCACACCCGACAGACGGGCAGCCACCTGCTTGTCGTAGTCGTAGCCGATGTGGCTGAGCAGCACGATCTTGTCGATGCCCTTGGCACGCAGCGCATCGATCTCGCGCTGGGCGGCCACGGTTTCGTCCTGGAACGTGGTGTCCGCGTCAGGACTGGACGATGCCTTGGTTTTTTGCGCAATGGTCAGGCCCACGATGCCGATCTTTTGCCCATCGCGCTCGACCACGGTGGAAGGGCTGACGTAGCCAGGAGCGCGCGTGGGGTTCAAGGCCGAACCTGCGCCAAACTGCACGTTGGCGCTGAGCACGGGCGTTTTGCAGGTGCCCTTGCGCATCAGGTCCAGAAAGCCCTTGAGGCCGGTGTCGCCCTTGTCGAACTCGTGGTTGCCCAGGGTGAACGCGTCAAAACACACGGTGTTGACCATCGCAGCGTCGGCCTCGCCGTCAGCCCCGGCGCGGTTGAAGTAGAGCGTGCCCGTCAGCGCATCGCCCGCGTGCAGCTTGAGCACATTGGGGGCCTTGGCGGCCAGCTCGGCCATCGCTGCCGTCACGCGCGGAAAACCACCGGCGTCCACCGCCACATCGACCGCAGCAGCGCCACCCGCCGACAGCTTGAGCGTTTTAGACTTGGACTCCAGCGTGGAATGGTGGTCGTTGACGTGCAGGATGGTCAGCTCCAGCGGCTTGCCTTGCTCGGCACTGTCTGACCCGCCGCACGCCGCCAAGGCTCCTGCCGCAACCAGCGCCAGCATCCCCACGCGCGCATGGCGCTTGCTCTGTTCCCACACACCGAACTTCATGTTTTGACCCCTGTGACGGTTGTTGTGCAAAAACCTGCATCGTGGTGGGGCTGCGTGACAGGGGCATGAAAGCAGAGGGCGCACTGCGCTGGCGCCCAGGCTCACACGGCAATCACGGCAATCACGGCGACCACAGCGACCACGGTGAACACAATGGAAACGTGAGCCCCAGCAAAAACGCCACAGGCTCCCCCAAGGAGCCTGTGGCGGTGTAGGTGGATGGGGCGGCTGCCTCTGCCGAAAAGAACCTGCGCCAAGAACATGACGCTCGGCACGATACAAGAAAAATATGCCGCCAGCGCTTACCTATCAAGCGCTACTAGCTATATTTTTAATAGCAATCTCACACCCGGCCTTCTTCGACTGCGTGGCAAGCGATGCGGATGCCGCCAATGCTGAGCAACTGCGGGCGCTCGGTGCGGCAACGGTCGTTCACATGCGGGCAGCGGGGGTTGAAGGCGCAGCCGGGGGGCGGGTTCAAAGGGTTGGGCACCTCGCCCTGGACAGGGGTGCGGGCCTTGCCGGTGTCGTGCATCTTGGGAATGGCATCGAGCAGCATGCGCGTGTAGGGGTGGCGCGGGCTGTCGAACAACGTGTGCTTGTCGGCCAGCTCCACCAGGCGGCCCAGGTACATCACGCCGACCTGGTCGCTCACATGGCGCACCACGGCCAGGTTGTGGCTGATGAACAGGTAGGTCAGCTTCCGCTCACGCTGCAGGTCCTTCATGATGTTGAGCACCTGCGCCTGCACCGACACGTCGAGCGCACTGGTGGGCTCGTCACACACCAAAAATTCAGGCTCTGTAGCCAGTGCGCGGGCGATGGAGATGCGCTGGCGCTGGCCGCCCGAGAACTGGTGGGGGTACTTGACCATGTCGAGCGGCGAGAGGCCCACCGACTTGAGCAACTCGCCCACGCGCTGCTTGAGCTGTTCCTTGTCGGTGATGAGGCCATGCTCCTTGAGCGGCTCGCCAATGATGTCTTCCACCAGCCAGCGCGGGTTCAGGCTGGCGTAGGGGTCCTGGAAGATCATCTGGATGCGGCGGCGCATGGCCTTGGCGTTGTTGCCCTTGAAGGCAGCGTGGGCGTCCTGGCCGTCAAACGTGAGGCCGCCACGGGTGGGCTCATACAGGCCCACCAGCAGGCGGGCCACGGTGCTTTTGCCGCAGCCGGACTCGCCCACCAGGGCCAGCGTCTTGCCCTTTTCGATCTCGAAGCTCACACCATCCACCGCATGCAGCAGGGTGCGCGGCTTGCGTTCGATCACGCGGTTGAGCCAGGGCGCAGAGACGTCAAAGGTCTTGGCCAGGTCGTGCGCCTGGACCAGGGCCTTCCCCTGGGGAGCGCCTGTCTGGGCGGTGGCGGCGGTGCGGGTTGTGGTGGTGGCGCTCATGCGGTCACCTCGGCAGTCTTGGCAGTGGCACCAGCGTGCAGCCAGCAGGCGGCGCGGGTGGAGCCTGCATCCATCAGGTCGGGGCGGTCGGTCATGCAGCGGTCAAAGGTCTTGGTGCAGCGCGGGTTGTAGGCGCAGCCACGGGGAATGGCGTTCAGGCGGGGCATGGCTCCGTCGATCTGGTTCAGGCGTTCACGGTCCACCGCCATGTCGGGGATGGAGGCCATGAGGCCGCTGGTGTAGGGGTGCGAGGGCTTGTTGATGACGTCATGCACAGGGCCGATCTCGGCCACGCGCCCGGCGTACAGCACGGCCACGCGGTCGCAGGTCTCGGCGATCACGCCCATGTCGTGGGTGATCAGCATCACAGCCGCGCCACGCGATTTGCAGATGTTTTTCAGCAGCGTGATGATCTGCGCCTGGATGGACACATCCAGCGCCGTGGTGGGTTCGTCGGCCACGATGAGCTTGGGCTCGGCCGCCAGGGCCAGGGCAATCACCACGCGCTGGCGCATGCCGCCGGAGAACTGGTGCGGATAGTGGTCGATGCGCTCTGCAGCGGCTGGAATGCCCGTGTCTTGCAGCAGAGCAATGGCGCGCTGGCGCGCCTCAGCGGGCGTGACCGGCAGGTGGGCCAGGATGGTTTCGGTGAGCTGGCGGCCCACGGTGTACAGCGGGTTCAGCGAGGTCAGCGGGTCTTGAAAGATCGCGCCGATGCGGCGGCCCCGGATGTGGCGCATTTCCTCGTTGCTGAGGTTGTCGATGCGCTGGCCTTCGAGCAGGATCTGGCCCGACGCGACGCGCCCCGGGGGCTCCAGCAGGCCGATGATGGCTGCGCCAGTGAGCGACTTGCCCGCGCCGGACTCCCCCACCACACCCAGGATCTCGCCGGGAGCGATGGAGAAGGAAATGTCGTCCAGGGCGCGCAGGGTGCCGCGACGGCCCGGGAATTCGACAACGAGGTTTTTGACTTCGAGGAGGGACATGGAATCTGTGCCTGCTTGGGGTGGAAACGGTGCGATCAACGCAGACGGGGATTCAGGGCATCACGCAGCCAGTCGCCCAGCAGGTTCACCGACAGGGCGATCAGCACCAGCATGGCACCGGGAAACACGGTGATCCACCATTCGCCCGAGAACAGGTAGTCGTTGCCGATGCGGATCAGCGTGCCCAGCGAGGGCGATGTGGGGGGGGCGCCCACGCCCAGGAAGGACAGCGTGGCTTCGGTGAGGATGGCTGTGGCCACCTGGATGGTGGCCAGCACCATCACGGGGCCCATGACGTTGGGCAGCACGTGCTTGCGCATGATGCGCAGGGGCGAGACGCCCGTCACGCGGGCGGCCTGCACGTATTCCTTGTTGCGCTCGACCAGCGTGGAGCCGCGCACCGTGCGCGCGTACTGCACCCAGCCCGTGAGCGAAATGGAGATGATGAGCACGCCAAAGGCCAGCGACTCGTGCGCGTTGGGGAACAGCGCGCGGCCCACACCGGCAATCAGCAGCGCCACCAGGATGGCGGGGAACGACAGCATCACGTCGCACAGGCGCATGAGCACCGCGTCGATCCAGCCACCACGAAAGCCTGCCAGCAGGCCAAACGCCACGCCCACCATCACGGAGAGCACCACCGAAGCGAGCCCCACCACCAGCGAAATGCGCGCGCCATAGATAAGGGCGGAGAGGATATCCCGGCCCTGGTCGTCGGTGCCCAGGGGGTATTTCATGGAGCCTTCGGCGCTCCAGGCTGGAGGCAGCCGCGCGTCGCTGAGTTCGAGCGTGGCGAGATCAAAGGGGTTGTGGGGAGCGACCCATCCGGCAAACACCGAACAGAACACACAGATCAGCGCAATGGCAGCTGCCACTATCGCCATGGGCGATGTACGGAAGCTGTAGCCAATATCGCTGTCAAACCAGCGGGCAAGGGTTGTTTTCATTGTGGGGAAACCAGTAAACATGCAACAAACGCACGGCCAGGGTGGCGGCCGTGCGCTGTCCATAGGCTGTCAATAAGCGATAGCTATGTCGTACCTTCGTACTTCAACTTCTCAATGTTGTCCAAAATCTCTCGTTGTTTTGGGCTTACTTCTCGATGCTCATCCACTTGAATGGCATGAAGTTGTCGGCCATTTGCACCAGCTTCACCTTCTTGTTGACGCCCCATGCCAGGGCCTGCTGGTGCAGCGGCAGATGGCCGATGTCGGCGCTGTGCAGATCAAACGCTTCCTTGATCATGGCGTCACGCTTGGGCTTATCGGTTTCCACCAGGATCCGCTTGATCAGCTCGTCCAGCTTGGGGTTGCAATAGGCGCCCAGGTTGAACTGGCCTGCGCCACCCTTGTCGTCCGGGCAGATCATCAGCGCATTGAGCGCGTTATGCGCGTCATACGTCGTGGGCGTCCAGCCCAGCATGTAGAAGCTGGTGTCGCGGCGCAGCACCTTGGGAAAATACGTACCCTTGGTTTCGGCCTGCAGATTGATCTTGACGTTGATGCGAGACAGGTTTGCAGCCACTGTCTGGCAGATGCGGCCGTCGTTCACATAGCGGTCGTTCGGGCAGTTCATGGACACTTCAAAGCCGTTCGGGTAACCGGCATCGGCCATGAGCTTCTTGGCGGCTTCCACGTCATAGGGCAAACGCTTGACCGTGGCATCAAAGCCATTGATGCCAGGGCCCACCATCAGCGCTGACGGGTTGGACGCGCCGCGCATCACCGTGCGCTTGATGCCATCGATGTCGATGGCCTGGTAGAAAGCCTGGCGAACGCGCTTGTCCTTGAACGGGTTCTTGCCCTTCACGTTGGAATACAGCAGCTCGTCGCGCTTTTGATCCATGCCCAGAAAGATGGTGCGCAGCTCGGGCCCAGTCACGGCGCGGGTGTTGGGGCTGCTGTTGACGCGCTCAATGTCCTGCACCGGCACGGGCTCCATCACATCCACTTCGCCAGACAGCAGCGCGGCCACACGGGTCGCGTCATTGCCGATGGGCGTGAAGATGATTTCGGTGGCGTTGCCTTCGATCTTGCCCCAGTAGGCACCGTTGCGCACAAACACCGAGCGTACGTTGGGCTGGCGCTCACGCAGGCGATAAGGGCCGGTGCCATTGGCGCGGAACGATGCAGCGTTCTCAATGCCTTTGCGACGGTCCACGGGTACGGTAGCTTGGTTGGTCTCGCACCACTTCTTGCTCATCATGTATGACGTGGTGATCACGTCTGGGAGGATGGGCTGTGGTGCGTTGGTTTCAATTTCGACGGTGTGGTCATCGATCTTGCGCACGACCTTGACGTCGCTGTTGGTGGCCTTGAGGTCAGACCCCTCGCCCTTCATGCGGCCAAAGCTGAACACCACATCATCTGCAGTGAACGGTGTTCCGTCATGAAACTGAACGCCCTTGCGCAGTTCGAAGCGCCACACGGTAGGGGACGTCTGCTTCCATGCCGTGGCCAGCGCAGGGGCCAGGCTCAAGTCCTTGTTGCGGCTTACCAAGGGCTCGTACACGTTGCCGGTCACGCTCAACTGCAACGACTCGTTGAGCGAGTGAGGGTCCATCGACAAGGCGTCGCCCTGGTTGGCGATACGGATGGTCTGTGCATGCGCCACCAGGCTCGCTGCCGCCAATGCGGCAACGAGAGTGGTCTTGGCGATTTTTTGTTGGAATTTCATTGAAACCTCCAGGTTGGGAAAGGGGGGCATGGTGGGTCTGGGCGTAACTAGGCGACGCCTCAAGCGGCCGCCAAAGGCATCGCCTGCTCGATAAGGCTTGCGTGCAACGCCGAGCCCAGGGGCAGGATGTCGTCGTTGAAGTCATAGCGGCTGTTGTGCAAGGCACTGCCGCTGGACCCGGTGCCCTGCCCGATGCGCAGGTAGGCACCAGGGCGGGTCTGGAGCATGAAGGCGAAATCCTCAGCGCCCATGCTGGGCTCCAGGTCACGCACCACATGGTCAGCGCCCAGCAGGGACTCGGCTACATCGCCAGCGAAGATGGCTTCGCTTTCGCTGTTGATGGTGGCCGGGTAGATACGCTCGTAGTGGACGGTGGCTGTGGCCCCGAACCCGAGCGCAATGGCGTTGCACAGCTCCTTGAGCCGCTTTTCCACCATCTCCTGCACGAGGGGGTCGAACGTTCGCACAGTGCCCACCAGCGTGGCAGAGCCAGGCAGCACACTGAAGGCACCCAGGTCACCGGCCTGCGCTGCGCAGATGCTGACGACAGCGCTTTCAATGGGACGCACATTGCGCGAAACGATGCTTTGCGCCGCCGTGATGATATGGGCGGCTACGACCAGCACATCCACCGTCTGGTAGGCGTGGGCACCGTGGCCTCCACGCCCCGTGATTTCAATGGTGAAACGATCCGCAGCCGCCATCATGGGGCCCGAGTTGATGCCCACGGTGCCAGGCTTCATTGCGGGCCAGTTGTGCATGGCGTAGATGGATTGCACCGGAAACCGGTCAAACAACCCGTCTTCCATCATCACGCGGGCACCTGCAAAACCTTCTTCGCCCGGCTGGAACACCAGTACGGCTGTGCCATCGAAGTTGCGGGTTTCAGCCAGGTAGCGCGCTGCACCCACCAGCATGGTGGTATGTCCGTCATGGCCGCAGCCATGCATCAGGCCGGGCTTGCACGACTTCCAGGAGAAGTCGTTGTGCTCAGCCAAGGGCAGCGCATCCATGTCGGCCCGCAAGCCCACCATGCTGCCGCTAGAGGTACTCCGGCCACGGATCACGCCCACCACGCCCGTGCGGCCGATGCCGTCATGGATCTCGTCCACGCCGCAGAGCTTCAGGGCCTCTTTGACGCGGGTGCTGGTGTAGATCTCCTCGAACCCCAGCTCGGGATGGGCGTGCAGGTCACGCCGCAATGCCGTCAGCTCGGGATGGAACTGGGCAATATGTGCAAACGCCCGTCCACCCGCTTTGTATCGAAGCGACTGCATTTCAGTTGTCCGAGAAGTTCGGGAAACACCCACAGCCCGCGGAACCGGCGCGGCGCAAGCGAGTGCTCCCGCGCAAGGGCCGCCCCACCGCGCTGGGAGCGTCCCCCCTCCGGGGGGATGGCGCGAAGCGACTCAGGGGGTACTTCATTTCAGTGCCCTCCTGCCTTGCCCACGCGCAGGCGGGGATCCACCGCGAAATACAGCAGATCCACCACCAGATTGATCACCACAAAGATCAGGGCAATGAGGCACAGGTAGGCTGCCATCACGGGGATATCGGCAAAGGTCACGGCCTGGATGAACAGCAGGCCCATGCCCGGCCACTGGAATACGGTCTCGGTGATGATGGCGAACGCAATCAGGCCACCCAGCTGCAGGCCGGTAATGGTCATCACCGGCACCAGCGTGTTCTTGAGCGCATGGCCAAAGTGGATCGCGCGGTTGGACAGCCCCCGGGCGCGTGCGAACTTGATGTAGTCGGTGCGCAGCACCTCCAGCATTTCCGCGCGCACCAGCCGCATGATCAGCGTGAGCTGAAAGATCGCCAGGGTAATGGCAGGCAGTGTGATGTGGTGCCAGCCCTTGGCCTTGAGCAGGCCCGTGCTCCACCACCCCATCTGAACCACCTCACCACGCCCAAAGCTGGGGAACCAGCCCAGGGTGACCGCAAACACCAGGATCAGCAAGATGCCGATCAGGAACGTTGGCAGCGACACGCCCAGCAGAGAGACGGTCATGAACAGCTGGCTTGTAAAGGTGCCGCGCTTGAGGGCCGCGTACACGCCCATGGGCACACCGATCACCAGCGCCAAGAAGGCCGCGACCAGTGCCAGCTCCAGCGTGGCGGGAAATCGCTCTGCGATGAGTCGTGAAACCTTGGCACCCTGGCGCAGGCTCAGGCCGAACTCACCCTGGGCTGCATTGACCAGAAAGTGCCAGAACTGAATGAAGAAAGGTTTGTCCAGACCCAGAGAGGTGCGCAATTCGCGGATCTGCTCTGGAGTAGCGTCCTGGCCCAACAGGAACACCACAGGGTCTCCCACGTACTGGAACAGCATGAAGGAGATGAAAGCCACCGTGACCATGACAATCACAGCCTGTATCAGGCGGCGCAATATAAAGGCAAGCATCGGGGAGTCGATTGAATGTTCGATGGGAACGCCACAGCCACTTTTGATGGCGGGGCGCTGGCAAGCAAAAAGGCGGTCGTCAAACCGAACCCAGGACTGACACAAAGAAAGCAAGGGCCTCCAGGCCCTTGCTCTCAGTGTGTCAGGCGGGCTGTCAATTCACCTTGACGGTGCGCATGTCCACGCGATTGTCCGCGCGGTGAACCAGTTCGATGTTCTTCTTGACGGCCCATGGAATCACCTGATCGTGCAGGGGAATGTGGGACACAGTGTCGTTGGACAGCTGCAGCGCTTCGGTCAGCATGCGGGCGCGCACTGGTGCATCGGTTTCGGCCTTGATGCGGTCCACCAGATAGTCCATGCGCTGGTTGCTGTAACGGCCGACGTTGTAGTTACCGTCACCGCCCTGGCCCACTGTGCGGACCAGCGATTGCAGGCTGTACAGCGCATCAAAAGTAGGCACTCCCCAGCCCAGCATGTAGATGCTGGCTTCGTAGCGCTGGATCATCGGGAAGTAGTTGACCAGAGGCAGCGTGCGCAGCTTGGCCTTCACGCCCACGCGCGACCACATGGCAGTCACGGCCTGGCAGATGGCTTCGTCGTTGATGTAGCGGTTGTTGGGGCAGGCAAAGTCCACCTCAAAACCATCGGGATACCCAGCCTCCGCCAGCAGCTTCTTGGAAGCTTCAACGCTGTAGGGGAAGCGCTTGCCAACGGCCTCGGTATAGCCTGCCACCTGCGGCGCCACGATGGTGCCGGTAGGCTTGCCCAGGCCGCGCATGATGTTGCGGGAAATGGTTTCTGCATCAATCGCCTGGTACAAGGCCTTGCGCACGCGCACGTCCTTGAGCGGATTCTTGCCCTTGATGTTGGAGCCTGGCAGTTCGTCGCGGAACTGGTCCATGCCCAGGAAGATCGTACGGTTCTCAATGCCATCAATCACCTTCAGATCAGGGCTCGCACGCAGCCGGCCCAGGTCCTGGGGCGTGGGGTCAAGCACCATGTCCACTTCGCCCGAGATCAACGCTGCGATCCGCGTGGCATTGGACTTGATCGGCGTATAGACGATCTCGGTCACATTGCCGTCCATCTTGCCCCACCAGTTGGGATTGCGCTTGAACACCATCTTCACATCCGGCTGCCACGACTCCAGCGTGTAAGGACCGGTACCCATCGCATTGCGGTGGGCAAAGTTTTCGTCGCTGCCCTTGATGTCCTTGGGCTCGACCGACTTGTTCTTCTCGGCCCAGGCCTTGCTCATCATGCGCAGTTCAGTCATCTGGCGCAGCAGCACGGGATTGGGAGCAGTCAGGATGACGTCAATGGTTTGCGCATCCACCTTGTTGATCTTGCTGATGCCCTGGACGTAGGGGGTGAAATTCGACGTCTTGGCCATCGCTCGTTGCAGCGAATAGACCGCATCGTCGGCAGTGAATGCTGAACCATCATGGAACTTCACACCCTGGCGCAGCGTGAAACGCACCTGCGTGGGGCTGATTTCCTTCCATGCCGTCGCCAACACAGGTTCTACATCAAAGGTCTTGCTGTTGTAGTAGACCAGGCTTTCATACACGTTCGCGTGGATGCCGTTCTGGAGCGCATTGTTCTGGGAATGAATGTCCCAAGTCGCGATTTCACCCTGACTCGCCCATTTGAAAGACTTGGCGTGCAGCGCTGGCGCCATCAGCAGTGCAGCAGCTGCTGCCACCGACAAGAGACTGTATTTGAGTTTCATGGAACCCTCTTGAATAAAAGTTTTACTATGCAGTAAAGGTTGCTCTATAGCCAACGGGAAATCCCTGAATCCCGGACACCACGAAGGGCCTCTAAGGCCTGTTTTCGCAGGGAAATCGCACGCAAGGATGGTGCCAAGAATCTGCACCAAAGCAAACAAGAGGAAGAAACCTTGGAGACAGCACCAAGTAGCCCGCACCAAACACCGACCTTGCTGCACGCGCACAGGATGTGTCCGGAGTTACAGAGCAGCAAGGGCCCGACAACACACGCAGAATTGGTAATTGGTAATTGGCGCTGGTATTTCGCTCATTCAGGCGCCACAAGCTGCCCGGGCTCATTCAGCTCAAGAACGAGACAATCCAACAATCAGCGAAGTTGTTCAACACATGAGCAAATCAGCACACTTGCACGCACACCATCCAGCCAGAACAGCAGCGCACCCAATCCGAGCAAAAGACGATAGAAAACGGCAAGCAAAAAAAAGCCGCCCGAAGGCGGCTTTTAAGCTGTGATACCGACAACTGGCCTAAAGCCAGTCGCGATATTAGAAGCTGTGACGGACACCGAAGTCGTAACCGTTGGAGTTCTTGCCAGCAGCGGTCACGGAACCGTTCAGGGACTGAGCAGCGCCGTTCTTGTTGCTCACGTGAGCGTACGTTGCGTACAGGGCCGTGCGCTTGGACAGGTTGTGCACGTAGCCCAGAGCCAGCTTGTTCGAACGTGGGTCAGCACCAACGGTGTCAACCTTGTAGGTGGAGTACGACAGGCGAACTTCGCCAGCGCCCACGGGCACCAGACCACCGATCAGGAAACCAGTGCCATCGGCGCCGTTCTTGATGTCGTCAGAGCTGTACTGAGCCATGATCTTGGCCACGCCCAGGTCGTACTGGCCGCCCAGGTTAACGCTCTTGATGTTGCCCGACAGGAACTTGGTTTCAGAGAAAGCCAGAGCCACGTTGATGGGGCCGTTGGCGTAACCGGCGCGCAGGGCCAGGCCGTTGCCGTCCTTCTTGTTGGCCGTGTTGCTCAGGTTTTCACCCATGTAGTATTGGGCTTGGCCGTAGAAGCCGCCCAGATTGCCAGGCAGGAAGTAACCGATGGCATTCGAGGCGCGGGTGTTGGTAGGACCACCCAGGTTGGAGTTTTGGACTTGATTAGTGCCCACGCCGTTGGTGCCAAACGGATCGAACACGGTCAGGTTCCAGAATTGGGGCGTGTAGTCACGGCCCAGACGCACTTCACCGAAGCCGCCGTTCAGGCTGACGGTGGAACGACGGTTGAAGGTCAGGCCGCCACCGCCAGTAGCACCGCTGGCGCCTTGGTTGTTGGTGCTGGTGTTAAGGCCGGAACCGTTGTCGTTGTTCATGCCAGCTTCGAGCCAGAACGAAGCGGACATGCCACCACCCAGATCTTCAACACCGCGGAAGCCCAGACGGCTGCTGTTGTAGCCGGAGCTCGTCAGTTGGGACTTGTTGGCGACGCTGCCGGAACCGTAGGCATAGGCTGCGTCAACCACGCCGAACAGGGTCACGGACGATTGAGCCATTGCAGCGCCGGAAGCAGCCAGCACAGCCAGGGCAATCAGGGATTTTTTCATTGCGAGTTACTCCAAGGTTAAACATCGGGCTCCGGTACGGGGGGTCTATGGTGAAAGCACCTGCACAGTCCCGCCGGTTCCCCGGGCCAACCTCCTGGTGGGGAAGTTGCTCTTATTGCACCAGACCCGGCCGCGTTTCGCAAAGGAATTCACCCACAATCGACCCGAAAGGGGAAAATCGTTGCAGTGTTGCAACATTTCTGTGAAACCCGGCAAAATCGATATGCAACGCCTTGTGGCAGCCCTTGTGAGCGCCTGAGATTTGTATCCAAGTGAAAATTGTGTTTCCGCGCCCTCGCCCACCCGAAAGCTTTCATGGACTCTTTGCTGACTGCTGCCGACACCGCACTGCGCACCCTCTTCGCCACACCTCGCGCATCCGAACCCACGCCAGCAAAGGGCATGGACGAAGGTGCGCTAGACCCCGCTGAGAAAAAACTGGCGGGGGCGCTGATGCGCGTCAATCATGTGGGCGAAGTCTGTGCGCAGGCGCTGTATACCGCGCAGGCTGCCGTCACGCGCAACCCCGCGCTCCGGGCCCATCTCCGGGAGGCCGCCCGTGAAGAAACAGACCATCTCGCCTGGACCCGGCAACGCCTGGATGCGCTGGGCGCCAGGCCCAGCCTGTTGAACCCCCTGTGGTTTGCGGGTGCCTTCGCGCTGGGGCTGGTCGCCGCCAAGGTCAGCGACCGGGCCAGCCTCGGTTTTGTGGCAGAGACTGAAAATCAGGTGGCAGCACACCTGGAGAGCCACCTGGCGCGGCTCCCGGCACAAGACGTTGCGTCGCGGGCGGTGGTCGCCCGCATGAAAGACGACGAGGAGCGCCACGCGGCCGAGGCACGGGCATCTGGCGCACTGGAACTGCCGCCCCCCGCCCGGGCGGCAATGAGGGCTGCCGCCAAGGTGATGACAACCACCGCGCACTACATCTGACCCCCCAGCACCGGCTGTTTCTTGCACTGGCGTGAAAAAAAGCCCGTGCCCCTCGGAAATGGCTGCGCCCAGCTATCGGTGCGCCCCGCCGCCGAGCAGCGAGCCAAGCGCGCAGGTGGGCGCACCATGCGACTCAAGCGGTTCCATCAAGCCTCAATCACCTCGAACCCCGTCGTGATCTCCGCCGTCTTGCCCAGCATGATGCTGGCAGAACAGTACTTGTCATGGCTCATGGCGATCGCCCGCTCGACCGCAGCGTGCGGGATGCCCTTGCCGGTGACGGTGAAATGCATGTGGATCTTAGTGAACACCTTGGGATCGGTCTGGGCACGTTCGGTGGTCAGCTTGACGCTACAGCCACGCACGTCGTGGCGACCCCGCTTGAGAATGAGCACGACATCGTAGGCCGTGCAGCCGCCCGTGCCGGCAAGCACGGTTTCCATCGGCCGGGGCGCCAGGTTCTGGCCGCCGTTGGCGGGATTGACGGCATCGGGTGCGCCGTCCATTGTCAAGACATGGCCGCTGCCGGTCTCGGCCACAAAACCCATTCCCGAACGGGTTCCCGCCCCTCCGGTCCAGCTGACTGTGCATTCCATGGTGTATCTCCTTTTTGGTGCGTGGTTTTTTTCGCACGGAATGGCCCGGCGAAACAAAAATTTGGTGTTGATTTTGCTGCAATGCAACAAGACTCGCGCTAAACTGCTTCCATGCGCTGCTTTCTCTGGATGGAAAAAGCAGATGGCGAGAAGCCTGGTTTCTGGCACTTGCCCCGCACCGATTGTCTCCTCCATCTCCTCAAAGGATGGATTAGCCCCAGGCCTCACGGCCCGGGGCTTTTTTTTGGCTGAACCGGCCTGAATGCGCCCTCCAGGGATGTCCCGCAGAGTCCCCGGCGGCGAATCGCCCCTCCAAAAAACCGAGCCCCTATGATGTGGGCCCCCGCCTCTGCCCTGCCATGACCCAGCACCTCACCCCCGCCGAATACCTCAAGAAGATCCTGACCGCCCGTGTCTACGATGTGGCCGTCGAATCGGCGCTGGAGCCCGCCAAGAACCTCAGCCGCCGCCTGCACAACAAGGTGCTCTTGAAGCGCGAGGACCAGCAGCCCGTGTTCAGTTTCAAGCTGCGTGGCGCCTACAACAAGATGGCGCACCTCACACCCGAACAGCTCCAGCGCGGGGTGATCTGTGCATCGGCCGGCAACCACGCGCAAGGTGTGGCCATGAGCGCGCACAAGCTGGGCACGCGTGCCGTCATCGTGATGCCCACCACCACGCCGCAGCTCAAGATCGACGCCGTGAAGACGCTGGGCGGCGAGGTCGTGCTGTTTGGCGAGAGCTATTCCGATGCCTACGGCCATTCGGTCAAGCTGGAGAAGGAACAGGGCCTGACCTTTGTGCATCCATTCGACGACCCAGACGTGATCGCCGGCCAAGGCACCATCGCCATGGAAATCCTGCGCCAACTGCAAAGCCTGGGCAGCAGCCAGCTCGACGCTGTGTTCGTAGCCATCGGCGGCGGCGGGCTCATCTCAGGCGTGGCCAATTACATCAAGGCCGTACGGCCGGAGATCAAGGTGATCGGCGTGCAGATGAACGACTCGGACGCCATGATCCAGTCGGTGCAGGCCCATGAACGCGTCACACTGCCGGATGTGGGACTGTTCTCGGACGGCACGGCCGTCAAGCTGGTGGGCGAAGAAACCTTCCGCATCGCCCACAGCGGTCTGGTGGACGAGTTCATCACCGTGGATACCGACGCCGTCTGCGCCGCCATCAAGGACATCTTTGTGGACACGCGCAGCATCGTCGAGCCCGCCGGGGCCTTGGCCGTGGCGGCCATCAAACAGTACGTTGCCGAAAAGAAGACCAAGGGCGAAACCTACGCCGCCATCCTGTGTGGCGCCAACATGAACTTCGACCGCCTGCGCTTTGTCGCCGAGCGCGCCGAGGTGGGCGAGGAGCGCGAGGCGCTGTTCGCGGTGACGATCCCCGAAGAACGCGGCAGCTTCCGCCGGTTTTGCGAGGTGGTGGGCGGCCTGCCCGGCGGCCCGCGCAATGTGACCGAGTTCAACTACCGCATCAGCGACGCCGCGCGGGCCCATGTGTTCGTCGGCATCACGACCAATGGCAAGGGCGAGTCGGAAAAGATTGCCAAGAACTTCGGCCGCCACGGCTTCGAGGCGCTGGACCTGACGCACGACGAACTGGCCAAGGAGCACCTGCGCCACCTGGTGGGTGGTCATTCAGCGCTGGCGCAGGACGAGCGCCTGATGCGCTTTACCTTCCCCGAGCGGCCCGGCGCGCTGCTCAAGTTTTTGAGCCTGATGCAGCCGACCTGGAACATCAGCCTGTTCCACTACCGCAACCAGGGCGCCGACTATGGCCGCATCCTCGTGGGCATGCAGGTGCCGCCCGAAGACAAGGCCGCCTTCGACGCCTTCCTGGCCACGCTGGGCTATCCGCATGTGGAAGAGACACTGAACCCCGCCTACCGGCTGTTCCTACGGTCCAAATAAAAAATGAATCAAAATAGCCTCCAGCGCTTATCCATCAAGCGCTGGCAGCTATCAAATCTGACATAACGCCAGCCAGCCCATGCAAGCCCTGCGCCACTACCTGCTGGCCGTGCAGTTCTTTACCCGCATCCCGGTCACCGGGCGGCTGGCGGAGTGGGTGGGCTACAGCCCCGCCATGCTGCGCGCCAGCGCGGCGCATTTTCCGGGCATTGGGTGGCTGGCAGCGCTGTTGGCAGCGGGTGTCTATGCCGCGTTGCACTGGGCCTTGGCCCCCAACCCGCTGGCACCGGCGGTAGCGGCCGTGTTCTGCACGGTGGCCACGGTGCTGATGACGGGGGGCTTTCACGAAGACGGCCTGGCCGATGTGGCCGATGGCCTGGGCGGCAGCTACGACCGCGAACGGGCGCTCGACATCATGAAGGACTCGCGCATTGGCGCCTTCGGGGCCATGGCGCTGGTGCTGGCACTGCTGGCCAAGCTCAGCCTGCTGGCGCTGCTGGGGGTCCACAGCCTGCTGGCCGCTGTGGCCGCGCTGGTCGGGGCGCATGTGCTGTCACGTTTCTGGCCGCTGCTCATCGTGCGCAGCCTGCCACACGTGGGCGACACCGCCCGCTCCAAAAGCAAGCCGCTGGCTGACCAGATATCCATGGGCGCTTTGGTAACCGCTTTATCATGGTGTTTTGTGCCACTAGCGCTTGTCTGGCAAGCGCAAACAGCTATTTATTTAATAGCATCTGTGCTTGCTAGCGCCTTCGCCGCTGGCTGGATGGCGCGCTGGTTTGCGCGCAGACTGCAAGGTTTCACGGGCGACTGCCTGGGCGCCACGCAGCAAATCAGCGAAATCGGCTTTTACCTGGGCGCAGCGCTGGCCCTGCGCTGGATGTGAAGCACAGCGCGCCCCCATCGCCATGCGCCCGCCTCTGGCTGGTGCGCCACGCCCAGCCGCTGGTGGTGCCAGGCACCTGCTATGGCGCCCTGGACATCCCCGCCGACGCGAGCGCTACACGCGCTGCGGCAGAACGCCTGGCGGCCGCACTGCCGCATCGGGCATATGTGGCTCACTCACCGCTACAAAGATGTGAGCAACTAGCGCTTGATCTACAAGCGCTACGGCCTGATTTGGCATCAAAACCCGACGCACGCCTGCGCGAAATGGACTTTGGCAGTTGGGAGGGGCAGGCCTGGGATGCGATTGCCCGCAGCGACATCGATGCCTGGACGGCCGCATTTGCCGACTACCGCCCGGGCCAGGGGGAAAATCTGGCGATGGTGCTGACCCGCGTGGCGGCTGCACTGCAGGACCACGGCCACAGGGCCACACAGGATGTGGTGTGGATCACCCACGCCGGGGTCATCCGCAGCGTGGAGTGGCTGACAACGCACGGCAACGGCGTGCTGCCGCGCTCGGAAGAATGGCCCGTTGCCACACCGGGCTGGGGCGAGTGGGAGAGGATCGAGCTGGGATAGGAGCCGGAGGAGCCCCCCCCTGCCCCAGCATCCACGCTGATCTGTGCTTGTCAACGCTTGAGCGGCATGTCCAGCGTGAGCGTGGCAGGGCCACCGGCTTCGCGCCCCAGCTGCGCCTGGCGCGGGCCCAGCGCCTGCAGCACCAGCCCCTCATCCACTGCAGCGCCCACGCGAAACGGCTTGGCAGGCTTGCCATCCACCGCGATCAGTGCCGCGCCGCCCCCGCTGCTGCGGCCGGAGAGAACCCCGATCAGCACGAAGCGGCTGGCCAGCGTGGCCACCGGGGCCGCAGCAACCACTCCGGGGGCTGCGGGCGCAGCTCCGAGCAGCCGTGCCAGGGCCTGCGCATCCGGCGCCACGGGCGGGGGCAGCACCACAGGAGCCGCAATTCCACCCGCCGGGGCCGACAGGCGCAGCCCCCAAAAGACCACGCTGGCGCCTGCGGCGGCCCATAGCGCCAGAGTCCCCAGGCGGACGCCCCATTTG
Organism: Acidovorax facilis; assembly: GCA_964031875.1. Classification (GTDB taxonomy): domain Bacteria; phylum Pseudomonadota; class Gammaproteobacteria; order Burkholderiales; family Burkholderiaceae_C; genus Acidovorax; species Acidovorax facilis_A. The sequence continues at coordinate 24,808 of CAXIRU010000020.1, forward strand.
CTGTACGTATTGGTCACCATGCGGGGATTATGATTCACGCGATTCGACCATCCAAGAGACCGCCAGCAGTGAACACCTCTTTCCCCCTCCTCTTGCGCTCCGCCCGCCACCGCCTGGCCCGGAATGTGGCCCGTGGCTTTACCCTCATCGAGCTCATGGTGGTGCTCGTCATCATCGGCGTGCTGGCCGCCCTGATCGTGCCCAATGTGCTCGAGCGCGCCGACGATGCCCGCGTGACCGCTGCCCGCACCGACATCACCAACATCATGCAGGCGCTCAAGCTGTACCGCCTGGACAACCAGCGCTACCCCACCGCCGAGCAGGGCCTGCAGTCGCTGATCGCCAAGCCCAGTTCAGGCCCCGTGCCCAACAACTGGAAGCTCTACCTCGAAAAACTGCCCAACGACCCCTGGGGCCGCCCCTACCAGTACCTGAACCCTGGCATCAAGGGCGAGATCGACGTGATGTCGTTCGGTGCCGATGGGCAGTCGGGCGGCGAGGGCAAGGATGCGGACATCGGCAGCTGGCAATGACGACCGGCGCTTCGCGACTGCCCCCTGCCCCATGAAACGGGCGCACCCTCGGCCAGGGATGCCATGGAACTGGCTTCGCCAGGCCTTCGGCATTCACCCCCCGCAGGCATGCCCTGCGGCGGCTCAGGGGGGCTTCACACTTCTTGAACTGCTGGTCGTCATCAGCATCATCGCCCTGGCCACCGCCGGTGTGAGCATCGCCATGCGCGACAGCGGGCAGACGCTGGTCGAGCGCGAGGCAGCCCGGCTGGCGGCGTTGCTGGAATCCGCGCGTGCACAGTCGCGCGCAGGCGGGATGCCGGTGCGCTGGCGCGCGGATGCCGGAGGCTTCCGGTTTGAAGGCTTGCCGCCCAGCGCACTGGCGGCCCTGCCCGGCCAGTGGCTGGACGCGGGCACTACAGTGCGCGCGCCCACGCTGCTGGTGCTGGGGCCTGAGCCCCTCATCGGCCCCCAGCAGGTGCTGATCACCCACCACGCCTATCCCGAACGCACGCTGCGCGTTGCCACCGACGGGGTGCGCCCCTTTACCGTGGAGACCGTCCAATGAAGCCGCCCCTGCCCGCCCACTGCGACAGGCGATCGCGCGGCTTTACGCTGGTGGAGGTTCTGGTGGCGCTCAGCATCGTGGCCATTGCACTGATGGCAGGGCTGCAGGCCACCACGGCGCTCACACGCAATGCGTTGCGCCAGTCAGACATCGTGCTGGCCCAGCTCTGCGCCGAAAACGAACTGGTCTCTGCACGCCTGTCGCGCCAAATGCCCAGCGTGGGCGACAGCCAGGTCGCCTGCGAACAGGCCGGGCGCCAGCTCACCGTGGCCCTGATCGTGCGACCCACGCCCAACCCGGGCTTTCGCCGGGTGGACGCGCAGGTGCTGGATGGCGACAACTCCATCCTGCGCATCTCGACCATCATCGGAAGGTACTAGCTCAATGCCCCCCCTGAGCCGCTTCGCGTCTTCCCCCCAGGGGGACGCCACCCGTGGCCTGGCAGAGCCAGTTCCACGGTGGCACTCGCATGAGCGGGCGCCAGTTTCGACGGCCCTGCGCGGCTCTCGGTGGCAAGCCGGAAGACACCTGCAGCGGCGCACTCACAGCGGCTTCACGCTGGTCGAACTGCTGCTGGCCATTGCGGTGATGAGCCTGCTGGCCATCCTGAGCTGGCGGGGGCTGGATGGCATGGTGCGGGCGCAGGAGATCACGCGCCAGCGGGCCGATGAAATGCTGGTGCTGCAATCGGCCCTGGGCCAGTGGGGCACAGACCTGGATGCGCTGCTGCCCATTGCCAACACCACGCCGCTCGACTGGGACGGCCAGGTACTGCGGTTGACGCGGCGCACCAGCGCCGTGCCCGACGAGGGTGCCCTGGTGGTGGCATGGACGCGCCGGGGCGGTCAGGGTGTTGGCCAATGGATGCGCTGGCAGTCGCCTCCGGTGCGCACGCGCGCCGAATGGGAGGGGGCTTGGCAACTGGCCGCGCAGTGGGCGCGCAGCCCTGGCGAGGCCGAGCGCCGCTACGAAATGACGCTGGTGCCGCTGGAGGACTGGCAGATCTTCTATTACCGGGGCGGGGCGTGGTCCAACCCCTTGTCCAGCAGTGGCACCAGCCCGGTGGGTACCTCACCCATCCCCGACGGAGTACGCCTGCAAATCACCCTGCCGCCCGGCCAAGCGCTGGTGGGCCGGCTCACGCGCGACTGGGTGAACCCAGTGCTGGGTGGGGGACGGACATGATCAGCGCCCCCCTGAGCGGCTGCGCCGCCCCCCCCCAAGGGGACGCTACCGGTGGCCTGGCAAAGCCAGCTCCACGGTGGCACAGGCCTGGGCCGCGGCAGCCCCACGGGGCCCCGGGGGGATTCCACATGGGGCCGCGCCCGCTTCGCAGGGAAAGCGGCGCAGCACTGCTGATGGCCATGCTCACCGTCACCCTCGTGGCCACCTTTGCAGCGGCGTCCATGTGGCAGCAATGGCGCGCGGTCGAGGTCGAAACCGCCGAGCGTGGCCGCGTGCAGTCCACCTGGATTCTGGTGGGCGCGCTCGACTGGTCGCGCCTGATCCTGCGCGAGGACGGGCGCTCGGGCGGTGCCGACCACCTGGCTGAACCCTGGGCGGTGCCGCTGCAGGAGGCACGCCTGTCCACCTTTCTCGCGGCCGACAAGAACGTGAGCCAGGTGGACGACGCCACCACCGACACCACCGAGGCCTTTCTGTCGGGACAGATCTCGGACATGCAAGGCCGGCTGAACCTGACCAACCTGGTGGACAACGGCAATGTGCAAACCCTCGCGCTGCGGCAGTTCACGCGGCTGTTCGAGCGCCTGGGCCTGCCACTGCAGGAGCTGAGCCTGCTCACCGACGCCCTGCGGCGCGCGCAGGCCACCACCGGTGCCGACAGCAACACCGCCCCGCTGCTGCCGCCCACCATGTCCCAACTGGGTTGGCTGGGCTTGGCACCCAACACCGTGGCCCGCCTGACGCCCCACGTGACGCTGTTGCCCGTGCGCGCGCCGGTCAACCTCAACACCGCCGACATCGACGTGCTGATGGCCGCCATCGACGGCCTGGACATGGCCAGCGCCCAGAAGATGCTGCAGGCCCGCGAGGCCCGCCATTTCCGCACGCTCAGCGAGGTGCGCGACCTGCTGGGCACCACCATCGACATCAATGAAGGGGCCCATGCCGTGGCCTCCTCGTACTTCGAAGTGCGCGGACGCCTGCGCCTGGGCGACGCCATGGTGGACGAGCGATCCCTGGTGCGCAAACAGGGTATCGAGGTCACCACGCTCTGGCGCGAACGGGGAGCTTTTGACCGCGAAACCGCCCCGGGCACCCGGTAGGCGCTGGGCGGAAATCTGACACATCTGCAACACATCCGCAGGTTCGGCCCGCACTGTCAAGCCCGCACCCTAAAATGGCCCACAAAACCTGTCCATGAGCACCCTCATCCTTTTCCTGCCACCGGTCGGTCCGGGGTCCGCCACCAAATACAGCTATACGCTGACGGCGGACGGCCACACGGCCCTTCGCCACGCCAAAGCCCCAGCCGCGCTGCTGCCAGAGCCCACGCGCCCTGGCGGCGAAGTGGTCGCTGTGGTGCCAGCCCAGGCACTGTCCTGGCAACGGGTGCAACTGCCGCCCGGCCTCGCCTTGGGCGCGGGCCAGCAGACACCGCGCCTGCGTTCAGTGCTGGAGGGGCTGCTCGAAGACCGCCTGCTGGACGACGCATCGCAATTGCACTTTGCCATCCAGCCTGATGCCAGTGCCGGCGAACCCGTGTGGGTGGCGGTCTGTGACCGCACCTGGCTGCGCGACCACTTGCAGGCCCTGGAGGCCGCCGGCCGCAGCGTTTCGCGCGTCGTACCTGAATTTGCACCCGGCCCCACCCCCAGTGGCCGCCCCGAGCTGTGCGCGCTGGGCACCCCTGAAGACGCCTGCGTGGTGCTGACCGGCCAAGGGGCCGACCACGGCGTGGCTGTGCTGCCCTTGTCCATTGCCTCCGTGATGCTGGCGCGCGCGGGGCTGCCCCCGGACGCGGTCATGGAAGGCGATGATGCGACCGTGGTGCGCGCCGAGCCTGCCGTTGCGGCGCTGGCCGAACGCACGCTGGGTCAGAGCGTGACCCTGCATACGTCCAGCCAGCGTGCGCTGGATGCCGCGCGCGGCGACTGGGACCTGGCCCAGTTCGATCTGGCCAGCACCGGCCGCACCCGCGCACTGCGCAAGGCGGGCAGCCTGGCCAGCGCACTGCTGAACGCGCCACAGTGGCGCGCTGCGCGCTGGGGGGCTGCACTGCTGGTGGTGGCCCATCTGGTGGGGCTCAATGCCTGGGCCTGGCAGGAGCGCAAGGCGCTGGCGGCCAAACAGGCCGCCGTGCGGTCCACACTGACACAGACGTTCCCCAAGGTACAGGTCGTGGTGGATGCCCCGGTGCAGATGGAGCGCGAATTGGCCCAGCTGCGCCAGGCAGCCGGCGCCGTCTCGGGCCGCGACCTGGAGCCCCTGCTGGCGGCGGCGGGCACATCTCTGCCCAGCGGTCGCCAGCCTACCAGCATCGAGTACGCACCCGGCGAACTGCGCCTGCGCGGCGTCACGCTGGCCCCCGATGAAGAAACCGTGCTCTCAACCCGCCTGCAGGCCGCAGGCTACCGGGCCCGGATGGACGATGGCAGCCTGCTGCTGCGCGCCGAAGGCACAACACCATGAACCCCATCGCCTCCCCCGCCCTGCGCGCCCGCTGGCAGGCCCTGGCCCCGCGTGAGCAAACCCTGGTCCTCGCCGCAGGCGGCCTTGTCGCATTTGCCGTGCTGTGGTGGCTGGCCATTGCGCCAGCCCTGTCCACACTGCGTGCCGCACCCGCACGCCATGCCGAGCTGGACGCGCAGTTGCAACGTATGCAGGGCCTGCGTGCCGAAGCAGAGCAATTGCAGTCTGCCCCACGCAATACGCGCGGCGATTCCGTCGGTGCACTGCGCACCGCGCTCACCCAGCGCATGGGCAATGCCGCCCAGCTCAATGTGGTGGGCGACCGCGCCACCGTTACGCTCAAAGGAGCCCCGGCCGATGCCCTGGCCCAGTGGCTGGCAGAGGCCCGCAGCAACGCACGCGCCGCCCCGGTGGAGGCGCGCCTGAACCGCAGCACCGCTCCTACGGCAGGTTCCACGCCCAACGCTCCGGTACTGGGCAAACCAGCCACGGCGATGCCGCGCTGGGACGGCACCCTGGTGCTGGCGCTGCCGCCTGCGCAACCCTGAATCTGCCTACCCGCATACAACACACATCCCCCGTGGCCACTTCCTCCCGACGCAGAAAATCTGCACCCCGCGCTCCCCGCCCCCCCAAGAATCCGCGGGGCTGGGCGCTGGTCGGTGCCGTGGTGGGCGTAGTGCCCGCCGTGGTGGCGTTTGCCCCGGCGCACTGGCTGGCCGATAGCGTGGCAACCGCGACGGGAGGACAGGTGCAATTGCTCCAGGCACGCGGTACGGTCTGGACGGGTTCAGCCCAGCTGGTGCTGACGGGCGGCACTGCCAGCCAGGACAGTGCCGCCCTGCCCGGTCGGGTGGACTGGCGCATCCGTCCCGGCTGGGGCGGTGTGCACGCGCAACTCAACGCCAGCTGCTGCACCCCCACACCGCTGCGCGTGCAGGCCAGTGTGGGCTGGTCTGGCACCCAGCTGACCGTGATCGACGGCGAAAGCCTGTGGCCCGCCTCGGTGCTGACCGGGCTGGGCACGCCCTGGAACACCCTGCAGCCCCAAGGCCAGCTCGCACTGCAGACGCGCGGCTTCACCATGCGCTGGAGTGCGGGGCGCATGTCCCTGGCAGGCCAGGTGCAGCTGGATGCACGGGCCATGTCGTCCCGCCTGTCCACCCTGCGCCCCATGGGCAGCTACCGGCTGGCCGTGCAGGGCGGCGAGGCGCCCACGCTCACACTGAGCACGCTGGACGGGCACCTGCAGCTGAACGGCTCCGGCCAGTGGGTGGGCAACCGCCTGCGCTTCACCGGTGAAGCCACTGCCGCCCCCGAGCGCGAAGCCGCCCTCTCGAATCTTCTGAACATCATTGGACGGCGCAACGGCGCGCGCTCCATCATCACCGTGGGTTGAACCTATGAACTCCTTGTTGTCACCACGCCTGGGTTTTGCTCTCAAAGCAATAGCAGCTAGCGCTTTACTGGCGTGCGCCAGCGGCCAAATTCTTGCCCAAACCGCCATCGATACCGGCACCGGCAGCGTGCGCGCGGGCGAGCCCGTCACCCTGAACTTCGCCAACGCCGAAATCGAAGCTGTGGCGCGCACCATGGCCACCATCACCGGCCGCAACGTGGTGGTGGACCCGCGCGTGAAGGGCCAGCTCAACCTGGTCACCGAACGTGCAGTGCCCCCTGCGGCGGCGTTCCAGCAGTTCCTGGCCGCCCTGCGGCTGCAGGGCTTCACGGTGGTCGAGGCGGCCGGCCTGTACAAGGTGGTGCCCGAGGCCGACGCCAAACTGCAGGGCGGAAGCGTGAGCGTGGTGCAGGGCAGCTCGGGCAGTGCGCCCGGTGGCGGGCAGATCGTCACGCAGATTTTCAAGCTCAACTTCGAGAGCGCCTCCAATCTGGTGCCCGTGCTGCGCCCGCTGATCAGCCCCAACAACACCATCAACGTGAACCCCGGCAACAACTCGCTGGTGATCACCGACTATGCCGACAACCTGCAGCGCCTGGCGCGCATCGTGGCGGCCATGGATGTGGCCAACGCCAGCGATGTGGAAGTGATTCCGCTGCGCAACGCCGTCGCAACCGATCTCGCGCCGCTGGTGGCGCGCCTCATCGACGGTGGCAGTGGCAGCGCACCGGTCGCAGCCCAGGGCCAGGCAGACACCTCGTTCAGGACTACGCTGATCGCCGAGCCGCGCAGCAACTCACTGATCCTGCGCGCCGCCAACCCGGCCCGCGTGGCCCAGGTGCGCGCGCTGGTCGCCCAGCTCGACCAGGCCCCTGCGCCTGGCAGCAGTGCGTCCACCGGCAACATCCATGTGGTGTACCTGAAGAACGCCGACGCCACCAAACTCGCCACCACGCTGCGCGCGGCCATGGCCGCCATGGGCGGCAGCGGCAACACGGGGGGTGGCGGCGCAGGCGCAAGCGCCGCACCGACCATGCCCAGCGGGGGACTCAGTGGTGGCGGTACCAGCGGCAACATGCTGTCCACCGGCAGCGGGCTGTCGGGGGGCAGCAGCAGTGGGCTGGGCACCGGAAGCGGCAGCATGGGCACCAGCGCTACCTCCAACAACCAGCCCTCCACGGGTGGGCAAATTCAGGCAGACCCCACCACCAACTCGCTCATCATCACGGCGCCTGAGCCTCTGTACCGCCAGCTGCGTGCCGTCATCGACAAACTCGACGGGCGGCGCGCGCAGGTGCTGGTCGAAAGCCTGATCGTGGAAGTCTCGGCCAAAAAGCTGGCGCAATTTGGCATTCAGTGGCAAGGCATACTGGGTAAACAGGGCGACGGCACGATTGGCGTGATTGGTACCAATTCTGGAGCAGCGGGCTCCAATATCTTGGGGCTGACCGCCGCACTGGCCTCGGGTAGCACCTCTACTATCGGCACTGCCGCCGCTGGCCTGGGTGCTGGGATGAACCTGGCGCTAGCCCCTCGCATCAACGGCCAGTACTACCTGGGTGCCCTGGCCAACTTTCTGCAGAACAGCGGCGATGCCAACGTTCTGTCGACCCCCAACTTGATGACGCTGGACAACGAGGAAGCACGTATTCTCATCGGCGACAACGTGCCCTTTGTCACGGGTTCGTATGCGAACACCAGCAACAGCGGCACCGTGAACCCGTTCAACACTGTGGAGCGCAAGGACGTAGGCCTGATGCTCAAGGTGCGCCCGCAGATCAGCGAGAACGGCACCGTAAAAATGGCGATCTACCAGGAGATCTCCAAGATTGATCGCTCCACCCTGTCCAACGCTACCGGCCCCACCACCAGCAAGCGTGCGGTCGAGTCGAACGTGGTGGTAGACGACGGCAGCATCATCGTTATCGGTGGCCTGCTGGAAGACACGTACTCTCAGGCTGAGGACAAGGTGCCCGTGATGGGCGATCTGCCTGTGGTGGGCAACCTGTTCAAGAGCGAGAACCGGTCGCGCAGCAAGACCAACTTGATGATTTTCTTGCGCCCCATTGTGGTGCGCGATAACGCCACCAACGATGCCCTGGTGGTGGACCGCTACGAGACCATCCGCGCCTTGCAGCAGGCCACACAGCCCGCGCCCAGCACTGCAATGAAGTCGGTCTCTGGCGCCCCCGTCCTCCCCCCACTGCCCGAGCGGGCGCCAGCGGCAGCCAGCCCTACGCCCGTGCAGCCCGCTGCGCCGGTGCCAACTCCCATACAGCAGCTCACACCCGTAGCGCCGCCTCCACCCTCGCAGGGTATGGCTCCGCAAAGCAGCGCGCCGGTGGAACCGACACCCCCCACGGCCCAGGCGCAAGCCCCCGCACAGCAGTACTACGTGAACGTGGGCGTCTTTGGCAAGGACGCCGAATCCCGCAGTGCAATGGCCAAGCTGCGTGGTTCCTCACTGCCCCTGTCCATCCAGTCGGTAGACACCAATCGCGGCACACTCACCCGCGTGCGTGTGGGCCCCTACAACTCCGAAGACGCTGCCAACGCCGCAGCCGCCACCGTGCGCAGTCTGGCACTGAGCGCCACGGTTTCGCCCAAGGCGCTCTGAGGGTTCTGTATCCATGCGCCACCCCCTGCCCTACGCCTTTGCCCGCACCGCGCAACTACTGCTGGAGGACGACGGCCGCCAGCTGGTGCTGTGGCATGGACCCAGCCCCGATGCAGGGGCACTGTCTGAAGTGCTGCGCAAACACCCGGTACAGCAATTGCTGCCCATGGATGCATCGGCACTGGCCCAGCGCATCAGCGCCGTCTATTCGCACAGCGAATCGAGCGCCGCCACGGTGGTGAGCGAGGTCGAGAGCGACGCCGATCTCTCGCGCATGATGCAGGAACTGCCCGCTGTTGAGGACTTGCTGGAATCGGCGGGCGATGCCCCCATCATCCGCATGCTCAACGCGCTGCTCACGCAGGCCGCACGCGACGGCGCGAGCGACATCCACATCGAGCCCTACGAACGCCACTCCAGCGTGCGGTTTCGGGTGGACGGCACGCTGCGCGAGGTAGTGCAACCCAACCGCGCGCTGCATGCGGCCTTGATCTCGCGCCTGAAGATCATGGCCGACCTCGATATTTCAGAAAAGCGCCTGCCGCAGGATGGCCGTATCAGCCTGCGCCTGGGCACCCGCGCCATTGACGTGCGGGTGTCCACCCTGCCCAGCGCCCATGGCGAGCGCGCGGTGCTGCGCCTCTTGGACAAGAGCGAGAGCAAGCTGAGCCTGGAAGCCGTGGGCATGCAGGGCGACACGCTGGACCGCTTTGAGGGCCTTATCAGCCAGCCGCACGGCATCATCCTGGTGACCGGCCCCACGGGCTCGGGCAAGACAACGACGCTGTATGCGGCGCTGGGCCGGCTGGACGCCACGCGCAACAACATCATGACGGTCGAAGACCCCATCGAATACGAGCTGCCAGGGGTCGGGCAAACGCAGGTCAACAGCAAGATCGAGCTGACCTTTGCCAAGGCCCTGCGCGCCATCCTGCGGCAGGACCCGGACATCATCATGATTGGTGAAATCCGCGACTTCGAGACCGCGCAGATCGCCATCCAGGCCTCGCTGACGGGTCACCTGGTGCTGGCCACGCTGCACACCAACGACGCCGCTAGCGCCGTCACCCGCCTGACGGACATGGGCGTGGAGCCTTTCCTGCTGTCGTCGTCATTGCTGGGGGTGCTGGCCCAGCGCCTGGTGCGCAAGTACTGCAGCCATTGCCACGGCAGCGGGTGCGATCACTGCGGCCAGACGGGCTACACAGGCCGCACCGGGGTCTTCGAGCTGCTGGTGACCACCGACGCCATCCGCGCACAAATCCACAGCCAGGCGTCTGAAGCCGACATTCGCACCGCCGCACTGGCGGACGGAATGGCACTGATGCGCGAAGACGGGGAACGGCTGATTGCCGCAGGCATCACCAGCCGCGAAGAAGTGCTGCGGGTGACACGGGACTGAGAACCTGCCTCCGGGATGCATGGACCCGGAGCCTTCGTTGCCAAGGGCTGTGTGTGGACCGACAGGCGCCTGAGTAGGTTGGACCGTTGATCAGCAATCGCCGACCTCGAAGAGCCATGCGCAAAACGCTATCAAAAATATAGCTAATAGCGCTTGATAGATAAGCGCTGGCAGCCAAAAATACCAAAAATATTGCCCGCATCCCACTAGCGAATCCGCAGCGCGGGCCGGGGCGGTGCGTGGGACACAGCCGGTGCAGCGGGTGCAGCGGCCGCTGTGAAGGCCGACGGTGCAGAAGCATCGCCATCCTGCAACTTGAACTGCCGGACTGCACTGGCCAGTTGAAGCGCCTGTTCACGCAGCGATTCCGAGGCCGCGGTGGACTCTTCCACCAGTGCGGCATTCTGTTGTGTCATCTGGTCGAGTTGGCTCACCGACTGGCTGATCTGCCCGATGTTGTCGCTTTGCTCGGCAGAGGATGCCGTGATCTCGGCAATGATGCCCGACACCCGCCGCACGCTGCTCACAATCTCGGTCATCGTCTCACCCGCCTGGCTCACCAGGCGCGAGCCGTCCTCGACCCGTTCCACCGACGATCCAATCAAGCCCTTGATTTCCTTGGCGGCCTCGGCACTGCGCTGCGCGAGGTTGCGCACCTCGCTGGCCACCACGGCAAAGCCCCGGCCTTGCTCCCCCGCACGCGCAGCTTCCACCGCAGCGTTGAGCGCCAGAATGTTGGTCTGGAAGGCGATGGAGTCGATCACGCCGGTGATGTCAGCGATCTTGCGCGAGCTGGTCGTGATCTGGTCCATGGTCGTCACCACCTGCGACACCACGGCACCACCGCGCGCAGCCACCTCGGCAGCCGACGCCGCAAAGTCGCTGGCCTGGCGCGAGGACTGGGCGCTTTGCTGCACGGTGCTGGTCAACAGCTCCATCGACGAGGCGGCTTCCTCCAGGTTGGCCGCCGTCTGTTCCGTGCGGTGGCTGAGGTCGTGGTTGCCGCTGGCGATTTCGGAACTGGCGGTGGTGATGTTGCCTGCCGCATCCTGCACCTGGCGTACCAGGCCCCGCAGGGCGTCCTGCATGCGGCCCATGGCCAACACCAGCTGGCCCACTTCGTCCTGGTTCATGGCCACGACATCGCGCGACAGATCGCCACTGGCAATGCGGTCCGCAAGCTCCTGTGCCTGTCCCAGCGATCGGGTGATGGAGCGCACGCTGAAGAAGGTCAGCGGAATCAGCACGGCCAAAGCCAGCACCAGGCCGATGCCGATCAAGGCCGACATGTTGGACGTGCGCGACTCTATCCCCTGCCGGGCCTCTTCCATCTGTGTGCGAGCGGAGTTGGCGAGGCTGGAGAACAGCTTGTCGGTGGCATCCATGTGGACCTTCAGGCGCTCGGCATATGCGCCCCCCCCGGCACCATCGAGCTGCGCCCCCTCGATCTTCTCGAAGATGGGGGAAATGCCAGTTTCGTACTGCTTGATCTCGTCCAGGGACTTGTCGATGGAGGCCACAAACTCCGCATCGCCCGACTGCACCTGGCGCACATCCGCGAGGCTCTTGCGCAAGGCGGCCAGAGTCTTGGCCCAAGACTCCCGCAGGTTGGACACCTCCACCGAGTTGTTGAAGTTGATGATGATGTCTTTTTCGGTCCGGCGCAGGTCACCCAAAGTGGTGCGCAGGTCGGACATATCGGTCAGGGTCTGCACCCGCTGCGCAAACAGCTCCTGCAATGTGTCGCGGGTGCGGTCCAGTGCCACATAGCCCATGGCGCCGATCACGACCAAAAGAATCAGGGAAAAAACGGTTCCGAAGTAGAGACGCGTTCGGATGGAGAAGCGGCCGAGAGCATTCATGGCTCTTCCTTACATTTTTTTACAGACAGTCCAGCATAGCAAATTTAGTGCCATACACACCCCCAACCTTCTGGGCCAGGGGTGGCCGGGACTATATGCCGGGCGGGGCTGTCCATCGCACAGGGTAAGCACGACCCCCAGGGCTGGTTTCAGGGAATCCTCGGGGTCAGTAGTTGCGCTTATTGCCGCGTGCTCACACGGCTCACACGGGCTTCAACGGGATGTACAACTCGCCCCCACCCTTCTGAAACTCTGCGGCCTTGGTCTGCATGCCCTGGGCCAGGGCATCGGCTTCAGCCACGCCCTTTTGGGCGGCAAAGTCACGCACTTCCTGGGTGATCTTCATGGAGCAGAACTTGGGGCCGCACATCGAGCAGAAGTGCGCCACCTTGGCCGAGTCCTTGGGCAGGGTCTCGTCGTGGTATTCCTTGGCTGTCTCAGGGTCCAGGCCCAGGTTGAACTGGTCCTGCCAGCGAAAGTCGAAGCGCGCCTGGCTCAGCGCATCGTCACGCGCACGGGCACCGGGGTGGCCCTTGGCCACATCGGCCGCGTGGGCGGCGATCTTGTAAGCAATGATCCCCTGCTTCACGTCGTCGCGGTCGGGCAGGCCCAGGTGTTCCTTGGGCGTCACGTAGCAGAGCATGGCCGTGCCCATCCAGCCGATCATGGCCGCGCCGATGGCGCTGGCAATGTGGTCGTAGCCGGGCGCGATGTCGATGGTCAGCGGGCCCAGGGTGTAGAACGGCGCCTCGTGGCAGGTCTTGAGCTGCTCGGTCATGTTGGCCTGGATCATGTGCATGGGCACATGGCCGGGGCCTTCGATCATGGTCTGCACGTCGTGCTTCCAGGCGACTTGCGTGAGTTCGCCCAGCGTGTGCAACTCGGCAAATTGCGCTTCGTCGTTGGCATCCGACGCGCAGCCGGGCCGCAGGCCGTCGCCCAGGCTGAACGACACGTCGTACGCCTTCATGATGTCGCAGATGTCCTCGAAGTGCTCGTACAAAAAGCTCTCACGGTGGTGCGCCATGCACCACTTGGCCATGATGGAGCCGCCACGCGACACGATGCCCGTGCGGCGCTGGGCCGTGAGGTGGATGTAGGCCAAGCGCACGCCGGCGTGGATGGTGAAGTAGTCCACGCCCTGCTCGGCCTGCTCGATCAGCGTGTCGCGAAAGATGTCCCAGGTCAGGTCTTCGGCCACGCCGCCCACCTTCTCCAGCGCCTGGTAGATGGGCACCGTGCCAATCGGCACAGGGCTGTTGCGCACGATCCAGTCGCGCGTGGTGTGGATGTTCTTGCCGGTCGAGAGGTCCATCACGTTGTCGGCACCCCAGCGGATCGCCCACACGAGCTTTTCCACTTCTTCTTCAATGCTGGACGTGACGGCCGAGTTGCCGATGTTGGCGTTGATCTTGACCAGGAAATTGCGGCCAATCGCCATCGGCTCCACCTCGGGGTGGTTGATGTTGGCGGGGATGATGGCGCGGCCACGGGCCACCTCGTCGCGCACAAACTCGGGCGTGATGATGCGCGGGATGCTGGCGCCCATGGGGTTGCCCATCAGCCGCTGCTCGCGGCCTGCGTCGGCCATGTACTGCTCCATCCACTCGCGCTTGCCGTTTTCGCGGATGGCCACGTATTCCATCTCGGGGGTGATGATGCCCTTCTTGGCGTAGTGCATCTGCGTGACGTTGGCACCGGCCTTGGCGCGCAGGGGCTTGCGCTGCAGAGCGGCGGCCTCGGCACGCAGCTGGGCCAGGCGCGTGGCGTCTTCGCTCTTTTGCCCGTCGTCCAGCGCCACAGGGGCGCGGCCTTCGTAGTGCTCCACATCACCACGGCCGATGATCCAGCCACCGCGCACGCTGGCCAGGCCCTGGCGCACGTCGATCACGGCATTCGGGTCGGTGTAAGGGCCGGAGGTGTCGTACACGCTGACCTGCTCACCGTTGGTCAACGCAATATCACGCACCGGCACGCGCAGGTCGGTGTGCAGCTGACCAGGGAGATAGGCCTTGCGCGATGCAGGAAAGGGCTCACGCGTGCGGGCAAGCAGCTCGGCAAATTTTTCGGGGGCCGCCAGTGTGGCGTGGGGGTCGGGGGCGTTCATAGGGCAGGTCTCCTGGTTCCGATAGCGGTGGGGTCTGCTCCGGAATGGACCTGTGCGCCCCTCGGGCGGCTGCGCATGGCAGCCCCTGAGGCAAGGCGTGCCCACAGGGAGTGCGGGCACGGGGACAAGGAGGTCGGCTCTTCTTCCGCCGGTATGAACCGGATCAAGTTCGTCGGGTTCGCAAGCTGGCCTGAATAAATTCAAGCCTCTCGCATCTCAGCGCATCAGCACACCCCGGAGCAGGCGCGAGTATAGGCCAGAGAAAAAGCGGGCGGGAAACCCATGCGCTCAGGCCAGACGGCCAATGAGGATCACAGCGAAGAAGAAGACGGCGGCGATCACCGTCCATTTGAGGATGACAAGCCCCAGGCGCTTGTAGCGCGCCTGCCCCGTACCGGCATAAAACGCAAACGACACGGCCGCCGCGAGAAGCAGCAGCATGGCCAGCCAGCGAAAGATCAGCATGTCCGTGCTACCAGGCGCGTGCAGGTTGCACAAAGCCGGTGGGGGCCTGGCGCTCGTCCTCGAACGTGACCACCTCCCAGGCATCGCGCTGTGCCAACAGCTCGCGCAGCAAAAGGTTGTTCATGGCATGGCCTGAGCGGAACGCACTGTAGGCCGCGAGCAAGGGTTTGCCAATCAGGTACAGGTCGCCCATGGCATCCAGGATTTTGTGCTTCACGAACTCGTCGTCATAGCGCAGGCCGTCGCTGTTGAGCACCTTGTAGTCATCCATCACGATGGCGTTGTCGAGCCCCCCACCCAAGGCCAGCCCGTTGGATCGCATCATCTCCACATCGCGGGTAAAGCCAAAGGTGCGGGCCCGGGCAATGTCGCGGCTGTAGTTGCCAGTTCCAAGGTCAAACTCCACGCGCTGACCGGTGGAATCCACCGCAGGGTGGTCAAAGTCGATTTCAAAGCTGAGCTTGTAGCCGTGGTAGGGCGTCAAACGTGCCCATTTGGCGTTGGCGCCCTCGCCCTCGCGCACCTCCACCGGCCGCAGGACGCGGATGAAGCGCTTGGGTGCGTTTTGCAGCTCTACGCCAGCGCTCTGGAGCAGGAAAACGAACGATGCGGAAGATCCGTCGAGGATGGGAACCTCTTCGGCCGTGATGTCCACATAAAGGTTATCCAGCCCCAGCCCCGCGCAGGCCGACATCAGGTGTTCCACCGTGTGCACCTTGGCGTTGCCCACCGCAATGGTGGACGCCAGTCGGGTGTCTGTCACGGCCTCTGCGCGAATCGGGATATCCACGGGCTGTGGCAGATCTACCCGCCGAAAGACGATCCCCGTGTCCGGCTGCGCAGGCCGCAGGGTCAACTCGACCCGCTGGCCGCTGTGCAGCCCGACGCCTACGGCGCGGGTCAGTGTCTTGAGAGTGCGTTGCTGGAGCATGCAGCGATTTTAGTGGCGCGCACTTGCCCCTGTAACCAGCAGGTCAGGGATGGCCACGGATGCCCCGGGCTGGCGCCCAGAGCGCGCGTTTTCCCTGACCACAGCCAAGTTCTGCGAACCCACAATCGGCTTTGTGCTGGGCCTCACGGTTGCAACAAAAAAGCCCGCGGTGGCCGACTAGGAGCCGCAGCGCGCGGAAGAGCCCGGTTTTCAAAGGTGCGAAGGTCTCATGAACAAGCTGAGTTTTAGAAACAAAATTTTGGTAATGCTTGCCACAGCGCTTTTGGCATTGCTATTCATGGCCGTCAGCTCGCTGCTGCAACAGCGGGCACAGATCTTCGAGTCCCGGCGCGAATTGCTGACAACCGCCGTGCAGTCTGCACACAGCATCGTCACAGCCTACCAAGCCAAGGCCGCCAGCGGCGCCATGCCCACGGAAGAGGCCCAGAAGGCTGCCAAGGAAGCCTTGCGTGCGTCCCGCTTTGGTGGCCCCGAAGGCAAGACCGAGTATTTCTACATCTGGACGCTCGACTCCAAAGGCGTGATGCACCCCATCAAGCCCGAATGGGAGGGCCAGGACATGGCAGGCAAAGTGAAGGACGGTACGGGTACGGACATTCTCAAGCAGATCACCGACGCCTTGCGGGCAAGCTCCAACGGCCGGGTGTTCGTGCCCACCATGTTCGCGCGCCCCGGTTCGCAGGAACTGGTCCCCAAGCTGCAATATGTCATCCGCGTGGACGGTTGGAACTGGATGGTGGGCTCGGGCCTTTACACCGACGATATTGATCTGCTGGTGCGCAAGACCCTGCTGTCCAACCTGGCCATCGTGCTGGGTGTCATGCTGGTGGTCGCGGGGGTCGGCCTGCTGGTGACACGCTCCGTTCTGCAGCAGATTGGTGGCGAACCCGCTGACGCGATTGCCGTGATGTCCGAAGTGGCCCAGGGCAATCTGGACACCACCATCCCCGCTGCGCCTGCGGGCTCGGTGCTTGATGGGCTCGGGCACATGGTGGACTCGCTGCGCAGGCTGGTCACCGAAGTGCGCTCGGCCACCGACAGCATCGCCACCGCGTCGAGCGAAATCGCCCAAGGCAACAACGACCTGGCCCACCGCACTGAAGACACCGCCAGCAACCTGCAAAGCACGGCCAGCAGCATGGAGGAGCTGACCAGCACCGTCAAACAGACCTCGGACTCCGCACAAACAGCCAACCAGATGGCCACATCGGCCGCTGCGGTCGCGGCGCGTGGGGGCGAAGTGGTGTCGCGGGTGGTGGCCACCATGCAGGACATCAACGCCAGCAGCAACAAGATCAGCGACATCATCGGCGTGATCGACGGCATTGCCTTCCAGACCAATATCCTGGCCTTGAATGCTGCCGTCGAGGCGGCCCGCGCGGGCGAGCAGGGCCGCGGCTTTGCCGTGGTGGCCAGCGAGGTGCGCAGCCTGGCCGGGCGCAGTGCCGAGGCCGCCAAGGAAATCAAGGCGCTGATTGGTGCATCGGTCGAAAAGGTGGAATCCGGCACGCAGCTCGTCGGCAATGCGGGCGCCACCATGACGGAGATCGTGGAAAGCGTTCAGCGCGTGACCGACATCATTGGCGAGATCCGCTCGGCCACATCAGAACAGAGCCAGGGCATCGCGCAGGTCAACACGGCCATGAACCAGCTCGACCAGATGACGCAGCAGAACTCGGCTCTGGTGGAGCAATCCACCGCCGCCGCAGACAGTCTGCGCGAGCAGGCCATGAAGCTCACCCAGGTGGTCGCGCTGTTCCGGGTCAATGGCAGCAATACCGCATCGCCCTCCCCGGCCCATCGGCCCACCCCTGCGGCCACACACCGCTCCACACCCGCTCCCGTGCGCACTGCCGCACCACGCCCCGCACTGGCCAAGACCACTGCAACCCGCCCTGCGTCGCCCGCCAAGGCCCCGGCAGCGGCGCTGCCGCCCAAGGCCAGCAGTCCCAAACCGGCTGCGGACCACAACGATGATTGGGAGTCCTTCTGAGCCCTAAGGCCTGAGACTGCGCAAGCCAACCACGCTCGCCAAAAAAGTGAACCCCTGCCCGCTTGCGCTGGCAGGGGTTCTTGTCTTGCGGCCCACGGAAGGGCCGCCAGTTGCCGATCAGTCCGCTTGTTTGCGCAGGAAGGCCGGGATCTCCAGATCATCCATGCCGCCCGATGACAGGGCATCCACACGGGCCGCAGCCTGAGTGCGGTTGGTGCGCCACACGCTGGGCACGGACATGCTGCCGTAGTCGGCCTGTGTGCTGCCTGCATGGCCGCCTGACACACCCACGCCCACAGCGCCACCCAGCGTGCCCACACCCGCCACGGGCATCTGGTAGGCCATGTTGTCGGTGCCCGTGCGCAGTCCACCCTGCACCACAGAGATA
Organism: Acidovorax facilis; assembly: GCA_964031875.1. GTDB lineage: Bacteria > Pseudomonadota > Gammaproteobacteria > Burkholderiales > Burkholderiaceae_C > Acidovorax > Acidovorax facilis_A. The sequence goes on from CAXIRU010000020.1 coordinate 42,727, forward strand.
GGCTGGCGGCGTGCGTTGGCGCGCGACAGGCCCGTGGCCACCACGGTCACGCGGATCTCGTCGCCCAGGGTTTCGTCGTAGGCAGCACCAAAGATCACATGGGCGTCGGTCGATGCATAGGCGTTGATGGTGTTCATGGCCTGGCGCGACTCGGACAGCTTGAGGCTGCCCTTGCTGGCCGTAACCAGCACCAGCACGCCCTTGGCGCCCGACAGGTCGATGCCTTCGAGCAGCGGGCAGGCGATGGCCTGCTCTGCTGCGATGCGCGCACGGTCGGGGCCGCTGGCCGTGGCCGTGCCCATCATGGCCTTGCCGGGCTCGCCCATCACGGTGCGCACGTCTTCGAAGTCCACGTTCACCTGGCCGTACTCGTTGATGATTTCGGCAATGCCGCCTACGGCGTTCTTGAGCACGTCGTTGGCATGGGCAAAAGCTTCATCCTGGGTGATGTCATCGCCCAGCACATCGAGCAGCTTTTCGTTGAGCACCACGATCAGCGAATCCACGTTGGCTTCCAGCTCGGCCAGGCCTTCGTCGGCATTCTTCATGCGGCGGCCACCTTCCCAGTCGAAAGGCTTGGTCACCACACCCACCGTCAAAATGCCCATTTCCTTGGCAATGCGCGCGATCACCGGGGCGGCCCCGGTGCCGGTGCCCCCACCCATACCGGCCGTGATGAACAGCATGTGCGCGCCCGAGATGGCGTCGCGGATATCTTCCACTGCCGCTTCGGCTGCATCGCGCGCCTTTTCGGGCTTGCCGCCTGCGCCCAGGCCGCTGCCACCCAGTTGAATGACACGGTGGGCCGAACTGCGCGTGAGCGCCTGCGCATCCGTATTTGCGCTGACGAACTCCACGCCCTGCACGCTGCGGGAAATCATGTGCTCGACGGCATTGCTGCCGCCGCCGCCCACGCCGATCACCTTGATCTGGGTGCCCTGGTTGAATTCTTCGGCTTCGATCATTTCGATGGTCATCTTGGAGCTCCTGTTTCTAGAATCGTGTGCAATTGCCAAATGGAAAAATGGGGGAATTCAATCGGTCGACAGCGTGGCGGGCCGGTGCATCGCCATCGCTCTCGGACGGTCTGGGGGGGACTGCCGCGCGCAAGCCAGAGTGGATAGGCCATGGTCAGAAATTCCCCACAATGAAATCTTTGAAACGGCCGAACGCCGTTTTCATGGACCCGCTCTTTTGCGCCACCTTGAAGCCGCGCAGACGAGCCAGGCGCGCTTCTTCGAGAAGCCCCATGACGGTAGCAGCACGGGGCTGGGCCACCATGTCGGACAACGCGCTGGAATACTTTGGAATGCCGCGCCGCACGGGCTTGAGGAAGATGTCTTCGCCCAGTTCGATCATGCCGGGCATCACCGAGCTGCCGCCCGTGAGCACGATGCCCGAGGACAGCACTTCTTCATAACCCGACTCGCGCACCACTTGCTGCACGAGCGAGAAGATCTCTTCAACGCGCGGCTCGATCACCCCCGCCAGCGCCTGCTTGCTGAGCATGCGCGGGCTGCGGTCGCCCAGGCCGGGCACTTCCACCTGCGCCTCGGGGTCGGCCAGCAATTGCTTGGCGTAGCCGCTTTCGACCTTGATGTCTTCAGCGTCCTTGGTGGGCGTGCGCAGCGCCATGGCAATGTCGCTGGTGATGAGGTCGCCCGCAATCGGAATCACTGCCGTGTGACGGATCGCACCACCCGTGAAGATCGCCACGTCGGTCGTACCTGCGCCGATGTCCACCACCACCACGCCCAGCTCGCGCTCGTCGTCGGTCAGCACGGCCTGGCTGCTGGCCAGCGGGTTCAGCATGAGCTGCTCGACCTCCAGGCCGCAGCGGCGCACGCACTTGATGATGTTCTCGGCCGCGCTTTGCGCGCCGGTCACGATGTGAATCTTGGCCTCCAGGCGGATGCCGCTCATGCCGATGGGCTCCTTGACGTCCTGCCCGTCGATCACGAACTCCTGCGGCTCCACCAGCAACAGGCGCTGGTCGCTGCTGATGTTGATGGCCTTGGCCGTCTCGACCACGCGCGCCACGTCCGCCGAGGTGACTTCCTTGTCCTTCACAGCCACCATGCCGCTGGAGTTGAGGCCGCGAATGTGGCTGCCGGTGATGCCCGTGTACACGCGCTGGATCTTGCAGTCGGCCATCAGCTCGGCCTCTTTCAAGGCCTGCTGAATGCTTTGCACGGTAGCGTCGATGTTGACCACCACGCCGCGCTTGAGACCGTTGCTCGGGGCTACGCCCAAGCCTGCGAGCTTGAGCTCGCCATTGGGCAGAACCTCGGCCACCACGGCCATGACCTTGGCGGTGCCGATGTCGAGCCCCACCACCACGTCTTTGTACTCTCTTGCCATATCAGTCTCTGCCCTTCTCTGTTCTGTCCCGTCGCCCCACGGCTCCATTCACGAACCGATCTGCCACTCGCACCACGTGCCGACGCTGTTGCCGTTCCTGCATGCCATCACCTCCTGCGCACAGCGCTGGACGCAGCAGCCGTCGCTGCGGCGTCGGTCATGACCGTGGTCACACCACGCATGCGCAAGGCATAGCCCCCGGCATGCCGCAGATCGGCAGACTCCAGTGCATCCACGCGCCGCCCATATTGCGCTGCCACCTGCGTCAGTGTGCGGGTGAAGCGCTGCGTGCGTTGCACCACCTCTTGGGGTCTGCCTCCGCCCAGTTCCACCACGGCATCGCTGTCGAGCGTGGCCTTCCAGCCGCCCCGCCCGGTCAGCTCCAGCGTTTCCACCTCCAGCCCCAGGGGCTTGAACACGGGCTGCAGCAAACCCAGCATCTGCAGTACCTCGGACGAGCTCCCCACGGGCCCCAACAGGCGTGGCAGGCCGTCCTGTTCCACATCGCCTACGTTGGCCTCGAACACCTCTCCGTGGGTGTTGACCATGGCAGAACCCGTGTCGGGCCCCCAGTAAGCCACTGCTTCATGCTCCTGCAGCTCCACGCGCAGGCTGCCGGGGTACACCCTGCGCACCTGGGCACGGCGCACCCAGGGTACCTGCTCGAAGGCCTCGCGGGCGGCGCGCAGGTCCACCGTGAAAAAATTGCCCACCAGATGCGGCGCCACATTGGCCCGCAGCGTGACCGCGTTGTTGTGCACCAGCTCGCCCTGCACCACGATGCGTGCAATCGCAAAGCCCGGATAGCGCAGCACCCACCAGGCCCCCGCCGCCAGCACAAGCAGGACGCAGCCCACGAACAAGACCGACGCGGTCAGGTTCATGAGCTTGACGTCCAGAGGTGCGGGCAAGGTGCTGGTCATCAGTCGGCCTTGGGCTTTGCGGCGGTATCCAGGGCGGCATCTGCCAGGATGCGCAGGCACAGCTCTTCGTAGCTGATCCCCGAAGCCCGCGCGGACATCGGCACCAGCGAATGCCCGGTCATGCCCGGCGAGGTGTTCATTTCCAGCAGGAAGGGCTTGCGGTCGCTGGCGCGGATCATCAGGTCGGCACGGCCCCAGCCCCGGCAGCCCAGGGTGCGGTAGGCCTCCAGCACGATGCGCTGGATCTCACGCTCTTCGGCCTCGGGCAGACCACTCGGGCACTGGTACTTCACATCGTCGGTGAAATACTTGTTCTGGTAGTCATAGGCGCCATCGGGCGCCACGATGCGGATCACCGGCAGCGCTCGGGCATCAGCGCCCTGGCCCAGCACGGGGCAGGTCACCTCCTCGCCCTCGATGAACTCCTCGCACAGCACATCAGGGTCGTACTGGGCAGACAGCTGCACAGCCTCCTGCATGTCCGAGTAGCCACGCACCTTGGTCACGCCGATGGAGGAGCCTTCACGCGGAGGCTTGACGATGAGGGGAAGACCCAACTCGTCGGGCACAGTGCGCACCACTTCGCGCTGTTGACGGTCGGGCGCCAGCCACACATAGCGCGGTGTGGGCAGGCCCTCAGCCAGCCACACGCGCTTGGTCATGACCTTGTCCATTGCGATGGCCGAGGCCATGACGCCGGGGCCGGTGTACGGAATGCGCAGCAGCTCCAGCGCGCCCTGCACCGTCCCGTCCTCGCCATGGCGGCCATGCAGTGCGATGAAGCAGCGTGTGTAGCCATCGCGCTTGAGATCGCCCAGCGCGTTCTGTGCGGGGTCGAACGCATGGGCATCGACACCGCGCGCACGCAGGGCTTGCAGCACGCCACTGCCCGACATCAGCGACACCTCGCGCTCGGCCGAGTCCCCCCCCATCAGCACGGCGACCTTGCCCAAGGCTTTCACATCGATATTTGAATCAAAAAGGGTCATAACGCGCTCCCCTCAAGCGCTTTTAGCTCATTATTTTGTAGCATTTCAACCACCTTCCCAGGCACGGCGCCAATCGATCCCGCACCCATGCACATCACCACGTCGCCATCCTTGGCGTTGTCGGCAATGGCTTGTGGAAGGTCGGCCACGCTGTCGATGAACACAGGCTCCACGCGGCCCGCCACGCGCAGCGCGCGGGCCAGCGAACGGCCATCGGCGGCCACCACAGGCGCCTCCCCGGCGGCATACACCTCGGTGAGCAGCACGGCATCGGCGTTGCCAATGACCTTTACAAAATCCTCGAAACAGTCGCGCGTGCGGCTGTAGCGGTGCGGCTGGAACGCCAGCACCAAGCGGCGCCCTGGGAATGCACCGCGTGCAGCAGCCAGCGTCGCGGCCATCTCCACCGGGTGGTGGCCGTAGTCGTCGATCACGGTGAACGAGCCGCCGTCCTTGGCGGGCAGGTCGCCATAGCGCTGGAAGCGTCGACCTACGCCCTTGAAGCCCGTCAAGGCACGCTGCACGGCTTCGTCAGGGATGTTCAGCTCCACCGCCACGGCGATGGCCGACAGTGCGTTGAGCACGTTGTGTTCGCCCGCGAGGTTGAGCACGATCTCCATGTCCGGCAGCGTGACGCCGTTGCGCCGCTGCACGGTAAAGCGCATCTGGCCCGCCTCCGCCCGTACGTTGATGGCGCGCACCTGGGCGTCTTCCGAAAACCCGTAACTGGTGATCGGGCAGGTCACGCTTTGCAGGATGTCGCGCACAGCCGGGCTGTCCACACACAGAATCGCCGTGCCGTAGAACGGCATGCGGTGCAGAAAGTCGACAAACGCACCCTTGAGCCGGCCAAAGTCGTGGCCGTAGGTTTCCATGTGGTCGGCGTCGATGTTGGTCACCACGGCCATCACGGGCAGCAGGTTCAGGAACGAGGCGTCTGACTCATCCGCCTCGACCACGATGTAGTCGCCGCTGCCCAGCTTGGCGTTGGCGCCTGCGCTGTTGAGCTTGCCACCAATCACAAAGGTGGGGTCCAGCCCCGCCTCGGCCAGCACGCTGGTCACGAGGCTGGTGGTGGTGGTCTTGCCGTGCGTGCCTGCAATGGCAATGCCTTGCTTGAGGCGCATCAGCTCGGCCAGCATGAGGGCGCGCGGCACCACGGGAATTTTTTTCTCGCGCGCAGCCAGCACCTCGGGGTTGTCGGGCGTCACGGCGGTGGAGGTGACCACCGCATCGGCACCGTCAATGTGCGCAGCCGCATGGCCCAGGCAGGTCTTGATGCCTAGCCCCTCCAGGCGGCGCAGCGTGGCGCTGTCGGCCAGATCCGAGCCCGAAATGCGGTAGCCCAGGTTGAACAGCACCTCGGCGATGCCGCTCATGCCCGCGCCGCCCAGGCCTACGAAGTGGATGTGACGGATTGCATGCTTCATGTCGCAAGCTCCTCGCAGGCAGTCACCACTTCGCGGGTGGCGTTGATTTTTTGCATGTTTTTGGCCTTTAGCGCAATATCTACAAGCGCTGGGCGCTCCAATTTCAATAGCATCTGCAACAGCCCTTCGGGGGTGAGGTCGCGCTGCTGTACGAGCCAGCCGCCACCAGCATCCACGAGGAACTGGGCGTTGGTGGTCTGGTGGTCGTCCACCGCCGACGGGAACGGCACAAACAGCGCCGCCGCGCCCACGGCAGCAATCTCGGTGACCGTGCTCGCCCCCGAGCGGCAGACGATGATGTCGGCCGCCGCAAACGCGCTCGCCGTGTCATCAATGAAGGGGGTGCACTCCGCCTCGACCCCCACAGCCGCATAGTTGGCCCGCAGGGCGTCGATCTGCGTGGCGCCGCTCTGGTGAATCACCTGCGGGCGCTGGTCGGCAGGCATGAGGGCGATGGCCTGCGGCACGATCTCGTTGAGCGCACGCGCCCCCAGGCTGCCGCCCACCACCAGCAGGCGCAGCGGGCCGGTGCGCCCCGCAAACCGCTCGGCCGGGCTGGGCTGCTGCGTGAAAGCGGTGCGCAGCGGGTTGCCCACCCACTGCCCCTGCTTGAACACGTTGGGGAAGGCGGTGAACACCCGGTCGGCCACACCGGCCAGCACCTTGTTGGCCATGCCCGCCACCGAGTTCTGCTCGTGCAGCACCAGGGGCTTGCCCGCCAGCACGCCCATCATTCCGCCCGGAAAGGTGATGTATCCGCCCAGGCCCACCACCACATCGGGCTTGACGCGGCGCACGACCTGCAGCGCCTGCCAGAAGGCCCGCAGCAGGCGCAGCGGCAGAAAGGCCAGCGTGGCGATGCCCTTGCCGCGCACGCCCGAAAAATCGATGAGTTCCAGCGCAAAACCGTGCTGCGGCACGATGCGCGACTCCATGCTGCCGGGCGCGCCCAGCCAGTGCACGCGCCAGCCGCGTGCGCGCAACTCTTCGGCCACGGCAAGGCCGGGGAAGATGTGGCCACCGGTGCCACCGGCCATGATGAGGGCGGTCTTCTGCGTCATACCCGCCCCCCACGCATCAACAATTTATTCTCATAGTCAACCCGCAACACCACCGCCAGCGCCACCAGATTCATCAGGATCGCCGAGCCGCCAAAGCTCATCAGCGGCAGCGTGAGCCCCTTGGTGGGCAAGGCGCCCAGGTTCACGCCCATGTTGATGAAGGCCTGAAAGCCGATCCAGATCGCCACGCCCTGCGCGACGAGGCCGGAGAACACGCGGTCCAGCGCAATGGCCTGGCGGCCGATGTGCATGATGCGGCGGATCATCCAGAAGAACAGCACGATGAGCGTGAGCACGCCCACCAGGCCAAATTCCTCGCCGATCACGGCGAGCAGGAAGTCGGTGTGGGCCTCGGGCAGCCAGTGCAGCTTTTCCACACTGCCGCCCAGGCCCACGCCAAAAATCTCGCCCCGCCCGATGGCGATCAGCGAGTGCGACAGCTGGTAGCCCTTGCCCAGCGCATGTTGTTCGCTGAAGGGGTCGAGGTAGGCAAACACGCGCTCGCGGCGCCAGGGCGAGCTGGCGATCATGAGCGCAAAGGCCCCCACGAGCACGCCCGCGATCAGGAAGAACATGCGGGCGTTGACACCGCCCAGGAACAGGATGCCCATGGCGATCACGGCCACCACCATGAAGGCGCCCATGTCGGGCTCGGCGAGCAGCAACACGCCCACAATGCCCACGGCCGCGCCCATGGGCAACACGGCGCGGAAGAAGCGCTCCTTCACTTCCATCTTGCGCACCATGTAGTCGGCGGCGTAGACGAGCACGGCGAACTTGGCCACCTCGGATGGCTGGAAACCGATGGGCCCGATGGACAGCCAGCGGCGTGCGCCATTGACGACCTTGCCCACGCCGGGGATCAGCACCGCCACCAGGAGCAACAGCGCCACCACAAACAGCCAGGGCGCCACACGCTCCCACAGCAGCATGGGCACCTGGAACGCCAGCAGCGCCGCCACAAAACCCACCACCAGGTACATCATGTGGCGGGTGAGGAAATGGGTGGGCGAGTAGTTGGCAAACCGGGGGTTGTCCGGCATGGCGATCGACGCCGAATACACCATCACCAGCCCCCAGGCGAGCAGCGCCACCACCACCCACAGCAGGGTCTGGTCAAAGCCCAGCACGCTCGCGGGCGTACTGGAGGACTGGCGGTATTCGGTGCCGCCCACGCGCACGGGCAGCACATCGGCCGCCTTGCCGGGCAGGCCGCCAAACCAGCCGGTCAGGCGTTGCAAAAGGGAGCTGGCAGACGTGGTCATTGCATGCCCTCCGCCGACTGGCCGGCGTCGTCGGCCATGGCCCGCACGGTGTCGCAGAAAACCTGCGCACGGTGTTCGTAGTCCTTGAACATGTCGAAGCTGGCGCAGGCGGGTGACATCAGCACCGCGTCGCCCGCATGGGCGCGCTGGGTGGCCAGCGCCACGGCCTCGGGCAGCGTGGGGGCGTCCAGCAGCGCCACGCCGGTGTCTTGCAGTGCGGTACGGATCAGCGGTGCGTCGCGGCCGATCAGCACCACGGCACGGGCATAGCGCGCCACGGGGGCGGCCAGCGGTGCAAAGTCCTGCCCCTTGCCCTCGCCGCCCAGGATGACCACCAGCCGGCGCTCTGCGCCCAGCCCGACGAGGGCGGCCGCCGTGGCGCCCACGTTGGTGCCCTTGCTGTCGTCGAAATACTCCACCCCGTGGATGATGGCCACCGGCTCCACACGATGGGGTTCGCCCCGGTATTCACGCAAGCCGTACAGCATGGGCGCCAGCGGGCAACCGGTGGCCGACGCCAGGGCCAGCGCAGCGAGTGCATTGGTGGCGTTGTGGCGCCCCCGGATGCGCAGCGCGTCAGCAGGCATGAGGCGCTGGATGTGGAGGTCTTCTTCGACTTCGTTCCGGCCGCGCTTGCGGGTTTCATCGGCGTCCATGGCGCGCACCAGCCAGGGCATGCCACTCACCACCTCGATGCCGAAGTCGCCCGGGCGCCGGGGCATGTCGGCACCAAAGGTGATGTGGGCACGCACCTGGGGTTTTTGCAGCTTGACCTTGACGGGCGGGGGCAGCATGCCCATCACAGCGCTGTCTTCGCGGTTCAGCACCATGAGCCCGGTCTGGCCGAAGATGCGGGCCTTGGCGGAGGCATAGGCCTCGATGCTGCCGTGCCAGTCCAGGTGGTCCTGGGTGATGTTGAGCACGGTAGCGGCCGTGGGCTCGAAACCGGTGACGCCGTCGAGCTGGAAGCTCGACAGCTCCAGCACCCACACCTCGGGGAGGGTGTCGGCCTCCAGGTGTGTGGCCAGCGTGTCCAGCAGCGTGGGCCCGATGTTGCCCGCCACCGCCACGCTTTTGCCGGCGCGTTCCACCAGCTGGCCGGTGAGCGATGTCACCGTGGTCTTGCCGTTGGTGCCGGTGATGGCCAGCACCGCTGGCGCGTACGCATGCGAGGCGCGCAGCGCCGCCAGCGCATCGGAATACAAGCTCAATTCGCCCCCTGCGCTCACCCGGCTTGCCTCAGCAGCTCCCAAAACAGGAGCAACTTGGTCTGGACTCAGCCCCGGCGAGCGGTAGACGGCCTGCAGGTTCTGCCCTTCAACCAGGCTGGCATCAAAGGCGCCCGCCACAAAGCGGACCTGGGGCATATCCTGCTGCAGCGCAGGCAGTTGCGGCGGGTTGGCGCGGGTGTCGGCCACGGTGACCTCGGCCCCGCAGCGCACACACCAGCGCGCCATGGCCATGCCCGAGGCGCCCAGGCCCAGGATGAGGATGTTCTGGCCCTGCAGCATCTGGGCCATGGCCTCCACGGGGCTCACCAGGGGTTCTGCGGGCGAGGCTTCTTCCTGCAAGTCCGCGTCTTGCACGGCATCGGGCTCGGCAGCGGCGGGCCCTTCGGGGGCCGCCACCTCGGCAAAGATCTGCGCCACAAAATCAGCGGCGGCCTTGGCGGCCGAGACGGCTGGCACGGCCTCAGGGTTCCAGGCGGCGCTGGGGGCTGGGGCCGTGGCGGCAGGGGCATCGGTGGCGGGCGCTGGGGCCTCGGCCTCGGAAGAAGCCGTCAGTTCGGGCACGGCCTCTTCCGGCTGGCCCATGTCCACACTGGCATCACCATCTGTCTCGGCGGCCGGAGCGGCTGACGACTCGGGCAGCGCCACCCCATCGGGCATGGGCCCGGCGCTTGCAGCAGCGGGCGAGCCCACCCCCAGCCCCGCCTCGGTCGGCGTGGCCTCGGGCACACCCGGGGTGCCAGGGACGGTGGAGGGATCGTTCGGGTTCATCGCAGTTTCAGGGTGGACAGGCCAATCAGGCACAGCAGCATGGTGATGATCCAGAAGCGCACGACGACCTGCGTTTCCTTCCAGCCGCTCTTTTCAAAATGGTGGTGCAGCGGTGCCATCTTCAGCAGACGGCGGCCCTCGCCGTAACGCTTCTTGGTGTACTTGAACCAGGTCACCTGCAGCATCACCGACAGGGCCTCGACCACGAAGATGCCGCCCATGATGGCCAGCACGATCTCTTGCCGCACGATCACGGCGATGGTGCCCAGGGCGCCCCCCAGCGCCAATGCGCCCACATCGCCCATGAACACCTGCGCAGGGTGGGCGTTGAACCACAGGAAAGCCAGGCCCGCACCGGCCATGGCCGCGCAGAAGATCAGCAGCTCGCCCGAGCCAGGGATGTGCGGGAAGAACAGATACTTGGAGTACACCGCGCTGCCGGTGACATAGGCGAACACGCCCAGGGCCGAGCCCACCATCACCACGGGCATGATGGCCAGACCGTCCAGGCCGTCGGTCAGGTTCACTGCGTTGCTCGAACCCACGATGACGAGGTAGGTCAGAACCACGAAGCCCAGCACACCCAGCGGGTAGCTGATTTCCTTGAAGAAGGGCAACTGCAGCCCGGCCTTAGGTGGCAGGTCCAGCGAAAAGCCAGACTGCACCCAGGCCACGAACAGCTCCCACACCTTGGCGTTGGAGCTTTCGGAAATGCTGAACGCCAGATACAGCGCGGCCACCAGGCCGATGATGGACTGCCAGAAATACTTCTCGCGCGAGCGCATGCCCTCGGGGTCCTTGTTGACCACCTTGCGCCAGTCATCCACCCAGCCGATGGCGCCGAAACCCAGTGTGACGATGAGCACGATCCACACGAAACGATTGGACAGGTCAAACCACAGAAGGGTCGAGATGGCGATCGACAGCAGGATGAGCACACCGCCCATGGTGGGCGTGCCGCTCTTGGACAGGTGCGACTGCATCGCGTAGCCCCGGATCGGCTGGCCGATCTTGAGCGAAGTGAGCACGCGGATCACCTTGGGGCCCGCGATCAGGCCAATGAGCAGGGCCGTCAACGCAGCCATCACCGCACGGAAGGTGAGGTACTGGAACACACGGAAAAAGCCGAACTCGGGCGACAGGCCCTGCAGCCATTGCGAGAGCATCAGCAGCATGGGGCACCTCCGGCCAAGGCAGGCACCACGCAGGCAATGTCAATGTGTTGCGCCATGGGGTCCCTCCAGTGATTCCATCGTCTTTTGTTGTTGTTCTGCGGGTGGTGCAGCGGCGGTAATGGCCCCCACCACCTGTTCCATCTTCATGAATCGCGATCCCTTGACCAGCACGCTGCCCGCCGTGGGCAGGGCCTGGCGCACCGCATCCAGCAGTGCGCCCATCTCGTTGAAATGCCGGGCAACTCCCCCCTGCCCGTCGCCATAAGCCGAAGCCGCGTGCACCGACTGCGCGCCCAGCGCAAACATCAGGGGAATGCCTGCCTTGCGGGCCAGCGCCCCGGCCTCGGCGTGGAACTGCGGCCCCTGGTCGCCCACCTCGCCCATGTCGCCCATCACCAGCAGCTGCGGGCTAGGCAGTTCGGCCAGCACCTCGATGGCGGCGCGCATGGAGTCGGGGTTGGCGTTGTAGGTGTCATCCACCACCGTGACCTCGCGGCCCGCCACCACCACGCTGAACGCACGCGAGCGGCCCTTGACGGGCGTGAATTCGCGCAGTCCCTGGGCAATGGCGGCCAGCGGTGCGCCTGCGGCCAGCGCACAGGCCGTGGCGGCCAAGGCATTGGTCACGTTGTGGCGGCCCGCGATGTGCAGGCGCGTGGCGACCTCGCCCCGAGGTGTGGCCAGGGCCACGGCCCAAGCGCCGCGCTCCCAGGCGGCCCGCGTGCAGCGGACATCACCGTTCTCACCAAACGTGACCGTGCGGCGGCCCGGCTGGGCCAGTGCCAACGACTGCCACAGGCCTGTGTAGGCATCGCCTGCCGGGAACACCGCCACGCCATCGGCGGGCAGGCTGGTAAACACCGAGCCGTTCTCGCGCGCCACGGCCTCCACTGTGTGCATGAACTCCAGGTGCTCGCGCTGCGCGTTGTTGACCAGGGCCACCGTAGGCTGCGCCATGGCGGCGAGCTGGGCGATTTCGCCGGGGTGGTTCATGCCCATCTCGATCACGGCAGCGCGGTGTGTGGGCGCCAGGCGCAGCAGCATCAGCGGCACGCCAATATCGTTATTGAAGTTGCCCTGTGTGGCAAAGGCTGCCTCGCCCTGCCAGGCGCGCAGGATAGACGCGATCATCTGCGTCACCGTAGTCTTGCCGTTGCTGCCCGTCACCCCGATCAGCGGCAACTGGAAATGTGCGCGCCAGCCGGTGGCAAGTGCGCCCAGCGCAGCCAGGCTGTTGGGCACTTCGATGCCGGGCAAGCCTGCCGCTTCCAGGCCACCGTGTGCAATCGCTGCAGCAGCGCCACCTGCACGGGCATCGGCCAGGAAGGCGTTGGCGTCAAAACGCTCGCCCTTGAGGGCTACAAACAGGTCGCCCGCCTGCAGCGTGCGCGTGTCGGTGTGCACACGCAACAGGGGCATGGCGCCATCGCCCACCAGACGGGCGGCGGGAATGCGCGGTTGAAGCAGCGCGAACGCCTGCTCCAGGGTCATCATCACCCCAGGGGTGGCGGTCATGAACGGGCTCCTCGGGCCTGCAGCGCGTTCTGCGCGTGGGCCATGTCGGAGAACGGCAGGCGTACACCGGCCGTCTCCTGGGTGTCTTCGTGGCCTTTGCCGGCGATCAGCACCACATCCGCGGGTGCCGCCTCGGCAATGGCCCGCGCTATAGCGGCCGCGCGGTCGGGCTCGGCGCTCACGGTGTTGCTGGCGATGGTGCCCTGCAGAATCTGGTGCAGGATGGCCGAAGGGTCTTCGCTGCGAGGGTTGTCGCTGGTCACCACCACCCGGTCGGCATGGTGCTGGGCCACCGCGCCCATCAACGGGCGCTTGCCCGCATCGCGGTCGCCGCCACAGCCAAACACGCACCAGAGCTGGCCGCCGCGCTCGTGCGCGATCGGGCGCAGTGCCTGCAGGGCCTTGTCCAGCGCATCGGGCGTGTGGGCATAGTCCACAGCCACCAGGGGCTGGCCAGGGTGGTGGATCTGCTCCATGCGGCCCGGCACCGGTGTGAGCTGGGCACAGGCATACAGCGCCTGCTGCAGCGGCACGCCCAGCGCGCGCAGCGCGGCCAGCACGCCCAGCAGGTTGGAGACGTTGTACAGCCCGATCACCCGCGTCTGCAGCACATGCGAGTGGATGCCCTCCACCACCGTGAAACGCAAGCCCCCATCACCCATGCCGATGTCGCGCGCCGCCAAACGGGCAGGGCCGGTGATGGACACGCTCCACAGATCCAGCATGCGCCCTGTGAGAGCAGCGTGCAGCTCGCTCCCCCTTGCGTCGTCGATGTTGACCACCGCAGCCTGCAGGCCGGGCCAGTCAAAGAGCATGCTCTTGGCCTGCCAGTAAGCAGCCATGCTGGTGTGGTAATCCAGATGGTCCTGCGTGAAGTTGGTGAACAAGGCCACACGGATGCGGGTGCCTGCCATGCGGTGCTCGGCCAGACCGATGGATGATGCCTCTATGGCGCAGGCCGTGCGACCCGCGTCGGTGAACTGCTGGAACGCGCGCTGCAAGCGCACCGGGTCGGGCGTGGTCATGCCCGTGCTGGCGAGCGCGGGCGGCATTCCAATACCCAAAGTGCCTACCAGCGCACATCCACCCTGCGCAACAAGCTCATTTTTTGATAGCACATTCAGCGCTTCGGCCAGCCACCAGCTGGTGCTGGTCTTGCCGTTGGTGCCCGTCACGGCCAGCACGTCCAGGCGCTGCGTGGGCTGGTCGAACCAGTCGGCCGCAATCAGGCCGGTGGCGGCCTTCAGGCCATGGAGCGCCGCCACGGGCAGGCCTTGCAGTGCAAACGCCTCGGCGCCCTCGTGCTCCACCAGGCAGGCCACGGCGCCGCGCGTCAGCGCATCACCGATATGGGCGCGGCCGTCGGTCGCAGAACCGGGCCAGGCGATGAAACCATCGCCGGGGCGGATATGGCGGCTGTCCGTCTGCAAAGTGCCCGTCACGCGATCGCGCAGCCAGGCCACGGCATCGTGCACCGATGGGAGCAAGGGCAGCATCGTCATAGCGACTCCTCCACCGCGTTGGCCACGATCTGTGGCTTGACGGCCATGTCGGGCTGCACGCCCATCATGCGCAGCGTCTGCTGAACGACTTCGCTGAACACCGGTGCAGCTACCGCACCGCCGTAGAACACGCCGTTGCTGGGCTCGTCAATCATCACGGCCACGATGATGCGGGGCTTGTCGATGGGCGCCATGCCCGTGAACCACGCGCGGTACTTGCCGGAAGCGTAGTTCTTGCCCACCTGCTTGCGCGCCGTGCCCGACTTGCCGCCCACCGAGTAACCCACGGTCTGCGCCTTCTGGCCCGTGCCGCCGGGGCCTGCGGCCATCTGCAGCATCTTGCGCACCTGATCGGCCGTGCGCTCGGAAAACACCGGCACGCCCACAGCGGGCTCGGCCGTCTTGAGCATGGTGGCGGGAATCACTCGGCCGCCGTTGGCAAACACCGTGTACGAGCGCGCCATCTGGAACAGGCTGGCCGACAGGCCGTAGCCGTACGACATGGTGGCCTGCTCCACCGGGCGCCAGGTCTTGTAGGGGCGTAGGCGGCCCGTCACCACACCGGGGAAGTGCAGTTGCGGCTTCTGGCCAAAACCAGCGGCCGAGAAGGTCTCCCACATTTCGCGCGCGGGCATTTGCATGGCCAGCTTGGTGGTGCCCACGTTGCTGGACTTCTGGATCACACCTTCCACCGTCAGCACGCCATAGTTGTGCGTGTCGGAGATGGTGGAGCCGGTAATGTTGATACGCCCTGGCGTGGTGTCCACGATGGTCTCGGGGCGCACACGGCCCGTTTCCAGCGCCAGGCCGATGGTGAACGGCTTCATGGTCGAGCCGGGCTCGAACACGTCGGTCAGTGCGCGGTTGCGCAGCTGCTCACCCGTGAGGTTCTGGCGCTTGTCGGGCACGTAGCTCGGGTAGTTGGCCAGCGCCAGCAGCTCGCCCGTGTGGGCATCGAGCACCACCACGCTGCCTGCCTTGGCCTTGTGGGCAGCCACCTGGTCGCGCAGCTTCTGGTACGCAAAAAACTGGACCTTGCTGTCGATGGACAACTGCATGTCCTTGCCATCGACTGGCGGGACGGTTTCACCCACGCTTTCGACCACGCGGCCCAGACGGTCCTTGATCACGCGGCGCGAACCTGGCTTGCCCGCCAGATCCTTGTCAAATGCCAGCTCCATGCCCTCCTGGCCATGGTCTTCCACGTTGGTGAACCCCACCACGTGGGCAGCAGCCTCGCCCTCGGGGTACTGGCGCTTGTACTCCTTGCGCTGGTAGATGCCCTTGATGTCGAGCTTGGCGATCTGCTGGCCCACTTCCCAGTCGAGCTGGCGCTTGATCCAGACAAAGGTCTTGTCCTCGTCAGCCAGCTTCTTGTTCAGGTCAGCCAGCGGCATGTCCAGCAGCTTGGCCAGTTGCTTGAGCTTGGCTTGCACTTCCGGCTTGTCCTGGTCCACATCTTCCGGGATGGCCCAGATGCTGGCAGCCGGCACGCTGGAGGCCAGGATCAGCCCGTTGCGGTCCAAGATCTTTCCTCGGTTGGCCGGCAGCTCCAGCGTGCGCGCAAAGCGCACCTCGCCCTGGCGCTGAAAGAATGCATTGCCAAACACCTGCACGTAGGCAGCCCGTCCGGCCAGCCCCAGAAAGCCCAGCGCAATCACCGCAACGATGAACTTGCTGCGCCAGACCGGCGTCTTGCTGGCCAACAGAGGGCTCGATGTGTAGAGCACGCTGCGGCTCATGGCTGCCCCCCCGCCGGTTGCGGTGCAGCTGCTGTAGCCGCCTTGGACGCAGCTGTAGCGACACCCAGTGGATCGGAGACGTACTGCGTGATAGCCGGCGTGGCGGTGCGCATGTTCAGCTGCGCGCGCGCGATCTTCTCCACCCGCAGCGGCGTGGCCTGGGCGCGCTTTTCCACCTGCAGGCGCTGGTGCTCCGTCTCCAGGCGGCGGGCCTCGGCCACCGCGCGGTCGAGCTCGGTGAACAGGCGGCGCGATTCGTACTGGGTATGCACCAGATAGATCGCACTGGCCAGCACCGCCAGCAAAAGAACCACGTTCAACCGCGTCATGTCAGGCGACCGCCGTGCGCTCGGCCACGCGCATGATGGCGCTGCGCGAGCGAGGATTGGCCTCGACCTCCGCCGCGCTGGGCTTGATGCGGTCGAGGGCGATGAGCTTCATGGCCTGCGGGGCGGCAAAGGGTGCGCGGCGGTCGTACACCTCCTTGGAGTGCTTGGCGATGAACTGTTTGACGATGCGGTCTTCGAGCGAGTGAAAGCTGATCACCACCAGCCGCCCGCCCGGCTGCAGCACCGAGAGGCTGGCCTCTAGCGCCTGTTGCAGCTCTTCAAGCTCGGCGTTGATGAAAATCCGAAGAGCTTGAAATGTGCGCGTTGCAGGGTTCTGGCCCGGCTCGCGGGTTTTGACCGCGCCAGCCACGAGGTCGGCCAGTTCTGCGGTGGTTGCAAGAGGACCCCGTTCTTCGCGCCGAGCAACAATCGCCTTTGCAATGGGGCCAGCAAACCGTTCTTCACCGTAGTCACGTATCACCTCCGCAATCTGACCGACTTCGGCCGTGGCCAACCAATCGGCCACGCTTTCGCCGCGCGTGGTGTCCATGCGCATGTCCAGCGGGCCGTCAAAACGAAAACTGAAGCCCCGCTCGGGGCTGTCGATCTGGGGCGAGCTCACGCCCAGGTCCATCAACACACCGGCTGCGCTTCCGGGCGGCAGGTCGGCCAGATGGCGAAATCCTTCGTGCCGAATGGAAAAACGCGCATCGGTGATGCGCGTTGCTTCGGCGATGGCCTCGGGGTCCTTGTCAAAGGCCACCAAACGACCTTGCGGCCCCAGCCGAAGCAGGATGAGGCGGGAGTGCCCGCCACGCCCAAAGGTCGCATCGACCCAGACGCCCGCAGGCTCAGGGCCTGCGCCACCCAAAAGAGCGTCCACGGCCTCATCGAGCAGGACGGTGGTGTGTTGCAGAGGGGATGTCACAGCGCGCCTTAAAAGGAGAAGTCCTTGAAGACATCCGGCATCTCGCCCTGCATGGCCTTGGCCTCCTGCTCGTCGTAGGTCGCCTTGTCCCAGAGTTCGAAATGGTTGCCCATGCCCAGCAGCATGGTGTCCTTGGAGATACCGGCCGCTTCGCGCAGCTCGGGGGAAATCAGCACACGGCCGGTGGCATCCATGTCCACATCCATGGCATTGCCCAGAAAGATGCGCTTCCACCACTGGGCGGACATGGGCAGCTGGGCAATGCGCTCACGGAACTTCTCCCATTCAGGGCGGGGAAAGACCATGAGACAGCCGTGCGGGTGCTTGGTGATGGTGAGCTGGCCCGATGCCGTGGCCGCGAGGACGTCACGATGCCGGGTCGGCACGGACAGCCGACCCTTCGCATCGAGACTCAGCGACGAGGCACCTTGAAACACGGACAGATTCCCAGTTTGGTTTTGCGCCTCGCAGGTCCGAAACTGGACTCTGAGGGCACTTTTCACCACTTAATTGCACTTTTTTGCACTGTAGCAGGAAAAGCACACCGAACAAGGGGGTGTCCAACAAACTTTTGTAATGAAATCAACGACTTAGACGCGACTTTGCAGAGATCAGAAAGCCAAAAGTCGTTGAAAAATAAGCACTTAGAGAGGCCTATGAAAGTGACCTCTCAAGGCCTGCCGAAGTGGTCACAGGATGTAGCGCGAAAGGTCCTCGTCCTGGCTCAGTGTCTGCAGGCGGGCATCCACATAGGCAGCATCAATGGTGATGGTCTGACCCGATAGGCGGGCCGCATCAAAACTCACTTCGTCCAGCAAGCGCTCCATGACGGTAGACAGGCGGCGTGCGCCAATGTTTTCGGTGCGCTCGTTCACTTCAAAGGCAATGTGCGCCAGGCGCGTAATGCCCTCCGGCGCGAATTCGAGCGTGACGCCTTCGGTGGCCAACAAGGCCTGGTACTGCTTGACCAAGGATGCGTGGGTCTGGGTCAGGATGGCCTCGAAGTCCTTGACCGAGAGCGACTCCAGCTCCACCCGGATCGGGAAGCGACCCTGCAGTTCCGGGATCAGGTCGCTGGGTTTGGACAGGTGAAACGCACCGGATGCGATGAACAGGATGTGGTCGGTCTTGATCATGCCGTACTTGGTGGACACCGTGGTGCCCTCGACCAAGGGCAACAGGTCGCGCTGCACGCCCTGGCGCGACACGTCCGCACCGCTGGTTTCCTGACGTGCCGCCACCTTGTCGATCTCGTCGATGAAGACAATGCCGTTCTGCTCAGCGTTTTGCACGGCACGGGTCTTGATCTCTTCCTCGTTGACGAGCTTGGCGGCCTCTTCGTCGGTGATGAGCTTCAGGGCCTCGGCGATCTTGAGCTTGCGGGTCTTGCGCTTGTCCTGCCCCATCTGGCTGAACATGCCGCGCAGTTGCTCGGCCATTTCTTCCATGCCCTGCGGGCCCATGATTTCGAGTTGCGGGCGGGCTTCGGCCACGTCGATCTCGATCTCCTTGTCGGCCAGTTGCCCTTCGCGCAGTTTTTTGCGAAAGACCTGGCGGGCCGTGTTGTCGGCGGCCGGCTCGGTGCCTGCCGCAGCCCGGGCCGGAGGAATCAGCACATCCAGGATGCGTTCTTCTGCGGCATCCTCGGCGCGGGCACGCACCTTCTTCATCTCGGACTCGCGGGTCTGCTTCACCGCCATCTCCGCCAGATCACGGATGATGGAATCCACATCCTTGCCCACATAGCCCACTTCGGTGAACTTGGTCGCCTCGACCTTGATGAAGGGTGCATCGGCGAGCTTCGCCAGGCGGCGCGCAATCTCGGTCTTGCCCAC
The DNA here is from genome assembly GCA_964031875.1 of Acidovorax facilis. Classification (GTDB taxonomy): domain Bacteria; phylum Pseudomonadota; class Gammaproteobacteria; order Burkholderiales; family Burkholderiaceae_C; genus Acidovorax; species Acidovorax facilis_A. The sequence continues at coordinate 61,782 of CAXIRU010000020.1, forward strand.
GCCGGTGGGGCCGATCATGAGGATGTTTTTGGGCGTGATTTCATGGCGCAGGCTGCCCTCCACCTGCTGGCGGCGCCAGCGGTTGCGCAGAGCAATGGCGACGGCGCGCTTGGCGCTGCCCTGGCCCACGATGTGGTGATCCAGCTCGGAAACGATTTCCTGGGGGGTCATGGACGACATGGCAAAAAATTCCAGTCAAATTAGGCCCTAGCGCTTATTCATCAAGCGCTAGCAGCTATCAAAAAGATATCAAAGATGGCGAGAGAGCCGCTCTGCAAATCACCCAGCCTGCAAGGTCTCGATGGTGTGATTCATATTGGTGTAGATGCACAGCTCGCCGGCAATCTCCAGCGATTTTTTGACGATGTCCTGCGCAGACAGGTCGGTGTGGTTGAGCAGCGCCTTGGCCGCCGAGTGCGCATAGGCACCGCCCGAACCGATTGCCACGATGCCCTGCTCGGGCTCCAGAACGTCACCGTTACCGGTGATGATGAGCGAGGCACTGGCATCGGCCACGGCCAGCATGGCTTCGAGGCGGCGCAGCACGCGGTCGGTGCGCCAATCCTTGGTCAATTCGATGGCGGCGCGGGTGAGGTGGCCCTGGTGTTTTTCCAGCTTGGCTTCAAAGCGCTCGAACAAGGTGAAGGCATCGGCCGTGGCGCCAGCAAAACCAGCCAGCACCTTGCCGTGGTAGAGCTTGCGTACCTTGCGCGCAGTGCCCTTGACCACAATGTTGCCCAGGGTGACCTGGCCGTCGCCGCCAATGGCGACCTCGATGCCCGCCGGCGTCTGGCGTCGCACGCTGAGGATGGTGGTGCCGTGAAACACCGGGGTGTTGTGAGATGAGTCCATAGCTGCGGCAATTGGGGGCGCGAAGGCCGCTTTCAAGCCAGGCAGAAGTCGCGCATGCCGCGGGCACAGACCGACACCTGCAGCGCCGGGACGCCTCGCTTCAGCGTGGCAGTAGAAGGGCCGAGCGAAGAAACCCCAAGCCCACCGGCGCAGGCTCGCAAGCCCTCGAAAGGTCAACGCCTGCGGCGAAGGTTAGGATGCGCTCAGCGACTCAGGGGAAGTCAGTTCTTCCTGGGAACCACCCAGGCATGCTCATTGATGCCGATCACATTGAAGAAGATCGCCACCAGCCGCTGCAGGTTGTGGAACTGAATCACATGGCCGTGGCTCTGCTGCTCGGCCGCCCAGTTGAGCACCGAGCCCGCAGCCGCAAAATCCACACGAATGAGCTTGTCGCAGGCAATCGTCAGCGGCACCCCTGGGCGCAAAAAGGCCTGGAAAGGCTCCAACAGCGGTGTGGCATCCCCATCGATGTGGCCGCTGAGCTGCGCCACAGGGCCCGTATCGAGCGGAGCAGGGGCAGAGAGTTCGCCCAGGTCAGAGGCCATGAAGTCGCTGTCTGCCGCCAGAGGCGCCGAACCCGAGGACACCCCCTCGTTGTCCGAGTACCCGCAGCGCGGGGACGCCCAGGAAGGCGGCGAGACTTCATAGGTCACGCAGTAATCCAGCGCAACCAGCTCAAACTCATCGGGCTTGCCCATGAGCCGCAGCGCCGCCATGCGCAGGCGCCACCACTCGGGGCTGGTGGCGCGGTCGCCCGACTGGGTTTTGGCATCGAGCAGCGCGTTGAGTTTTTCAACCCCCGAGAACACCAACTGCCCATCGCGCTCCGCCCACTGCGAGAACTGGTCCGCCAGCAGTGGCACGGCTGCATCATCGATGGCACCCAGGCGCGCCCAGGAGAGCGTCCATGGCGATGCGGCGCGCGCCAACGAAGCCTGGAGTGCAGCCACCGAAGACACAGCCAGCGTGGGCGGCGCATTCCAGCTGAAATCACGGCGCACAGCACCCGCCACAGGCGCCTCCAGGGTGCCGGAAGCCGCTGCCGTTGCGGGGGGTGCCATCCCCAGTTGCTCCGGCATGGAAAACCACAGAGGCGCAGAGCGGCTGTACTGGGCGGCAAAATCGATGGCCAGGCTGTCAAAGCGGTCGTGCTGACCCATCGCACGGTACAGGTCAAACAGCGTCATCCAAATTTCGAGCTGGTCGTCCGGCGCGTCCTGCTGGTGTTGGGCCAGTACATCAAGCAGGCCAGACTCCGCGCCAAGGTGGTCGCCGTTGGCAAACCGGATGGCGGCTTCTTCTAAATCGGGTTCGTGCACGAATTCCTCCGGTTCGGACGCGGGCGCTGGCGTTGCCGCAGTCGCCGCCGCAAGGCTGAAGGACGCTTCGCCAGGACCTGCGCCTGCCAGCATTGGCGCATCGGTGCCGCCAAACCGGCCAATGGCCATGCTGTCATCGGCAAACAGTGGCTGAACACCGGCTTTGTTGTCGAGAGGCGCCGGCAGACTGCCGGGCGTGGTGGGCGCGTACGCCCTGGCATGGGCGGAATCAGACGCTGCGGTGGTCGCAGCGGCAGCAGCAGAGGGCATCACTCCAGGCTGGGTGGGCGCCTCGGCGCCTTGCTTGCTCTTCCACCACTGCTGCGACATCTGCGCTTCGATCTCGTCGATCTTCTTGAGCGTGACGGCCCGCTCGTCGGGTGAGGCCATGCTGCTCTGAAAGAACGAGGGGCGCCCTGCAGCGTCTTCCACACGCTGGCCCTGCAGCACCTCGCGCTGACGCAGCTTGCGCAGCTGATCGAACTCGCGGCGCCGCACGAAGTCGTTGCGGCGTTTGCGCTCGATCATCTCCTTGAGCATCTGCTTGCTGTACTGGCTCTCCCGGTCGTCCTGGAGGGAATCCAGTTCGGTCCAGTTCACCGTCGGGTTCTTCACGAACCGAACCACCTTCGACAGCAGGCCTCCGGGGGTGGTTTCTTCCTTGCTCATGGCTCAGGGTGGATTGGGGGTTGATCAGGCCGAAAGGCCCGGTCAATCACCAAACATCTTTTGCTTGAGTTCGCGGCGCTGTTGCGCTTCGAGGGACAAGGTGGCGGTGGGGCGCGCAATCAGGCGGCCCACACCGATGGGTTCGCCGGTTTCGTCACAGTAGCCATAGTCCCCCGCATCGATGCGGGCGATGGACTGCTCGATCTTCTTGAGCAGCTTGCGCTCACGGTCACGCGTGCGCAGTTCCAGAGCGTGTTCCTCTTCGATGGTTGCGCGGTCGGCCGGGTCGGGCACCACCACGGTATCTTCCCGAAGGTGTTCGGTGGTTTCGCCAGCGCTGTTGTGGATGTCCTGCTTGAGCTGCACCAGCTTCAGGCGAAAAAACGCCATCTGCTTGTCGTTCATGTACTCGCTGTCAGGCATGGCAATGACTTCAGCGTCAGTCAACTCAGCGGCGGACTTGGTTTTCCAGTTGTTCGCCAGCTTGGGGTCTTTTTTGGCAGCCGTGTAGGTGGGCTGTGCTTGCGCGGTCGTGGGCATGGTGTGTAAGTAACTGGCTTTGGCAGCGGTCGAAGCCACTGTCTGTGCCATGGATGGTACGGTCAATTGGGCCAATCGGGAAGAAGGCCGGGTTGTGCGCACGGGTACCTGCGAACCTGCTTGCAGCACAGGTTCCGGAGCAGGCGCCACCACGGGGGGCGGCACTGCCACCTTGGGTGACGCAGCAGCCTTGGCAGCAACTTTGGGTGCCACGGGGGCGGAAGCGCTTTTCGCTGCGGCAGGGGTTGCCTTGGCGGCCCCCTTGGATTTGCTGGTGTCGGCTTTCACTTCCTGGTCTCCTCGCAGTACGGGCAGGCCCTGACTGCATTCGCAGCCAAGGGCGGGCGGCAAGCCTTCCGGGGTTTTACCGGGGCGCGATTGTATCGACCTGGGCTGACGCAAACGAAAACGTTGCAGATACAACACAAAACGGGCGCCATCGCCCCCCGCGCACCCCGCGCCTGGGTCAGGCCAGGCTTTGCTCCAACCCCTGCAGAAAGATGTCCTTGGGCAGATCAATGCCGATAAAGACCATCTTGCTGGTTCGCGGCTCGCCCTCGGCCCACTGGGGGCCCAGGTCGCTGCCCATGAGCTGGTGCACCCCCTGGAAGATGACCTTGCGCTCCGTTCCCTTCATATTCAACACCCCTTTGTAGCGCAGCATGCGCGGGCCGTAAATATTGACGATGGCGCCCAGGAAGTCTTCGAGCTTGGCTGGATCGAACGGGCGGTCCGAGCGGTACACAAAACTCTTCACATCATCGTCGTGGTGATGGTGGTGGCCATGGGCATGCTCATGCTGGTGTGAGGGGTGGCTGCAGTGCTCGCCGTGGTCATGGTCATGACCGTGGTGGTCATGACCATCTCCGTCTTCCTTGAGAAAGTCCGGGTCGATGTCCAGCTTGGCATTGAGGTTGAAGCCCCGCAGGTCCAGCACCTCCTTGAGCGGCACTTCGCCAAAATGCACGGCCTTGATGGGCGCGCGCGGGTTCATGTGCTTGAGGCGGTGGATGAGCGCCTCCGTCTCGTCCTGGGACACCAGATCGGTCTTGGACAGGAAGATCTGGTCCGCAAACCCCACTTGGCGGCGTGCTTCCTGCCGGTCATTGAGCTGCTGTGGCGCATGCTTGGCGTCCACCAGCGTGATGATCGAGTCGATGAGGTAGGTTTCAGCAATCTCTTCGTCCATGAAGAAAGTCTGCGCCACCGGGCCCGGGTCGGCCACGCCGGTGGTCTCGATCACGATGCGGTCGAATTCGAGCAGGTTCTTGCGCTTCTTGGCGGCCAGCAGTTGCAGCGTCTCGCGCAGGTCTTCGCGGATGGTGCAGCAGATGCAGCCGTTGCTCATCTGCACGATCTGTTCCTTGGACTCGGTGACAAGGATGTCGTTGTCGATGTTTTCTTCGCCGAACTCGTTCTCGATCACGGCGATCTTCTGGCCATGGGCTTCGCTCAAGAGGCGCTTGAGCAACGTCGTTTTGCCCGAGCCCAGGAAGCCGGTGAGGATAGTGACGGGGATCAGTGCCATAAATCTGTCTTTCAAGGGAATCAAATACTTGCGCTGCATGGCGCAGTGCCCCACCCAGGGGCATATTTTCAGTGTAACGAGGCTGTCAAGCCCCTGCTGACACCTGCCCCCTGGGCGCTGTCCGACCACCGCTCAGTCCGACAGGAAACACAGGTCCCCGGAACCTGGAACCCTCTACGATAGGCCGCTGGTGGCTCCCCTTTTGCCCATCTTCACCATGACGCCGTCCCTCACCGCCCACCATACTCCGCTCGCCATCGAAGGTTTTGACGCAGTGCGCTGGCAAGCCCTGGCGGACAACCGCCTGGATCACCCCTGGCAGGCGCTGCCGGATCACGTTCACCGCTCCAGCGCCGGGCGCCCCTGGCAGGGCCTTGCCGTGTGGCACCAAGTCGGCCCCGTAGGCGACCTGTACGTGCCCGCCCACAGCAACTGCGTCATCCTTGTGCGCAGGGGCGCCCCCACCCGGCTTCTGCAGCGCCATGGAGACCAGGTAGGACAGACGCTGTGGCAGCGTGGCGAGGCCGTGATTCTGCCCGGCGATACCCCGAGCTTCTGGCGCAGCTCGGCTGTGCGCGACAACATCCATATCGACCTGGCCCCCGCGTGGCTGCAGCGGGCGGCAGGCGGCGAGGTGGCACTGGGCCAGTGCTTCGGCCGCAAAGACCCGGTGCTCGCGGCCTTTGCCGATCTGCTTCTGGCATCGCTGGACAACAATGCCTCGTTGCAACCCGCATTTGGTGAACACATCGCGATGGGCCTTGCGATCCACCTCGTCGAAAACTACGCTCTGCCCGGCGAACGCCCTCGCACCGGTGCCACGCTCACCTCGCGCCAGATGCGCCAGCTCACCGAGGCGGTGATGGCCGGCCTGCATGAGCCCTGGCCCGTGGCGCGCCTCGCAGACATCGCAGGCCTCAGCCCCTTTCACTTTGCGCGGGCCTTCAAGGTGTCGTTTGGCACCACGCCCCATGCCTGGATCCAATTTCAGCGCATGGAGCTGGCGGCACGACTGGTGCGCGAGTCACGCAAACCCCTGCTGGAAATTGCCTTGCTGACGGGCCACCCGTCTGCAGCCCACTTCAGCCACGCCTTTCGACGCCACTGGGGCGTGACGCCTTCGGACTACCGCCGCTCGTAGCCCGCAAGGTTTCTTCCATCTGGCATCGCCACCGCAGCGCGGCCCCCCAGGTTTTCCCCTAAGTCCGCAGCTTTGCGATACCCACCGCAGCAATTGGCAAGCAGCGTACGGCCCTCTCGGGCACAGTGCCAGCGCGCCACAGCGATGGCACAGCCAACCTAGGAGACAAACATGACAACCCGCCGACAGTTCACCGCCCAACTCTCCGCCCTGGCTACGCTGGGCGCAGGCCTGGTCCAGGCCACACACGCACAACAACCCGACCAGGCCCGCTTGCTGGTGGGCTTTCCGCCCGGCGGCAGCACCGACAACGTGGCACGGCGTCTGGCCGAGAAGCTGCGCGGCACCTACGCGGCTAACGTGCTGGTGGACAACAAACCCGGGGCCGGCGCCCAGATCGCGGTGACCGCGCTCAAGGATGCGACGCCTGACGGCACCTCGATGCTGCTGTCGCCCCCCTCTCCGTTCACCGTCTACCCCTACACCTACCGCAAGCTCCCCTACGCCACGGAAGATGTCGCCCCCGTGTCCATGGTCTGTACTTTTCCGTTTGCCCTGGCTGTCGGGTCGGCCGTACCCGATACCGTCCGCACGCTGCAGGATTTCGTCGCATGGGCCAAAGCCAATCCGGGCAAGGCCAACTTTGGCTCGCCTGCCTCTGGCTCCACGCCCCACCTGGTCGGCAGCGTGCTGGGCAAATTGGCGGGTATTGAATTCACCCACATCGCCTACCGGGGCGACGCACCCGGACTGCAAGACCTGATGGGAGGCCAGGTGGCGGCCTATTCGACGGTGCTGGGCAGCTACCTGCCGCACCTCAAGTCCGGTCGACTGCGGCTGCTGGCCGTCTCGGGCACAGAGCGCAGTACCTTTGCCCCCGACCTGCCCACCTACCGGGAGCAAGGCTTTGCACTGGATATGACCGAATGGTTCGGCGTGTTTGTACCCGCACGCACCCCGGCAGCCACCATTCAGCGCGCGACCGAAAGCGTGCGCGCCGCCGTGGCCCAGCCGGACTTCGTGCGTGGCCTCGCCGAATTCGGCATGACGGCACGCTCATCCACGCCGCAAGAAATGACCACACGGATGCGCGCCGAGGCCGAGCAATGGCGCGTGCACGT